>NZ_JAIWJX010000002.1:3110540-3732648 GCF_023149135.1 Fictibacillus marinisediminis | reverse complement strand
GTTATCGATAAAAGTATCTATTGAAAGCATTATGTTGACTGAGACAATTGGTGAGTTCGCTGATGATCTGGCAGAAAGAGTATTAGTCGTAAGCTAGAATATTTTTTGAAATATGAGATCACATTGGAGGAATAAATGTTTCTTATCTCTTTTGTGATCTTGTATTCTATTCACCTATTTTTTAATGTATTTTCTACTAAACACGGAATGTAACTTTGTTTACTCTTTAAACAAATACCTTCTTTTTGAGGTTAAACAAGTGAACTTTCTAATAAGGAGAAGGATACAACATGCATATTAAAATGACAGAACTACAAAAAGAATATCTAATGTTTAAAGATAATGACTCTCGAGAAGGAGTAGGTACGAACCATTACATAGAATTTATATATAATGGTCACATTAGAGATTTTGAACAGGCTTTTGAAAAGTTAATTGAATCTCAACCTATGCTAAATGCGAGGATTTTTGATAATGAGAATTTTATTATCGAAGAAGTTTTAAAATATAAAATTCCAGTTCATGAGAATCAGCACTTTGATTCTTCATTAGTAGAACTGAAGAGAAAAGAATTATCTCAAAAGAAATATGGAATGAAAGATTACCCTCTCTTTACAATAGAAGCGATTGAAGAGAAAGAAGGCCTTAGAATTTTTTTAAGTATAGATCTTCTTATTACAGATGGACTAGGCGTTTCCGAGCTTATACAACAGTTAAAGATGTTCTTATCTAATCCAATTATGTCAGGTAATGATTATTCAAATGAATTGTTGCATATACAAAACTTTTATCAAGAAACAAGAAGTTGTGAAAGATATATAGAGTCAAAAGATTACTACATAAATAACATTGAAAATATCTATCCAGCTCCTCAAATTAATTATCAGACGGAACAAACGATGGCTATAGATTTTTTACGTCAAGAATGCAGTATTAAGAAGGATCTTTATGAACTACTTAAAAAAAAGGCAGATGAGCTATCCACTTCTGTGACGAGTATCCTCCTCACTTCATATTCACTAATTCTCTCTAAATGGTCCAAAGAGCAAAATTTCTCAATTAATTTATATTATTCTAATCGTCCAGAAGGGAAAGAATATCATAAAATAATCGGTAATTTCACATCTTCATTTTTATTGCAGACAAGTTTTGATTTCGATAAATCCTTCAAAGAGAATATTCAAAGACTTAAGTTAAGTCTTGATCAGGCTTCAAGATATAAGTATTTTGAAACAACGGAAGTAATACGTGAGATGAAAAAAAAGTCCCTTTCTGCAATTACTCCTGTATCTTTTACATCATTGTTATTTAATGAAGAAGCTGATTTGTTTGATAATGTATTAAAGGAAGATTATTGTTTTTCACCGAATCTAGAGACGTATCTAGATTTTCAGGTAAAAAACATAGGAGAAGAATTGAATATTTCTTGGAACTATCGAAGTGATATGTTTGACACAACTATAATTGATACAATGTTTTCTGAATACTGCTCATTAATTTTTGGATTTTTAAACTCAACTGAAGACGTTATTAGCAATTATACTCTTTCAAAGAAGTCCGAATTAATTTCAAAATACGAGAAATACAATTCTCAAACAAGTAAGATCGATTTTAAATTCAATACATTAAAGCAACACTTAGAAAAAACAGCAAACAAATATCCAGAAAAAGTATTTGCAACTATTAATAACACTGAATATACCTTCAACCAAATATTTGATTTGGCCCAAAATAAAGCCGAGGAAATTCGGAGAATAAAAAAAGAGCATAAAAAAAATAAAGTACGTATTGCATTCAATGGAAAAAAAAATATTCATTCTATTGTTTGCATTTTTGCCTGCATATTAACTAATGATTCTTTTTGTGTGGTCAATGAGAGTTTTGGAGATGAAAAAACCGAAGAAATTCTTTCAAGTATACAAAACTACATCTATTTTAAAAATGGTGAATTAACCAAGATATCTGATATAAATGTTCACATCGATAAAGAAGAAGCATATGTAATACACACATCGGGAACAACAGGACAACCTAAAGGAATAATAATTACAGAAAAAGCAGCTCTAAATACGGTTTATGATATTCTTGAAAAGTTTAATATCACTCAAAAAGATACAGTAATGAATATTTCAAATTTGTATTTTGATCTTTCCATTTTTGACATTTTCGGATCGATAATTTGTGGAATGTCGGTTGTTTTTGTGGAAGCCTACGATAGTACTTGGTTTTTTGAAAATGACTATCACAATAAAATCAGCATTTGGAATTCAACACCTGCTTTAGCGAAAGAATTTTTACTAAAGTATAAATTTGAAAATTTGAGAGGGATATTAGTTAGCGGGGATTTCGTACCGAAGAAAACAGTTGAAGAGTTATTTTGTAGTTATGATCGTATCCAATTATATGCTTTAGGGGGAGCAACAGAAGCTTCCATCTGGTCAAATTACTATGATTGTTCTTCTTATCAAAATGTTTCTACTATACCATATGGTGTGCCGCTTGCTAACCAAGAGCTATATATTATCGATTCAAAAGGGGACTTGTGTGATTTTCGGGTTTTAGGAGAAATCTGTATAGCAGGAAAAGGGCTTGCAAAGGGTTACCTTAGTGAAAAACAAACGAATGATTCGTTTGTTTGGAACGAGGAACTGAAGGAAATAATATACAAAACAGGAGATTTAGGTTACTTGGGAACGGACAATCTCATTTATATAGTAGGAAGAGTTACAAGTGAAATTAAGCATAATGGTTATAGAATAGATTTACGAGAAATAGAAAAATATATTAATAGGCAAGCTGATGTCTCAAACTCAGTTGCTTTTATCGAAAAGATGCAAACTGGTCGTACACGATTAATAAGCGCTATAGTTTGTAAGGATAATCCAGATATTAAGAGACAAATACGTTCTGAATTATCAAAGAAATTGCCTTTATATATGATACCTAATCGTATTATTTCGATTCCAGAAATACCTCTGACGAAAAATGGTAAAGTTGATATAAAATCTCTTTGCAGCATGTTATAAATTCAAATTTGATTAGAAATAAGAGTTTATTCACATAAGTATTTCCTTGAAAACAAGTGATTAGGGGAGAAGATTAAATGTTGAAATGGAATTTCTCACCAAATATAGAGGAGACATTTTTGGACTATCATATGAGCTCCATTAATGAACCGGAGTTTTCTTTTTCACAAATTTATAGGCATCAAAATAGAAAACCTATGACAAATGATAATTATCCTTTAATCAAGTTAGAATATTCACTGGATATGGATAACTCATTTGAAAAAACACTATATGAAAGAAAAACATGTGTTAGTCACTTTAAGAATAACCAGAAAATTAATAAACAATTGATTTCAAAATTTTGTAATTTGGCTTTCATTGGTGGTGATGGAAAAAGACGTAAACGCAATTATCCATCAGGAGGATCTGAATACAATATTAGAATTCACATTTTATTGAATGAAAAAAACGTAGATTCAGAAATGATCGTATTCGGAAACATCGGGGAAGTGAATTGTGATACTGGCAATTTAATGATAAAGAAATATGAACCGTGGGAAAAAATTAATACTGCTTTTATACAGAAATATTTAGCTGATACAGCACAGTTTTCTATAGTTCTTACTGTTGATTTAAACTCCATTTCAAAAAAATATCATGATATTTCCTATAAATTAGTTCAGCAAGAAGCCGGTCACATTGGACAAAATATACAATTGGTATCTCAATATATGGGAATACAAAGTGTCCCATTGGGAAGTTTTTATGATACTGCGTTAAACAATACTATAAATGAAAAACAAACTGTACTTTATGCATTTTTATTAGGGTAGGTGTCAAATGAACTTTTTAAATCATAAATTTCAAATAGTGAAAGAAGCAAATATTATCATTATAAAAAACAGTATATCAAATAGTGCATTAGTTACATTTAAGGATAACGGAATTGATTTGGATAAGTTTAAACAAATCATGTATTACGGGCAGAGTGATGAAACAGATGGATCTTTAGAGTCATTAGAGATGGATAAACTAATTAACTCATTTCCATTTGGTTTTACTTCTTGTTCCGATAATAGAATGAAATCACTGTTTAAATTTATAAGGCAGTATACTGAGTTTTTCTTACCAGTAATGATCTCCAGAGATTTGTTTGAAGAGTATATAAATCGAGTTGAAGAGATCATTATAGATAAAAAAATTTTTGATGTGTATTTATCTCTGGGCAACTCTTTGCCACATCTGTCAAAATTACTTTCCGAAATACCTTTTCTGAACGTTACTGAAGAGAATGACGATATAAAGAAAGATAAATATGACATTGTAATTACAAAAGGAAGAGATTATGAGAAAGATAAGCTGTGGGTGCAAAAGAGTGAACGTATTCTGTTCTTAAATGTGACTCAGAGCAAGATTGAAATTGGCCCGCTTGTATTTGCTTCAAAATTCATAATCCCTAACATTGAATTTGAATCTATCAATACATCATCTACACATATACTAAAACAAGAGGAATCATTAATCTGTTTCTTTTTAGAACGGATATTGTATATTAATTTTTTTGAACTTTACGATAAAACAAGCGGAATTGAATTTTTCCCCACACGCAGCCGCATATGTATTGATAGGATGAATTTACATGGTTATGGCGAACTTGTTCCAATGTATCCGATCCAACTTGAGGTTTAAAGTGCAATATAATAGATTATTTAAAACTAAAGTCTCTTTTCTTGTAAAAATATAACTGTTAATATTTAACTGTACATATTTTATCTTGTTATCACACTGTTGATTTCAAGTTAAATAATAAAGCATTTATTAGGAGGAAGTATTATGCAGAACAAAGCTTTAGTAGTAATTGATATTCAAAATGATATAACAAAGAATTACAAAGACATCATTGACAATATCAATAAATCAATTGATTGGGCGGTTGAAAATAAGATTCATGTTGTTTATATAAGACATGAGAATTTGTCAGCCGGTACGAGAACTTTCAAAACAGGTACACGAGGTGCCGAATTAGTTCCAGATTTAAAAATTGTATCAGAAAATGTTTTTACAAAATATAAAGGAAACGCATTAACAAGTGAAGAATTTGCAGACTTTATTAGTAAAAATGAAATAGAAGATTTCTACATTACTGGAGCAGATGCTATTGCTTGTGTTAAGTCAACTTGCTATAACTTGCGTAAATCCAACTATGGAGTTAGTGTACTATCAGATTGCATTACCAGTTATGATAAGAAAAAAATTGACGGTATGATAGAGTATTATGAAAGTAAAGGAAGCGAAATCATTTGTTTGGATGACTTGGTGAGTTAAGAACTTTAGGTCCGTTTAGAGATGCTGGTTGTCGAAAGTGAAAAGCTTTCGTTAATTAGCATCGTTTTTTTTGATATAGTTCAATTGAAAACATCTAACGCCCGTAGTATTTAATATGCCTAAAGAGAAATCGGACGAGATGGAACATCATAGAGTAAAGCAATAGGATAATACGCATTATATAGACAGCTGAATAGGCTGTCTTTTTTCTATTTCAGATATTATTACATGATGCCCGATGCTTTCCGAAAGATATTCAGTTTTAAATTGAAGTCTTCATATTTTATCTAGCAATTTTAGATGAATACAAAACACAGATAATTGACCCAATACCTTAGATGTACAAAAAGTAACTTTTAATCACCTGATAGTACAGAAAACAAATATTTAAAGTAACGGATTAAAGAATTTTTTATCTTTATACTAAAACGGAACAATGAAAAGTAGTGATATTTCTTAGTAAAGCGATGTTTGCAAATTAATTTTTGTGAGCATTAGTTTAGTTTCTATTAAAGAAAGGAGTGATGCATTTGGAGGATTACAGAATTAGAGAAAGTTTTATGGAGGAATTCGCAAGTGACGGAGTTATTCGATTAGCAAATGAGGATCCAGAGCTATTTGCTTTACTAGATTTAGAGCATCAACGACAAGTGAACACATTGTCCATGGTTGCTTCATCCAGCGTCGCAGATCCCTCAGTTCTGGCATGTGAAGGATCAATATTGACCAATGTCACGACAGAGGGTTATCCAGGGCGACGTTTTCACGGTGGTTGCAAATATATCGATGAAGTAGAGAAAATAGCAGTCGAACGAGCAAAGTTAGCCTTTGGTGCTCGCTATGTGAATGTTCAGCCACACTCCGGATCGAGTGCTAATCAAATTGTCATGTTCAGCATTCTTCGTCCAGGTGATCGTGTTCTTGGTCTCGACTTAGATAGTGGTGGGCATCTTACTCATGGATCGCGTGCCTCTTTTTCTGGCCAGGTTTTTGAATCATTCGCATATGGACTCGACGAAACGGGACGCATTGATTATGATCAAGTACTTGATTTAGCAAAACGTCATCGACCTCATTTAATTATTTGTGGTGCGAGTGCCTATACTCGGGTAATTGACTTTGAACGTTTTAGAAAAGTTGCTGACGAGATTGGAGCATTCCTACTTGCAGATATATCCCACATTGCTGGCTTAGTTGCCAGCGGCGTTCACCCAAGTCCAATTGATCATGCACATTTCACTACAACTAGTACTTATAAACAATTGTATGGCCCTCGTGGTGGACTGATTATGAGTGGAAGAGACTGGGATACTCAAATATCAGGATCAAAAACACTAGCCGAAGTTATTCATAGTGGGGTATTTCCAAAAATGCAAGGTACACCGACACTAAGCGGTATTGCAGCTAAAGCACGCGCTTTAGCAATTGTTAATACTACTCAATTTCGAACACTTGCACAAAATATTGTGAGCATGGCTCGTGAATTTGGGGAAGTGATGTCAGACTTAGGCTATTGTGTACTAACTGGTGGTACTGATAATCATATGGTATTAGTTGATATCGGCAAACGCGGTTTATCAGGAAAAATTGCTGAAAATGTACTTGAAGAGAGTGGAATTATTGTTAATAAAAACAAAATACCAGGTGACAAAAGAGGACCGTTAGTAACAAGTGGAATTCGGTTTGGAACCAACTCACTAGCCATACGAGGCATGGATGCAGCCATGAAAGATTGCGCGACACTTATCGACAAAGTACTTTCTAGAGTTGAGCCAATTAATGACACAGACTATAGAATCGAGTCTTATGTAGTAGATGAAGTAAAGAATAGTGTCATAGATTTATGCAGACGCTATCCATTACCTCATTATGAGAAGCAACAAGTTTTGTTATGAAATCATTATTAATATTTTAAACTAAACCATTATAAAAACTAAGGAGATATTAGATATGAGTTCAACTAACAGTTCTTCAAAGAGAAAACCTGGAATGCCATTTATCCTATCTTTAGTCTTTATTGACATGTTTTGTTTGGGAATCATTATTCCAGTGTTGCCAATTCTAATCGGCTCACATACAACAGATCCTCAAACTCAAGCCCTTTGGTATGGTGCTCTAGCTGTAAGTTATGGAATGATGGAGTTCTTCCTAGGGCCTTTGTTGGGAGCACTCAGTGATAAATTTGGACGTAGACCAATTCTTGTGTTGTCGATGTTTGGTCTTGCGGCTAGTAACTTTATGATTGGAACTGTTTCGTCGTTAGGAATGTTGTTGTTCGCTCGTATCATAGCTGGTGCCACACAATCGACTGATGCTGTTTCCAATGCCTATGCTGCTGATATAACAAAACCTGAGGATCGAGCTAAGGTATTTGGTCAATTCGGTATAGCGTTTGGAATGGGTTTCATCCTAGGTCCATTATTAGGTGGTTGGTTAGGAGATATCAATATCAATTTACCATTCTATGTGGTCGGAGTATTAGCACTTGTCAATGGGCTTTATGGTCTTTTCATGCTACCAGAGTCACTTCCGAAGGAAAAACGCGCTTCATTCTCACTGCGACGCGCAAACCCAGTATCCGCTTTTGTGGTATTGGTTCGTCGACGTGATATTGGTCTTTTAATTGTTGTATGGGTTCTATTTCAGTTAGCATTTGCAATGATGATTGAATCTTGGGTACTATACACAAACTTCCGTTTTGGCTGGGATGCGAACATGAACGGTATCGCGCTGGGATGTGTTGGAGTAGCCACGGCTATTGCCCAGGGTGGTTTAATGAAAGTGTTTGTGGATAAATTTGGTGAGGAACGTACAGTTCTTATTGGTCTATTCACGGGTGCTGTTGGATTCGCATTGTATGGTCTTGTTCCACAGGGATGGATGATGTTCCCGATTATTGTATTAACGATTCCATTATATTTAACAGGTCCGGCATTGTTAGCGATAGTGTCAAAAGCAACGAAGCCGACAGAACAAGGAATGACCATAGGTTCTTTAATGTCTGTGCGTACGTTAATGGTCGTAATTGGACCTGCGTTTGCTACTAGTGTCTTAGGATTAATGGCAAAACAGGTGGGTGTACTGCCTCATAGCGATATGCGATTGGGTATGGTGTTCTTTATTTGTGCACTTTTATCGGTTATATGTATTGCAGTCGTTAATCGTCATCTAAGTCGATCGCGTAAGGCATCTGAAAATGCAGAGTCTATTGCGTAAGACATCTGAAAATGTAGCTTAAATTGGAAGATTATATATATTTCTCTTTGAAAGTGGGAACGGTTTATGAGTGAAATATCAGAGCGTATATCAAGATTGCCTGAAGATCGTAAAGCACTTTTCAATTCTTTACTATTGAAGAATAAATTAAACGCAAATCAAATTTCAAAATATCCAAGAGATGAAAATGTTTATATGTCGCATGCGCAACAGCGCTTATGGTTCATTGATGAACTGGACCCGGGTAATCCTGCTTACACGTGTCCTGTGCCAATACGCCTTAAAGGTTGTTTAAACAAAGAAGCGCTAATTAATAGTTTAAATGCAGTTGTCAGAAGACATGAGGTTCTTAGGACAACGTATGATATGCATGATGGAGTGCCCATTCAAATCATCCATGATGATATCCCTTTGGAACTTAAACAATATGATTTATCGAAATTACCATCTTCAGAACAGCAAAAAGCTATTGAAGAGGTGATAGCACAAGATGCTACAACACCATTTAATCTTCGCAAAGGTCCAATTATGCGATCAATACTTATTTGTCTGAATTCAGAGGAACATGTTTTAATTGTAGACATTCATCATATCGCTAATGATCATTGGTCAATTGGAATTCTTTTTCGTGAACTCGCTGCTGTATATAATGCAGGTTTAGGAGAAGAAAGTCACACTCTACCAGAGTTACCGATTCAATATGCCGACTACTCACTATGGCAGCATGAGCGTCTCAAAGGTCCTGTAGGTGTAAATCTTCTTAATTTTTGGAAGGATAAATTAGAAAATTTACAAGTTATCAATCTTCCAACAGATCATCCACGACCTCCGACCATATCACATAAAGGGGCGCAGGTACATTTTAATTTAAGAAAAGAGTTAGTAACTGCTTTACAAGAACTAGCTAAGGAGGAGCGAGCATCACTATATATGGTAATGCTCGCTGCTTTTAAAGTAGTATTAGCACGTTATACGGGTCAGACTGATATATCGCTTGGGTGCTCAATTACTGGACGTGATCGATCAGAACTCCAAGGTTTAATTGGTTTTTTTGTTAACACAATAATTCTACGTACTCAATTTGATGATGATCCAAGTTTTCAAGAATTGTTACAACTAGTTCGTACTAACTCATTAGAGGCATATGCAAATTCGGAATATCCATTCGACTTACTTGTACAGGCGCTGAACCCACATCGATCGGCTGATCGTAATCCCTTGGCTTCCGTGATGTTCATGTTAGACGAGACACCTTCGGAAGTTGCCGAATTCAATGGATTGGATGCTACTTGGTTGGATCCAAGTTTTATCACAACAAAGTTCGATATATTGTTGAGTGCTCGACCGACTGAAGAGGGTGTGTATGGACATATACAATACAGTACGGATTTATTTGAGGCAGATACTATTGAGCGCCTAATTGAGCATTATCTGAATGTTCTCGAAGAGGTTGCTAAGAATTCAATGGTATGTCTTTCTAAACTACCGTTATTGAGTGCCAAGGAAAGAGACACCATTTTAGTAGAATGGAACGACACAGCTTTAGATCTTTCCTCCAATACAACGCTACATGAGACGTTTAGACATAGAGTAGAAAAACAGAGCGATGCTACTGCAATTATATCTGGCAATCAGACTCTTTGTTATGGTGACCTTAACAGGGCCGCTGAAAGATTATCGTCGTATCTTCGCACCGTATGCACCAAGCCAGAAGAAGTAATTGCAATCTCAATAGAACGCTCACCAGAATTTGTCATAGCGGTTCTTGCCATACTTAAATCCGGATGTGCATATGTACCCCTTGATCCGTCACATCACACTGATACTCATCTTATTAATACAATGCAACAGGTTGGCGCTCGGATTCTTATCAGTCGACGTAAGAATGAGGCCGAATCAATACATAACGAATCTTTACAGATGGTATACGTAGATGATTTTACTCAGAACAATTTCGCTTTAAATCAAAAAGTTGGGAATTCACAATTAAATAATAAGCAAAATAATGCTAGTAGTTGCGAGTCGCTTGCATACGTTATTTGTAGCTCCGGATCTACCGGAAAACCTAAAGCAATTGCAATTAGACATCAAGGTGCTCTAAATAATCTTCTGGATATAAATCAAAGATTTGCAGTGAGTAAAGAAGATCGGATACTTTTTCTTTCATCACCTAGCTTTGATATGTCTGTCTATGAAACGATGGGAATGCTAATCGCGGGAGGAACGTTAGTGATCCCAGATTCTGATTCCTTGAGAGAACCTACACATTGGTTAGATTTGATGCGTAAAAATGAAGTCACAATCTGGAACTCAGCACCCGCCTTACTTGAATTACTAGTTGAAGAACTTGAACGGGCTAATGATATATATTTGCCAAATTTACGTTTAGTTTTACTGGGAGGGGACTGGATACCAGTATCAATACCCGAGAGACTACGTAAGTATGCACCTAATGTAAAAGTTATTGCTCTTGGTGGTGCTACAGAATCCTCAATTCACTCAACAATCTATTCGGTTGATAAAATTGAAGAACATTGGACCAGTATTCCATACGGTAAACCAATGGCCAACCAGCATGTCTATGTTCTTGATCGATGGATGCAGCCAACACCTGTAGGGGTTCCAGGCGAGCTATACCTCGGAGGGGTTGGGCTAGCACGTGAATATATTGGTCTGCCAGAACTTACTCAAAAACGCTTTATCAATTATAACTTACGGGGAAATCAACCAGAAAGACTTTTTAGAACAGGTGATCTTGCGCGTTGGCGTAAAGATGGCAATCTTGAACTTATCGGACGTATAGATTTTCAAGCTAAGGTTCATGGGTTACGTGTGGATTTGAGTGATATTGAATCTGCACTAGGTTCTTACAAAGATATCAAAGAAGCTGTTGTAGTTGTAAATTCCAATGATAAACGAGGCTCATCATTGATAGCGTATTATGTGCCCGTAATGGATAGAGATGTCGTAGAGATAAATTTGCGCGAGTATCTCACACAAATTTTACCGATATATATGATACCTTCTTCCTTTAGAGGAATCGATAGTCTTCCAAAAAATCGAAGTGGAAAAGTGGATCGTCTTGCTTTGAAAAAGATTACACCTCAAATAAACGAAGCGACTCTACAAGAGCCAACAGACACACTGGAAGCAAGTATTCTAAATACGTGGAAGCAGATTCTAGGAATTGATGATATAGGAATTGATGATGATTTCTTTGAAATAGGTGGCGATTCATTCTCTGCAATTCGGTTATCTCGAAGCATTGAAGGGGGACTACCTGTTGTAGAATTATTTAAACAGCGCACAGTTCGTATGATAGCGAACTATTTAAGAAGTTCAGTCTCATCTCAAGCTGAGTTACTCTATCGTTTAACACCTGAGTCAGATCATAACATTTCGTTGGTGTGTATTCCTTATGGAGGTGGGAATGTTACTGTCTATCAGTCGTTAGCTGATTCACTTCCATCCCATATAGCACTGTGGTCAGTTGCTTTACCAGGACATGATCCAGGACGACGTGGTGAATCGTATATGTCTTGGGAAGATATAGCTGAGAAATGTTGTCGTGAAATTATAGAGAAGATTGATGGTCCGATAGCAATTTATGGACAATGTTCAGGATCAACCATAGCAGTTTATCTGACGCAATTGTTGGAAAAGCATGGACGTGAGGTTCACACTTTGTATGTAGGTGCTGCTTTACCTGATATTGATCCAGTGGGATCTAGAGAACGCAGTAATTCGACTTCAGAAAACGAGTTGGAGATGTATCTTCAGTCAATTGGTGGATTCGACGGGGCGCTCAATTACGGAGAGACTAAAGAAATTATCGCTGCAGTAAGACATGACATGTTAGAGCATGCAAGGTTTTTCGAGAAAAATTATAAAGAACCATCTATCAAGTTACGTACACCACTTCATTGTGTATTAGGAGAATGTGACGTCATAACAAATAAACAGGAAAATCGTGCTGCGGATTGGAAAGCCTTTGCAACAAATGTTAAGAGTTCAAGGATTTCTAGAGGAAATCACTATTTCGTTAAACATGAAGCCATGCAATTAGCTAGTTTACTAGCGAAAGAACTTTCATTAGATAGAAATAACAGTCGAGGTATAACGAAGTTATGGCGTTTTCTTACTAGAAAGCTTTTTTATAAGGTGAATTAATAGGCATGAAGATAAGTTGAATTTAAGATTGTTTGCTTTTATGTCTCAAGCCAATCCTTTTATAAAATAAAAAGTTGAAATCAGTAAATTAATGGAAGAAGGTATCTACGTGGACAATTTATCAAATATTGATAATTTCATTAAAACACTCGGTCAACTCTCCTCTCAGGAACGATCACAAGTTCTTGCTCGTTTACGAACTGGTAAAGCAACTAGTCATGCAAATTTATCTAAAGAGAAATTAACTCATCAACGTGTAGCGTATACAGAGCCAATAGCATCGTTTTGGCAAGAACAAATGTGGTATTTGGAACAGCTCTCTCCTGATTTACCAACTTACAATGTCCCATTTCGTTTCAATTTAAAAGGGCCGCTTAGTGTGACGGCACTAACTGCATCTCTGAACGAGATTGAAAAGCGACATGAATCGTTGAGAACAACCCTACAGCTGCGTGAAGGGAAGGTAGTTCAGGTCATAGCACCGGTGCGTTCCATGGAACTACCTGTAACGGACTTGAGTAAAGAGAAGGATCCTCAAAACTCAGCTATGGAGTTTGCAAAAAAATTCATGCAAACTACATTGAATCTTGCTGACGGGCCGCTTTATCGCGTACATCTTTTACAGCTTGATGAGGCTGGACTCGACCATGTTTTACTTTGGGTTGGTAGCCATGCAATAGCAGATGGATGGTCGCTAAGTATAATAATTCGCGAGTTAATATCTCTATATGGCTCTTTCTATCGTGATGAGAAAATTGATCTTGACGAACTTCCTATTCAATTTGGTGATTTTGCTATCTGGCAAAGAGAAAATCTTAGTGGTGAGACGTATGAACGGATCTTGAATTATTGGAAAGAGCAACTAGATGGCTGTGAGCCTTTGAGAGTAGAAACAGATTTTACGCGACCAGCTATTCAGAGTATGAGAGGTGACACCTGTCTATTTTCTATTTCGAAACAAACAGCAGATAATATATCAAAGATCAGCAAGCGTTGTGGTGTCACACCATTTACTATATTGCTAGCGGCCTATCAATTATTACTTGTAAGTCGTACAGGTCAAAATGAATGTGTTCTAGGTACTGGAATTACCGGGCGAACCAAATCAGAGGTAGAATCTCTCATTGGTTCTTTCGTAAATATCATCGTGATTCGTACGAAAATGTCTGGAGATCCGACATTTATTGAGTTGGTGGAACGAGTACGTCACGTGACACTAGAAGCTATTGCACATCAGGATCTCCCGTTTGGTAAATTAATTCAAGAGCTTGCACCAGAACGTGATCATAGACGACCGCCATTGTGCCAAACCATGTTTATTTATGGTAGCACCCCTCTACTAGATAATGATATTAAATTGACTTCTGATCTTGATATAAGCTGGGATGGGGTCTCAACACCAACCGTGAAATTCGACTTTGAACTAGCTATTGACGAACAACCTGATGGTCTCTTTGGGAGATTTGACTATTGTACTGATCTCTTTCGAAGGGAAACTGCAGAAGCTTTATCTCATGATTATGTGCAGATTGTCGAAGCCATAGCTCAGCAACCTGAATTACGCTTATCTGCTCTTTGCCCGACGATGTATAAACAGCCAATTAGAGAAAGTAAAACGGTAAGCGAAAGTGCAATTATAAGTCAATCAGAATTACTAACGAGTGCTTCTTCCAAATCAGAAATGTCTACTACTGAACTTACGATTGCCAAAGCATGGTCAAATGAACTCGGTATCAATCAAATAGAAAGAACGGACGACTTCTTTGCTGTTGGTGGCCACTCTGTTATGGCTGCACAGATGGTAATGCAATTTCGTGAACAATTTGGTATTGATTTGACATTACAGAATTTTCTAGAAAATACAACCGTTTATTCTCTTGCCAATGTAATTGATCAATTGACAAATAACACACTAAATCAAGATCATGCACTATCTCTGCTAGATCGTATCGAACAATTGACCGAAGCTGAAGTTTTAGAGCTGATTGAGCAGCAAGAAAAGTCTCATAGTATCGAAGATAATAGCGAATCACAAGAATTGGTGGACGTGAAATTATGACACAATCATCAAGGTGGTTACTTCGAGAACTCAATCCCGATGCGAAAGCAAGATTATTTTGTTTACCATTTGCCGGGATTGGCGCCTCGGCATATCGTCTCTGGCCAACAGCATCTGAAAAATTTGAGATATGTCCAGTGCAACTTCCTGGACGAGAGAATAGATCTGCTGATTTACAATACAGTGAAATAGAAAGTCTATCAAACGATTTGCTTAACGAACTTCTCCCATATCTTGATCGACCATATGTCATATTTGGGCATTGCATGGGAGCGTTAATAGCATATGATCTCATTTTAAAGATTATGGAACGAAACGTTCGTATGCCTGATCACTTTTACGTTTCTGCATCACGAGCACCTCATTCGAGCCATCGAGGACCCGTACATTTGGATTTGTCGGATGATGAATTAGCGAGCAACTTGCTTAGTAATACTTCAGAGTTGAGTGACCCTAAACTATTATCGATACTAATGCCACACGCTATCCAGCTTCTTCGTAAAGATCTCGCAATGTGTGATAGCTATCAACCTCCGGTGCGTAAAATATCCTGTCCAATCACAACATTTGCATGGAGTGATGATCAGGGCATGCCTTTTGATGAACTACTGGGCTGGCGAGGTTATAGTGACGTAACAGAGTATCTTATAGATGGAGATCACTTCTCAGTACAGAAATCAGCGAACACCCTAATGCCAATTATTAATGCTTAATAGACTAGACAAACAATCAGGGCGGACTAAACATAATCATAAAAAATAAAAGAGACTATGGAGAATAACATGAACGACGAGATCGAAGAGATTATAGAAAAGGAAGAAGCATTGCAGTACCAACATATAGTATCTTCATTTGAAGCTTTAGATGATGTGAATGAAGTCAAAGTGTTTCAGGTTGGGAAAGGTTCAAGTGAACGATTGATCGCTTTACTTGTTCCTGCAAGTGATACCATGGCCTTTTCCTTGTTACGACGTAAACTGCGTGAGACATCACCGAGTGTACCAATTCCTGAGGAGTTAATTATAGTCGATTCGATTGATAAAAATAACACCCCAAGTGAATTGTTAGATATTTATGACAAATTGTTCAAACAGAAATCTGTCTACGTTAAGGCAAGCAATTCTATTGAGGAGTACCTCGTGAGGCTATGGGGAGAGTTTCTACCAGTGGGAAGAATAAGTGTTGAAGATGATTTTTACGCATTAGGAGGACACTCACTCCTTCTAGCCCAAATGCACTATGCGATTGAACGCGATCTAGGAGTATACATGGATTTTGAACTTATGCTGGGGACAAGCGTACTATCAGAGTTGGCACTAAATATAGCACAAATGAAGAAAGAAACTATTCTCTGATTCACTAACTTAGTCAGTAAACAGTTGTCCAATTTAAATCTAAAAGTCCTGAAATTAAAAAGGAGATAAACGCTCATGAATACTGAAATATTAAAGCACGATGAAGAAAATCGATACGAGCCATTTCGACTTAGTGATATGCAGCAAGCTTTACTAATAGGGCGCGGCAATGCGGTGGAGTTTGGTGATGTTGGTTGTCATGCGTACTGTGAGCACGAATCGAATGATTTAAATCTTGAAGCATACAAGAATGCATGGTTAAAACTCATCGAAAGACATGACATGTTAAGAGCGGTATTTCACTCACATGATGAAACACAGCAGGTTCTTCGAGAGGTTCCGCCTTTTGAGGTACAAGTTGTTGATCTAAGAGAGGAATCAGATGATAAAGTAGAAGAAATTTTAAGCGAAATCCGGGAACGTATGTCTCATCAAGTTTTGCCTGCTGACAAATGGCCGTTATTAGAGGTAGTTGTAGCTAAACTAAAAGATAATTATTATCGATTGTTCACCAGCATTGATTTACTGATTATGGATGCCTGGAGTTACTTTCAAATTATTCTGCCAGATTTGATAGAGGTTTACAATAACCCTGATCACGTATTTCCTGCACTAGAGGTTACTTTTAGAGACTATATAACCAAAGTTGAGTCAGAACTTGAAGATACAGAAGAGTATCAGTTGGCAAAACAATACTGGATGGAACGCCTACCTAATCTGCCACCAGCTGCTTCTCTCCCGCAAATATCAGCAATTGATCCAAATACTGAGATCAAGTTCAATTCACGTGAATATGTAGTTAAAGAGAAAGAGTGGTCTGAAATTAAGGCTCAAGGGCGACGTCGCGGAGTAACGCCATCGATAATAATGGTTTCTGCCTTTGCTGAAGTAATAAGGAAATGGAGCGGGAATGACGCCTTCACCATCAATTTCCCTATATATGACAGAAAACCAGTCCATCCTCAGATCAATAATGTACTTGGAGACTTTACAAATAATCTGTTAGTATCTATCGAAAAAAGTGATGGCAATTTTACTGACCGTGCTAAGTCGATACAAAGACAAGTAATTAGAGATTTAGAACATCGTCAATTTAGTGGTGTCCGCGTTTTGCGTGAGTTAATGCGTTTACAGAAGGGTGTAGGTGCATTAGCGCCGATTGTCGTTACAAGCTTATTGGGGAACCCGACACGACATGAAATGACAAGCTTTGGCCGTGAAGTACATGCTATCACTCAGACGCCACAAGTACTATTGGACTTTCAAATATCTGAATTTGAAGGCGAGCTTCGATTCAATTGGGATTCTTTAGATGCTCACTTTCCAGAAGGTATGCTTGATGATATGTTCGAGGTTTATTGCAACATTTTACGTCAACTTGAGCATGATGAGAACTGGGGTAAAGAAAGCTTCGAGATGCTACCTCAATGGCAGATCGAACAACATGATGTAATCAACGCAACAGATGGGGACGTACCCGACCTTATGCTTCATGAAATGATGATGCAAGTTGCACAAAATGAGCCAAACAAAATGGCCGTGATTTCAAGTTCTAGCACACTTACATATTCTGAGCTAAGTTGTCGTGCAAATCAGATTGGTCGAAAGATTCGAGAGAACGGTGCTCAGCCAAATGAGTTGGTAGCAATAGTAATGGACAAAGGGTGGGAGCAGTATGCTGCAGTTTACGGAGTACTCGTTGCTGGTTCAGCTTATCTGCCTATCGATCCGAGTATGCCGCAAGAGCGACTAGATTTCATGCTGAAGGAAGGGGAAGTGTCAATAATACTTACCCAGTCAGAAGTAAATCAGCGACTACAGTGGCCAGAAGGATTGCAACGATTCTGTGTGGACTGCGATTTTGATGAAGTTGATTCTAGTCCTTTAGAGAGTATTCAAACATCTGATGATCTGGCATATGTTATCTACACATCAGGATCTACTGGAAAGCCTAAGGGCACAATGGTTGCACATCGCGGTGTGGTTAATATGCTGTTTGATATTAAGCAACGATGTAACCTCAGTCAAGGAGATCGGGCATTCGCAATTTCATCTCTACAACATGATGCTTCTGTCTTTGACGTGTTTGCAATAGGATGTGGCATAGGTAACGTTGTACCTGACCCTACACCGAACCCAGAACCAGCGCATTGGGTGGAAATGATCCGTGCACATGATGTATCGTTTTGGAATTCGGTTCCGGCATTCATGGACATTTTGTTATCATATGTTGAAGGTAAGCATGAGCTTCAACTGAAAAGTCTTCGAGAGGTTATTCTGTCAGGAGATTTTATCCCTATTACAATGCCTAATCGTTTACGTAATATCGCTCCTGAAGTGAATATTCTAAGCGCAGGAGGTCCGACTGAAACCATCGTATGGTCTATTAGTTACCCAATTGAGGATGTCGATCCGAACTGGGTTAGTATTCCTTATGGATGTCCAACAACAAATCATAAATATTTCATATTGGATAAGCATCTTTCAGATCAGCCGGTATGGGTTCCAGGTGAGATGTATGATGGTAGTGAAATAGGTCTTGCTAAGGGATTTTGGCGTAATGAGGCTTTGACTAATCAACGCTTTATCAAACATCCAAAAACTGGCCAACGAATGTATGCTACAGGTGATATGGGCCGGTATCTGCCTGATGGAAATATTGAGATTCTTGGTCGTAATGATTTTCAAGTACAAATAAACGGGCATCGAATTGAGTTAGGCGAGATAGAGGCAAGCCTTAAAATGCAGGAAGGAGTCCGTTCAGCTGTAGCTGTTGTTGTCGAAGGAGAAACTGAACATAAATGGATTGTAGCATTTGTAGAGGCAAGACCTGAAGACAAGCACTTACTTGACCCAAGTTTAATTAAAGAAGTTTTCGAAAAGAAATTACCAAATTATATGATCCCGTCACACATTGAGATTCTTGAAAAACTACCACTCAGCGAGAATGGTAAAATTGATCGGTTACAATTAACTAAGATGGCGAAAGAATATACTACTGGTGACTTTTTAATCGAATATGTTACTCCACGAACGGAATTAGAGGCTATTGTTGCTTCGTTAATGGGCGATGTGCTCAATCTAGAACGAGTCGGCGTGTTGGACAATTTTTTCGATTTGGGTGGCGATTCAATAAGTGCAACTCGATTGAATAATCGAATCGAGGAGATGCTCGGCATAAGTATGCCTTTATCAACGCTGTTTAATAATCCAACCGTTGAAAAAATTTGTTCTTATATAAACCAAGGGGACGATAGCGAAACAATTAACGTTCTTACTGAAATGTTTTCTCAAATAGGAATTAGTGAACTTAACTCTGTTGTTGAAGATCTGAGAAAAGAGAGAGTTTAGTTCGTATTTTGTTAAAAAAGTTTTTGAAATACTAAATAGGGACATACGAAAGGAATATTTATCTTGCAGACAATTGAGCTTTCAGTACAGGAAATACGGAATCTAAGATTATGTGCTCAACAACTATCAGTTGATACTGAGACACAAAACATAAGTATTGAAAAAATTTTACAAACGAATTGTGGTGTTCAAGCACAATATCCATCTGACGCAGCACTCGCTCTTCATGTGCGCATGAACAATCTAACCTCAAAGGATTTAAAACAGATATTGATTGATGAGAGAACTATTGTTCGTACATGGTGCATGCGTGGAACACTACATTTTCTTGCAGCAGAGGATTTTCACTGGCTCATTGGTCTACATGGAGAAGTATTTATTCAGAAAAGCAAACGTCGGTATGAACAATTAGGAATAGATGAGAAATTATATGAAAAATGCATCGACAAACTATACTTGCTATTTTCACAAAGTGAGTCATTAACACGTGACGAAGTAAAAGATTATCTCATGACGCAAGGTATCAAGCTTGAGGGGCAAGCACCGTATCATCTTTTGAGACGTGCTGCCCTCAATGGTTTGATATGCTTCGGACCAGATCGCAAGAGTGAACCAACGTACGTGCTAGTAGAGAACTGGCTAAAAATCAAACCTCAACATTTATCCAAAGAAGAAGCATTACATACACTTGTAAGACGCTATCTTGAAGCATATGGGCCTGCAACTTTAGCAGACTTGGCGAATTGGTCAGGGCTGCCATTGAAAACAATACGTCAAGGTTGGAAAAGCGTATCTAACGAGATGATTGAAGTAAAAAATGGTGAACACCGTTTGTATATGCTTGAAGAGCAATTTTTATCTAACAAATCCAAAATAATAGATTCGTCTGTACTTCTCGTACCAGCATATGATACCTATCTTTTAGGCTATCAAAATCGTGAGTTGATTCTGTCACCAAATGCAGAAAAAGATGTTTATCGTGGTGGAGGACTATTGAGACCAGCAATTGTAATTAACGGATATATTGTTGGTTCATGGGAGATAAAGCATTATCAGCGACGTATAGAGGTAAGAATAAATGCATTACCGGAAATCGTAGAACCAGTTCAAAAGGAAATCAACCTAGAAGTACAGAGGGTGGGTACATTTTTTGGTATGCCTGCAGAACTAATACTATGATTTAGAAAATGATTTTTTCATCCTAAAAAAGGAGGACAAAATGACATCTGAAAAATTAATATCGCCTTACAGAGAAGTCGATTATTCTCCTAAAGCGTGGTTCGGTGGTATTACAGCAGAAATGTTGCCTGTGAAAGAACAAAAAAAATCACTAGACTTTTGGAAACTTGCAGTCGCACCCCAACAAGGGGAAATTGCTAATAGTGCCAATAAACTTATGCGTAAATATGCACAGTATGTACCCGGAAGCGATGAATGTAGCAGTTTTCTGATATCACTCGTTATGGAATGTCGTGAACGAATTCGCAACACTCTTATCTCATCTGCTTATCGTGACCATTGTGATATTGAATTTGTGCCAAGCATGTGTAGAGGTTTAGAAGTAGCATTGTGCAGAATTAAAGGGTTATCACGTATCATCTTATCACCGTTTGAGCATCCTTCTGTGCTTTCGCTTGCTAGATGGCTAGGAAACATTATAAATGCTGATGTCTGTCAGTTACATTTTGAGGCGAAGGATTACCATCTATCGCCTATAGATCAGGAAACAAAAATGATCAAAATGATTCAAGACGAAGTGGACAGCAGTTGTGGACCGACGGCACTCATTCTAAGTGTGGTCAACTATTCCACTGGACTAGTTAATCGGACGACGGAAATTATGAATCATTTACAAAAGGTAAATGATTCAACTTTACATATCATACTAGACGGTGCACATGCAGCAGGTAACTACATTTCCTCGGTAGATATAGATAAATGTTGGGCTTATGTAATAAGTGTTCACAAGTGGCTTCTTTCACCAGAGCCATGTGGAGTCATTATTACTCCACGACCGGTGAAGGAGGATGAGATCCCCTATGATGCATGGAGTCATTCATTTCCAGCAACAACTACCAACGTGCGCGTTTTTACCAGTCTTGCAAGTAGTCTAAGAGCTATAGACAGAGTTGGCTTAGAAAACTGGCGTGCACATTCTATACGCTTACGTGATTACTTTATTCGACGTATGCACTCGCGTTTGTCTGTAATTGGAAGTAATAATGGTACGGAAATGACTTCATTCATAGCTGTGCGTCCTAAATCGGGGCATTTTTGGAAATGGCCGATTAAAGACTTGAGTAAGTATTTAGAAGAGCAATCAGTGTATATATTGATGTTATCTATTGATCAGGATACACCGTGGTTGCGAATTGCATTTCCATACACTCAAAACATTGAACAAGTGAATGAACTTTGTAATATTTTGGACTATGCTATGGAATAGGAGACAATCTTTATGAAGATCAATAACAACGACTTTTTTTCTATTGAGCATCTACCAGTAGATACAGACAATGTATATCCACTTTCAAGTGTACAAGCATTTTGGGATGAAAATCGTCATCAAATGACTGAAACTCTAATAATGAGCAATTCAGGGAAGTTGAGTAAACGTAGTGGAGGTAAAATTCAGAAAGAGGAAATAAACATTCCACAGGAAGTTTACAATTCCCTGTCAGATGCGGCACGAAAAAGTGCTACAAATATAGAGACGTTGTTATTTGTTGCACATTGTAAAGTTGTAAGTCTGTTAAGTGGTCAATCAACGATTGCAACTGGTATGGGCATAGAGACACAACGCTCATCCGTTGAACACCAAATAGACATGGGAAATCATGCTCAGTTTTTACCTCTTGCAATTACATTGGGTCCACTAGAGACATGGAATGACATTGCTCTAAGGGTACATGAGAAAATAGGTATGATAAAAGAACTGAAGACGTTAATAACCTCAGATTTGAAAGATATAAATAGGCTTTTCGATGTTAATTTTGCTTACGTTGAACATGATTTTAAAAACGAGTTACTCTCTGAAGATAACGATGAAAGTAATTCGCTTACAGTTAAATTCCATTCGAATTCAACCATATCTTCATTTAATGATATTAAGTGTTTAATTCAATATCGAGATGATCAAATAACCAAAGATCAGGTAATCGCTCTTGGGTATTACTATTCTCGAATACTTGAATCGATTGGTAAAGATTTATTAACTATTCATACAAACTCAAATTGGCTCACTATAAATGATGAAAAATTATTGTCAGAATGGAACAACCTTACGATTAAAGAGTTTCCATTAAAGAATAATCTATTGCAACTCTTTGAGGAACAAGCTCAAAGAACACCTAATCAAATAGCAAGCATTAACAAAAATGAAAGTCTTACTTATCAAGAACTGAATGAACGTAGTAATCAGCTTGCACGGTATTTGCGTAATTTAGGAGTCGGCCCCGAATTTCTCGTCGGCATCTGCATGAAGCGAAGTAATCTTATGTTAATAGGATTATTGGGAATTCTCAAAGCAGGTGGAGGTTATGTGCCTCTTGATCCAAATTACCCGAAAGAGCGTCTTCATCATATGTTGGATGATGCAAACGTCGAGATGATACTAACCGATAACCTACTTAGCGAGCAGTTGTCTTTCGACGGAAGGAAAATAATTAAATTAGATGTTGAGTGGCCAATAATCGCTAGTTTCGAATGCACTAATCTAGAGTGTCAGACAATATCAAGTAATGTTGCATATCTTGTATTTACGTCTGGTTCCACAGGTCTTCCGAAAGCTGCTGTGATTGAACATGGTAGTGTGATCGAGTTAATGTATTGGGCAAAAGATGAATTTGGACTTGAAACACTATCTGGTGTTTTGGCATCATCGTCAATCTGTTTTGACATGTCAATTTTCGAATTATATGTTCCATTAAGCTGGGGTGGCACTGTAATTATAGTAGACGACATTTTGCAAGTTCGTAACACTGAAGGAAGGGAAAAAATCTCACTTTTAAGTACTGTGCCTTCCGCACTCTGTACACTTGCTGAATTAGGTTGGGTTCCTGACAATACGAGAGCAGCGCTTTTAGCGGGAGAGCCTTTATCTCGTCAGGTAACAACGAGAATTTTTAACTCTACAAAGCTAGAAAAAATATGGAATGCCTATGGTTTATCTGAAGATACCACTTATACCACTGTATCGCTGATCAAGAGAGAACTCGAAGGACCTATAACTATAGGAAAACCTATTGCAAATCGTCAACTTTACGTGCTTGATGAATATCAGCGTGAAGTACCGATTGGTGTAATGGGGGAGTTGTATGTCGCAGGAAACGGATTAGCACGTGCTTATATCAACAGACCAGAATTGACAGCAGATCGCTTTCTGCTAAAAATTTTCAATGATAATAAGAAGGTACGAATGTATCGAACAGGCGATCTTGTACGTTACCGTTCAGATGGAACGCTAGAATATATTGCAAGAAAGGACCATCAGATAAAACTGCGGGGGCATCGAATTGAGCTTGGAGAAATTGAAATAACGCTTGGCGCTCACAAAGCTGTTGAGCAGTGTGTAGTAGTGTGTCGCACTGAGGGAGAGGATAAGCGATTAATCGCTTATGTAGTAATCAAAGAAGGCAACATAAATGTTTCTCCACATCAACTTAAAGAGTATCTCAGCGGAAATTTACCAGAGTGGATGATACCAGCTATGATTGTTTGGTTGGAGAAGTTACCAACAACTTCTCACGGAAAACTAGATCGAAAGGCATTACCAGCACCTGAACGTTGCTCATGGCCAGTCGCGACAAACTAAAGGACTTTGGCAAATAGTAGGGGATATGAGAACAGCTCTATTTAATAAATCATCAAAAGTTAATTACGTACTTTGTAGTCATGATTAGAGCTGTTCTAAGCATACTTCTATAAACGGTTTGAAGACATTTCCTACAAATAATTTTTTGAATATTATGAAATAACTTATTAAAGGTATAGAGAGGGGAGCTTGACTATTGAATACAGTGTCTATCAATGATAAATGGTCGAGAAGAATTAATAACTTTTTAGATGGTACCGTAACTCTTGATGAGGTACATACTCAAAACCAAAATTCATTAACTCATATATTAGACTATGTTTCAACTAAATCACCATATTATTCTAGTCAATTAAAAAATGTACAAATATCAAAATCTATCGAACAATTAAGTTTAAAATCTATCCCCTTTACTACAAAAGATGAACTCAGGAAAGTGGGAATGGATATTTGCAGTCTCGGTATGAATGAGATAGGCACTTATTACGAAACTACAGGAACAACAGGTATCCCAACACCTTGTCCTAGAGCACCAATTGACATTAATACAAGTGGCTTGTTCGTGCATAAGGCAATGGCAGATGTTTATCAAGAAACATTTGGCACCACTCAAGCACTCACTGCAATTATGGGACCATCTGAATTATATGCATTTGGGGATACTTATGCTGAGATATGCCGAGATTTGGGAATTCCATATGTAAAACTGTGGCCAGAAAGTCCAAGGGTCGGAATTGAAAAGGCTTCGGAGCTGATTACAAACTTGAAAGTTAAAGCATTAATATGTTCACCTGCTATAGCCTTATCTCTAGCTCGATTGTATGCAGGAAAGGGAATTGATCCGAGAAAAAGTACAGTTAAACAAATTTTTGTTTTAGGTGAATTATGTACACCGGAAATGTTAAGAAATATATCTGAAATTTGGGATGCAGCTTGTACTCATGGATTATATGGCTCACAAGAAATACATGCTTTGGCAACAGGTTGTACAGAGGGGAACCTTCACATATCAGAAACAAATTATATTATTGAGATTGTTCCTATAGAAGGTCTTCAAAAAGATGTTGGTGAACTTTGCATAACTATGCTTGTACCAGGTGCCAAACCTTTAATTAGATTTAGAACTGGTGACCTTGCGTCTATAAATGAAGCTGCGTCATGTAAATGCGGAAGTTGTAGCAGAGTTCTAAAAATATCCGGTCGTGTAGACGACATAGTTACAATAAGTGGGGAAAAGTATCTTCCGGCGGAGATCGAATCACGAATATTGAATAGTTTAAACAAGGTAGAGGGATATAAATTTGATATTACGAAATTAGACTCTGGGGAAGACAGTGTAGTACTGTCTGTCACTACTCAGCAAACAAACATAGATGTCAGTGTTATTGAGAAAAAACTAACTGAGTTGTTTAAGGCAAAGGTAGATTTGAGAATACAGGATAGTTTAGATGCTCAAACGGAAACAGGGGCATACGTATCTTGGAAATTTGCTCGCATAAGGGATTGGAGATAATAAAAAGTGATACAAACTGAAGCAATTAATTGGAGAATTAATGAATACACAGTTTCAGAAGTATTAACTATAGACATACTTCGTAAACAACTATTAACTTTATATCCAAACTCAGCCCTTTTTGAAACAAGCAGTGGGTTTCAAGAAGTTGACGGAGCGGACACTACTTTTATGGTTGACTTGCTTTTTGAGATAACTTTAGTAGACGGAACTTGGAAAATTGAATCAAAAGAGTTTTTCAATATATATAATGACCCTGTAAATGTAATTCTAAATCGAGAAGGTTCAAGCCTATGGGAACGTTTTAGAGAGATAACTAACTTATTAAATTTGCCGGAATCTTTTCCAATAGTCTTTATGCTCTCTTATAGTGCTGCGCGATTTGTCGAAGATATACCAAATATAAAAATTGATCAGGCTGAACCCGAGGTTGTTTTTCGAGTTTACAAAAATGTTGTTTCAGTTGATAAGGAACGTAATTTAGCAACTGTTAAAAGTCTATCTTGCGATGATAGGATAATTGATAAAAGAAAAGAGTTAACGTCATTTATCAAAGAGAATTATATGCAAAAATCAAAAGTAAATTGGGATAAAGGGAAAATGATTGATGTAACAGATAAAGAAAAATTTTTACAAGCTGTCAATCATGCAAAGCAATACATTAAAGATGGAGAAATATATCAAGTACAATTGTGTCGAACTACTTTTTCAAGTGCGGATATTCCTCCATTAGAATTGTATGAACGATTGTCTTTAGTAAATCCTTCCCCGTATATGTATTATATTGAGTTAAATAAACAACATGTCATATCTTCAAGTCCAGAATTAATGATAAGAATTAAAGATAATGTAGCTCAAGTTCGTCCCATTGCAGGTACAATGTCAAGAAATGATATTAGGGATACTCCTTTAAATGAAATTCCTAAGGAATCTGCGGAACATCTCATGCTTGTTGATTTAGCAAGAAATGATTTGGCTCGTTGTGCATTATCAGGTGGCTTAAAGGTCACAAATCTAATGAAACTAGAACCTTATGGAGATATTGATC
This sequence comes from Fictibacillus marinisediminis, assembly GCF_023149135.1. Classification (NCBI taxonomy): domain Bacteria; kingdom Bacillati; phylum Bacillota; class Bacilli; order Caryophanales; family Fictibacillaceae; genus Fictibacillus; species Fictibacillus marinisediminis. The sequence goes on along the minus strand of NZ_JAIWJX010000002.1, from coordinate 3,705,790 downwards.
ACTTGGTATCGACTGTGGAGACAAAAATAAAAGAGGGGATTGATATCTGGGATCTAATCTCTTCCAATTTTCCTGCAGGCACTATGACAGGAGCGCCAAAAGTTAGAGCAATGGAGATAATTGCTGAGCTTGAGGATACTCCACGTGGTCTATACAGTGGTTTTGGAGGATACTTTACCTCCAACGGTGAAGGAGTTTTTGCTCTTACAATTAGAACTATTATAGGAAACCCAGGAAACTATAAGTTGTGCGCAGCAGCAGGCATTGTTGCAGATTCAATTCCATCTGCAGAATGGGATGAAGCAGGTATTAAAACAAAATCTTTTGCAAAAGCAATTGATCCCAAAAACAAATTATAAATGGGGTAAATAAATATGAAGGTCTTATTAGTAGATGCTTTTGACAGTTTTGTATACGTGATTGCACACTATTATGAAAAACTTGGTGCTACTACTAGAGTAGTAAGAGTGAATGAAGATCCTCTGGAAAGTTATTATAATTGGGAACCGGATGTTTTAGTTCTTGGTCCAGGTCCAGGCACACCTAGCGATCATGGATATTTGGATATTCTCAGTAAAGTCAAAGATAGCCAAGTAGTTTTTGGTGTGTGTTTAGGATATCAAGCAATAGGAGAATTCTTTGGCTGGGAGCTTGTACATGCCCCAACAATAGAACATGGAAAAAAATCCCGAATAATTCATGATTCTAAAGGTGTTTTTTCAGGGATTCCATCTCCAATTAATGTTGTTCGATATCACTCTTTAGCAATAGAAAACACTTATAATGTGGATGATTTAGTTGTATGTGCTTCTACTACCTGTATAGACAATAAGGAAGTAGTAATGGGCATTAGACATAAAACAAGACCGATAGAAGGTGTTCAATTTCATCCAGAAAGTATTGGAACAGATTTTGGGTTTGAGCTGATTGCCAATTCGTTAAATAAAATCTCAACACTAACACCTGAACTTATCTAATTTAAACTACTACAACTTAAGCAATGGATGGTGGGTCTACTAGCTACATCATCAAGGCCTACCTATCTGTTTTGTCCTCCGAAAATGAGTACAAGCTTTAATTAAAAATAATCATTTCGCATGATAACTAAACCTAATGAGGAGGATAGATTTACTATGCATACCAAAAGAATAGCTGTTGTCACAGGAGCAGCTGAAGGTATAGGTCAAGCAAGTGTCAAAGAACTGCAATCGTGTGGATGCCATGTGGTTCAATTGGATATAAATTTTGACAAAATTGCTTTCAATGATGATCCGAATAAAACATTATTTAAAGTTGACGTTACAAAAGAAGATCAAGTTAAACTAACTTTTAAAGAGATATTTAACCAATTTGGAAGAATAGATATTTTAATTAATGCTGTTGGAGGAACGTTACATTCAAAAAAAATTGAAGAAATTGAAGAACTTGATTGGAATTTACATTTTGATTTAAATCTTAAAAGTGCTTTTTATTGCACAAAATTTGCAGTTCCATATATGAAGCAAGCTAAATGGGGAAGAATCGTCAATATATCAGCAGTAGCTGGAAGAACATCTACGTTTTTTGGTGGTGCTGATTTTGCATCAGTGAAAGCAGCACTAATTGGTTTTACAAGACAATGTGGATTTGAGTTAGCCCCTTATGGAATAACAGTTAATGCTATCGCGCCAGGATTGACGTTGACAAATAGGGTACAAAAAATGTGGGATGATTATTCTGAAGAAGATAAAAACTTTATTATTGAAAGAGTTCCTATTGGTCGACCGTCCACCGTTAATGAGCAATCCAAGGCTATATCATTTTTATGTAGTGATGATGCATCATATGTTTGTGGAGCAGTGCTAGATACAAACGGGGCAATGTTCGTAGGATGATATAAAAAGGTAAAAAGGGCATAAATTACCCTCTTTACTCAGAAATAGCAGGTTAAGCAAAATTTGTATTGGATTTTACTTAACCTGCTATTTTTTATTATCGTAGTGAGAAGTTGTAATCGTTTCGCGCTCACAAAGACTGTGTGATATTGATTAGCATTCTCTTAATATACATTCTAGGCGATACTTTTCCGATTATTGCTTAACTAAATGAAAGTTGGAGTAAAAAGAGGATACTTTTATAAGTTTCATGCTTTATCTCTTTATTCATGATGAAGGTTGAAAGGACCTGCGCAAGACGTTACTATTCAAAAATATTTTACTAGAAAGGGTGTACAGAATGAGCCAGTCAGAATTAGATTTTCTAAGGGAAAAAGTAGATAAAATCAATCTTCAGATTTTAGAGATGATTAATGAGCGGGGAAGATTTGTACAGGGAATTGGAAAAATGAAAGGAAATCAAGGTGTATACCGTTTTGATCCGGTGCGCGAAAGAAAAATGCTTAGTGTGATCAATGAAGCCAATAATGGACCTTTCGAACAATCTACCATCCAGCATATTTTCAAAGAGATATTCAAAGCAGGCCTTGCTCTGCAGGAGGACGAGCACAGCAAGGAACTTCTAGTATCAAGAAAAAAGAAACCAGAAGATACGGTTGTGAATGTAAAAGGAGAGCTGATTGGAAACGGTACACAATCCTTTATCGTAGGACCTTGTGCAGTGGAGAGCTACAATCAGACCGCAAAAGTTGCGGAAGCTGCAAAAAAACAGGGCATTCGTTTGCTTCGCGGAGGTGCTTTTAAACCAAGAACAAGTCCGTATGATTTCCAGGGACTTGGACTAGAAGGTTTAAGAATTCTTAAACAGGTAGCAGATGAATACGATATGGCTGTGATCAGCGAGATTGTCAATCCTGCAGACATTGAGACAGCTGTGCAATACATTGATGTTATTCAAATCGGCGCGCGCAATATGCAGAACTTTGATTTGCTGAAAGCAGCAGGGGCTGTAAAAAAACCCGTCCTTCTCAAGAGAGGTCTTGCCGCAACACTGCAGGAGTTCATGAATGCAGCTGAATACATTATTGCTCAGGGCAATGATCAAATTATTCTATGCGAGAGGGGTATCAGAACATATGAAAAAGCAACACGAAATACGCTTGATATTTCTGCTGTGCCAATTTTGAAGATGGAAACGCATTTGCCAGTTTTCGTTGATGTGACGCATTCCACAGGCCGGCGCGACCTTTTGTTGCCGATAACAAAAGCAGCGCTTGCGATTGGAGCAGACGGCGTAATGGCAGAGGTTCATCCAGATCCGGCTGTTGCTCTCTCTGACTCTGCCCAACAAATGAACATCGATCAATTCAACGAATGGATTAATGCGCTTCGTCCGGCTGCAGTTACAGTGTAATCTGTAGAAGATTTTCCAGTTTATATAATGATTTTTCCACACATGGTAAGCTGTGATGAATCTCTATAGGAGATCTGTTATCTATGAAATATTGGAGGTTCAGCATGATGCAAATATACGCAGTGCCTATTGTTGGTTTTCCAGATAGATACTTCCCCCATTTACTGCCCTTTGTTACTGAGGAGAGAAAGCAAAGACTTTTTACTTTTTCACGACGTGAAGATTGCCTCCGCGGATTGCTCGCCGAGCTGCTAATTAGGAAAATTGCATCCGATACATTCGCCGTTCCTGTAAAAAGCATTTTGTTTGAATTGACTGACTTTGGAAAACCTTCTTTAAAAACTCCATTAAATAAATTGCACTATAATATCTCACATTCAGGTAACTGGGTGGTCTGCATAACTGATGAATGTACAGTTGGCATAGATATCGAAAAAAAGAATGCTATTGATTTGCAAATTGCCAGGCAGTTTTTTGCACAAGAAGAATACGACTACATTGAGGGTAATTGGGATGAACAGCAAAAACAAGAACGTTTTTTTGAAGTTTGGACAGCGAAAGAAAGCTACATTAAAGCAATCGGTAAAGGTCTTTCCATCCCATTGAACAGCTTTTCCACTGTTAGGCAGGGAAATGTTGAAGGATTGCGTGTATTTGAGCATGAGAATTGGTATCTCAAGACGTACCTATTAGATAGTGAATACGCGCTAACTGCCTGTTCGCAAAGCAATAAGTTTTGTGAAAGTGTTCAAATCATGCCAATAGATTCATTGGTTTCCTATTTCTTAAATTCTTGATTTAAAGAAATGCAATAATAAGGGTTGACTCCCTATTTTCGGGAATCAACCCTGTTTTTTTAAAAAGTACAAATAGAGTGGGGTTAGATAACTAAATACGGAGAAAATGAATAAAAGAGAATTTAAATTAGAAATTAGAAGGTTAAATAATATAATTATGCAGCAAACAATGGAGTAACGAATCACGATCTTACCCGCCAATGAAGCATTATAGGAGTACTTAGAATGGGTTCAAGGCATTTATTATACGCAAAATTAGACAATAAATAAGAAAGGATTTTGACTTTGGCTAATATGCTAATTCACTTGTTAAAAGACTTACCAATTTTGGCGAAAAAGATTAGACGACGACTAAATCGAATATATAAATAAGATTAAAAGTATGCTGTCCTTATTCAACAAACGTGCAGGATTATGGAATAACGGACACTGGATATCTCTGTTAATTAAAGAAAATTTAAGTTAGAATAGATCTAATATTAAGACATTAAGGTCAGTGGGGTGTGGGTATGATGAAAGGGGTATTTTTGGACGAGACAATTTATGGGTATGAAGATGTTTTAACAATGTTGGATTCTTTGTTGCAAGACTTTCCAATCGTATATGTCTGCTACGCCTAAGTCTCCACCTTGTAGAAAACAGGTGATTGCAAAGAAGCCATTCGGTTTTAAAGCTTTCTTGATTAGACCTATGTAGTTCATTCTACGGTGAGGAGCAATATGGTGAAAGCAACCCAAATCATAAACAACGTCATATGCACCCTCTTCAATATCTAATTCAAAAATATTATGAACAAAGGAGAACTGAAAATGAGAAAGCTCGTTCTATTTCTGCACGCATCGCTTGACGGTTTTGTAGAAGGGCCGAACGGTGAAATGGACATTGGCTGGGTTTCCTACGATGCTGAATTGGAGAAACACGCGAAAGAAATTCTGAGTACTGCCGACACTGTTATTTGGGGACGTGGGACTTATCAGATGATGCACAATTACTGGCCATCTGTGCCTTCGAACCCATCAGCTTCGCAGCATGAACGGGATCATGCCGAATGGATCGAAAAGACATCCAAAATCGTTTTTTCCACGACGCTGGAGAAAGTCGAATGGAACAATTCCAGACTGGTGAAAGAAGATGTCGAGAAAGAGATCAAGAACCTCAAAGAGCAGCCAGGCAAGGATATGGTCATCCTCGGAAGTCCTAGGTTCGCACACTACCTTATGCAGCTTGATTTAATAGATGAGTATAAAATTACGGTTTCGCCCGTCCTGATTGGCAGCGGGTTGCCGTTATTCCAAGGTCTCAAGGAGAAGATCAATCTTAAACTTATCGAAAACAAGACATTTGATTCTGGAGCCATAGGCCTCGTTTACCAGACGGTTAGATGAACTTGTCTCCTAAAGTAGATTACGCTAACCGGATTACGTTAGCACAATAAAAGCAGCGGCAGTCGAGGTCTTTCGAGTTCCTAGTCCGTCACTGCTTTTTTTACGAGTCAGTCTAATTCAGTTTGTCGGGTGATCGTGTCGTTAAGATTGGATCTTCCACAAACGGGTGCGATTGCTGAATAAGTATAAAAAATTGGGATCGATCCAATTTGAAACATATACAAATGTTAAAAGCACTGCAAATTGCAGTGCTTTTTCACTTGCTCATTTATATGTGATTTACGATGTTTTTTAACTTTTTGTACTCCAAAAGAGAACCCGTTATTAAATTAGGTTATCTTTTTTATTTATAAATAAATAGATGATATAGAAAATGTAATATATTTGATGTATTCCTAAATTCCTATTTAAAGTGTTTAGTCGTTTTCAAAAAATAGGTTTTGAGTACATTTAAAATATATTATTTATTGTTTCAATTATTTTAATATATGGTTAATTAAATAATATTGGAGCTAAATATTGTTTGTGAGAATCTATATCGTTATTTAAATATTGTTTCAAAAGAAATAAATTTACATTGAAGTTTAAGTGCGATTAACGAACATTAGAAATGTTTGTTATCAGTTGCAATAATATTAACTTGAGTTGTACTTTGACTAGAAAGGTACATGCATGGAGATGTCTATCTACAAAAAATGATAAATCAAAACAAAAACAAACACCCCCTTCCAAATTAGTTGGAGAGGGGGTGATCTGCGTTCCGAGAAGAAGCCTTGGATAGTCTCCTTAGGGGCTACTCCAGGTCTGGGACTTTAATAAACTTATAATTAGCTGGAACTACTATTCTTTCTTATAAATCTCTTTAAGCTTCGCACTTTCAAGCATGCTGCCTCTAGTTAACGTTACATAAACATATCCTGTAGACTTTCCAAGCTGTTTAACAGTTGCCGTTGTGGAAGTGCCTGTTGCTTTTTTAGTTGCCAGTAATTTGTTTTTACTGCTATAAACCTTAACTACATCATTCTTCTGGATGCCTTTTACATAGATCGTGTCGCTTTTGGTTTTATAATTGGTCACGGTCACGTTGGATCCTTTGAGAGTAGGGGTTACTTGTTTAAGAGCGAATTTGTATTGTGCTGCAGCGTATGAACCCGTTTTCAAGTAGTAAGTACCAGCCGGTAAATAAAACCGGCCCGTTTTGTAGCCTTTAGCATAATCACCCTCTATGGTTTCTAAATAAAATTTTTCATTGCCGTTTGAGTCGGTGATCAGATACTTAAAATAACCTTCTTTAATATTTAGTGCATTGAGTTGCAAATTGGTTCCCTTAGATAAAGTGAACTTAAAAAAGTCAATATCATCAGTAGCCAAATCAGCATTCATGTAACGGTCTAACTTCATTGGTGTTGCGGTTTGTACGTTCTCGTTATCTTCTTTTTCCCAATCGTCAGTATAGGCTGCATCTACTCCGATTTTATAGGTAGGGTTGATGGTGCCATTAAAGGAATTGTTAGGATCACTGACCCTTACATAATATTTGCCTTTGGGTAATCCTACGGAGATAGTTGAGTATCCTGAAGCGTAGGCAGAGTCATCGGTTGTATTATAGAATAAATCAACTTTTTTGCCATTCTTCACATAAAAAAGTTCGAATTTCTGATAGAGATCAGGAGTATTACTGACTTTTATCTTTGTGGAACCATCTTTGACCATTGTAAATGAAAAGAAGTCATCGTCGGAATCACCATCAACAGCAGCAGAGTATAGTTTGTTTAAAACCAATTCATCAGCTTGCGTAACTACATCATTAGATTCTTTTTCCCAATATTCACTGGGGGTAAAGTAAGCACCCATTTTAAATGAAAAGTTGTCCTCATACGGAGAATAGACTTCTATATAATAAGTTCCAGGTGATAGACCAATTTTATGACTCGCAAAATCAGAGGCAAATTGAGAGTCGTCCGTATATGTATAGTCTGTATAATATCCGCCATTCGTGCCGAGGATGGCAAAACGTTTATCTAGACCGTAGTCATTACTAAGCTTTACTTCCAACATCCCATTTGCGGGAACAACTACTTTGTAATAGCTTTTTTCATGTTGGCTAGTAAACTGATAGAGTGTATTGAGGTTAACAGGTGTAGCATCGGTTACTGAATGATTTGCGAAGGCCGTCTTGCCATAAAAACTAAAAACACTGAGAACCAATACAAGTGCTAAAAACATCATCGGAATTTTCTTATTCATTGAAGAGCTCCCTTTTTATGAATTTTTTTCCATTATAATTATAAAACCCCCTAGAGGAATTAACAACTAAAATCCTACGACCTTTTTCCTATTAAACTGACTTTTATAAAATAGAAGAAAAAAATAAAAGAACCAGTGCAGCCACTGATTCTTTTAACTATTATTTGCTCGGATTGAACATCTTAATTTTCCTTAGTATGGCTTAAAATTTCGTAAGTTTTAATTTCGAGCCCTCGCTGTAAAGCAGTTCCCCTTTTATCGCATCTGCAGAAATTAATTTAAAACCATTATCCCAATTAAACACTTTTACTTTTTTAATCAATTTGCCTTTAAAATCAAACAGCGAAATAGCGGAGTTTTCATCATCGTCATAACTGAAAGCTAAATATTTTTTTGTTTTTAGATTAACATCAATGATGCCGTCCCCTCCTGAAAGCTTTGAAGTTTTTCCAGTAGAGAATTGGTAGTACACGATTTCATTTGATTTGTCCCAATTTGCTGCAGTCACGCCATTCTTTGAAACCATATAGTTTCCTTCATCACAGCCGCTTGCATCATAGAGCTTTGCTTGCATATCTGTTTGTTTTTTAAGGCTTGATCCATCCAGATTCATTTTATAAAGAGCTTCATCTTTGATGACATAAATCTTATTTTGTTGAATCCAGAAGTCATCCACTTTCTTAATCAGTGTTTTTTTGCTTTTCCCATTTAAAGTCAGGCGAACAATTGAGAAATTCCCCATTACTTGATCTTCAACTTTTGGATAGTAAAGTGAGGAATTAGCAACTTTGATGGACTGTTCTGTGTGCGAAGAAACCTTGTCAGAAGTAACCTTTGTCACTTTCCCGCTGGCACTCTTTTTAAAGACCTCTAAAATATCACCGCCACCGCCGCCGCAGCTACCAGCATACATGGCACTCATCAGGAATTTTGTATAATAGATGTCCTTTCCGGAAGTTTGAACGTCCTGGATAGGTTTAGAAATAATATTTTCGTCTTCCTTATTTCCAGCTTTTCCATTGGTCTGAAAAAAGTTTGTGTCCGTCAGTTTAATCAAAGGGCTGGTAATGGTTTTCGGCTTAAAAATCGCCCCTTTAAGCACTAAAGAAGCTTTTCCATTTGGCGTACTTTTGTAAATTCCAGGTACCGTGGTTTTGTTCGCTTCTGCTGTGAAGTACGTTGGGTTTGCAGCAGCTTTTCCGGTATAAGGGAAAAATAAACATAGACCCAGAACAAATGTGAAAACAGTGATTAGCGACCTTTTCATAAAAAACTTCCCCTCTAAAAAATATTAGGTATTAACTTTTCGTCCCTATATCTTTATCGGTTTACCGTTTACAGTTCTTTAGATTTAACTGGATATATTATCTATTTTAATGAGTATATATACCTTGTTTCACCTCTTTCTGAGGGACTTTTGTAATGGTTAATAAATTAAGATGTATTATGAATAAACAAAAAATTCTTAAAATAATATTGATATTTTAGGGCTTTTGAACTACGATAAAAATATGTGTTTACATAAATTGGGTTAACATCTAAATCATTTCGTTCTTTAAAAAATGGAAAGGATAGAGTTAATGAATGACAATTTCAGTCGGAATGGAATTAGGCGAGCACATTTATTCCTCCAGAGGAGTTCTTCTATTAAAAAAGGGAACGGTTGTAAATGACCATCATATTCAGCTGCTTTCCCGGCACGAAATTCAAAAAGAAGAAGCAGCAATAAGAACAGAGGAAACAAGCCTAAATCCGAAAGAAGAACAAACGTTATTATTGTCGTGCTATAAAAATATTGATAAGAATAAAGCTTTAACCAACGCTGACATTAAGATGATAAGTGAAACCTACTTACAACTATATAAAGACTCTAGCCTTAACATTCTTGACATCAATGATCAGTTTCAGAATGAGGAATACTTATATAGTCATAGTTTAAGAGTAGCCTTGATCGCCAGTACCATTGGACAGATGATGGGTGTAAATAACAATGATCAGTATTTATTGCCTCTGATGGGATTGTTTCATGATGTGGGCAAGTTTCTCGTTGATCCAGCTATATTGTATAAACCAACGTTCCTTACCGATGCAGAATTTGCTGAGATGAAGAAGCATTCCCTTTATGGACAGGAACTTTTAAATGATACCCAATTACCAAAAGAGGTAGTTACGGGCGCCCTTATGCACCATGAGAGGCTGGATGGGTCGGGCTACCCTTTTGGCTTAAACTCAAAAAACATTCCAATGCTCGTAAGGATCCTTTCTGTGGCGGATACGTTTGATGCCATTTGCTCCAATAGGGTGTACAAAAGTACTCAATCCATCTTTTATGCCATTGAGGAGTTACTAAAAGAAGCGAATTCCAACCGCTTGGATATTGATATTGTGCGCCCTTTTTGTTTCGCGGTTATGGACTTGCTAAGGGGCAGAAAAATAGAACTGAGGAATGGGAAGAGCGCTAATATCAGCCATATTTTTCCGGCAAACCCGAATCAGCCCATTTTATGTGTAGAAGGCTATTCACCAATCAATTTAAAGAGTTCCGGGCTGACTTTGTTTCAGGTTGCTAAAATATGAAAACCGAAAACAGAATACACAGAAAAAGGCAAACTATTCGAAAGGGTAGGACGCAAAGCGAAGAGTCTAAGGTTTAGCAGGATTAAACTAGGATCGTCTGGCTGCCATGGATACGTGCTATGGTTCTTTTAATCATGGTCTTTTTTTATGTTATTAGACTGCGGAACATTTTCCATACATAGGGGACAAAAAAGATATAAGTAGTTCTTTGCATATTCCAAAACATTAAAGCTGCCTTCCATGACTGCTTTTTTTAAAAAGCCATTAATCAAAAAGTTGTAAGTGAACAGTACGGACGGAGATACCGCAACAGCATATGTAGAAATGACATCCTATGATAAAATGAAGAACGGACATACATTACTACAGAAATGGGGCGGGGAATGGGATCTTGTCTATGAAGATGGCAAATGGAAACTCGATCAGGCCCATCTTGAAAAGCGGGATTCCAACGTACAATGAGAAGGCGAAAAAGAAAAAGCAGAAGACTTGCCTGGAGTATTTTATTCATCTTGGTCTGCCTGGCAGGGGCTGTCTACTTATTAAAAGGGCAGGATGAACAGAAGGATCAGCCTGAAAAACAGCAGGATGAGGCGATGCCTTCCATGAAACCAATTAAAACTGACGATAAGCCAGCAGATCCACAAAGAGAAAAGCCAGAGGTTACTTTTTTTACACAAGAAAATCTTGATGAAAAAGTAAATCATCTAATTAAGAACATGACATTGAAAGAGAAAATCGGCCAGCTGATTGTGGTAGGGCTTCCTGGGCAGGAGGTAGACAGCGGAGTTACCGAGATGATCAAAGACTATCATGCCGGCGGAATCATTCTGTTCGACAGGAACATGAAGAACCAGCAGCAAGTGGGAGAATTGAACAGCCAGCTGCAAAACCTGGCTATGAAAGATCCTCTGCAGATTCCACTTATGGTGAGTATTGATCAGGAAGGCGGCCTGATTGTCCGCATGAGAGACCAGGTGGCACTTAAAGCTTCTCAGCATGATTTGGGAGTGAAAAAGAACTCGAAAGCGGTCTATCATCAAGCATCCACTACTGCCAAAGAGCTGCTGAACATGGGAGTGAATGTAAACTTTGCGCCTGTTCTGGATATTTCGGATAAGGATTCTCGATCATTCGGATCAGATCCAAAGCTTGTCAGCAGTTATGGGGCGCAGGTCATTAAAGGTCTTACGGATGGCGGTATCACAGCCACAGTCAAGCATTTTCCCGGTAATGGGAGAAGCAGCATAGACCCTCATAAGGATACGTCTTCGGTGCAAGCGGACAAGAAAGAACTTGAAAGCAGCGATATTTACCCGTTTAAATCCATGATTGACCAAATGGATAATGATAAGTTTTTTGTAATGGTGACACACATCAAGTATCCTGCCTATGATCAGGAGAATCCAGCGAGTTTGTCTTCCAAAATCAAAATAGACCTATTGCGCAAGCAGCTCGGCTTTAAAGGAATTGTTGTGACGGATGACCTGGAGATGGGAGCTGTACATAAATATTACAGCAATGAAGACCTGGGTTATAAAGCGGTGGAAACAGGGGCCGACCTGCTGCTTGTCTGCCATACGCTGCAAAGCCAGAAAGAGGTGTACAATGGTATCTTATCGGCTGTACAATCTCACAAGCTCTCAGAACAGCGGATTGATGAAGCTGTCGAGCGCATCTTGCGTTTTAAGCTGAAAAATGAAACGTTGAGGCAAAGCGGAATGCAGGAACTGAAGAATTAGAAAAAAGACTGTACTCCGAATATAACAAACAAAAAACGGACCGCTATACAAAATAGCGGTCCGTTTCTGTTTATCTATTTAATACTAATTTTCCATGGTCCATTCGCTTGAATACCTATCGCATATACAGAGTCATCCGGAATGCTTTCTACCGTGGAACCATGATAATTTCCAATCTCGTTCGCCAATAGAACGGAGTCGTTGATCTTAACAATAAAGTTCTGGCTGCCAGAATGGGAAAGGGTAAAGGTTCTGGCACCTGAATTCATGTGTACAAATCGTACATCGTCTCCATTGCCGCTGATTGTTCCTTTTTCCTCTTTCGGAATTTCCTGGCTTCCCTGGATGGTCCACGGACCGCTCGCTTTCACATTAAGCATGTACTTGCCGCCATCTGGAACGGCAACAAATCGTTTGCCTTGGTAAGATCCGATCGTATTGACCAAAAGATCCACATTGTTTCCATTCTCATCTAAAAGAGTGACAATGAAATTTTGTGAGCCAGTATATTTCGCTTGGAAGACGACAAAACCTGGTTCGAGTTTAAACTGTTTTGTGGCTGTGTCTCCACTGCCTGACATTTTCAAAGCATCCGCTTTACGTTTAGCTTCGGCAGCGGCTTTTGCTTTTGCTGCCGCTTCAGCTTTTTTCTTGGCTTCAGCTTCGGCCTTGGCCTTTTGTTTAGCTTCCGCTTTAGCTTTCGCTACTTCTTTTGCTTTTTGCTCAGCATCCGCTTTCTGCTTAGCTTCTTCCTTCGCTTGTACCTCAGCGCTCTTTGCTTTTTCTTCTTTCGTTTCTTTCTTCGAGGCAGTATCTTTTACTGCCTTGTCATTTGTACTGGAAGTTTGTGTGGTATCAGTTGCTCCACTTGTTGAAACAGCTACTATAAAAATGACCATGCATATGCCTGCGATTAAAAAGTTCTTCTTCGCTTTTCCATTCTTTTTAACGAGGCTGATTAGAGCCAGGATGACAAACACAAAAAGAGCAAGTAAACTTATAAACCCAAAAAACATCCCCATTTTTGATCTCCCTTTTTAACTTCAATTTTAATACCACAAGAAAAGCTAACCACACAAAAGTGATTAGCTGTTGCTATTACGCTCCAACTTTCTGCCCGGCTGGAGCAGAAGTAATAATTCCTCGAGCTTGCAGTTCAGACTGTGTTTGCTCATCTGATGGACGGTAGCCTTTTTCCAGCAGATCTTTTATATTGATTTTGTTATAAACGAAAGAAAAGATGATTCCTGGAATCCAAGCTCCAAACCCAAAGGTAAATACTGCAGCTAATGCTCCAGTAATGAACATGATGGCTGCCCATTTCAAATCTCCTCTGAAAAGAGCTGGAAAGAATCCGAAAAAGAAAGTTGTCCAGCTAAAACCAATTTTTACTTCTTTTACTACCCCTGCTTCATTCTTTAATCTTGCATGCATTAAAGCATCCCCCTTTTGACCTGTGTATAAAATACTAATTGATTATACCACTATATTAAAAAGTATGAAGTATTTTACATGGGAAATACTTAATTTTAGTTAATTAATTGAAATATCATAAGCATTTATACCTGTTAAGTGATCCGAAATACAAAAAAATACTATTCTATATAAATAACTAATTAGGAAAATACAATATTACCAACGATAAGAATGATTAGGTCAAACCACTTCAAATTCGCATTAAAACTAGTACAAAGTTACCATTAAAATGCTATTTCTATATAAAAGGTAGAAAATATGGTATTATTTTTCAAGGAAAAACCTCGAAATTTTAGTAAATATATCGAATGATTTAGCGATATCTGTCAATAACGTAGGGCTCGGTTCTATTCTTGTTTGAAAATTCAAATTCGTAAAGAGGTGGCAGTATTGAAAGGTATTATATTAGCCGGAGGTTCGGGCACAAGATTGTATCCGATTACAAAATCGATATCGAAGCAGCTTGTTCCAATATATGATAAACCTATGATCTACTATCCGCTGTCGGTTTTGATGCTGGCGGGGATCAAAGAGATCCTGATCATTTCCACTCCTCAGGACATACGGCAGTTCAAGGAGCTGCTTTCGGATGGAAGCAGCTTGGGTCTAACCCTTTCCTATGCAGTCCAGGAAGAACCGAGGGGGCTTGCTGAGGCATTCATCATAGGAGAAGATTTTATCGGTTCAGATAAGGTTGCGTTAGTCCTGGGAGATAACATCTTTTACGGGCAGGGGTTCTCTGAGACGCTGTCACGAGCTGTATCGGTCGATGATGGAGCGGTTGTTTTCGGCTATTATGTTATGAATCCAGAAGACTATGGTGTAGTTGAATTTGACAGCAATGGCAATGCGGTAGCATTAGAAGAAAAGCCAATTAATCCCCGGTCGAATTATGCCGTACCGGGGCTGTATTTCTATGACAATGATGTAGTGAATATTGCAAAAAAGGTTGAACCCTCCCACCGCGGTGAATTGGAGATCACTTCGATTAATGAGGAGTATCTTAAACAGGGCCGATTAAAAGTACAGGTGCTTGGCCGGGGTATGGCATGGCTGGATACAGGCACACACAGCAGCTTGCTGAAGGCGAGCAATTTTGTAGAAGCTGTACAGAACCGGCAGGGGCTCTATATCGCGTGTATTGAAGAGATCTCTTACCGAATGGGCTACATCAATGAAGCACAGCTTCTTGCCCTGGCAGAGCCTTTGAAAAAGACCGATTACGGAAAATATTTAATTCGTCTTACCGATCGAAGCAGACACTTGTCGGAAATACAGTAAGGGGTTGTGTGAACAGATGAAAACGTATTTAGTTACCGGCGGTGCCGGGTTTATTGGCGCTAACTTTATCCATTATATGCTGAACAGGTATGACAGCATTAAGATCATCAATGTAGATAAACTCACGTATGCCGGGAATTTAGAAAATGTAAAAGAGTTTGAGGGAAATCCTGACTACCATTTTGTACAGGCTGACATATGCGATAAGAGTCTGGAGGACGTTTTTAACAAGTATGATATCGATTATGTCGTAAACTTTGCGGCTGAGTCCCATGTAGACCGAAGCATTGAAGATCCCGAAATCTTTGTGAAAACGAACGTACTGGGTACTTTGAATCTATTAAATCTTGCAAAGAAGAGCTGGTCTGTCGGTGATGATCTCTATAAAGAAGGAAGGAAGTTTCTTCATGTTTCCACCGATGAGGTGTACGGTTCTTTAGGGGATACCGGATTCTTTGAAGAGAGTACACCGATCGACCCGCATAGCCCGTATTCATCCAGCAAGGCATCTTCTGATCTGATGGTCAAAGCTTATTTCGATACGTACAAATTGCCTGTCAATATCACAAGGTGTTCCAATAACTACGGGCCGTATCAATTCCCGGAGAAACTTATACCGCTAATCATCAATAACTGCCTTAAAGGAAAGGACCTTCCTCTGTATGGCGATGGACTGAACATCAGGGATTGGCTTTATGTAGAGGATCATTGCAAAGCGATTGATATGGTGATTAACAAAGGAAATCCGGGTGAGGTGTACAATGTCGGGGGACACAATGAACGCACCAACATTGACATCATGAAGACCATTATTCACTATCTTCAAACCCATGTGGATGCGAATATCTCGGAAAAGCTGATCACGTATGTGACCGACCGCAAAGGGCACGATCGCAGGTACGGCATCAATCCTGAAAAAATCAAAAGGGAACTTGGCTGGGTACCGGATACGAACTTTGAGGACGGTATTGTTAAAACCATTGAATGGTACTTAACAAGTCAAGACTGGATCAAGAACATAGAGGACGGCAGCTATCAGCAGCAAACCTATGTAAACGTGCAGGAATAAAAAGGTGAAGGGGGTATTCTGTCTTACAGGGTAGCTCCTTCTAACGTATCGCCATCTTAACTCTGAAACGGTATAGGGGAGGAAGAATGATTGAAAGTCTTTGTGAAAAAGGCCATTAAAAAGTTAATGCTTGGCCATCGAATCAGGCATATTGAAATAGAAGACAACAGCAAGCTGAATGTTACGTTTGATCAGTTAAGCCAGCTCTCGGGAAAAAAATATTTGGTGTTAAAGGATAAAGCAACGGGCAGAAGGCTTCAGAGCAGAATCGAGCAGAACAGGACATCCATCGATCTGACAGAGCTGCATGAAATGTCCGACACCGGCAAGATTGATTTTTACCTCAAGAGCTATCTGTTCAACCGTACGCTGCAGACAAGGATTGCGCACAACCATGACGTTCCATTGTTTGAACATATCGATGAAGAACGAAAGAAGAAGTTCCGTTTTTACAAGACGATCAGAAATAATGTTTCATTGATGACGGAAAGAACGTCGTTCCGATGCACACTCCTTGAAATCAAGCCGATGGGAAGCAATTTTTATCTTTCAGGGGAAGTTGAACCTTTGGAAGATATGAAGCCAGCTTCGGTTGAAATGGTGCTGGTAAGAAGGGATACACGGCAAGGCTTCGGATATAAGTTTGAACTCAAAAAACCAGGCAGTGACAACTTGTACACATTCAATGGCATGGTGTTTATTGAAAAGCTGAGAAGCGCCCTTGCGATGAACTCGCGATGGGATGTCTTTTTCCAGCTGAGAGATGATAAAAATAACCTGATCCACCGTGAAATCATGAACACGCAGGGCTTCAGAAGCTACGAGCGGGAAGAGTACAGGTACCTTGAAACGGCACAGCTGAATGATCAGCATGTGGCGGTCCTTTACGCTACGATGGGGAAAAACAGCCTGGCCCTCTGGTATACCGACAAGAGCCAGTTTGCGAGAACCTATCAGATCGCCAAAGGAAAGAGCATTTTTAATGAAGTCAGCGAAAGAGAAAAACTCAACAGCAGGATGGTGTTCTTTGAGAGCTTCCTAGGGAAAAACTATTCCGGAAATCCAAAATATATTTATGAAGAGATGATTCAAAACAATAGATTTAAAGACTTTATCTTCGTCTGGTCCTATTCAGGTTCAAATCCAGAATGCATACCGGGTAATCCGATTATCGTGAACCGGGAGTCTGAGGATTATTATAAGTATTTGGCGCGCGCGAAATACTGGGTCAGCAACATCATCCTGCCGATCCACCGGAAGCGCGAAGGCAACGTTTATTTGCAGACGTGGCACGGTACACCGCTGAAGAAATTGGGCTTTGACATTGAGATCGAAGGACCGGAAACACTCGCTCGTGAAAACTTCTATATCGAGTCTCGAAACTGGGATTATCTCGTTGCAGCCAACAAGTATTCCAGCGATATTTTTAAACGGGCGTTTAAGTTCGATAAGAAAGTACTGGAGGCAGGGTATCCGGCAAACGATATTTTTTATCAGGAGGAAACTCCATCCAAAGCACAGTCGCTTAAAACCAAACTCAATATTCCAGCTTCTAAAAAGGTCATTCTCTATGCGCCAACATGGCGGGACAATGAGATGGCCAATTCATGGAACCATACGTTTACGCTGCCGTTTAACCTCGATGATTTGTATAACAAGCTCGGTGATGAGTATGTTTTGGTCTTGCGCATGCATCATCTTGTATCAGATATGCTGGAGATTGACGCGAAGTATAAGAATTTTGTTTATGATCTCTCCAAATATGATGATATCCAGGAACTGTATACATTGTCAGATCTGCTGATTACGGACTATTCTTCCGTGTTCTTTGATTATGCCAATTCAAAGAAACCGATCCTGTTCTTTGCGTATGACTATGAAATGTACAAAGACAATATCCGAGGATTCTATCTGGATATGGCTAAGGATCTGCCGGGGCCGGTCATCCGTACGGGGCCGGAGCTCATTCAGGCGATTCAAAACATTAATTCCTTGAAAAGGCAATATGGACAGAAATATGAGGATTTCTATAACGAATACTGTTCCCTTGAAGACGGGAATGCGGCTAAAACAATTGCAGAACTCGTTTTCAAGTAAGTGAACGGGAACATTTTTCCAGAATCTTCCTTGACAAGTTGATTGGAGTGCAAGGTGCGAGACTCCTGCGGGAGTAGCGTGACAGATGAGACACGAAGGCGTTTACGCCGAGTGGCTCAGCGCACGCCCCGCGGAAAGCGAGCAGCCTGGAACGGAAATCAACCACTTTCAAGAGCAGCAAAGGTTAAGAAAACGGACGTAAAAGAGGTGTCGGCGGTTTTGAAAAAGAATGTCTTAGTTTTCCCTTGTGGATCAGAAATCGGTCTAGAGATCAACAATGCCCTGAAGTTTGTAAAGGGGTATAAGCTATTCGGAGGTTCGAGCGTTTCTGATCACGGGAAATATGTTTATCAGAATTATATTGATGGAATTCCAAACATTGATGCACCAGATTTCATCGATCACATCAATGAAGTAGTGAAGAAATTTAATATCGATTATATCTTTCCTGCCCATGACAGTGCGGTCCTGAAGCTCGCTCAGCATCAGGATGTACTGGGGGCGGAAGTGATTACCTCTCCAAAAGAAACATGTGAAATCTGTCGTTCGAAAAAGAAAACATACGAGTATTTTGCAGATTCTGCGTTTGTCCCTGGAATGTATAGTTCGGTCGGCGACATTCCAGAATACCCGGTCTTTTTGAAGCCGGATGTTGGACAAGGCTCAAAAGGCGTTGCGCTTGCTAAAAACCGCAGCGAACTGGAGTACCATATAGAGAAAAACACAGATCTGCTTACGCTTGAGTATCTGCCGGGCAAGGAGTATACGATTGACTGCTTCTCCGATTTTAACCGTGAACTCCGGTTCGTCGGAATGCGCGAAAGAAAGAGGATCAAAAGCGGGATCAGTGTGAACTCGGCTTCACTGGAACCGACTGCTGTCATCCGGAAGATGGCAGAAGAGATCAACAAGAAGCTGAACTTCCGCGGTGTATGGTTCTTTCAGGTGAAAGAAGACAAAAACGGAGAATTTAAACTTTTGGAAATCTCGCCAAGAATCGCCGGCACGATGAGTTTATACCGAAACAAAGGAATCAACTTTCCATTGTTAAGCCTGTTCGACCGTCAGGAGTACAAGCTGGATGTGATTGAGAACAATTTTAAAATTGAAGTCGACCGTGCCCTGATCAACCGTTTCACACTGGATTTTGAGTATAAACGGGTATTTATTGATTTTGATGATGCCATCACGAAGGATGAGAAAATTAATCCGATGGTCATGATGTACATCTACCAGTGCATTAACAAGGACATTGAACTCGTCCTCATCACCAAGCATGCAAGGGACATTAGGGAAACCCTGACTCATTTAAAAGTAGATCAC
This sequence comes from Fictibacillus marinisediminis, assembly GCF_023149135.1. Classification (NCBI taxonomy): domain Bacteria; kingdom Bacillati; phylum Bacillota; class Bacilli; order Caryophanales; family Fictibacillaceae; genus Fictibacillus; species Fictibacillus marinisediminis. The sequence continues at coordinate 3,686,508 of NZ_JAIWJX010000002.1, read as the reverse complement.
AGCATATTCAGTGAAATCGTCCATATTACAAAAGAGGATGACAAACATAAATACATCAAGAATGATAAGCCATCTATTTTTATTGATGACTCGTACAGCGAGCGGAAGATGATGAAAGAGATGACGGGTATGCCTGTTTTCGACCTGGATGCCATTGAATGTCTCATCGATTGGAGAAATTAAGATGCTTACTGAATTGAAAATTGACCGACCCATTCATGTTACGAAGCCAAAGCTTCCAGACTTCGAGCTCTACAAGGAATATATAGAAGGAATCTGGGAGAACCAGTGGCTGACCAATGACGGACCGCTTCATGAACAATTTAAAGAAAATCTTAAAGACTACTTGAATGTTTCCAACTTGGAACTGTTTACGAATGGCCATCTTGCGCTGGAAACAGCAATCAAGGCCCTGGATTTAAAAGGGGAAGTCATAACGACTCCGTTTACTTTTGCATCGACGACGCATGCCATCGTAAATAGCGGATTGACGCCTGTTTTTTGTGATATCGAGATGGACAGCTTCACGATCGATACGGATCAGCTCGAAAAGCATATCACAAGCCAGACGTGTGCCATTCTGGCTGTCCATGTCTTTGGGCTTCCGTGCAACCTGGAAAAGATCGAAGAATTGGCCAAAAAGCATAACCTGGCGGTGATCTATGATGCTGCGCATACGTTTGGTGTAGAAATAAACGGCAGAAGCATCGCCGACTTTGGAGATGTTTCGATGTTCAGTTTTCATTCAACCAAAGTGTTTCATTCGATCGAAGGAGGCTTGCTCTCGTTCCAGGATGAAGGATTGAAGCAGAAGCTGAAGGCCCTGAAAAATTTCGGGATCACCTCCCAAGACTCTGTCGACTATGTTGGTACCAATGCCAAAATGAATGAGTTCCAGGCGGCCATGGGCTTGAGCAATCTGCAGACGATTGATGAAGATATCAGTAAAAGAAAGCTCGTTCACGAGACGTATATCGAACATTTGAATTCGGTTGAAGCGATCAGGCATCTGCCGAATTCCATGGAGAATGTGAAGCATAATTATTCGTACTTTCCTATTCTGCTGCACGATCAGGAGACAAGAGATCAGCTGCATGAGTCGTTAAAGAACTACAACGTATTTACGAGGAAGTATTTTTACCCGTTGTGTACAGATTTCAGCTGTTATGCGGAGTATCAGGAAGACATGCCCAAGGCCACTTTCGTCAGCGAACGTATTTTATGTTTGCCGATGTACACGGAACTGGAAACGGAGATTGTACAGCAAATTTGCAGCATAATCAGATTCGAGTTAGGTGAATAAACATGAATAATTACAAATTGAGTGTCGTCGTACTGGTCTATAATACGGAAGAATTTCTAAGAGATTGCCTGGAATCCCTGGTCAATCAAACGCTAAAAGGAATCGAGATCATTTTAGTCAATGACAGCAGCCCGGACAACAGCCACCTGATCCTTGAAGAATACCGGGAAAAGTACGATAACATTACGGTCATTCACCAAGAGAACAGCGGCGGTGCAGTTGCGGGCAACAACGGATTGAAACGAGCGTCCGGTGAGTATGTTACGGTCATGGATTCTGATGATATCGTTCCATTGGATGCGTATGAAAAACTATATAAAAAAGCGAAAGAAACAGATTCCGATATCGTGATCGGGAAACCAAATATATTGGTTAACGGAATTCAAAAGGAGATCATCTATAAAAGGGAACGGGATGTTTGGAAGAGCAGCCGGGAAGTGAACCATTTGCTTGAGTTTCCCGATATCTTTTACGATGGTTTCTATTGGAACAAGATCTATAAGCGCGACTTCATGATTGATAATGAATGCTTTATGCCTCCGGGGATGCTTTATGCCGACCGGCCGATGGTTCATAAAGCCTTCACAAAGGCGAAGAAGATCAATATTATTACAGACACGGTGTATTTGTGGAGAAAACGTGAGGAAGAGACAGATAACAAATCCATTACCCAGATGAAGAATGATATTAAAAATTTTCTGGACCGCATGAGCTCTCTTCACCATCAATTGAATTACTTCGACAGCCTGCAGGATGAAGAACTAAGAACCGCTTTTCTGAAAAGAAACATCGACAGGTTATTCTTTCCGATCAAAGGGATCGCAGAAGATGAGGAATTCAGAGAAGTATATCTGCGTGAAGTAAAAGCCGTGTTAAGCAGCATAAAAGATGTTTATGACAACGACTTGGGTGTCCTGAGAAATCTTTATATCTACATGATCTTAAACGACCTGACAGAGGAATTGCTGTTTTATCTCTCTGAGGAACCAAATGGCCCTATCGTTGAGGAAAACGATCACTATTTTTGGGCACTGCCTTTTTTTCGGGATGGCTCAGAACGGATTCCCGATGAGTTTTATCGTATTAAGGTGCTGCTGGCGAATTTTATCAAGATCAAAAGCATTCAGTATTCGGATCATCACTTAACCGTAAGCGGGTTAAGAATTCCGAACGTCTTTGACGTTGAAACAGCAACTGTTATACTCAGATCAAGAACAGACGTCACGGATCGTATTGTGATGCCGCTGGAGGAAAACGGCGATGGAAGCTTTTCTGCTGCTGGAGAAGTGGACCGGCGAAACGAATCAAGTATCTTTGATGTCTATGTTGAGTTTATTGATATCAATGGGACCGAGAGTATGTTCCGTGTTTCCAGCAAGATGGTGGAGAGCACGATTGAAGACCAGAAAGCCAATAACAGGATTTATTTCACGGGCAAGGGGAACTTATCACTGCTGATTTCTAATCTTCGAATCTCTCAAGTCACTTGTGATGATCAAAGGATCCTCCTTGATGCGAAAGGGTGGAATACCAATATCGGTTTCTTTATGAGGGACAGGCGATCAAAGGAAAAGATCTTTTTTCAGAAGCTCGATGATTCACAGTTCCAGCTTCCATGGAAGTATTTTCTTGAGAAGCATGGCTCATATGATCTGTACTACCGGCTGGTCAATGATAATGTAAGAATCAGTGCCGCCCAGTTTGACCGTTTTGAACCTCAGCTTATCCGAATCGCTGACCGATACATTGATCTGTATAAAACGGGTAATAACAACGTATCCCTTATGTCGTTTACAATGATCAACCGGATTACAGGGAAATTGAAAAAGCTAATAAAAAGGAAGAAGTAATGCATAAATGAAGCATACCAACTAATGGTGAACTGTATGCTTAAAAATAGAAAGTTTAATTGAAACATGACCTCGGTATTGTTCCGGGGTCATTCTTTCGATCACGTGCTGAATTGCAGTATTTCTTGTAACCGAATAGAAGCACGTTTTCGATTGTTTGGAATAGCGGAAGAGCTGACTCATAAAAAGCGAGGCAGCTCTTTTTTACTTTTTCCTGGGTTATTTCTAGTACGGAAGGGATTTCCATTCATTTATTGTATTAACATGAGTTGAACCGAACTTGGCACTCCAATTGTACGTACTATTAACCGATATAATTGAGCTCGATTTTAAAATTGGCCCACCACTCATTCCACTTGTCACATACGAAGAATGAATGATTGCATTGTATTGAACATCAGTTATGGATCCAGCACTTTTATATAAGTAATAATATCCGGAACCCTCCCCTTTATCAGTGGGGTACCCATATGAAATGATAGAGTCTCCAATCCCGGAAGTCGAACTTATAGGCAGATGATAGGAATGGCTGGAGTCAATTTTTATGACTGCGTAATCATATTGTACATCTCTTAAATAGATTTCACCTTCGCTAGGAGCAGTCGAGTTTATCCATCCGATCGGAGCATAAGCTTTGGTGGATGACCATCCGCCATAAGGGAGGGCTGTACCATTATCGCCTGGATAGACAGACCAATAGGAATGGAATTTATGAGTATATGAATCAAATACACAGTGAGCTGCAGTAAGTACGGTGGTTCTGTTTAAAAAGGTTCCAGAACATACATACCAATCGCCGCTTGCATCTTTAAAATTAATTTGTACCATAGCGTTGTAAGGACTTGTAGCCGTGTTCGTCACTTTCACTCTATGATCTTCAGCAAGTGCAGTAACATCAGAACTGGTAAAAGATATCCCGCTATTAAGAACTGGGCTATCCTTTCCTTGTAGAATGTCTCCTTGTGAACTAACAGAAGCAAATTTATTTTTCATATTTTTTATTTTTTTTCGTTCACTTGCACTGAATTCTTTTATGGGCTTCAGTTTAGCGTTTTTAAGTTTTTCATTTAATCGCGAAACTTTGTCTTTTTCCAGTTTTAGCATATCGATGTTAGCATAGAGCTGACTTGGGCTTCTTAATTTTTTTTGTTGTAAAGGGGATGTTTTAAGGGGAGTTAACAGAGGAGCAACAATGAATAAACATAACAAAAAAAAGCTAAGTTTCTTCATATTTCACATCACCTCCTAATACTTTAATGTAACCATCTAAAAATAGGAAAAAAGGAGGAGTTATGCTGAAATACCTTATACGTATCTTGCTTGTCATTTTGTTAGCAAGTTGTTCTTCAACAGGAGGAAAGGACCATTTGAGGTCAAAGGAGATCACCTTGCAAATTGTTAATACACAGGAGAAAAATCAGCATTTCTTACTTACGGTTATAACGGATGGAAAAGAAACAGATCAGGCCGCCGCCGTATTACCAAAAAGTTTTATCATCATTACAAATGAAAATAAAGAAGCAAAAGTTAAGTTGAATTTGACGACTAAATACACCATTAAAGTAGCGAAGACCACTGTAAAAAACATTGATGAACTCCAAAACAAGAAAAAAAGTGGACAAAAAGTGGCAGGTCCCCTTTTAGCAAATGTTAAATTTACACCTACCAAACATTCAGACACATTGAAAATAAAAATAAATAACGATATTCATAAAAAAGTACCCGAATTGCCAAATAGCGAATGATCGCTCAGAGCGCAGACAGCAGGCTTAAACGGCGAGGGACATATTTTTCCCATTTAGTACATCTCTCTCCTACTCTATTAAATGCACATAGCAGAGAAGTGGATACGGACAAGTTGATTACTATTGAAAAAAAGGCCCTTAACTGGTAAACGCAAAAATAGCATCCTGCGAGATGCTATTTTTTATAGGGAATAAACTCGAATTTAATGTAAGCACCCCGATCCGAATTAATAAAAGCATATTTGGCTTGTGCCTGGTTGCTTTTTTATTTTATTATTGCAAGAAAATTTCAACATTTATTCTTCTTGTTAACATTCGACAATTTTTGCCGTTAATACTAGAGTAGTAAATTTTAGTGAGTAAGGATGAATAACATGAAACGATATACAGTGATATTTGCAATAATTGCCGCGTTGCTCATTAACAGCGGCTGTTCGATGGAAAAAGCCCAGTCCGCTGCGGCTAAAAAGAGAGTGAAGATCGGCATCATGCTGTCGGATGCGGGACTCGGGGACCAGTCGTTTTCTGATGCAGGGTTTGCCGGTCTGGAAAAAGCACGTGACGAGCAGGACATCGTCTTCAACTATCGCGAGCTTGCGACAAGTAAGACCTATGAAGCCGGGATTGAGTCTCTTGTGAAGGAAGGGAACGACCTGGTGATCGGGCTTGGATTCTCCATGCAGAAGGACATGGAAAAGGTCGCTCAAAAGTATCCGAAGCAGAAATTCTTATTGATTGATTCTCAATCCAAGCTTTCGAATGTCTATTCTATTACCTTCAAGGAAGAAGAAGGATCCTATCTCGTTGGGGCGATTGCCGGAATGAAAACCAAAAGCAATGTAGCCGGCTTTATCGGTGGTATGGATGTTCCGCTGATCCGCAAGTTTGAAAAGGGATATATCCAAGGAATGAAGGCTGTTAATCCAAAAGCAAAAGTCATTTCAGAATTCGCAGGAACGTTTGATGATGATAAACTTGGCGAAAAAATGGCTAAAAGGATGATCGTTAAGAAAGCGGACTATATCTACCCGCCGGCAGGGTTTACCGGTGTCGGTGCACTGCTGGAAGCGCAAAAAGCAGGAGTTCATGCCTTAGGTGTGGATACGGACCAGTACTACCTCGCAGAAAAAGCGATTGCCACATCGATGATGAAAAAAGTGGATGTTGCGATCTATCAAGCAGCAAAACAGATGGCCAAGACAGGTCAGCTAAAAGAAAAAGACAGCGTTCTCGGCATCAAAGAGGGCGGCATCGACATCGCTCCGATCCGTTTGATCGAGCTGAACGCCAAGCAGCAAGCCAAACTGAATGAGTTAAGGGAAGGCATCTCACAGGGAAAGATTCACATCGAGCTGTAGAGGCCAGAAGGAGTTTACACCATGAAACTGAAAACTAAAATATTAATGATATCGATTGTGCCGCTGCTGCTGTCTGTGATCATCATCGGCTATAACATTTTCGGTATGACCAAATTGAACTCTTCCACTGAAAAGATTGTAAAGGTTTTAGTAGAGGTGGAAGAGCTGAACAGCTCCGCCAAGAGTCTTGAAAAATCATTAAGTGCCTACTCACTGAACATTTCAGCGAGCAACACGAATGATGTGACCAATGATTTTCAGATACTGGCTTCTGATTACAATAAGCTGAAAAAAGGGCTGACAGATAAAAAACAAGCGCAGCTGATCGAACGGATCGGCAGTAAATTCGATGAGCTTAAAAGCGAGTCGGATACCGCTGTTAAAGAAGGTGACCAGGCAGAGATCAAACGGCAGTCCCTCAGGACAAAAGGATTAATCAATGATGTGTACCAGCTGAAGCAGCAGATCAATGGTCAGTACGAATGGATGCAGGCGGATCTGAAGGAAAAGATTAAGGGCATGATTACATTTTCTATGGTTGCTCTTATCATTTTGGTTCTCGGAAGCCTTGTCCTATCCATCATCATGACCCGCAGGATTGTTGATCCGCTGAAAAGGATTACCGAAAATGCTGGGGAAGTGGCTAACGGAAATCTGGCTGTACCAGCTGTTACGGTACGAACGAAAGATGAAGTGTACGAATTAAATCAGTCGTTCGGTCAAATGATTGATAACTTAAGAGCCGTTATCACCCAGGTCGGAAACGGATCCGGACAGGTTGCTGCATCGGCAGAACAGCTGATGGCGAGTGCGGATGAAACGATGAAAGGAAGCGAATTGATTACCGCCTCCATTCAGCAGGTGTCTGAAGGGGCAGAAAATCAGACAAAAATGTCGGATGAATCCGTCCGATCGGTTGAACAGAGTAAAAATGCTGTTGAGCAGATCTCCGAAAACGCTGCCTTGGTGCTTGAACTGGCGGAGAATGCGAGCGAACAGACACAGCAGGGCTCGGCGCTTGTGCACGATACACTTCAGCAGATGGATTCCATTCATCACTCGGTGGCAGGAACCGACCAGGCATTGAATGACTTAAGCCAGCGTTCCGTGGAGATCGGTTCGATCCTGAACATTATCAATGATATCGCTGAACAGACGAATCTTCTTGCGCTGAATGCAGCGATTGAAGCAGCACGCGCGGGAGATGCGGGTAAAGGGTTTGCCGTCGTGGCCAATGAGGTCCGCAAGCTTGCTGACCAGACACGAAAATCTGTACTTGATATATCAGCTATGACGAAACACATTCAGGAAGAAACAAAGAATACGGTCACATCCATCAATGATGTGAAGGAAAAAGTAGATTCAGGATTAGAAATCGCTCAAAAGACTAATGAATCGTTTACCACCATTTTAAATGCGATCGTTCAAGTAACACAGCAGATCAAGGAAATCTCCGCTACCTCTCAGAAGATCAATGAGGAAGTAAGCCAGGTTTCCGGCCATGTGGCTGAGATGTCGAACGTAGCGGGCACAACGTCCGCAAGCGCCATGGAAGTGGTCGCGGCTTCAGAAGAACAGCTCGCATCCATGGAAGAAGTAAACGCAGCAGCCACATCTCTTACCAATCTTGCTGAAGAACTGCAGGATGTTGTTTCGAAATTTAAATTGTAGAAAAATAAAGAAGCTGCTAGAAAGTCATAGACTGACCTTCTAGCAGCTTCTTTTGTTTAGAAATCTTCGATGACAAGTTGATTGTAGTGGAAGATGCGAGACTCCTCGAAAATGAACGTCACATTTTCTTCGTGCGATATAACGCTGACGAAGCCTTCCTTGTCCTGCGGGACGAGTGTGACAGGTGAAACCCGCAGGCGCAAGCGCCGAGGGGTTCAGCGCACGCCCCGCGAAAAGCGAGCAGCCTGGAACGGAAATCATCTGCTTCCAGATATCCGATCTAACAGCTTATTAGACAGCATCATTTTTTCTGTAAAAATTAGAGAGTTCTTCAAAAAAGTAAAAATCTACTAATCGTATAGGCCATTAGACCGATAATAGGTATATAACTATCTTTTTTATGCAAACGACTAACTGGGAGACTTACTATCAACATGAACATGATTACTGGCTACTATCAGCTGCCATTAGTGCTGCTTTCTATATTTATTGCCTGTGCAGCGTCCTATGCAGCACTCGATTTAGGGATTCGAATAGATAAAACAAAAGGAAGACTGCGCTACTTATGGCTTTGGGGCGGGGCCATTACGATGGGAATGGGTATTTGGTCGATGCATTTTATCGGAATGCTCGCCTTTCATCTAGCGGTTCCGGTGACCTACCATCTGCCGCTCGTCATCGTATCGATTTTTCCGGCCATCCTTGCATCCGGACTCGCTTTTTGGATGGTCAGCCGCTCGTCCTTAAAAGCGTTCCAGGTGATCTTCGGGGCTCTTTTGATGGCGGCGGGGATCGTATCCATGCACTATATCGGGATGAAAGCGATGATTGTGCAGGGCGGGATCATCTATAATCCTTGGCTATGGTGGCTGTCCGCTGTTATCGCGTTTGTCACGTCACTTGCCGCTCTGTACCTGCTCTTTTCCATTCAGCAGGATAGCGGCAAGGGGAAATTGTGGATGAGAAAAACTGTGAGCGCCCTGATCATGGGGTTTGCCATCGCAGGTATGCACTATACCGGGATGTCATCCGCTTCCTTCACTCACCATGAGCATCATTTGGCGGTGCCAGGCACCTCATTTAATCCGGTCTATTTGGCATATGCCATCGGGATTGGCATGCTGTTCGTTTTAGGGCTGGTATTCATCAGTCTTTTTATTGATCAGCGGTTCGAGTCTCAGGTGCTGAAATCCGAACGGAAATTCCGATCGGTCATCGAGTCGGCGAACGATGCGATCATCCTGGCGAGCAGTGAAGGAATCATTATCTCCTGGAATCAGGGAGCACAACATATCTTTGGATTTGAGAAGAGTGAAGTGATCGGGCAAAACCTTCAAATGATCATACCCGAGCGTTTCAGAACCGCACATCAGCAGGGCATGGAACGCTACCTGGAAACAAACAAGCCGTATGTGATTGGAAAAACAGTGGAGCTTGAAGGCCGCAGGAAAGACGGGTGCGAGTTTCCGATCGAGCTTTCACTCGCAGCATGGACAGAAGAGAACGAGACCTATTTCAGCAGCATCATCCGGGACATTACGGACCGGAAAAAAGCGGAACAGAAGATCAATCAGATGGTGTACCGGGATTCACTGACAGGTTTGCCGAACCGCCTGCTGCTGATGGACCGTATGGAAAAAGCGCTCGAATATGCAGAAATGAACCAGCAGATGATCGGCATGATGTTCATTGACCTTGACCGCTTTAAAATTATCAACGACACACTTGGGCATGTGACCGGAGATCAATTATTGATTGAAACGGCAAAACGGCTTGAGGGCTGTACGGATAAGACCGATACCGTTTCAAGGCAGGGAGGGGACGAGTTTCTTGTTCTTCTTCCCAATACGGCGTCTGGAGAGATTACCCAAAAGGCAGCGAGGATTCTTCAGGCGTTCAGCGATCCTATTGTCATCGATGAGCAGGAGCTGTATATAACGCCTTCGATCGGGATCAGCGTTTACCCCTCAGACGGCAAAGACAAAGAAACACTCATTAAGAATGCCGATACCGCCATGTACCGGGTGAAGGAGGACGGAAAGAATCATTTTCAGTTCTATACGCCAGGAATGAACGAGGCGCAATCCCGGAAAATCAGGCTGGAGATCGGTCTTCGCAGGGGATTGAAGAACGGAGAATTCACCGTGTACTATCAGCCACAGTTTAACATTCATTCCGATGAGCTGGTCGGTGTGGAAGCCCTATTACGCTGGGAGCATCCGGAATTTGGGAACATTTCTCCGGCTGAATTCATTCCGCTGGCGGAAGAATCAGGATTGATCGTTCCTCTCGGGGAATGGGTGCTGTATGAAGCCTGCCGCCAGAACAAAGCTTGGCAGGAAGCAGGTTATCCTTTCATCCGGGTCGCTGTCAACGTTTCATCCCGGCAGTTTCAGCAGACGAGCCTGGTTGAGGCCATCCGCAGAACACTGGAAGAAACCGGCCTGGATCCTCAATACCTTGAACTCGAGCTGACAGAGAGTATCATCCAGGATTCAAAGCATGCCATTTCCATGATGAATAATCTGAAAGCGATGGGTGTTCATCTTTCCATTGATGATTTTGGAACCGGGTACTCCTCCTTAAGCTATCTCAAACTGTTTCCGATCGACAGCTTAAAGATTGATCGGTCGTTCACGAGCAATATTTTTGCTGATACGAAGGATATGGCGCTCGTCAGCACCATCATTGCTATGGCTCATAACCTTGAGCTTAAGGTTATTGCGGAAGGAGTTGAAACACAGGAACAGCTCCAGTTTTTGCAGCAGGGACTTTGCAATGAGGCACAGGGCTATTTATTCAGCCGCCCGATTTCCCCTGAGGAGATCGCTGTTATTTTTGATGATAAAGCCGCGGTCTTGCCGCAATAGTTCAATCGCATAAGTGAGGAGACATTCCGAACAGAAATGATCATAAAAGATTTCTTTGTAAACATAACCATTTTGATTGCCCTGTTGTTTTTGTATTGCCAGTGGGCAAAGGACAGGCCGCTCAATGCAGCGGCTCCATTTTCGACGAAGGTTGTCGCCGGTGTGTCGGGCGGTTTGCTCGGCAATATATTAATGCTTTATTCCATCCATGTGACAGATGAGATCCGTGCTGACCTTCGTTACATTCCGCTGTTGATTGCCATGGTTTATGGGGGATGGCTGCCGGGATTCATTTGTACAGTCTTGATTGCTGGCGGCCGTTTTTTATACGGGGTAAACGAAGCGTCCAATATGGCAGCGATCATCATCATCGTAACATACCTTGGTTTTCTGATTTTTTGCCGGAAGAAATGGGCTTTTACTGCAAAAGTGGCCGCCATGCTATTGTATGCAAACATGATGTTTTCCCTCATTTTTCTAATGATAGTGCAGGATAAACAGATCATTGGAATTATCCTGCCGGTCTACTGGGTGATGTGTATTGCAGGAGGCTGGCTGGCCGTTTATTTATGTGAGCATTTCCGGAAGGCCCACTCCTTATTTAAGCGTTATGAAAGGGAATCCTATACGGATTTCTTAACAAAGCTCGGAAATGTCCGCTACTTTAAACAAGTGTTTAATGAGCGGGTACAGCAGGCGGCAGAAAAAGGAGAAGAACTGTCACTCATCTATCTCGATATCGATTTTTTTAAAAAGGTGAACGATACATACGGCCATCAGGAGGGTGATCGAGTCCTTCGGGAAATGGGAAGGGTGCTGCTTCAGTCCACGAGGTCCTATGATATCGTCTGCCGGAATGGAGGGGAGGAGTTCAGCGTTATTCTTCCGGACTGTACGCTGCCAAAAGCTGTTGAAGTTGCAGAAAGAGTACGGAAGGCTGTTGAGCTGCACCCGTTCACTTTAAGTACAGGTGAGGCGATCTGTGTGACGGTCTCGCTCGGTGTTGCCCACTATCCAACCATTCAGGAGAAGCCTTTACTAAAAAAAGCAGATGAAGCTTTATACTTAGCAAAACGGAACGGACGAAATCAGGTTCGGTTTACATAAATACAAATAGAACAAGAATGGAAGGGAAATGAGACGTGGATCAGGTAAAGATTGAAATTGGACAAGAACTGTTAGACGATCTGTATTCCTCTAGCAATATCTTGCTTCTTCGAAAAGGTACAGTCATTAATGAAATTCATATGCGGCTGCTGGCCAAGTATAATGTGAAAACGATCAAAAGAGACAGCATCAGGCAGAAGCCTCTGTCAGAGGAAGAAAAAGTGAAAAAGGTATACCAAGAGACCCTTTCAAAGCTGAAAGAGCAGTATGCGTCCATTTATAAAAAGGAAGTCTTAACGAGTGAAGATGCCACCTGTATAAAAGAGGCCTTCTCAGGGCTGGTCACCAAGGACAACATCTCACTCATTCAGCTGAAGGAACAGCTCAGCCAGGATGAATATTTGTATCAGCACAGTCTGAATGTTGGTTTGGTCGCAAGAAAAATAGGCCAGATGCTGTATCTGAGCAAGAATGAACAAAACATGCTGGCACAGATGGGTATCTTTCATGATGTCGGCAAATTCAAGATCGACCCGGCGATTCTGAACAAACCAGGACGATTGACGGACGAGGAATTTGAGATCATGAAAAGGCATCCGCAGTATGGCTACAATCTATTAAAAGAAGCGGGTATCCCTCAGGAAATTCTACTTGGTACACTGATGCATCATGAACGGCTGGATGGAACGGGGTATCCGAATAAAGTGTCTTCGCACATTCCATTTTTAGTCCGGATCCTGTCTGTGGCGGATACGTTTGATGCCATCTGCTCCAGAAGAGTTTATAAAGACAATCGGTCGATCTTTTTTGCCGTGGACGAGCTCATTAAGGATGCACGGGGAAATCGGCTGGATATTGATGTGGTCATACCGTTTGCCAACTACTTGATGGAAGCTCTGAAAAAAAGAAAAATTCCGCTGCGCAATGGGAAAACAGCGGAGATCCGCCATGTGTTCCCGGATAGGCCTAACCAGCCGATCCTCGAGGTAGAAGGCTACCTGCCGCTTAACTTGAAGGAGTCGGGGTTGACCCTTTTGCAGGTGGCGAGTGTATAATAATTGATTGCTCTTGCGTTTTGCGAGGGCTTTTTTATTTGGTTTTGTTAAAGTATAATGTTGATTTTCTATCATATTTGGCCTCGCATGCTGATGCTTAAAAGAGACCCTCAAATCTTATTCTCCAATAATAAGGGGTGATAGCTGGCGCTGATAAGAGCCGGCTGATTGGTGAAACAAATGAAGCGCCGAAAAGCAGATGGGATAAAGCTGGCTTATACCCTTCTGCTTTTCAGATGGCGGTTCAATCACCCCCACTAAAACAACAACAATTAACAAGCGAATTAGTAAAGATTCTTAACATTAATAGGTTAACTTACTATTTTAGTAGCAATTGTACCTTTACGGAATAAGCTAGATATTGAATGATGCTGAAGTGCTGACATAGGAAAGGGGTAGCCGCTTATTGGACAAGCATGGCATTTATTCTCTATGTAACTTTTACGGTAAAGGGTTGGTAAGATGGGGAACATAAGTAATTTAAATAAATTAAGCAATTTAAGCAAAATGACGACAGAAGAGATTTTTGAGATCGGGGCCAATTGCTTGTTGGTGCTGGGCCATAAGTTTTTTCTTGTCATTGAAATTGAATCTGCTGTTCCAGATGTGGAGCTCAGTGTATATGTAATCGTTCGTACGGATGAAGTCACTGCACGGAAACTTCATGACGCTGGTCTTGATTTTTGTGAAGTAACACGAACAGTTCCGCGCGCGAGAAAAGGAATTACGGTAGAGTTTCAATGTGTGTTTATTGATGGCTGCAATGTTTTTGCTTTGTTTGATGTGGAAAATGATTTTGACAAAGCTGTATTCGTTAAGATCTCACTCGCTGAAGCAAAGCGTTTAATCCGCAGAGGCGCCATGCAATGCACAGTAATTGATGCTCGAAACCGCTAATTATTTTAAAGGTGCCACCATTTAAAGGTGCCAGGCACCACTCATTACACAAGTGTGTAAGGGAGGTGCCTGGCACCTTATTGTTGTTTTAGATAAACACCATATGATTTTAATAGCTCCATGTAATTTGGAGGGGGATCTAGATCAGGTTTTCTTTGCCGCACCATTGCAAGTGCCTGATCACGCTCTAGGTTAAATCTCTGCATAAAAAAGGCGGTTATAAAAAATCCCAAACGCTGATAGCCAGCTGTATCATGAACGAGAATACGGTACCCTGAATCAAGCAATTGGTTCATTTGGTTCATCATTTTTACTACCCACTGGATATCCGGAGCATAATATACCGTCAACGGAGCCCAAATCATTACACGTCCAGAAAAGTCAAACGGAGGATCATCCGGAGTTGTTCTTAAGTTAATAATGGCTGTGATATTCTGTTGAATAAATCCCCAATCTTCACTCCTGATTAGACCACCAATATACAGTTTACCTGGAATCATTTCTACCATTATTCATCTCCTGGTTCAGTCCTGTTAATGTATTTATATTGCAGGCGACGGTCTTAGGGAACAAAGCTTTATTTAGGGATTGCATCGATATTATTAAATAGGCTGGCCTTTAATAAGGTCAGCCTTTATGTGTTCTCAAATTATGGGTATAGCAGCTATCTATGATTATAGATCTATGGCGGTCATAAAAGGGGATACAGTACTGTTTTTGCAACACTTAATAGGTGATCGTACTATTTTAGTAGCACTTGTCCTCTATCTGAATATGCTAGACAGTGAAGGATGCAAGGTGGTTTTTCTACGGCCCTTTTCATTTTCAGAACAGGCCGGTTGGACAAGCGTGCATCCATTCGGAAATTAAAATTTTTATAGGAAAGTTAGGGATATAGATGTTCGATTATCAAATTGGCGATATGAATGTGATGAGCAATACGTGCAATTCATGCAATAGTAGCAATACGGGAACTATGGGAACCATGGGCACTATGGGCACTATGACAAATGAAGAGATTTTTGAAATTGGCGCCAATTGCCTGTTAGTACTCAAAAACCGCTTTTTTGCAGTAGTAGAAATAGAGTCGGCGGTTCCAAATGTTGAGCTATCAGTGTATGTGATCATCCGTATAGATCAGCAAACCGCTATGCAGCTCCACGATGCTGGATTGGAATTCTGTCAGATTCAAAATAGCATTCCGGTAGCAACAGAGGGTGTAAATGTAGAGTTTCAATGTATTTTTATCAATAAAAACCAGGCGTTTGCTTTGTTTGATGTTGAAGATGATTTTGACCGGGCGGTGTTTGTGAGAATTCCTTTGGATGAAGCGAAAAAAATGATCAGGAGGGGCGTACCACAGTGCACCGTTGTTGATGCTCGAAGCCATCATTAAAAAGGTGCCAGGCACCACTCATTACACAAGTGTGTAATGGCGGTGTCTGGCACCTAATTCTTTATTTCTTTGCTTCGTCGATAATACGGCCCTCAACTTTAGGGTCCACCGTTTTGAGTTTAGCTACATAATCTCTTAGGTTCTCCCAATCAGAGAATCCTAGATCGGTAACTTTTCCGGCTTCGTAGGCTTTTTTGAACACTTCGAAGTTGTCTCCGCCTTTTGCGGTAAAGGCATTGGTAGCCACGACATATTCTTTTGCTGGGTCAAGAGCAGTGAATTGACCTTTAGTTTCCTCGACTTCAACAGAAACGACGCGCTGTCCAGCAGGTTTGCTGCTGTCGAATTTCAGCTTCATTCCTGACATATGAAGGAATGCGCCGCTCTCTTTTGGTGACTGGTCTACGCTGTGCTCAAGCGCTTGCTTGATTTCAGCTCCAGTCAGTTTCATTGTTGCCAGTGTATTGCCGAAAGGGAGAGTCGTAAGCACTTCTCCTAACGTAATTTCACCAGCATCGATCGGGGCGCGGATTCCGCCGCCGTTTTGCAATGCAATCACAGTCTTTGAATTGTATTGCTTCGCTTTATCCAGCATTGCATCTGTGATCAGGTTTCCAAGCGGTGTTTCGTTGCTGCGTACACTCGGACCAACGTCGGAAGAACGAGGGTTTTCCAATGCATTCACTGCAGTTGCGCCGGTAGGCTTGTTCTTTACATCTGCAATTTTATCAGAGTATTTCTTAAGCATTTCCGCTGCTTCAGGATCATCCTTCTGGTCAGCAAGTTTAATTAGTTTGCCTTCTTCTTTTACTACTTTTCCGTCTTGGTCAAAGTCAACATCCAATGTACCAAGGTTATCGCTGTATTGTCCCGTTTGAACGATCACAGTGGAATCTTTATCCTTGCCGTCTTCGTCTTTGGATACAACAACTGGTGCATTAAGCTGTGTATGGCTGTGTCCGCCGACGATCACGTCAATGCCATCCACTCTTTTAGCAAGCTCAAGGTCATTATCGTACGCAGGATTATCGTCATAGCCGATATGAGTTACTGCGATGATCTTGTCGATACCTCGGTCTTCAAATGATTGTACTGCCTTTTGTGCTTGTTCCAAGTAGTTTTGGAATTGAACTTTTTCTGGGCTTGAGATGTCTTTCGTTTCTTCAGTGGTCAGCCCGAAGATTCCAACTTCTTCACCGTTTACTTCTTTAATAATTCCCGTGTAGATGTTTCCGTTTTGCGGCGCTGCACTGATCTTTTTCGTTTGCAGGCCATTAAACAGACTGTCCTGCGAAAAGTCTACGTTCGCGCTGACAAAAGGAAAGTTTGCTTTTTTTACAAATTCGGATAACGCTTTGTGTCCCTCCGGGCTTGCGCCTAGATCGAATTCATGGTTTCCGAATGTCATTACATCGTATTTTGCAAGGTTCATAAAATCAAGGTCTGCTTGTCCTTTGAACTCGTTAAAGTAAAGGGTACCCGAGAAAACATCGCCTGCATCGATCAATAAAGAGTTAGGCTTTGCAGCACGCACGTCTTTGATCGCCGTGATGCGTTTTGCCACGTTATCAATGTGAGCGTGTGTATCGTTCGTGTGCATGATGGACAATTTGAAGTCCTCAGGTTTTTCACCTTTTAGGTCGTACTTGTAGATGCCGAAGCCTTTATCATCCGTTTTTCCAGTGTAAGAGATCTTGCTGTCCGGAGTAAGGTACTTTGCTCCGTTTGGAGAAGAAGTAAACGTAACGTCTGCGTCTCCTTGGATCGGTGCGATTGACCAGTTGCTGTCAGCCGTAGGAGTGATCTCCTTTTTCTCTGTGATGTAATCCATCAAGATTTGACGGTTTTCTTCTGTAGAGTCAATGACATACTCCGCACCTTTAATACCAGGGAAGTTTCCGCCGCCTGATGCGCGGTAGTTGTTTGTCACAACGATGAAGTCTTGGTCCGGATCGATCGACTTGCCGTTGAATTTCAGGTTCTTGATACGGCTGGAATCCGAAATTTTCACGCCTCTTACGTCATAGCGAGCTGGTTTTGTAACATCGATTTGGTACGTTACACCGTCGATCACATCGAAGTTGTAAACAGGGAAAGTATCATTAAGCAGCTTTTGCTCTCCTGCTTTGTTCGGATCGATCGTGTTGAACTTGCCTGCTGACATTTCAAGCCATTGCTTGATGTCAGACCCTTTTACTTTAATTGCTTTAATGGTGTTGTCATAAAGATACAGATCAGCGGCGCTGCGGATCGTCAAGTCGCCTTTGTTGATCTCTGTATATTCTTCCACACCGTTTCGTCCTGCTTTAAATGGTGCACCTACAGATAGAATTGGCAGGTCTTTGTATTGCGGTTTGTTGGCTGCGATGTATTTTTCCGCATACCATTTTTGCGCGTTCGTTACGACCTGTACGGAAGGATCGTCTTTTACAAGCGCGAAGTAGCTGTAGATATCATCCGTTGTTTTACCGATTGGCGTGTTGACGTATTTGATTGTTGCGTTTACATCTTTTCTTACCGCGTCAACGATTTCCGGATCTTCGTCAGCTTTGTACCCTGTGTTTTTATTGAAAATGGCTTTTGTGGAGGATTGCGTATTGTAGATCTTCCATTTTCCTTTTACTTTTTGTAGATTAAGATCGATGATTCCAAGGTTGCTTCCGCCATAGCCGGCTTGAACAGCAGCTACACCGTTAATCGTTCCTTTTGTGTTATCCACGCCGGGAAGGACATTTCCTTGTGCGTCTTTAAAAAGCGCATCCAGCGATTTTTCATCGGCTGCAGGGAAAACTTTGTGCGTATGAGAGAACGTAATTGCATCGACTCCAGACACTTTGCTCAAGGCATAAATCGTATCTTCGCTGTTCTTGATATCGCCATTGAAACCAGAGTGAGCCATAACAACCACAACGTCTGCACCGGCTTTTTTCATTTGCGGTACAAATTTTTGTGCAGTTTCGACGACTCCTCGGGCCGTTACTTTGCCTTCGAGGTTGTTTTTATCCCAATCCATGATCTGCGGCGCTACAAGACCAAGGTAACCGATTTTTACAGTGGCTGTTTTACCGGTTTGGTCTTTCACTTTTTTCGTAACGATTTTATATGGAGTGAATTCGTTTTTATCATTATTCGGGTTGCTGTCTTTGTCTTTTTTATAGATGTTGGCATTGATGTAAGGGAATTTCGCACCCCTGACCGCATTTTGCAGGAAATCCAAGCCGTAGTTGAACTCATGGTTTCCAAACGTAGCAATATCATAGCCCATGAGATTCATAGCTTTATAGACTGGGTGGACTGCACCCTTTTTAAGTGGGTTGACTTTCGCTACATACGTTCCGAGTGGAGTTCCTTGGATCAAGTCTCCATTGTCGACAAGAACGTTATTCTTTACTTCATCGCGTGCTTCCTGGACGAGAGTTGCCGTTTTGGACAGGCCGACGACGTCAGATGGTGCGGATTTGTAATAATCATAAGCTACTAGATTGGTATGGATATCTGTTGTTTCCATGATGCGAAGTGCCGTAGGTGATGTTGATACCGGTGTTGCGAGGTTCGAGCCAAACTTGCTGGTGTTGCCGTTGTAATTCTTAACGACAAATACTTGTACCCAGTAGGTTGGGTTTGTTGAATCGAAATAAGCAGAAAAATTGGAGCTTTTCTTGATGTCTGTTTCTACTGCTGCTTGTGAAACGGGTGTTTTGCCTTTCATAAGCTGAAAAACGACAGCTTCTTTACCCGGGTTCCCTTTTTTAGGGGTAACCGTTACAGAAGCTTTTGTGCCTTTTGAGAAATCCACATAGGGTGCAGATATTTCAAATGGTACTTTTGGAGCAGGTTTTTTAGCAGGTTTAGAAGCGGCGAGCGTTGGACTGGCTAATTGGGATGATACAAGTCCGACTGCAAGTGATGATGCCAATAACTTCTTGAACGAGCGTGTAAACGACATAGATTCACAGCCTTTCAATTTTTTGCACTGCTAGATTAATATATCACGAAAGACCTAGAAATTTGTAGATTTTTTTGAATTATTTTGAAGATAAAAGAATGTGCGGGGAGTGGTGCCAGGCACCCCTTTTTGACATATGTCAAAACGCGGTGCCTGGCACCAAAAACACAAAAAACAAACCAAAAAAGGATTCGACAGGTTTTTGTGGAAATTAATGGGCTGAAAGAAAGTTAGGGCTAACGGGGTACCTGGCTGAGGAGGAGGATGCGGATGGAGAATACGCTGCCATGCAAGGGATGCAGAGGACTATGCTGCGGACCGGTTGCCATAACAGAAGCAGAGCTCAAAAAAATAAAAAAGAAAGTGAAGACCATGCCGCGGAAACTGCGGAGCAAGCTGGAGAACCAGAACCGCTACTACGGAACGTGCATCTTTTATGATCTGGATCAGGACAAGTGCGGCATCTATTCGGCAAGACCAGAAGTATGCCAAAAGTTTGGCTTTTATAAAAGCCTTGTTTGCTTTAAAAGGCCGGAACTGGCGGTAAAGGAGGATCCTTCGCTGAATAGAAGGGTGCCAGCAGGTATGCTGTCGGTTGATTATACGTGGAAGGATTTTAAATGAAGAAAGAGATGGAGAAGATCCATCTCTTTTATTTATGGGGTGGCTAGGTTAATGGAGTCCGCCGTAGAGTGGGCAGTTACATAATTGTCAGTGGCAAGAGGTCCTTTTGATTAGGACCTCTTTAGTGATGGTTTAATAGCCTTTCTTGTAATCAACCGCGTTAATGGAAGGTGTCTTTCCGTTTACATATTCCTTTAAGTTAGGAATCAAGATGTCCTCGATCACCCGCTGGTCGTAATACTGTGTGGATCCGGCGGTATGGGGTGTAATGATGACATTTTCCATCTCCCAAAGCGGGCTGTTATTTCCGAGCGGTTCGGTCTCGAACACATCAAGCCCGGCTCCGGCAATTTCACCGTTCTTCAGCGCTTCAATCATCTCTTCTTCGACCACGATGTCACCGCGTCCTATATTAATGAAGAAAGAAGAGTTTTTCATGAGCTGAAACTCTTTTTGGCCAAGAAGGTGATGGGTCTTTTCTGTAAGCGGGAGCGTCACTGCCACATAATCACATTCAGGCAGCAGATCATGCAACTCATCAGATGTATACATTTTATCGATATATTCTTCGGGTTTTCCGGAGTGGCGCATACCTAGAACTCTCATGCCAAACGCTTTTGCAATCTTTGCCGTTTCTTTTCCGATCGCACCTGTACCAAGGATGCCGATCGTCTTTCCGTGAATTTCAAGCTTAAGATTGGAATGATCCCATGTTTTGGACTGCTGGTTGCGGACATACGTATGAATTTTGCGGGTCAGCCCGAGCATGAGGGCGAAAATGGTCTCAGAAATCGGGAAGGCATGAACCCCGTTGGCACTGGTCAGAAGCACATTTTTGCTGGATAGCTTGTCTAATGGAAGACTGTTTACCCCGGCACTCCACGTTTGCACCCATTTTAAAGATGAATTTTCACTGTCAAGGGTGTAATCCTCCATCCCTTTTTTCCATCCGGCGATCACTTCAGCATCGGGAGCTTCCTTTTGCCATATTTCCTTATCCTTGCCGGTCACAATGGTCCATTCCGGTATTACTTCCTGCACTTTTTCAACATAAGCAGCATCAACATTTTGAGCGATCAGCAGTTTTCGAGCAGTCATCGTATCCCATCCTATCTATGTATTTTCATTTTCATTAAGTTTACCAGAAGGAGGGAGATTTTTGTGGTGCCAAGACCTGTGAGGGTCCACTTTGATGGTGCCAGGCACCGCGTTTTGACACTTGTGTAATTGTGGTGCCTGGCACCATAATAAAAGGAAAAAGGAGGAAATGGGATGAAGGGGACGATCAACGGAACGATGAAGGCAATTGCGGTGACGAAATTTGGCGGACCAGAGAACATGGAGTACCTGGATATGAATGTGCCTTCTATCAAATCCAAACAGGTGTTAATTAAGGTGAAGGCTACTTCTGTAAACTACGCAGACATTAAAGCGAGGCATGGGAATAAGGGAAAGGGAACTCTGCCATTTATTCCGGGTTTGGAAGCGGCTGGGGTAGTGGAGCTGGTGGGTGAAGACGTACAGAGCCTTCAAGTGGGGCAGCGGGTTCTTGCCTTTCCTCATAACGGTTCCTATGCAGAATACATAGCAGCAGACGAAAATTTGACATTCGCGATACCGGACAGCATGAGCTTTGAAACAGCAGGGGCTTGCGGTATCGTTTCGTTTCTTTCATACCATTTACTCGCCAATTTGGCGCAGATAGAGGAAGAAGAGACTGTTGTCATTCATTCAGCGGCCGGCGGTGTTGGAACGACAGCAGTGCAGATGGCCCTCGCTCTTGGTGCGGGCATTGTGATCGGCACGGTGGGAAATGAAAACAAAATCAAAACAGCCAAGGATTCCGGCGCTCATCATGTCATTTGTTATGAGCAGGATAATGTTGCTCAAAGAGTGAATGAGCTGACTCATGGAAAGGGAGCTGACATCATTCTTGATTCGGTCGGCCGGGACCTGACTGCAGCGAGTTTCAGCTGTTTGGCCAAATATGGCCGCCTCGTTGTTTTCGGAAATTCCAGTGGAAGCTATGGCAATATTCCGGCGGGTGAGCTGCATTCAAGCTGCCGTTCGGTGCTCGGCTTCAGCCTCGGTACGACGAGAAAGGAGAGGCCAGATGTACTGCAAAGAATCGCTCCTAAAGTGTTTCCGTTGCTGGAGGATGGCCGAGTGGAAATCAATATTGGACAGCAGTTTTCTTTAAAAGATGCAGCCCGTGCCCACGAATGGGTGGAAAGCAGAAAAAGCACGGGAAAAGTAGTACTGATGGTGGGAGAGTAATAAGAAGAGCGAGAATGGTGCCAAATATCATTCTTGCTTTTTTTGATATTTTTCGCCGAATAGTGATGAAATTTTACAAATAGGAAAAAAGACAGACAGGATTTTTACTTCGTTAAGATGAATATTTATACAGTGTACTTTTAAAAAAGTAAATAGATTAACAGAGAAGGAGAATAAAATGAAAGCGCTATCTAATTTCTTCACTACCCTTGTGCAGAGGTTCTTGCCTGATCCATTTGTGTTTGCATTAATCCTGACAATCATTCTCTTTTTATCCGGTGTTATTTTTACGCATCACAGCCCCATCGAAATGGTAGGTTTCTGGGGATCGGGATTCTGGAACCTTCTGGCCTTTGCGATGCAGATGGCTCTCGTCCTGGTGACGGGGCATGCCCTAGCCAGTTCACCATTGATCAAAAAATGGATGGTGAAGCTAGCCGGAATTGCTAAAACACCAGCTCAAGGGGTCATTTTAGTTACGGTTGGTTCTGGGCTTGCTTGTTTTATCAACTGGGGGTTCGGGCTGATCGTTGGTGCCCTGTTCGCAAAGGAAGTAGCCAAACGGATTCCTGGCTCGGATTACCGTTTTCTGATCGCGTGTGCGTATATCGGTTTTCTTACATGGCACGGCGGACTGTCAGGTTCTATTCCCCTCGTGGCTGCCACTCCAGGAAATCCGATGGAAAAAACAGCTGGGCTGATTCCGCTGACGGATACCATCTTCACCAGCTATAACCTGTTCATTACGGTCGCGCTGCTTATTATCCTGCCTATCATGGCCAGGCTGATGATGCCTACGGGAAAAGACGTGATTGGGATCGATCCAAAGATCCTCGCGGAAGACGAAGCCTCTGCAGCGATAGCGATCGCCCCAACTGAGGTGAAACGAACGTTTGCCGTTGCGATGGAAAACAGCAGATTTCTCAGCCTGGCAATTGCGGTGCTCGGCTATTCGTACATCATCTATTACATAGCCACAAACGGTTTTAAAATCGATATCAATACCGTCAACTTGCTGTTCTTTACGACAGGTCTTCTGCTTCACGGAACGCCGCTGTCTTACATGAACGCTGTATCCAATGCGGCAAAAGGCACAGCGGGCATCTTGATTCAATTCCCGTTCTATGCGGGGATTCAAGGGATGATGGAGCTGTCCGGCCTTGGCGGGATGATCACCAACGCATTTATCTCCATTTCCAACCCATCGACGTTTCCGTTCTTTGCGTTCTTGAGCTCAGGATTCGTCAACTTCTTCGTTCCGTCCGGCGGAGGACACTGGGTCGTACAGGGGCCGTTCATCATGCCTGCCGCACAGCAGCTCGGTGTAGAACCCGGCATCGCAGCGATGGCCATCGCCTACGGTGAAGCATGGATGAACATGGCCCAGCCTTTTTGGGCTTTGCCGGCTCTCGCTATTGCCGGACTCGGCGCACGGGACATCATGGGATACTGCGTCACAACCCTGCTTGTGTCGGGTGTCATCTTCGCAGTTGGATTGTCGTTTTTTTAGAGGGGTGGAGTAGAGAGGGGTGCCAGGCACCTCCGTTACACATGTATGTAATCGTGGTGCCAGGCACCTCAAAAAAAAGGCACCAGAAAATTCATTCAGAGGTAAAATCATGGTGAATGTTGATATTCAACAGGATAGGAATTTTTCATCCGTTGTCACGAGGCTTAGGGCAGCAGGCTGTGTTTATGCGGAGGATGAGGCTCGTTTGCTGATGGCTGAGGCGAAAACGCCAGCACAGCTGGCGGCTATGATAGACCAGCGTGCTGCCGGTTTTCCTCTCGAACAAATCATCGGATGGGCGGAATTCTGCGGCTTCCGGATCAAGGTGGACCCGGAGGTTTTTGTTCCCCGCCGACGTACTGAGTTTCTTGTCTCCCAAGCGGCAAATATCATTCGGACGGAAGACATCGCCGTTGATCTCTGCTGCGGTTCAGGTGCGGTTGGCGCCGTGCTGGCTTCAATCCAAGAAAGTATTAAGCTGTATGCTGCTGACATCGATCCGAAAGCGGTACAATGCGCTAGCCGTAATGTGACGGCTCTCGGTGGCCGTGTCTACGAAGGTGACCTGTACGAGCCGATGCCCAAAACACTTCTCGGGCGCGTCAACCTCCTAGTCGCTAACGCACCTTACGTCCCCACTGATGCGATCGGGATGCTTCCTGCGGAAGCCCGCCTTCACGAGGATCGAGTGGCACTGGACGGCGGGGAGGATGGACTTGACCTCCAGCGGAGGATAGCGGCTGGTGCGTCGGTCTGGCTGGCGCCGGGAGGCCATCTGCTTGTTGAGACCAGCGAACGGCAGGCACTGCAGACTCTCGAAATTTTTAATGCTAACGGATTGTTATCACGTGTAGTCCGTTCCGGCGAACTGGACGCAACCATCGTTATTGGCACTAGAACCACTATCTAAAAAAGCCAAAAGAAAAGCCGGATCAGCACAAACTGCTGATTAGGCTTTTAGTTTTATCTCCACTATCTATCGCTGAGACTTCCGGTAGCCTGCTTTTTGGGCTTCAGCCTCTGAGCAGAACATGACCTCGGCTTTCGTCCGATCGTAATATTGGCCGCCAGGCATGTGATAGATTCGGGACTGGTTTCCCTTGATGTTGCAGCTTCCCTTTGGTTTCTCTGGCGTTTTCACTTGAGTATTCTGCTTGTTGGTTTGTGACCCTCCGGAAACTGTTCCGTTTGATGTGCTGGTTTTTGAATTGGCATGGAATCCATCCTGCTGGGCATAGTTTTCAATCGACCAAATGCCAACACCTGCTTTTTGAGCTTTTTCTTGTGTGGCGCGGAACTGATCGACGTATTTGGTGTTAGGCGGATACACATAGGCCACACGGGCAAGGCCTTTTTCCAGAAGCAGTTGGTTAAAGTTTTGCTTTCCGATCCATATGTACGCGAGCAGCCTGCCGTATTTATCGCGTTCGGACACATCCAGCTCGACACCGACTTTTTTGCCCGTTAACTGGGTTTTTGTAAATTTGGAGCTTTCCGGCCCGAACGGCTGAACACCGAGCCTCGGATGTTTTGTCTCGGGTGTGTCGATAAGGAGCATGCGGATTCGCTCCGTTTTTCCGTTCTTAAATTTCACATCCAGTGTATCCCCATCGACCACATACGTAACAGTAGCCGGCATGCCTTTAACGGCAGATGTCTGATCTCTGGATGGAGTGATTTTGACATCATTTGAAGATGAATCTTCTTGTTTTGCAGCAGGTGAATCCGTTTTTTGTCCGGGATCCGTGCTTGTTTGGCCTGTGCTAGGTGCCTGTGCACACCCTGTGATGAGCAAAGCCGTTAACAGCAATACAATCAGGCTAGTCAGACTTTTTCTGCGTTTTTCTCTCAAGTTGATCTCCCCTTAATTTTTAGAGCGTTCAAGTTGGTTGTATGGTAAGGGTAATGAAGTTTACGGCGACGCGTCCATAATAAAAATACAAAAGCTATTATACTACGATATGGAATGCAGAAGGGGACAATGTGAGCAAGTTTTATGCGGCTTTCTTAATTGAAAGATCAAAAAAGACCGAGCACATTTGCTGTATCTTTCAGAGTGGAAAGTGATTCTGAAGCAGCTTAAAGATCACGAAGGTGCAGATTTTTAAAAAGGAAGATGAAGAAGTGAAAAAATTAGTTGCGGCAGTCATCCTGTTGTTGGAAAGTTTAGTGTATGTGTTAGCGCCTCTCACACAAAAAACGTTGTATCTGGACAGATTTTCGGTAAATGCGAACAACCCGGTCAGTTTTCATTGGAACACCATCGCTATCAATACTGGCTTTGTTAAAGGAGATCCGGGATCGGTTTACCATCGCTGTACTTCAGGTGCCAGGCACCGCTTTTACACAAGTGTCAAAAGCCGGTGCCTGGCACCATCAAATTAGAATCATTTATGAGCCAATTGGAGGTTACAGTGATCAGTTCATTGAAGTGCATGATGGATGAGAAGGTGTGGTTGGCGCCTTTAATAAGCCGAATCTTGCTTTTTCCACAGGGTCTTTTTTGTGTGTTCTCAAAGAATTCACCGCAATAATGGGCTGGAATTTCTTTGTCGTCCGTACCGTGAAGGAGCAGCACATCACCCGAAAACTGGGATAGCTGGTCTAAAGGATTGGAATTCTTGAGAGACTGCAGAAATTTTGTGGTCAGGGAATAACCTAAATGATCCACGAATCCTTTAATGAATAGATGGCTATATTCTTCTTCACCCACGATATTAACAATGTCATCAAACGGCCGTCCCACCGCAGACCAGAGGATTAACTGTTTAACCCTTTCGTCACGTGCCGCAGAATGCACAGCGACTGCTCCTCCAAGGCTATGGCCCAGCAGGGTAATCTGGTCGGAATCAACGTTAGGAAGCTCCAAGGCAAAGCTAACGGCAGCATATGTTTGGTCGATTAGGTCTTCAAAGCTGTTTTCCCCATAATTCCCCTCGCTCTCCCCGCAGCCCGAATAATCAAACCGAACCACAACAAATCCGTTCGAAGAAAGCTGCTGTGCGGTTTTAACAAACAAGCGGTCCACACCGATCCGGTTGCTTGTAAATCCATGGCAAATAATAACGGCAGGGAATTTCTTACTTTTGCTCAGTACGGATTCCGGATAATGCACGGTTGAGGTAAGCCTTTTTCCCTCCCAGTGTATACAATCGTGTTTTTCCATATCACCAACTCCTTATTTAACGTTTATCATTTAAAATAACTATTCATATCTTTTTAGTCGGAATTGATTCAATAAAAAACCCCTTCCTATGTTTATGGAAACATAAGAAAGGGTTGAAGAGACCGAAGAATGATCAACACAATTCTTATCTTCCAAGCAAAAAGCTTGTTGAAATTGGCACAGTGCTCATATAGGAGTCTGTTGCCGAGGTTTCTCAGGGTCAATTCCCTCCACCTCTCTGGATAAGAATATTTAATTTCATTTAATGTAAAATAGAATTAAAAGTTTGTCAATTAAATAATCTGATTTGGACAGCTATCTCAAAAGTGTATGCATACATCCTATGCACCTGGCGGGGAGAGGGATTCAAAAATATACAATAGCCTGCGCCTGTTTTTATAGGGTGCCATATATGGTGCCAGGCACCTGAATTACACAAGTATGTAATTGCGGTGCCTGGCACCGCAAACTTAAATATTTTATACTATAAATTAATATACTATTAGAGTAATAGACTCAGACGGAAGAAGGCTAATCGTGTTAGAAAAGTTAAACCACCAGCTGGAAAGATTTATGCCATTTATTACACCCGCAAGCGTGATCCTTGGAATTTTGCTTACGAGCGAACTAAAGGGTTTGCTTTTTTTAGTTCCTTGGATTTTTGCATTCATGACGTTTTCAGGTAGTTTAGGGTCTAATTTTACCCATCTGCGCAATACACTGTCCCGGCCTGTGCCCATCCTGACAGCACTCATCATCCTGCATATCATAATGCCGATATGGGCGTGGGGAGTCGGGCACATTGCGTTTTCCTCGGATTCCCCAACCATAACCGGACTCGTATTGGCAATGGTCATACCGTGCGGCGTGACGAGCAGCATCTGGGTATCCATTTATCGGGGGAACAGCACCCTCGCGCTTTCCATTATATTGATTGATACGCTATTATCGCCGATCGTCGTACCTTACAGCCTATCCCTGTTTGTCGGAGAAACCGTCTCCATTAATGAATGGTCCATGGTGAAGGACCTGTTGATTATGATCGTGATCCCATCTGTCATTGGCATGCTGCTCAATCATTGGACGAAGGGAGAAATAAAGAACACGCTCGGGAAAAGAATCTCTCCTGTTTCTAAAATTTGCATGAGTGCTGTGGTCGCCATCAATGCTTCGGTTGCCACCCCGTATTTGGTTCATGTGAACGGGAAACTTTTATTGATTGGTTTGTTCGTCCTGTTGATCGCGGCCAGCGGTTACTTAATATGCTGGCTGACCGGCATGCTTTTTGGATGGGAGAGAGAAACGGTTGTAGCTCTCGTCTTCAGTGGAGGCATGCGGAATATCAGCGCTGGATCTGTTCTTGCGTTAACGTACTTTTCGCCGGCGACAGCTGTTCCCGTCGTGGTTGGAATGCTGTTTCAGCAGGTTCTGGCGTCTATATACGGCCATCTGATAGCTAAACACTACGGCAGACATGAACAACTTACTTCGGAAAATAACGAAAAAATTCCTGTTTAATAGTTTTGGTGCCAGGCACGCTTAATTGAAAAAAAGGAGCCCTCCATGAAGGCTCCTTTTTTCTTACTTTCCTTTTTTAACGGACAGGATGAAACGTACCAGCAATGTTTCGAGCTGCTCATCCTTTATCTTCTTTGTGTTGAAATACTGGTGAATGCGTTTTTTTAGCACTTCACTGCTCATCACCATTCTCCTTTCCTCTTTGTTTTCCTACTTTTTTCTTTCCTTTGAAGAATATACCTGCCAGTTGTCGAAAGAAGGGGTAATATGTCTTATGCGCTATATGTAGTGGGCCCGATTTTTATGATTTTATTACCATGCTTGCTTGATAATATTTCCGGATTTTAGCAGATTGAAACGTGGAATTGGCAAGAAAAACGAAAATTCTGTTCGTATAAAAGGAAATTGAATTGTTCGCGTACGCTTTGAGAGAAATCATGATAAACTTGGATTATTAATTGTAAATGGCGAGGAGGTTGGTTTGAAACGGCACTTATAAGTAAACGTCGTGCAGTCTTTCAGTTTTAAGAGATTATGCAGAGTGCAAAAATCTTAAAACAAGGGAGAATGGATCAATATGATTTATGAATTGACTCTAAAACGATACGATAAGGTAAGAAAACTTTTTAAAGAACAAAACGATCATCCAGTCATACAAGGTGTCATTTCAGGGATAAATCGCGGAAAGATTTTTGTTGATGATGTTGAATCTCCTTTAACTGCATTAATCTGGGCGGTTAATGAAATGTTTTATTTGGGAGGAGACCATACGAACCACACATTCAACTCCTTTCTGCAGCCATTCATAATAGAAGTAATAAAACCTGAAGCACTTGAATTCGGCGAAAGTGATTTTAATCTTGAAGTATATCCTCCTCAAGGCTGGCATGAAGTAATATCCTCGCTATTTCCTGCAGGATTAAAAATAGGTGAACGAGTGCCTTTCAAGTTTCACAGTGAGCATTTTTTATCTTTAAAGTTAAACAATGCCATACCTGAAGGCTACATAGTATCGAGAATTACTCAAGATTTACTTTTGATGGATCCCCTCCAGACGATCAATAAAGAGATTAAGAAATTCTGGGTCTCGGAGGAAAGCTTTTTAGAACACGGTCTAGGCTGGTGTGTCATGCATAAAAGCAAAGTCATTGGAACGTGCATCAGTGTGTTTGCGTGTGGTGGTGACGTGGAGATCGGTATAAATGTTTATGAAACAGAACATCGAGGCAGAGGGCTTGCAACGAGAATGGCCCGTGGTTTTATCAATGACTGCATAAAAAGTGGCAGGAAACCCCATTGGACAACAGAAACCTTTAGGCATGATTCGATTGTAATCGCAGAAAAACTTGGTTTTGAAAGACTTCCTAATTATCAAGTATACTTTCTTCCTTTTCACGAGTTTAAGTAAAGTCAGCATTTAATGCTGGCTTTTTTTATAGACAAAAGAAGAAGATATGAGGTATACTCTGAATAGGAACAAACGTTCGTTTTATAACTCTCATTATTCCTCAGAATCTCTCCTATGTAAAGTGATTTTTGAAAAAATCCCCACCTTCATTTTCTAACAGCCATACATAAGAATTAGGAAATTGTGTGAAATCAGCAGGAATTTCAATCCTCTTTGCAGTAATTGTGCTATCATCAATTGTTGAAGTCAGTGATCAAGCTGAAGGGAGCCTGCTTTTACATGAACATTCTGGTAGCGGAAGACGATTTGCATCTTGGAAAGTTGATTGTCCATATGCTGAAAAAAAATCAACATCATGTAGAGTGGGTATCAAATGGAGAAGATGCCTATGAGACCGCGATAGCATCTGATTTTGACATTGTGATTCTGGATTGGATGATGCCGGGGCAAACAGGTTTGGAAGTTTGCCGGCGATTACGGTCTGGTGGCTATTCCCAAGCCATTCTGATGCTGACAGCAAAAGATTCAGTTCAGGACAGGATTCATGGACTGGATGCAGGAGCCGACGACTACCTTGTCAAACCCTTTGAAATTGACGAACTTCTTGCCAGGCTTCGGGCTCTATCACGTAGGAACTTTGCTCCTATTGTTGAAGAAAAGGTCGTACTTTATGATATTGTGTTGAATCGTACCAGTTATATAGTAAATTCAGCTAAGCGTGAGATACAGCTGACCCCAAGGGAATTTCAGCTGTTTGATCTTCTTGTTCGCAATAAAGGCCAAGTACTGCCGAGGGAAACCATCCTTGACCGGATCTGGGGTTTCGATGCAGATGTCTCAGCAAAGACAGTGGATGCCACTGTTAAATTGCTTCGGAAAAAACTTGGAAAGCTCACCAAAAAGGAAATTATTGAAAGTGTGCGCGGGGTGGGGTATCGCCTTGAAAACTAGCCTCTTTTCCCGCTGGAATCTTTTGAAAAACTTGAATCTGATCAGCCGTACACAGTGGCGGCTGACGATGATTTATACAGGCATTCTGATGCTGTTCTTAATTCTTTTTATGGTCATCGTTTATTTCTTGCTATACGGAGTGATTGTCAGCAGCCAGGAGGATCAGCTGAAGAAGCTCGTGGACCAGGAAGTAAGTGTGATCAAAGAAAAAATGATAAAAGGCAAAAAGCCTTCCATACAAAACTTTGTTATGCTTTCTGACGAACAGTTCTTCTATTACGTCGTCGATGCCAAAGGAAAGCTATTAACGGGTGATGAACTCTACCATCATCTCCGTCCGAAGCTGTATAAGAAACTAGAGGGCTGGAATCCAAATCCAAAAGAGATCCGGTATGAAAACTTAAATGTCTCTTATTTTGTTCCGTGGCAAGAGGATTTGAATAAAAGAAATATCGATCTCATGATGGCTGGACGCAAAATTTATAAAGGAAATCAATTCATTGGCATTTTATATGTTGGGAAAAGCATATCTAATAGGGTGGAGCTATTTGATTGGCTATTGAACATTTTTGCCATACTGCTTTTCGTCTTTTCCTTTGTTTCTTTTTTTATCAGCTATTTCATGTCGAAGCGAGCTATGTCACCTATTATCAGATCGTATATGAAGCAGCGTGAATTTGCCGCCGATGCCTCACATGAGCTGCGAACCCCGCTGAGTGTCATATTATCTTCTATTAATGCGCTGGAGATGGAAAAACAAGTGCAGGAAGATGAATTTTCACACTCTGTTCTATCTAATATGAAATATGAAGTAAAGCGGATGATTAAACTTGTAGGAGATTTGCTCACACTGGCCCGTTCTGATGCAGAAAACACAGAAGTAAGAAAAGAAGTGTTTGATTTTCATCAGCTGGCTGAAAAAGCGGTTCATTCTCTTGAAACAATTGCGGATGAGAAACGTATAACAATTAGGCTGAGTACGCCTGCCCAGCTTTTTGTGTATGGAAACCGTGAACGTTTGGATCAGCTTCTTTATATTCTGCTGGAGAATGCCATCAAGTATTCTCCTGAAAATACTGAGGTTAACCTTGAACTTTCGCTGAAAAAAGAAGAAAAAAATAAATTGCTGGTTATTTTAGTTGAAGATCAGGGTATAGGGATAAAGCCTGAAGAACGCGAACGGATATTTGAGCGGTTTTACCGGACGGATAAATCCCGGTCAAAACAGCTTGGAGGCCACGGTTTGGGGCTTGCGATTGCAAAATGGATTGTGGATTCCCACGGCGGCTGGATCCAGGTTGCGGGCAAGTCCGGAAAAGGAAGCGTTTTTACAATCAAAATACCGCAATAATAAACGAAAACCATGGCTAGAGCTCGTAATTTTAAGGAAAAATAAACAAAAATAAAATTAAATCTTAGCTTTTCATCATATTTTCACTTTTGCTATTTATAATAAAATAGACTAAAATTTACAGGTGCGAATAAAAGTGATTAGACAATAATGTTATAGAGGTACTAGAAGAGGTGAAAGAATTGAAAGGTCTTTTAAAAGCTGGCCAAAATGTTGTCCAAAAGCATCTTGGTTTTTTCATTTTAGCTGTTGTTCTTTTTTGGCTAAAAACGTATACAGGCTATCTTGTTGAATTTAATCTTGGTATAGAAAATGCAATGCAGAAGTTTTTGCTGCTGATCAACCCGATCAGTTCAGCCATATTCTTTTTTGGATTGGCACTATTTGCAAAAGGTAAAAGAGCGTATATCTGGACCATTGTCCTTAACTTTTTCCTTTCCTTTGTTTTATATGCAAATATCGTGTATTACCGATTCTTTAATGATTTCATTACGATGCCGACCCTGACTCAAACGAAAAACTTTGGAGATCTT
Source organism: Fictibacillus marinisediminis (assembly GCF_023149135.1). NCBI lineage: Bacteria > Bacillati > Bacillota > Bacilli > Caryophanales > Fictibacillaceae > Fictibacillus > Fictibacillus marinisediminis. Next base: position 3,653,972 of record NZ_JAIWJX010000002.1, on the reverse strand, counting down.
GGAGGAAGCATCTGGGAACTGCTTAAGCCTTATGACCCGCTATATTTCATTGATACCATCATTCTAACTGTTCTCGTAGCTGCAAAATTCATCAAGCCCGAGCCGGTTCGCATGGCTCGTAAGAAAGTGCAGCTTGTGCTGGTTTCAGCGATTGCCTTGCTTGTCATTAACATCGGCTTGGCGGAAACAGATCGTCCGCAGCTATTAACGCGTACATTTGACCGCAACTACTTGGTGAAATACCTGGGCACATACAACTATGTGATATATGATGCTATTCAAAGCATGCGTATTTCCGCGCAAAAGGCATCTGCAGATTCAAGTGATATGGGTGACGTCCTTAACTACAAAGACGCGAACTATGCAAAGCCTAACCCTGCTTACTTTGGCAAGGCAAAAGGCATGAATGTGATTTACATTCATTTAGAATCTTTCCAGAACTTTATGATCAACTACAAACTGAATGGTGAAGAAGTTACACCTTATTTAAACTCGTTCACAAAAGATAAGAATACGTTATACTTTGATAACTTTTTCCACCAAACAGGACAGGGTAAAACATCCGATGCAGAATTCATGCTGGAAAATTCCATTTATGGACTTCCGCAAGGTTCAGTATTTACCACGAACGGAAATAACACATTCCAAGCCGCACCTGCTATTTTAGGACAAAAAGGTTACACTTCCGCAGTATTCCACGGAAATTACAAAACGTTCTGGAACCGGGATGAGACCTACAAATCATTTGGCTATGACAAGTTCTTTGATGCGAGCCATTACCAAATGAAAGATGAAGATGTTGTAAACTACGGACTAAAAGATAAACCATTCTTTGAAGAGTCTCTTCCAATGTTGAAAACATTGAAAGAACCTTTCTATACGAAATTTATTACATTGTCCAACCACTTCCCGTATCCGATTGATGACGCGGAAGCAAGCATCGGGCCAGATGATACGGGTGACGGATCAGTTGACCGTTACTTCCAGACAGCTCGTTACCTCGATGAATCGGTTAAGAGCTTCATGGATCAATTAAAAGCTTCTGGGCTGTATGACCGATCTGTGATCGTCATGTACGGAGACCATTATGGTATTTCCGAAAACCATAACGATGCCATGGCTAAAGTATTGAACAAAGAAGCAATCACTCCTTATGACAATGCCCAGCTGCAGCGTGTTCCGTTCATGGTTCACGTACCTGGCATGAAAGGCGGAGTGAAGCATGAGTATGGTGGACAGATTGACGTTCTGCCTACGCTTCTTCACTTGCTTGGCGTTGATACAAAAGAGTATGTTCAATTCGGAACAGATTTGCTGTCCAAAGATCATCAACAGGTTGTTCCATTCCGTAACGGAAGCTTTGTCAGTCCAAAGGTTACCGCCATCAATGGAAAGTACTTTGATGCCAAAACTGGGGAACCGGTTAAAAAGAATAAAGAAATTCAGAAAGAACAGGAATTTGCTGAAAATTCTCTTCAACTTTCTGACAAAGTTGTTTATGGAGATCTGCTTCGCTTCTATACTCCACGTGATTTTAAACCAGTGGATCGCTCGAAGTACGATTACAATTACCGTGATGAAGATAAAAATAAAGCAAAAACTGAAGATCAGACTAAACAGGAAGAAGCACCTGCTGCTGATCAAAAGCAAGAACAGAACTAAACAAGTAAAGCATTGCCTGGAAACAGGCAGTGCTTTTTTTATTAAATAGAAAAAGCACCCTTCACTTCACATAGGGTGCTTTGCTGATTTTTACATTTTTATCTGGATAGCAGGTAATCAATGACTCGGTCTGAGGAATTGCCGTCATGTATGACGCAGAATGTTTTATAAAAATCCTTATATTCAGGAGAGTTGTCTTTTAAGACTTTAGGCAGTGTTTGCAGCAATTCTTCTTCAGTGTAGCAAATCTCTCCTGCTCGCTGCTCACTTAATTCAAAATAAGCTCCTCGTACTGAGCCGACATATTGGTCGTAATCAGGGACATAATAAATAACGGGTTTAAGGCTGCAGTACCAGTCAAACACGATCGATGAGTAATCTGTAATGAGAACGTCAGCTGCGCACATTAGTTCAATGGCATCGTCCCAGCCACTGACGTCAATTACACGGCCAGCGAGACTCGTTAATTTATCATCAGAGCTGCTCATATGGTGAGAACGGATAAGCAAGATAGCGTCTTCAGGAGCATGCTCTATAAATTTAAATGGATCTAGCATTAAATTGAATTCAAACATGGAGTTCCCAAGATGTTTCCCGTCCCGCCATGTTGGTGCATAAAGGTAGATGGGAGCATTGTCATTTTGCACTCCGAGTTTTGCTCTTATTTTTTCTCTGACGTTTGAGTATCTTCTTTTATCATAGAAAATATCATTAGAAGGATAACCGTATTCAACGATTTCTCCTTCGTATCTAAAAGCAGATTGGAATATCTCTGTAGAATAATGATTAGGAGATAATAAGGCATCCCATTTGGTTGATTTCACATAGAACTCAGGCGTCGACCGTTTTTCTAATGGACGTGATGAAATGTCCCAGTGCAGTCTTTTGAACGGTGTGCCATGCCATGTTTGAAAGTAGAAGGTCTCAGGCCGGTGGTACCAAAGCGGAAATGTTGTGTTATTAATGATAAACCGTGATCGGGCAAGAAAGTTATAGTATTCAGCGGATGCTCTATCAACAATGATTGGATCTCCGGGAATCTTTTCGTTGCCGGCATAGCACCATACATATGTATAATTAGGGTAACGTTCGATCATGCGTTCATAAATGTACCTTGGATTTCCGGTATACTGTTTGCCTAAGTTACTTTCAAAGAAAAACATGTGCTGATCAACTTTATTGGACTCTGCGGCTTTTTTGTATTGCCAAGGTATTCCGAATCCGCGTGACTGCGCAATTAAATTAAAGACTTCCGGATATTTAGGGAATACATCCTTCTTTAAGTCATCTTGAGAAATAGTCGAAAAATAGTCCAAAACAAATGGGCTTAAATCCAAAGAATCAGTTTTCATTTCTCCACCTCCAGTGGCATTTGAAAAACATTTTTATCCATTGTTATCTTTTACCTATTATACAGTAAGCCTAAACATCCGCCAACGATGTGTTCGAGGGATGAATGGCCGTAAAAAACAGATGTCTTGGAGGGGACATCTGTTTTTGGGAGAAGCTATGCTGTTTTGATCAGTTTCGGAGATATCGTTTTTATTTTACGGTTAGTATTGCCTACCACATAAGATCCAAACGGTAGTAAGGATATTACTTTAATGATCGCCATTGAAATTAAAAGCGTAATAAAGAAGAGCGAAAACACTTGCAGGTGGGTTTGGTCGAACCATTGAGCCGTATAGGGTGCAAGATAGCGCTGAACCTGCCAGTGGATGAGATAAATGCCAAAAGAGTAATTGCTGATCAAGTTCACGATTTTAATATTCGGCAGCAATTGGCCCCAAGCCAGAACGAGGAGACTAATCGAAACAGTTAATGGAAACAGATCTAATCGCTTCGACCCGACGCTGACATAACCTGATTTGTAAAAAATCAAGACAATAGCGAGACTCAGAACTACCCCAAAGAGCGTGTGGTATCGGAATTCTTGCAGCTTGGCAGCGATCGCTTTGTAATTTTTTCCGATCGCATAAGCAATGGTAAAATACGCAAACCATGCCGTAAACGGAATTTTTAAATACGATAAATTCTCTTTGATCCAAGGATGCTGGCCTTCCATCACTTTAAAATGAAGGCTCATCACAAGAATGCTGATAGGGATCAGCCAGTTCATCTTGATGTTGTATTTCGTGACAAAATAATGCAGGATATAAAATTGAAAAATAATCAGAACGAAGTATCCTTCGTAATTTCCTAATAGATTGTTTTTAATCATTACAGCGATATCGATATTCGGGTTGAGATGATAGCTAACCAGTGCATCGATCACGGCAAAGGCGAGAAACGGAGCAAGAATCCACTTCACACGCTTTTTCCAAAAGTTTTTCGGAAGCTGATCGGGATAGCGGTTCGCAAGGATGATCTCAGACAGGATGACAAACGTCGGTGTGGCATAACATAGAGCGATACGCAGCAGGCTGTAAACCCCGGACGCAGGATAACCTCCGACAGAGACAGCTGTCAGCGATGTACTGTGCAGAAATACAATGCTTAAACAGGCTAGGGTGCGTAACAGGTTCCATTCTTTAATCAAGGGTATTTTCCCCCTTTCCGGAAAAATGTGACGTTCCAAAGCAATTCATGAACACCATAACAATGAAGAAGGAAAGAGAGCAACAGAATTCGACATTCTTAATAATTATTTATAGAAACTTTATAAAATATTTAAAAAGAAACGTACTGAAAAAGACGGCATTTCCTTGATGGTTAAGGAGATTGCCGTCTTTTTTTCATGTTATTTTATAGGGACCAGAATGTCCATCTGTTTGGATTCAGGGCTTATGCTTCGATCATCGTACAGCTCGATCTCAACTCCGCCGGCATGTTCGTAGCCGGAAGAAGGGAACCATTCTTTAAAAATGTACTGCCATGTCGCCTGAATGCTGTCGGAAAACTCGTTTTCTGCTACTTTCGGGGTCGTGAATACGGCATACTTGGTTTCAGGGAACGTCCTGGCCACAAGACCTTCGGGAACGTTATTGGAATCCGTAACTTCAGAGCAGATCAGGTAACTGAACGAGCCGTTTTCCTGGTTAAAATCTGTGCAGATGCCGAGCTCCACGGAAGGGTCCTTCTTGTTGGGGATAGCCTCTCTCATCTTATTGTTTTGTAAATAGGTCTGCCAAAAGACAGGGATTTCCTTTAGATTTTTACCATCTTCAGAAGTGGTCTTGAGCTCATAACCGATGACGTTAAATTCAGGCTTCATATAAATTTTCGGCTGCATAAATGGTCCTCCTACGATAGGTTTTTTGATGAGGGCGGCTTTTTCAGGAAGCGTAAAGGTGTACAGCTTCTCTTTTCGGAACAGTGTGGGTGTCACCGCGAATAGCTTTTTGAAAGCCCGGTTAAAGGATTCGTGGGAAGAAAACCCGCAGCTGAAGGCAATGTCCACAATCTTAAGCTCTGAATGGACAAGCAGGTCCGCTGCGTGCGCAAGTCTTCTTTTCCGGATGTAATCCATCACCGGATGGCCGACCAACATCAAAAAGACGCGGTGAAAGTGAAAAGGCGAGAAGCAGGCAATCCTGGCAAGATCCGGAAGCGTCAAGGGTTCTTCCAAGTTCTCCTCAATATAATCGATCGTATTCTGAATGCTGTTGAAGTAATCCATACGTCCGCCTCCCTCATGACTCTATCTTAATGTGCAGCAGATAGTAATTCTTAACCTTTTTTGCTGTGTTTCGGAGTTTTGTTATTTTGGGTGCCAGGCACCCGCGTTTTGACATATGTGTAATCGTGGTGCCTGGCACCACATTCTTATTCGGCAAATGGGTGAATGAAGCCTTCTTTTCAGGAAGTAATGTTAAAATGAGGATAAGAATAGAAGGCAAAATTGGGTGCCAGGCACCACGTGATGGCACCGTCAATGAAAGGGCGATGTACATGTTTTGCGATCTTGGAGATATTCAGGTTCATTATGAGGTACATGGGGAAGGGAAGCCTATCATCATGATTCATGGTTTCTCGCCGGATTACCGGTTGATGGAAGGCTGCATGGAGCCGGTTTTTAAAGACCGAAGCGGGTTTCAGCGAATCTATTTGGATCTGCCGGGAATGGGCCGGACCAAAGGGGAGTATTGGCTGACCGGGACGGATGATATGCTGGATGTTGTGTTGCGTTTTATTGAAACAGTAATACCCGGACAATCTTTTTTACTTGCTGGTGAATCCTATGGAGGCTATCTGGCGAGAGGCGTCATGACGAAAATGGGGGATAGGGTAGAAGGCTTGCTCACGATTTGTTCACCGATCTACGCAGAACGTGAAAAAAGAGAGCTGCCGGAGCATACGGTCATTAAAACAGATGAGCAGCTAATCGCATCCCTTCCGTTGGAAGAAGCCAGGGAGTTTGCGTCTATAGCAGTTGTACAGGATGAATATGTACTGAAACGAACGAGGGAAGAAATCATACCAGGTGTGATGCTGGCAGATCCTGTTTTTCTGGAGAAAATAAAACAGAATTACGCTTTTTCCTTTTCTATCGACTTGCCGCAGCCCTTTGAGAAGCCTGTGCTGTTTTTTACTGGCAGGCAGGATGCTGTTGTCGGCTTCAAAGATCATTGGGCCATCCTGGATCAATTTCCTCGTGCATCTTTTGCTGTATTGGACCGGGCGGGGCACAACCTGCAGATTGAACAGCCCGCAGTCTTCAATGCTTTAGTTGCCGACTGGCTGGACCGATCCGAAGAAGCCCTTCACCTAAAAAAAGAGCATACTGCAAAATGACATGTGATATAATGGCTTTTTCCAAAGAATAACTATTTTGCAAAAAGAATTGAAACAAAAAAGGTAAGGTGAAAGAGGCATGAGTATTGGAGAAATAAAGAAGGAAGCACGGGTTGCCCTGGAAAACAAATGGGGCTTTGGGGTTCTATTGACAATCCTTTTGGGATTCTTTACGTTTTTTCTTCCTAACCTGATTGATTTTTTTGTATTGGGAGGAAAGGACGAATTTAATGGAGCTGAACGAAGCCTATCAGCATATATTTTTTCTTGGATTATTAACGGTATTGTTTACCCAATCACGATTGGCTTTAGCTGGGTCTTTCTGAGCCTTATAAGGCGGGAGCCTCAAGAAGTGAAGAACATGTTTCAGCCTTTCTTGGACATCGGTACGTTCTTAAAGATTATTGGAACAACGATCCTGGTATGGATTTTCACAGTTCTTTGGACCCTGCTATTGATTGTTCCGGGTATTATCAAAGGGCTTGCTTATTCGCAAACATTCTATGTCTTGAAAGACAACCCGGGGATTTCGATTACGGGTGCCATTACCGAAAGCCGCAGATTAATGGACGGCTACAAGTGGAAGTACTTCCTTCTTCAGCTTAGTTTTATCGGCTGGGTGATCCTGGCGGTAGTTACACTGTTTATCGGGTTTCTTTGGCTGACGCCTTATATGTCCGCGTCTTCAGCTGAATTTTACAATGAAATCCGCCAGGCTAAAAACAAAGATTCTTTAGAGGCTTAAAATAAGAAAGGCATCTGTGCAACGAAGCACGGATGCCTTTTTTTGTGATGAAATGGAGCCTTACTCTCTCAATAATAAAAATTCCCCTGTCTCGAGGTGGCTTCCGTAATGCTCCGCTTCTTTATGATCTACTCCTAGAAAGACGAGTCTCTCTTTTCCTGAGAGATTCTGTGAGAAGGATGAGTTGTCGGATTGGTCCAAAAAATGCTGTATGATCTGCTCGTTATCTTCTTTTTCTTCAATGGTCTCATAAGGCCCAACGACTAAAAATGTGCTGTTTTCGTTTTTCGGTTTCAATTGATTCCGTTCTTCCACTGCTTCTTGTTCTGTCTTATAAACACCAACTACCTTAAACATTTTTCTTCCCCTCCCTTACAAGTGTAAAATATTTAAATAATGAAAATAACTTTCCAATCAATACCCGTAATACTTCAATTTGTAACATTATGTCACAAAAAAACCCTCTTGCAGCTTCAAGAGGATCGGTGAGGCGTTGTTTAGTTCTGCTTTTCTAAAGCGAGCTTCATGCCGAAGCCGATGAGTACCACACCCGTTACTCCCTGCATGACACGCTGAGTCGCCGGCTTTTTCATAAAGACACTGATCTGGTTAATCAAATAGATGTAAAAGAAAAACCAGGCCGCTGTCAGAAGTGTGTAGGTGAGACCCATGATGGAAAATTGCACAAAGGCGTTGCTGCCGCGTTCAAGAAATTGCGGGAGAAACGTTAAGAAGAAAAGTGCGACCTTTGGGTTTAGAAGATTTGTAAGGAATCCCTGTCTGAAACAAGATGAGGACTTTCGGATTCCGGGTGTTTGAACTGCAGATTCTGCTGAATAGGCTGTTTCAATATTCCGGTCCTTTAAAGACCAGAGCGACTTTATTCCGATGTAGATCAGATAGACCGCCCCGGCATACTTGAAAATAGAAAAAAGCATTGCCGATTTTACAATGATGGCAGACAGGCCTACGACAGCTGCCATGGTGTGAATGAGCAAGGCGCCGCATGTTCCAAGCATGGTTTTAAAACCGCCAGTCTTTCCTAGAGATAACGTGTTTCTCGTGTCAATGGCTGTATCAGGGCCTGGAAGAATAATCAGGCAAACCGCCATGACCACAAAAAGAAGAAAATGCTCCATCGTTTTCTGCCGCCTTCCCCTGTTAAATTTTATTCCAATGTACCATACCCTAATATCTGGTGCCAGGCACCCCAATTACACAAGTGTGTAATCGCGGTGCCTGGCACCATTATTTGTAATATATTGTATAATTGTAATTAATAGTAAATTATCAGGTTCTAAGTGTTCAGTCGCGCAGGTGTTTTTAGAGTTCAGGTATGATGATTTACCTATATTTTCTAAATCATGGAGGCTGATACCCGATATAAAAATGGTAACACAGAAAAAGGATGATGAGGGGCAGCAGTGTGAAAAAGTATAGTCGTTTTATGGCAGGAGTTGCGTTGTGCAGTATTTTATTAAGTTCTTTTAGTACGTCAGCTTCAGCGGATGATGAGAACTGGCAGCGAAGAAAGAAGTCTTTTCAACCGAGCAGCAAGATCCATTTAATGAGTAATCATTCTAATGATCATGTAAAAAACAGGCAGGCCATCGTGAAGACCACGCTGTCGAATGAGGAACTTGTAAAGGGGTTCGGTGTTACGATCGCGGACTCTTCTTCTATTTTAGGAAATGAGAATCTTAAGGTGGTTCGAATTCCGAAAAAGCTAAATTATGAAGGAACTCTAAGAAAAATAAAGCGGTCAGCTCACATAGAATCAGCCGAGCCAGATTATATGGTCAAGAAAATGTCGAACGATCCTTATTATTCTTATCAGTGGTCGCTTCCCAAAATGAAAGTTCCAAACGCATGGCTTGGACTATCACCAAAGGCGAGGATAAAGGTGGCTGTTATCGACTCAGGTGTTGACTACACTCATCCGGATTTAGAAGGAAGAGTGTTATCTGGCTACGATACATACGATGAAGACAGCGATCCCATGGATAATGACGGCCATGGAACAGCTGTTGCAGGTGTCATTGCGGCTACTGTAAACAATGGTATAGGCATGGCTGGAATCAATCCGTATGCTGATATACTTCCAGTCCGTGTAGGGGATGAAGAAGGAATGTCAACGAGTGATTGCGTCGAGGGAATCTATTATGCCATTTCACAAAAAGCTGATGTGATCAACATGAGCTATGGCGGAAGTGAGTATGAGGACATTGAATATGATGCTATCCGTTCTGCTTATGAAAAAGGAATTGTGCTTGTTGCGGCATCAGGAAATGAAGATGATTCTGTAGGTTATCCTGCAGCCTATCCAGAGGTTCTAAGTGTAGGGGCGTCCACTCCCAACGACGGTATCGCTGATTTTTCCAATTACGGAGAATTATTGGACATCGTAGCTCCAGGAACAGATGTTTTAACAGCGGCAATCGATGGTGAGTATGACTATTTTGATGGTACATCTTTTTCCGCACCGATTGTCAGCGGCCTTGCTTCGCTTCTTCTTGCTGAAGAACCTTCTTTATATCCTGATGATGTGGAGTATCTGCTTGAGAGCTCTGCCTATTTGCCTGCCAAATATAAAGGAAAATGGAATCAATATTATGGATATGGCCGGGCGGTTGCTCTCAAACCGTTCTATACGAAGCTTCCCAGTTTAAAGAATGATGTGGGTGATCGGCGCTCAAAAGCGAAAAAAGTGACTGTTGGCAAGCTATATAGCGATAAGTTCGATACCCCGAGCGATGTCGATTGGTTTACATTCAAAGTTTCCAAGAAAACCAATGTCAGAGTCGATGTCAGCGGGGTAGCCGGCATTAACAGTACGGTATGGATTGATAAATACAGCAACGGCAAGGTCATCAATGAAAAACCCCATGATGCCCGAGGATTAAACGGAAAAGAGTCGTTCACGTCTTCATTGACTGCCGGTACGTATTATCTCACTGTTTACGACAACAACTACCATTGGGCTAAAGACCCTTATTCCATAAAAGTAACGGCAGTGAAATAAATAGGTGCCAGGCACCGCGATTACACATATGTCAAAACGCGGTGCCTGGCACCTGAATTTTTAGTAGAAATTTGGTGGATTTTTCCGTCGATTTGCCGATAGAAATAGTAGAAAAAGATTAGTAGAAAAGATAGAAAGTGAGAAAGGGGGCTTACAGCTTTTGAGAAAGATTACTTCACTGGCTCTCATCCTGGCATTTATTTTATCTCTTTTTACCACACATGCAGACGCTGCAGCGAGCCAAACAAAAGCAAAAGTTACAGCATCGATTCTAAATGTCAGATCGAAGCCTAGTACCAGCAGCAGTATTATCGATAAACTGAAAAAGGATGCAGCCGTTACGATTAAGGCAGAGTCTAACGGATGGTCTCAGGTGAATTTGAAAAAGGGGACAGGCTGGGTATCATCCAAATATCTGAAAAAAATCAGCGTATCCGCATCCTCTGCAACAAAAACAGGGTATGTCACGGCTTCCTCTCTCAATCTGAGGGAAAAAGCCACGACCTCCAGCAAATCCATTTTGCTATTGAAAAAAGGAAACAAGGTTACCATCTTAAAAACGTCGGGTTCCTGGTATTATATTCAGGCATCCGGAAGCAAGAAAGGCTATGTGTCCAAGAGCTACATCTCTACGAAAGCTCCTGCGCCTTCTTCAGCACCAAAAGCAAAAACAGTGTATGGCTATGTGAACGCTTCTTCTTTTTTAACGCTCAGAGAGAAGGCATCAACGACAAGCAAATCTCTGATGCAGTTAAAGAGAGGAACAAAGATTACCATCCTGAAAACATCAGGTTCCTGGCACAATGCAAAGGCTCCCAATGGAAAAACAGGCTGGGTTCTTAAAAACTATATAGCCAGCAAGGCCCCTGCCCCTGCACCGGTTAAAACGGTTTATGCCTATGTTAATACTGGCTCTCTGAACCTAAGAGAGAAGGCAACAACCTCAAGCAAGTCGTTGATGACCTTGAAAAAAGGCCAGCAGGTAAAGGTTTTGGACCCGGGAAGCACATGGAGCTATATCCAGGCTTCAAACGGCACAAAAGGATGGGTGTCTAAAAAATACTTATCAGCGACTGCTCCGGTAACCGTACAGCCTTCTGTTAAAAAAGGATACGTCACGACGAATGATTTAAATGTAAGAGAAAACGCGGGTACATCTTTTAAGGTCGTAGCTAAGCTGAATACCGGAGCCGAAGTGCAAGTGTACTCAAGCAAAGGAGACTGGCTGAACATCAAAACATCCAGCGGAATAAAAGGCTGGGTACATAAAGCCTACATCACCTTTACCAAAATTAATGACAATAGCCTTTCTCTCCCTTCAAGTTTCCCCAATCTAAGAGGGAAGAAAATCATGATTGACCCAGGGCACGGCGGCTATGACGTAGGAGCTGTTGGTGCAGGATACGGCACATATGAAAAAAATGTAACGTTATCTACCGCGCTTATTTTAGCTCAGAAGCTGAAAGCGGCAGGAGCCAAGGTCTATATGACACGCTCCACCGATACAGCCATCGCGTTAACTTCACGCCCGCAATTAAGCAATAGTTATTTGGTCGATGCGTTTGTAAGCATTCACTATAATTCAGGGCCTTCTGCCGGAACAGGAATTGAAACGTTCTATCAGCCCGGTTCTGCATACAGCGGACTGGCTTCCCTTGTACAGCAGAGCGTTGTGAAATATACAGGATTTAAGAGCCGTGGAATTGCCGGGAAAAACCTTCAAGTTCTGCGTACCAACAAGCGTCCATGTGTGCTTGTCGAGCTAGGGTTCTTATCCAATAAAAGTGAAGAGCAGATCGTCCGAACATCCGCTCATCAGCAAAAAGCAGCCGCCGGCATCGCCGAAGGACTGAACAGCTACTTTAGATAACTATATTAATGGTGCTATTCATGGTGCCTGGCACCGCCTTTACACACTTGTGTATTCGCGGTGCCAGGCACCATATATTTTTTTCTTGCCTTAGGCAGGGAAGTGAGACAGGCTGTAGAACATAATATTTTACCTCTTCGTTTTGCATCAATCTCTTCCCATCATTTAATCCCCCAATTCCTGAAAGGAGCCCCGTAATGCCGCGCAAACAACGAACCTGGTTTCCGGGCGCGATCTACCACATTACCTGCAGAGGAAACCGTAAAACACCTATTTTTCATGAACGTGAAGATTACCTCTATTACTTATATTTGCTGAGAAAGACAAACAGGCGCCATCCTGTTAACCTTCATGCTTATTGCCTCATGTCCAACCACACCCATCTCCTTCTGGAAACAACCGTAAGCCCCCCTGGTGAAGCTATGGGATACCTGAATACACAATATGCAAAATACATTAATCGAAAATACGATCAGGTGGGACATGTGTTTCAGGGCCGTTATGGCGCTTCTCTCATTGATTCCATGATGTATTTAATTGATGTCAGCCGGTACATTCATCAAAACCCTGTAGCGGCTATGATGGTATGCAATGCAGAAGATTACGAGTGGACGAGTTACAGGCACTATATCTCCATGGGAATAGACCAAGGAGTAAAAGTGAAAACCGATTACATCCTCTCTCAATTCCCATCCCCTAAGCAGGACAATTATAAGAGTTTCATAGAAGGAGCAGAATATGGCGAGATTGTGAGAAGGACTCCAGTGCTGTAACTTTTAATGATTTGAGTTTGGTGCCATGAGTTTGGTGCCAGGCACCGGCTTTTGACACTTGTGTAATCGCGGTGCCTGGCATCGCACACCACAAAATTTCCAATATTTTTAAGATATTTCATTTTACTAGAAAAGAAAAATGATATAATAAAGCTTGCATAAAATTAGACAAAAGATGGGGAAGAGAATGAATACATTTAAACGAACGATGTCCATTTTAACCGCTGGATTGGTAGGTACAGGCCTATTAGGAACAGCTGTCCATGCGCAAGGAACAGAGCTTGCGAAAAGAAACCTATTCTTTAGCACACAAACGATTGAACAGCCGTCCGAATCCATAGATCTGGCTAACGTTAATAAAAGAGAAATTATTGTAAAAACGAAAGAAGGAAACGCGTTTGCACCTTCTTCATACGGCCTGGAAACCACCTCTGCACCTTCTATCCTGAAAGAAGAAGGCATCAGTGTTTACCAGGTTCCAAACGACAAAAACTATGAAAAAACACTGTCACAGATCAAAACTGATCGGGCTGTGGAATATGCTGAACCGAACTACCTTTCAAAAAGAACAGCTGAGACGGTAAAGCCAAACGATAAACTGTATGACCAGCAGTGGGCATTAAAAAAGATCAACTGGGCAAAAGATCTAGTGAATCCGCCAGCAGGACAGAAACCGGTCATCGTTGCGGTTTTGGACACGGGAGTTAATGCTGATCATCCCGACCTAAAAGGGAAGGTGCTCAAGGGCAAAGATTTTGTGAACAACCTTAAAACATCCAATGATACGGTCGGCCACGGGACAGAGGTCTCCGGAATCATAGCCGCAGCGACTGACAACAAGATCGGCATCAGCGGTTTAAATAACCATGTTCAGATTCTTCCTGTACGGGTTGGCGGGAAAGTAAGCATTCCGAATTCAAGTGCGATCGCCGGTCTTCATTACGCCATTGATCATGGTGCGAGAGTCATCAATATGAGCTTTGGATCAGCCGAACCGAGCCAGGCAGAATATGATGCCATCATGGAAGCAGTCCATAAAGGAATTATTCTGGTAGCGGCTTCAGGTAACGAGAATCCAGTGTACGGTGTGAACTATCCGGCTGCCTATCCGCAGGTCATCAGTGTCGGTGCGACGAGATACAATGATGTTATCGCTCCGTTCTCGAGCAGAGGGCCTGAACTCGATGTCGTTGCTCCAGGTACAAACATCATGACAACCTTAATGAACGGAAAATACGGCTCGCGGGATGTGTCCGGGACATCATTCTCCACGCCGATGGTTTCAGGACTGGCCTCTCTTTTACTAACGAAAAATCCAGCGCTGACACCTCAGCAAGTCGAATATATGATTGAAAAATCAGCATTCAAGCCTGATCGTGAGGGCTATAAAAACGCTGCCGGCCTGACTGACTTTTATGGATACGGAAGAATTGATGCAGCCAAAGCTTTAGAGACGAAATTTCCTTCTCTTGCTGGAGATACAACGGATATTCCGGCAAAAGCCAAGTGGATGAGCAAGGGAACGGTTTATAAGGATAGGTTTGATGTTCCGTTTGATGGGGACATGTACCGTTTTAAATTGACGAAAGAATACAATGTGAAGATTGAAGTATCAGCCACAGCAGGCATGGATCCGGTCGTTGCCGTAGACAGAATCTCAGCTGACGGAAAGCTGACGTATGAAAAAATTGCTGATAAAAGCGGTGTGGGCAAAGCAGAAACATGGTATGCCAAACTGAAACCGGGCATTAATTATGTGACCATTTATGAAGCGAACAACCACTGGTCAGCCAAGCCTTACAGTGTTAAGTTCACTACCTTCGAAGCTGTTGCTCCGGCTGCTCCCAAGGTAAACAAAGTCGACAGTAACGATAAATACGTTACCGGAAAAGCAGAAAAGAAATCAAAAATAGAAGTTAAAAAAGGGAAGACTGTTATCGGAAAAGCGGCGGCGAGCTCTTCAGGTGCCTACAAAGCTCCGATCAAAGCCCAAAAACGCGGAACGGTTCTTTATGTTACTGCGACTGATGCAGCAGGCAACAAAAGCAAATCTACTAAAATTACTGTAAAGTAACGAAATCCAATCATCAGCTTAAAAGCTCTCCGGTTAGTATCCGGAGAGCTTTTTGTATGTGGTGCAATTGATTGGGTGCCAGGCACCGCAATTACACACTTGTGTAACGACGGTGCCTGGCACCGTTTTAACCATTTTTTGTAAAAAATAGAGGAGTTTAGTAAATGCCGTCGAATCGTAAGGTATGCTCTATGCAAAAGTGGGGTGGGAAAAGAAGAAACATGCAGCACGACATCGTTTTACTTTTTTTATGCTGAATTTGGAGGATAGCACATGAAAAATTGGAAAAAGCAGATTGCGGCTGTAGGTCTGTCTGCCAGCATGCTGGCCAGCGGATATTCTGCCGTTCACGCGGAAGTCAAAGTCCCGTCAGTTTCAAAGAAATCGCTGGCGATGACTGAACTTGAAAACGTCACAAAAGGAAGCACAGCAAAAAGCAACAAGCCTTTATTCAGTGACGATACGCTCGTCATCAAGTACACAAAACCGCTGACGTCCACAGATCACAAGAACGCGGGAGCGACAGTGATCCGGTCGTACAGCCAATATAAATACACAGTCGTTCGAGTCAACAACAAGAAAAAATTTGAGCAAGTAATGAAAATCTATCAAAAATTGGGGAAGGTAGCGTCTGTTTCACCAAGCATTCTTTCTAAAACGCTCTCTGCGCCAGACCCGAAAACGGGCAAGCAATATCATCTGTCACTTTTACAGATCGCGAAAGCCCAGGAGCTTGCCGGCAAACATGCGGTTAAGGTTGCGGTGATCGACCAGGGAGTGGACAGAAACCATCCAGAGTTAAAAGGACAGGTCATTTCCAGCTATAACGCGAACGATCCGATGAACCAGGCGATGCCTGATTTCCACGGCACGCATGTCAGCGGGATTATTGCTGCTAAAAAAGGCAATGGGGTTGGCGGATATGGTGTGAATCCTAATGCTAAAATCATGTCTTATGACGTCTTTGACCGCGGTATGGGTGCGAGCGATTATACGATTGCCGATGCCATTTTAAAAGCGGTTCATGACGGTGCAAAAGTGATCAACATGAGCCTTGGCAGCTCTGCTCCTTCTCCGTTAATTGAAGATGCGGTGAAAACAGCCATCAAAGCGAACGTTACGGTTGTGGCTGCAGCAGGCAATAATGCTACAGATGCGGCGTTCTACCCATCCGCTTTTGAAGGCGTCATTAGTGTAGGTTCTACAAACGCAAAAAACAAGCTGTCCTGGTATTCCAACTATGGGCCATCTGTTGACATAGTAGCACCAGGGGAGGCTATTTATGCGCCGCTTTATGATTATGAAAAGAAATCAACGTTTGAGAAAATGAGCGGAACGAGCATGGCCTCTCCGGTTGTTGCGGGTACAGCTTCACTGCTGCTTTCCAAGTATCCTTCGCTCAAACCGGCACAGGTCGAATATGTACTTGAACATACAGCAAAAGACCTTGGTTCCAAGGGCTATGATACAAAGTACGCGCACGGACTTGTCCAGCCTGTCTCTGCCCTTAAGTTTAATGTCAAAAACATTCCTGCATCGGTTAAGCCGCTCCAAACGGAAAAAGAAATTAAAGACGCAGCGACTGAGATTTTCCCGGTAAACAATAAAGACCTTGTAAAAGAAGGAAAAATCACGAAGGCCAATGAAGAAAAATGGGTCAAGTTTTACGTGAACAAAGGGGAGTACATTCAGACTTCTCTAAAAGGATCAAAAAACTATGACCTGAAGCTGAAGCTTAACCTTTACGGAACGGACAGCACGACCATGCTTGACGTTAATAAGCTTCAGGCTAACGGAACGGAAGGCAAACTGTTCCAAGTCCCTTTCAGCGGCTATATGACGATCGGAGTGAAGGACGTCAACGGAAACTTTGATGATTCCAAGGCTGCTGCATCTCGATATACGCTTAAAATCAAACGTCTTCAAGAGCTTCCGGTTGATAAAAATACGATGGATAAGCCTGCTAACATCAGTACGTTCCCGTATCACGCAAAAGGAACCTTTACTGGTGAAAACGAGGATGAAGACTTCTATTCATTCAAAGTGGACAAGCCTCAGCTCGTTAAAGTGAAAACGACGGGAGTTCCTGGCGTCAACAGCACACTGAAGGTTTACGCGGAGGAGCAGGTCACGGATGAAAATCCTGGTGATGCAGAAGCGGTAAGCCAAGTGGCGGGTGACGAGGACACAGGTGAGGAAATGGACGGACCTGAACCAATGTTCTATCAAAACGCCAACGGCTATGGTGAAGGCGAGACGATGGTCTTTGAAGCGGTTCCGAACGTTGACTACTTGATCAGCACGACGAATAAGTCTGAGATCGTTGACGGTCTATTTGACTTCTTCATGGACTTCGATATGATCGATGAAGAGTCTCCGGAACCTTCTGCGATTTCCTACAGCCTTGATGTCGAAAGCAAGGTCACTCCTCCAGATGAGGACGGACTTCCTTTTGAAGAGGACTCACCAGAAGGAAAACTGGAAAACAAGGAAATTACGGTTAAAGATTATGCAGCTTTGAAACAAATAGAGCGCAAGAGAGCCCACGAACAGGATGTAGAGATCATCATCATCATCAGTAATCAAGAAAATGATATTGATCCGCAGGATATCGTGGACAACGCCAACCCTTATGTTCTTGGGTCAAAGGAAACAGGAGTTCTACAAAAGCAGATGGATGAAGACTGGTTCTCCTTCTCTCCAAAACAGGACGGCATCTATGATTTCAATCTTGGAAAAGGCCAAAAGCCGGCGATTCAAATTTATCAGCTGGAGAAGTATAAAGATGAAGACGATGAATGGCAGCTGGACCTTGGAAGAGTTGGAGACAACTACAGCAATGACTGGTTCGATGGAACATTGGAAGACCATGCGATTGCTGGTCTGAAAAAAGGCAAAAAATATTTTGTCAGAATCGCCAATAATAAAATGAACGGATCTACACTCTATGATCCGTATGAGTTCAGCTCCAAGCTATTGGCGTCCAATCCTGATGACGCCAACGAGCCGAATGATATGATGGACCATTTCAAGGACCTTAAAAATAACAAAGCAACCGGCATGTTCTCAATGCCTGGAGACATGGACGCTTTCTATATGAAAGCCAAAGAGACGGGCATCTCTAATGTTTCTTTGACTAAAGGAGCAGTTACGAAAGAGTTGAAAGCAAAGTATCCTAGTGAACTGCTGAACGATTATTATGGTCTTGTTCTTGTGGGAGAAGACACGAACGGCAACCGCAGGGTAGATGAGTCAGAGCTAGGCAAGCTGAAGGAAGTGTATAAGGGAATTGAAGGATCTGAAACAAGAGGTTCCTTCACAACGAAAAAAGGCAAAGGCTACTTTATCGTAGGAATCGGATTCTTCGATTATAAACCTGAGCTGTCATTTATCCCGTACACATTAAAAGTTGAGTCTGTGAATCGCAAGGATGAAGATGCAAAATCAGTCGTCAAAGGAAACAAACCATCCAAGCCGCTCAGCCTTAAAAAAGTCAGCAGCAAATCGTACAGCGGCACAGGCTATTTCAATATGATCAAGAATAAAACTGATGCAGACTGGTACAAATGGTCCCTCACCAAAAAAGCAAACGTGAAACTTACCCTCGAAACGTCTGCAGATATTGACGGCGTGATCACCGTTTACAAGAACGGCAAGCAAGTAGCAAAGAGCAACTACTATGGAAATGGAGACTCCGAAGTGCTGTACACAACACTCGGCAAAGGCACGTACCACATTCAAGTAAAAGACCGTTACGGCAACGCCTCTGTCCATTCCTACAAGCTTAAAGCTGAGATTCGATAAATGATTTTTTGATTGGTTGATTATTGATTGGTGCCAGGCACCGTGATTACACAAGAGTGTAAAAAATCGAAAAAACGGTGCCTGGCACCACCAAAAAAAAGCAAAGGCTGGACACTCGTGTGTCCATCCTTTGCTTTTTTAAAAGTTATTTAATAAGTGTGATGGGAACAACAATATCAGGTCCAAGTCCATTTAAATCGTTATCAAACGGCTGGCTGATCGACCACTTTAGATTTTTGATACTGCTTAAAGAGCTTTTAACTTCATAAATGACTTTTCCTTTTTTGATCACTTGTCCGTTAAATGTCCCCTCAACCAGGTCTGAATCAGGATGTGAAAATTCCACCTGTTCCTTCGTGTTCAGGTTGAGTGCCCCTTGGGCAGGGTACCATTCAACAGTTTGTTTGCTGGTATTCTCAACGGCAACATCCATCACAACAGCACGGACAGGTGAAGAGTAGCTGTCTTTTTTGAAGCTCGGATGCAGAGTAACCTTTGAAATGGTGATTTTCATTGGCCCTGAAGTACCGGTTGCTTTTACATTGAATGTCTTAACTTGGCTGTTCGCAGGATTATAATCTTTGGCTTTCACATAATACGTATGTTTTTTACTGTTGTAGCTGACCTTTCCGCCAAACAGTTTTGAGATGTCATTCAACGGGACATATGCTTTTTTGTTAATTATCCTTACATCGGTTTTGGTGGTCTTATCATTAAAGTTCAGGTAGTATTTGGTTGCGGCATAAGCACCTGTACTAAAAGAAAGCAGGGCAACGAAAACCACCGCCAGCGAAATTTTAAGCTTTTTACTCATTTCAGTTCTCCTCCTGGTAGTTAAAATTAACCAAAAATAGTACTATCCAATAAATTCTAGTAAATAAAGACTTTTTAACTATAACAAGTATAAGGAGCTAGTTAAATAGTAAGAAAGTATTATAATATAAAAAGGTGTTACAGAAAGGGTGCCAGGCACCGCCATTACACACTTGTGTAACGATGGTGCCTGGCACCCTTATAATCAATTAGACCTAAGTCTCCTTCGTTCTACCCAAATATACAAAAAAGTTAAAAAATTCCCTTGTCAGCTGCCAGTTTCTTCCGATATATTTAGTAGTATATGGCACTTATGGTCGAATAAGGAGGGATACGCATTTGAAAAAGGGTAACACGAACGCGGTTAAAACTCTGGTCATTTCCTCAGCTTGTGCAGGGGCAATTCTGCTTCTTCCGTCCAAAGGAGAGGCTGCGTTAGGAGATCAAGTGTTACGGAACGGTATGAAGCATCCGGATGTTAAGGAACTGCAGCGGGCGCTTTTGCATCAGGGCTATTTAAAGTCTTCAAATGTTACAGGTTATTATGGGCCGGTTACCACAAACGCGGTAAAAGAGTTTCAGAAAATGCACCATATTGTGATCGATGGCATAACAGGGAAGATGACTGTCCGGGCGATCACACAGAAACCAGGGGTAAAACCGCCTGCCAGTACTTCAAAAACGGTGAAAGCCACCTATAAAACGCTGAAACAAGGCTCTCAAGGGAATGAGGTAGAGCGGCTTCAGCGGAAGCTGAAGGAGCTTAAGTACTTTAAATACCCTAAGATTACAGGTTATTTCGGCAGAGTGACAGCCGATGCTGTAAAGGCTTATCAGAAGGAAAAGAAAATATCGGCATCGGGAATAGCAGATGATAAGACACAAAGATTACTTTTTAAGACATCATCAGCATCTCCCGTGAAAAGCCAAAAGCCTGTCCCGGCTAAGCCGAAGCCGGCTGAGTCTTCGTTCATCCTTCGCTTGAATTCGGTAGGTTCCGAAGTCTTTGAGCTCCAATCTGATCTGAAAGCTCTTGGTTTTTACAATTATAGCCTGGACAGGATTTTCGGAAAAAAGACAGAGACAAGCGTCAAGTCATTCCAAAAAGCGTATAAGCTGCCGGTTACAGGAGTGGCGGACAGCAAGACCCTCACGATAATCAGTGCCGAAGCAAAGAAAAAAGAAGATGAAACGGCACCTCCTTCATCTGCAGATCTGCGGCTGCATTCGGTAGGTCCCAAGGTTTATCAGCTTCAATCCGACTTAAAAGTGCTTGGTTTTTATACATATAAGGTAGATAACATTTTTGGAAAGATGACAGAGACGAGTGTCAAATCATTTCAAAAAGCCTATAATCTTTCAGTTACGGGAGTAGCCGACAGCAAGACCATTGAAAAAATCAAAGCTGAAGTAAAAAAGAAGGGGATTGAACCGGCTAAACCGCAAACAACGGCCAAGCCATTCAGCGTTATTAATCTAGTAGGTGATGCAGCAGAGCTTGTCGGAACGCCTTATACGTGGGGCGGCGAAACGGTGGAAGAAGGCTTTGACTGCAGCGGATTCCTTGTATATCTGTTTAAAAAGCAAAATGTACAGCTGCCAAGAACGATAGCTTCTATTTGGGATGCTGGAAAAACGGTAAGCCAGCCGAAAGTGGGAGACATCGTATTTTTTGAAACCTATAAAAAAGGGCCATCCCATGCGGGCATCTATATCGGCAATAATAATTTTGTCCACAGCGGATCTCGCGGCGTAGCAGTCAGCGACATTAGGCTGTCCTACTGGACCGACCGCTATCTTGGGGCCAAACAACTTTATTAATCTATAAAATTGGGTGCCAGGCACCGCCTTTTGACATATGTCAAAACGTGGTGCCTGGCACCTTTTTTTGAACTTGAACTTTAAACTTGAACTTGCTTTTTATTTCTTCATCCCGAGCATTTCGGGAACGGTGACAAAGGTGTATCCTTGCATTTTGAGACGTTCGATGATTTTGGGTAAGGCGGCGGTTGTATTGCTCATATTTTTGTGGGGGATGGTGTGCTGGAGGATGATCGCTCCAGGACGGGTCTCCTTTTTTACTGTATTCAGGATGGTGCCTGTAGAAACACCAGACCAGTCGCGGGTATCCACTGACCAGATGACAACCTTCATGTGGGCACGCTTCGCTTCAGAGATGACGAGATTAGTATAGCTTCCGTATGGAGGTCTCATAACGGCTGGCTGGTAGCCGATGAGTGGGCGCAGGAGCTGATTGGTCCTGGTTAGTTCAGAGCGGATTTTGGTTTGGTTTGACTTGGTAAGGGAAGGATGGCTGTAGGTGTGGTTGCCGATATAATGGCCGTCTTTGTGAATCCGTTTAATGACTGACGGATAGGCTTTCACCTGTTTTCCGACAACAAAAAAGGTGGCTTTCACATGATATTTCTTTAAGATATTGAGAATCTGATCGGTTGTTTTTCCGTCAGGGCCGTCATCGAAGGTAAGGGCCGCTACTTTTTTTGTCTTTGGACCGGACGTGTATACTTCAGATGATTTTGAGGCTGTAACGGATTGGTTAGGAAGGATGAAGGAGCTTGCGAGCAATAAAGCAAATAACCCAAAGAAAAATATCCCCTTTTTCATGTTTTGATCTCCCTTTTCTCAAATGAGTTTCAATGGACAGCAGGGCTTAGAGGAGCATGCTGTCCTTGTTTACCATCTTTCGTACCATCATAAGAAATGAGCTGCATTTATAAGATTAGACGGCGAATTTTCCTAAAGGTTTCATTGTCCAAATAAATTCATGAAATCTTTGAAAATTCGGCTGGAGAGTCATTGACTTTTTACCCATTCGTTACCATAATAGGAATATAGTACTTTATTTTTGGATAATAAATGGAAATAGTATATTAATATACTACTGGAATATGTAATTGAGGGAAGGGTCCACACCATGAAGGCAGGGGCAATTGAAGTCCATGACTGGAAAAGTAATATTGTTCCTCATCTAACAAACGAATGGTCCTATCATTCTTTTAAAACCTTGCTTGGATTGAGGATAAAAGGATATCAAAACCGCCATCGTTATTACTTTTCTCTATATAAAAAAAACATTCGAACATTATATATCACGAAGCATGCAGCTTACCGATGGAACATACGCATTGGTCCGAACATGAGTCTTGTTTCCCTGCAATCACTTATGAATACGTTATGGTGTGAACCGGAACGGATGGTAATCGTCGGACGGAATACAGCCATTATTGACAATGAGATCGTCTTTACCTTTGAAGTCGAGAACGACAGCATGATCGTTACGACTTTCTATGGAAGGATCTCTATTCTGCCTGCCCTGCAAAGCATCACAAACCTGCATAAATTGAATGATTATCCTCATCAGCTGCTTGATCTTTATCTGCCGGAACATGTTTTGCGCCATCAGATGCTGCCGATCCTGCCAATGAATTCAATGATGTTCTCTGGCTCGCGTTTTTCGTATAAACTGGAGGAATTTCTGTTTGACCGCAATACTCAAAAATTGATAAGCGGGTACCGCCATTCCCATGAAGACTTTGAACGAAAATGGTTCTTGTATACTTTTATGAACAGCGGCCAGCTTACGGTAAAGGAATTAATACCGGGGCAAAAGCTGGGTAAAAGTGTGAACAGTGCGCTTCGTCTTTTAGGACAGCCTCAGATGAAGCACAAGATGGAACTGCATACGCAATAAATGAAAAAGGAGAAACCCAGCCGGGTTTCTCCTTTTGCTTTATGATTGTGGTGGATAGACCTTCCACGCCGATAGATCGGGTGTTTTGTTGAGAAGCAGCGCCTCCGGAAAAATGAAGGTCCATGGCTTGCTCGTATTGGCCTTCACTTCAAAATCGGTAAGCTGGAATGCTCCTTTGGCTGTCAGCTCGCCGCTTGCGTCTTCAAAGCATAACGGCAGCTGCTCCACCTTGATGTCCTTGTCGCTTCCGTTGCGGATGAGCAGGGTAACAGACAAATCGCTGTTTTCGCCGATACGGGCTTCGATTCCCATAAAGTTGATTTCACCGGCTGTAAGAGGAGGAAGGTTATTCACCATCTCATAGAGCCTTGTTTTCTGCATGTCATTCAAGCTGTTCTCCCAGCTTTCATGGAGCATGAGCTGGTGCTCAGACGGTGCTTTCTTCTTAAGTTCAAACGCAATTCTCCACTCTTCTTCGGCAGGAAAGCCGTTTCCGAGCAGGTCTTCTTCAGAAAACAGGAAGATCCAAGGCTGGCAAGTGTTAGCCGGCAAATCGCCCATGAGCTCGAGGTCAAAGGTTTTCCGTGCGAAGACGGTTCCTTCAGTATCAAGAAGGAGCAATGTGACTTCCTCAAAACGGATGCTCTTTGACAGGGTGTTGCGGATAAACGCGTTCACCATGAAACTGTCGTCATCGGATACAACATCAATTTTGGAGATCGAAATCTGGTTCGGTTTTAATTTAGGCAGCTGGGCATGATGAAACTGATACACGTAGCGCTCCTGAACGGTGATATCCCATTCCGGATGGATGTGCAGTACAGTTTCAGCCTCTTGAGCAACGGGATCCTGGCTGGCATCCGTATCTTGAACCGGTTCTACCACCGCCACTGATGCCTCGTTTGTATCTTTACTATTTGTGCTTTTTTTGAAAAAGGATAGCATTACTGTCCTCCGGTTAATTCCGTTTGGCTGTATTGAACAACAGGCGCAAACTGGATGGTAATTTCTTGGTTCCATTCTCTATGCATGTCCAAAAAGGCTTCGTACGCGTCTTTTTCAAACATGCGGTAAGGATCTTCCTGAGAATAGCTCTTCAGGTGCATGCCTTCTTTTATAAAATTCATCGTTTCGAGGTGGCGCAGCCAAAGGGTATCGAGAGATCGGAGGATAAAGCCTTTCACCTCATGGTCGCGCTCCATGTTCTCCTCTGCAGCCAAGCGTTCCATCAGGCTGTTCCTCTCAGCCAAAAACCCATCAACAACCTCCTGAATCTCATCTTTTTCCATATCGTTAAATGCAGAATCGGTCAACGTCTGTTCTGGGAAAATTTTTTGAAGGTCAGCACGTAAGCCATTAAGATCCCAATCCTCAAATGGCAGTTCTTCCACACAATAGGTGTCGACCACATGTGTAGCATATTCCCTAGTACTGTCCTGGATGAGAGGGTAGACCGATGGCTCGTCAAGGATTCGGTTGCGCAGCGCATAAACAACCTTGCGCTGCTGATCGGAAACGTTATCCACCTTCAGCAGGTGTTCACGTGCGGAATAGAAGATTCCCTCAATGGAAAGCTGTACTTTGTTCACAAACTTAAGAGGGTCAGGTTTGATAACTTCCCCTGTACTGTTTGTTTCGGCTTTTTTAATCCATTTTTCAATTTCTTCTTTATCCATCTTGCTGAAGAGCTCGTCCTCAAGAGACAGAATGAACTGGGAGGAACCTGGGTCTCCCTGGCGTCCGGCACGTCCGCGCAGCTGGTTATCAATACGGCGGCTTTCATGGCGTTCCGTTCCAATAATATGGAGTCCGCCGAGATCTGATACGTCTTCACCCAGCAGGATATCCGTACCGCGTCCGGCCATGTTCGTCGCAATCATGATCGTTCCTTTTTGCCCGGCCATGGAGATGATGCGCGCTTCCTGTTCTTCGCTTTTTGCGTTCAAGATCAGGTAAGGCAGGCTCTCCTTGTCGAGTAGGGAAGCCAGGTGTTCGGATTGCTCGATGGAGGTCGTTCCAACAAGGATCGGACGTTCGGTGGCGTGAAATGATTTGATATCGGTCACGATCCGTTTGAATTTATCAGCAAGCGTGCGGTAGACAACATCCGGCAGGTCAACACGCTGTCTCGGGCGGTTCGTAGGAATCTCAACGACATTCAAATGATACGTGTTGTAAAATTCCTGTTTTTCCGTAGACGCTGTACCTGTCATGCCTGACAGTTTGCTGTAGATTCTAAAATAGTTCTGGATAGTAATGGTCGCCTGGGTCTCGTTCTCGTCCTTGATCTCAAGTCCTTCTTTTGCTTCGATCGCCTGCTGCAGCCCGTCACTGTAGCTTCGCCCTTCCATAACGCGTCCGGTGAACGAATCAACAAGCATTACTTCGCCGTCTCTTACGATGTAATCCACATCACGTTTCATGACCGCGTGGGCACGAAGAGATTGAAGAACAAAATGGAACAGCAGCTGATGCTCTTCATCAAAGAGGTTGGAGATGCCGAATGAACGCTCGATCGTCTGGACACCTTTCTCGGTAAGGAAGAGCTGCTTGGTATCCGCAACAAGTTCATAATGATCATCTCTTTTAAACATGGAGACGATCTGGTTTGTAATATAGAAAAGATCAGCCGACAGCTGTGATTTATTGGCGATGATCAGCGGAGTTCTTGCTTCATCGATTAAAATAGAATCAATTTCATCGACGATCGCATATTGAAGCGGGCGCTGCACTTTTTCAGAGGAGTGGAGCACCATATGATCGCGCAAATAGTCAAAACCAAACTCGTTGCCCGTTCCGTATGTAATGTCGGCGGCATAGGCTCTTTGCTTCTCTTCTTTAGAGATCTGTGATGTGTTCAAACCGACCTCAAGGCCAAGGAAACGATGGATCTTCCCAATGGTTTCAAAGTCACGGCTTGCGAGATATTCGTTGACTGTGATAACGTGAACGCCTTTCCCTTCAAGCGCGTTAAGATAGCTCGGCAGCGAGGCGACGAGTGTTTTCCCTTCCCCTGTCTGCATTTCGGCGATCGAGCCCTCATGGAGGACGAGCCCTCCGAGAAGCTGTACGTCATAGTGGCGCTGGCCGAGGATCCGTTTGCCGGCTTCCCGAACAACCGCGAAAGCTTCCAGCTTGATATCCTCCAGCGTCTTTCCGCTGTTCAGCAATTCTTTAAAATAAGGTGTCTTCTGCTGCAGCTCCTCATCCGATAAGAGTGAAATTTGGGCTTCCAGCTCATTGATTTGCTGTACTTGCTTGTTTAATCGTTTAACATCTGTGGAAGAGTATCCTTCCATAACCTTTTTTACTATTCCCAGCATAATAAATTTGCTCCCTTTGTCACTTGCATATATATGGCATTTCTATCATATAAAACTATTTATTGGATGTCTATTCCAAATCAATAATATATTAACAGAATTTATCGGTGCCAGGCACCCTGTTTTGACAATTGTCAAAAAGAGGTGCCTGGCACCACTTTTTTGTCTTAAAGGTATTCAAAAATAGAGAAAACCTGCCGATATAACTACTATAAATCTCTGCAAATGCCTTGGCGTTTAGTCTGTCTTTTCATCCAGCAACATTCATCATCCAATCAGTCTTTTTATTTCAAGATAAAAACTTCCTGGAAAATGATCAGCACTCCAAGTTGATAGATTCCACATTCGGATGAGGATAAAAAGGCAGTGAGAGATCCATTGCGTTCAAAGCTGAATGAACTTATTTGTCCAATTCCTAGTCTGTAAATCTGGAGATCCTTACAAAAACCGCTGTGAAGTTATTTCAAAAGAAACACAGACTCAATGAAACAGGAATACTGGATGCCAGCACCCGATTTTTGCTGGCAAGCAAGTTACTGGAGCTGCACAAAAAGCTAACAGCCCAGCCAGCTTTATCGCAGAATGCCGTGTATGCTGAGCCTGCAGGACAGATCAGCATTCCGGCTCCTTTTACACTTCAAAAAGGAAAGAATAATAGATATGGCGAGGGATAGATGGCCCTCGCTCTATCTATGTCGAATGAAAGTTTTACAAAATTTAAAATAATTGTAGAAAAATGGGTTATTTTTCCTTACTATGTAATTAGTCATAATTAAATATACATATTTATACAATTTATCAGGACTTATGCAGGGGGAGAAGATGAAGAAAAAGAAGTTTCAAAGTTTACTGGTTTTATCCATGGCCGTTTCCATTGCCTTTCCGTCTGCCGAGGCAGCTGCAGCGGATTCGCCTGCTTTAAAAATGGGGAGCAAGGGCACAAGTGTGAAACAGCTCCAACTGGACCTGAAGAAAGAAACCACCCTCAAAAAAGCACAAAAAGCTGCCTATCCATCAGGCTTCAGCAGGGATCTAAAAAAGGGGATGAACGGAAATGATGTCGGCAAGCTCCAGTCCTATCTGATTAAGCTAGGACAAACCCTTAAGGCGGACCAGAAATTCGGAACTCAGACCTATAATGCAGTGGTCAGCTTTCAGAAAAAGAATAAGCTGAACGCTACTGGAACAGCAGATCTCAAAACATTAAATGCCATCGTAAAGGCAAATACCACGGCATCAGCTGCAAAGCCCCCGTCTCCAGCTGTACCGGTGCCTTACCCTGAAGGCTTTAAGCGGACACTAAAATCTGGCCTCCAGGGACCTGATGTCCGGCTGCTTCAGGCTTACCTGACGAAAGCGGGATACAGGGTAGGTGTTGACGAAGTGTTTGGGAAAAATACCTTTGAAGCCCTTCGCAAATTCCAGCAGTCCATCAAGTATAAAGACAACGGGATTGCCGGACCGAAAACGCTGACGAGGCTCGTGCTGAAAGCCACTGTTTCGCCTGCCTACAAAGGCTATTCTTTCTCCGGAAAAGGGTGGGGCCACGCCGTTGGAATGACGCAATGGGGAGCACTCGGCATGGCGCAAAAAGGCTTCGGTTATCATGATATCCTGAAGTATTATTACACCGGGGTTGATTTTAAAAAAATCGACACGTCGAAACAGAATATTCGTGTCTGCCTCTCAAAAGAAAAAGCATCGGTTGACTTGAACGGAACAGGGAGCTATTCCATCCAGGACATGCAGGGCAATGTATTGTTTGAACCGGCTGCTCAAACTCCAACGAACGTTACCGTGGAAGACGGGGAGTTTCTACTTACCAACGGGGACGAAATGGCCTATATTGATCAGCCGTTTAAAGTGGTTTCTGTAAAAGGAAAATATTTGTCTCATAAAAAAATGAATTACAATGGTGTGCTGGAAGTGTCGTTTTCCGACAATAAAAAGAAACGAATCAATGTCATCAACCGCTTAAACGTGGAAACATATCTGCAGGGAGTGGTGCCATCAGAGGTCAGTTCCAAATGGCATCCTGAAGCCATCAAGGCCCAAACACTCGCTGCTAGAACCTATGCATTAAAGCACCTCAGTCCAGCAGGCAAATGGGACGTTTACGACACCGTCGATTCACAGGTTTATAAAGGTGTGGGCCAGGAAGCAGCCAACGTCAATGCCATCATCAATGGTGAGACAAAAGGCGAGGTGATCACCTACAAAGGTGCCTTGATCAATGCTTACTTTTCTGCCTCAGCCGGCGGGTACACGGTAGGTTCTGGATTCGTCTGGAGTACGGATCTTCCTTATTTAGTCGGTAAGCCAGATCCATATGATCAGTCGAAATACGCGAAAAACTGGTGGACGTACGAACTAAGTTTTGAAGAGATCAGCAAAAGGGCTGCTTCGTTCAATATTGGCGAGGTAATCGATATCAAGATCGTGGAAAAAAAGTACACCCGGCCTACGAAGGTAAGGATCACAGGGTTTAATGGAACAATTGAAGTATCAGGTTCTGCGTTCCGAAAACTAATGAACGGGGACGCCATGAAATCGGCCATTTATTCAGCAGATCTCGTTAAAAATGTACCAGTAGAAAAAGAGAGTTATCCAAAAGGATAACTCTCTTTTCAGGGGTTAGGGGTTAGGTGGTGGTTACATAAACTATGTACCCCGCCTGTCTCTCCTCTAAACCTAAATGAAACAAATTTTTTTAAGATGCAGCGAAAATTTATTTATAAATCACATACTGATGCTTAAAAGAGACCCTCAAGTCTTTTTTTTTCAATAATTACTGATTGTGGCTTGATTGACTACAGCGTAAAATAAAGGTAGCATGAATCATTAATGAATACATACAGCCTACCAGTTGTACTGAGCGAGGTATAAATATGAAGAAGAAAATTAAAGTAATGACGATTTTCGGCACTCGTCCTGAAGCCGTTAAAATGGCGCCGCTCGTGATGGAGCTGAAAAAGTACAAGGAAGAGATCGAGCCTGTTGTGACGGTAACGGCTCAGCATAGACAGATGCTTGATTCGGTGCTCGATACGTTTAACATCACACCCGACTACGATCTTAATATCATGCAGGACCGGCAGACGCTAAGCCAGATTACAACGAAGGCGCTTACCGGACTGGAAGAGATCCTCATAAATGTCAAACCGGACCTTGTTTTGGTCCATGGAGATACAACGACGACGTTTGTGGCGAGCTTGGCCGCTTATTATCAGCAGATCGCGGTCGGCCATGTTGAGGCAGGATTGCGGACGCATAACAAGCTCTCGCCGTTTCCTGAGGAACTGAACCGCCAGCTTACCGGTGTGATCGCTGACCTCCATTTTTCACCGACGCCGGCTGCTGCCCGTAACCTGCTTGATGAAAATAAACAGGGAGACAGCATCTTCGTAACAGGAAATACTGCGATTGATGCGTTAGCCACGACCATTCAGGACGTTTACACGCATGAAGTGCTTGAAAAGGTGGGAGATGACCGCCTCATTCTTGTCACAGCTCACCGCAGGGAAAACCTCGGTGAACCTATGCGAAATATTTTCCGCGCCATTAAAAGAATGGTGGAAGACTTCTCGGATGTGCAGGTCGTCTATCCTGTTCACTTGAACCCGGCCGTTCAAGAGCTGGCTAATGAAATTTTAGGTGACGATCCAAGGATTCACTTGATTGAACCGCTCGGCGTCATCGATTTTCATAACTTCGCATCACGTGCCCATTTGATTTTGACAGACAGCGGCGGTGTGCAGGAAGAAGCGCCGTCACTCGGTGTTCCGGTGCTCGTGCTCCGCAACAACACGGAACGTCCGGAAGGAATCGGAGCAGGCACGTTAAGGCTTGCAGGAACAGAAGAAGAAAATATCTATACGATCACAAAAGAATTGTTAACCAACAGCCAGGCCTATGAGGAAATGGCGAAAGCGTCCAATCCGTACGGAGATGGACAGGCATCACGGCGGATCGTCGAGGCTATACTCTACCATTTCGGTTTACGTACCGAGCGGCCGGATTCCTTTCATGCTTAATGCTTTTACTATATAGTCCGCATGCCTTCATGAATTTTTTCATGAAGGTTTTTATGTTTTATTAAGGAGACATCTGGGGAACATAAGGCCGTATGTATTCAATATTTTATTGGAGGGATCGTATGTCTTCACCTTTTCGGCAAACAGCCAGAGAAATACTTCAGAGTGATAAAATCGAAATCGTGAATCACCCTTCGAGGAGGCTGGCCAAATGGTTTGGCCGCAAAAAGAAAATTACCGTCGTTACAGCGGCTTACAATGTAGAGACGTTTATTCAGAAGACTGTTGATTCAGTCATTCATCAAACCATGGACTTCGATGACATTGAATATATTATCGTGGACGACTGCTCCACGGATAAGACGAAGGAAATTCTTCATCAGTATGTGTCTAAGCATAAAAACATATGTGTGGTTTCCTTAAAAGAAAACACAGGAACACCTGGAACACCGCGTAACATAGGGATTGAGCTCGCAACGGGAACGTACATCACGTTTTTAGACGGCGACGATTGGCTTGAGCCAGACGGGCTGGAGACGCTCGTGAACATCCTCGAGGAAACCGGTGATGATTATGCGGTCGGGAAAACGATCAAAGTCACTTCGGATTCTGAGACTGTGATCGGCGAGCATGAGTCGGTAAAAGAGAGGCGCAGCATCACACCGTACGAGATTCCCCGCATGTTTTACCATATGGGACCACGGGCGAGGGCGGTAAAGCTGGATCTTCTCAAAGAGCATGATATCGGCTTCCCGGATATGAAGTTTGGGGAGGACAAGCAGTTTTTCTGTGATGTTTTTTTCCATGCAGATACGATTTCTACGACAACAAAGCCGGTGTTTTACGTCAACCGGACCGACGAAAATCCTGGTTCACTCACAAAGGTCACTTCTGTGCTGGATAAACGGCGCTGCGATCTGAAGGTCATACAGCATATTAAAGCGCAGAATCTACCTGTTGAAAAAGAGAGAGCAGCGTTAACACGTCTGTACGAAATCGATATGTTCAAGACCTTTGACAGCCAGGTGTTTGTAAAATCGGATCAAAAAGAGGCGTTTGTTGACGTGCTCCGCGAGGCAATGGCAATGGCCAAAGACCTCCGCTATGACATCAGGGAGACTTTCCAGGTTCCGTTATACCGAGCGGCGGCTGATCTTTTTCTGGAGGACCGGATCGATGATTTCATCAGCCTGTTCACGTGGCTGAAAAGAGAAAAGAACAAAAAATACGTGATCAAAGAAGGGCTTCCGTATTTTGAGCTTCCCTTTTTAAAAGACAAGTATCAGCACATTCGGATCCCGATGCTTGCACGGGCTATCGATTCCTATACCGAAAACGAAGAGTATGTGCAGACCTTCGAAATTTACGGCGATTACCTTGCCAATGTAAACACGGTGTTGATCAGGGACAGAAAAAACTATATTAATGAAATTCAAGCGGATTTCAAGATCAGCGGCAATAAAGGAGAATTCCGTATCCCATATGAAAAACTGAACGAATTGAAGACAGCATTCTTTACGGTTTTCATCCGCTATAACGATTATGAACTGATCAATATCAAACGCATCTTAAAAAATGAGATCAACTACAAAGATCGCAAATTTGATTTTTACTCCACAAAAGCAAATAACATCGGACTGAAAATAACGGAATAACCTAGCAAACCAAGGATTTTAGCGATCCTTGGTTTTTTATTTTTCTAGCTTCAGCATAGTTCCTCGAGACGCTTCACTCTTGCCTCTCAACAGAAAAAACGTGTTGCTGTGTAAGAGCTCCAGTGCTTGTCGGACCTTTGCAGGGCGCTTCAGCTTTTCGTATTTTCCAGAAGTTTGAACTAAAAAGATGGAAATCGGTTGTCAAAAAAACCACAACCTCTAAGAATACTATGAGTGGAAAGAAATTTGTCGAATTTTTGGGGGCATTTACGGCTTCTTTAAAAAATGTTTACAAAATAAAGTACAAACGAAAGGACTTTTTTTATGCTTTTTAGTTCAACTGTGTTCTTGTTTTTATTTTTGCCAATCGTATTGGTGCTTTATTTCCTTTCTCCGCGTCCGTTTAAGAATACGGTCTTGCTCGGTGCGAGTTTGCTTTTTTATGCGTGGGGAGAACCTCGTTTTGCTATCGTCATGCTCTTTTCCACCGCGATGAACTATGTGTTTGCATTGATCGTCGATGCGAAGCGTGAGGACACAACGAAGGTGAAGTGGATCATGGGAGTCATGGTTTGTGCTAATCTGCTCCTTCTCGGTGTATTTAAGTATTCCAACTTTATTGTGGATAACATTAATGCGTTATTAGGGACTGGCATTGATATCCCTAAGATTCCCCTGCCGTTGGGAATCTCTTTCTTTACGTTTCATGCCATAAGCTATGTGATCGATGTTTACCATAAAGAAAAAGCTCAGAAAAACCCGATCAACCTGGCGCTATATATCGCGTTTTTTCCACAGCTGATCGCAGGGCCAATCGTCCGGTATCATACGATTTCTGACCAGCTTAAAATGCGTTATGAGACGTTTCAGCGGTTTGCCTACGGAACAAAGCGGTTCATTATGGGGCTTGGAAAAAAAATGATCCTCGCCAACGGCTGCGCCTATGTGGCTGACCATATTTTCGCCCAGAACCCGGGTAGCATGTCGACAAGTCTTGCCTGGATCGGAATCATCGCCTACTCCCTTCAGATTTACTTTGATTTTTCGGGGTATTCCGATATGGCCATCGGGCTGGCCAAGATGTTTGGCTTTGACTTTCTTGAAAACTTCAACTATCCATACATCTCACGTTCCATCAGTGAGTTCTGGCGCCGCTGGCATATCTCGCTTGGCTCCTGGTTCCGTGATTATGTGTACATCCCGCTTGGCGGAAACCGAAAAGGGGAGATGAGAACCTACTGGAACCTGTTCATCGTATGGATGGCAACTGGCATCTGGCACGGTGCGAGCTGGACCTTTATCGCATGGGGACTGTATTACGGTGCTTTTATCATGCTCGAAAAAGCATTCCTTGGTAAGCTGCTGAATCAGCTGCCGCGTTTTATCCAGCACGTATATGCTGTTTTTATCGTGATTATCGGATGGGTGTTCTTCCGGTCTGAAACGTTCAGCTATGCATATGCCTACATCCAGACCATGTTTGGTTTCAACGGAACCGGTATGTGGGACACACAAGTCTCCTATTATCTCACCCAGTACGGAGTTGTCATTCTGCTGGCCATTATCGGATCCACACCTTTATTAAAACTCATGATCGACAAGGTAGAGGACAGAGCTGAAACCTCTCAGGGAATTCGTATTTTCGGCCGGGATATCGCGGTGACAAGCTATTATGCAGTCATCCTCGTCATTACCGTCGTTTACATGGTGTCTAATTCGTTTAACCCATTCATCTACTTCCGGTTCTAAAAGATTTCATAGAGAAAGGAGAGGATCAAATCATGAAGAAAAAAGCTGCTGATATTGTTTTGGTTGGATTTTTGCTGCTGTTCATCTTTGGCTTTGGATTATGGATATGGCTGAAGGATGATCAGCACGTGTCAGCCTTGGAGAACAGGGATTTGAAAATGCGCCCGGATGCGACGGTTCAGAGGCTGCTTTCCGGGGATTATTTTAAACAATTTGAAGCCTATTTTAATGATCAATTCCCGGGCAGACAGGCCTTTATTGAAGCCAATGCATCGGTTGATAAATACATCATGCAGAAGGATGAGATACGGGATGTGTATTCTCTAAAGAATGGCTACCTGATCAATCCGGTGCATCCGAAAGATAAGACGAAGGAAGTAAACGATAAGGTCAATTCCTTCGCTCATACGCTGAAAAAGAAAAACATTGATGTGTATTTTGCATTGCCACCGAATAAATCCACCATTATGGAGAAAAAACTCCCGGATTACATCGAGGCTCACGGCAATGAACTGTCGGACAAGCTGATAGCAGGTTTCTCAAAGGATGTTCATGCGATGGATTTAAGGCCGACGATTCAGCCTCATCTTCAAGAGGACAATATGTATTTCCACACTGACCATCACTGGAAACCGCGCGCAGCTCATTATGCGTATGAAAAGGTTATTGATGAAATGAGCAAACAGCATCCTGGCGTCGGCAAGCCGATTCCGAAAAGCGAGTTTACATGGAAAGAGGCTCCTGAGACATTTTATGGATCGGACGCACGGAAAACAACGAAGTCGTATGCTTCCAAACCGGATACAATTACGATTGCTCAGCCTAAATTTAAAGAAAAACCGATTTCGATCTGTTATCGAAAAACGTGCGGCCATAAATTTTATGACATGTCCAAGTTAAAGTCAGAGGGGACATATGCCAACCGTTATGAGACTTATTTCTCTGGAGATGTATCGGAGGCTGTCATCAAGAACCCGAACAAGCCAAAAGGACCTAAAGTGCTGATTCTGAAGGATTCGTATGTGAACCCGATGATTCAGTTCCTGTCCCGCAACTATAGCGAGACAAGGATTCTAGATATGCGCCACTACAAACAGAAGAGCGTCTATGAATACATTGACCAGCATGATATTGATGCCGTCTTATTTGTGCACAATATCAACTCCATCAACATCACGCCAGCCTTTGTAGACTTCAAACACCCAGGCGGCGGAGAGAACCAATAACCATGTTAATGGCGCGATGCCTAATGGCGCGGCGGTGCCTGGCACCGCTAATAGACAAATTGAGAAAACCATCCATACCGGGAGGACTGCCTCCTGGGAGTGGATGGTTTTTTCTTTTTAAAAGCGAAAAAGGACGGCTGGGGGAGCAGTTTTTTAAAAAAAGGACTAATTAGGGGTTCTGAAGCTTACACAGGGGCACCCAAAGCGGCTTATTGGAGCTGAAGTACTCATTTACTGTCCAAAACACATGATTTACCCGCCAAAACAGAGAAAATACTGTCCAAAATAAGAAAATACAAGCCGAAATCGAAGAAATACAAGCCAAACGGACATTATGGAAACTAACATACGGCTGGGGGTATCTCAAAAACGATCTCAGCCAGACTCACCAAAAAAAACCCTCTCCGCCAAGGAGAGAGGGTTTTCACTTTCTTCCTATTTATTAGGCCGCCTGATGGCGTTCAGTACGGGTCTGTAATTTTGGCCAACCAGTCCGACTCCCTCGACAACAAGCTCAATGCCAAGGGTAAGTATGGCGATAATGAACAATGAGCCCCAAAGCGTTGATGTAGAGAAGAGGATCGCTGCAATTCCGAATACTGCGCTCATCGCATAGATGAGCAATACGGTTGTGCGGTGGGAGTATCCCAGGCGCAGCAGGCAGTGATGCAGATGCGATTTATCTGGTGCGGACAGCGGCTGTTTATGCAGAATCCGTCTGATGATCGCAAAGATCGTATCAGATATGGGAACACCAAGGATGATCACCGGGACCACAAGGGAAAACAATGTAACGTTTTTAAACCCGAGGAGTGATACGACCGAGATGATAAACCCTAAGAACAATGCTCCCGTATCCCCCATGAAAATTTTAGCGGGATGAAAGTTGTAGAACAAAAATCCAAGAGTTCCAGCTAAAACGATACCTGCAACAGCCATAACAAGGACGTTGCCCATGATAAAGGCCATTGCGGCAATCGTAAACAGTACTATAGAAGAAACACCTGCAGCAAGCCCGTCCAAACCGTCAATCAGGTTGATCGCGTTAGTGATGGCCAGGATCCAAAGGACCGTTAGCGGAATGCTGAACCAGCCCAGTTCCAGGCGCCCGTCGAAGGGAAGGTTGATGAAATGTACCTGAATGCCTCCGAAAACGACAACACACAGAGCTGCTGCAATCTGCCCAGCGAGTTTTACTTTTGGTGATAATTCGTAAATATCATCGAGTAAACCGGTCATAATAATGATAGCTGACCCTATTAGGATGGGCATCGTATAGGGGCTTTCCGGGTGTAAAATCCAGAAGCCGATTAAAAAGCTGATAAAAATGGCGAGTCCGCCTGCACGAGGCATCACTTTCGCATGTACTTTTCGGTTGTTGGGATTATCGACCGCTCCGATGAAAAAGGCGGCTTTTTTTACTAAAGGTGTTAGTATGATCGATGCTAGAAAACATACGAACAGTGTAACGTAAAGCATATGACACCTCATCAATTTCAAGATATGTTTCTGTATACTCTCATAAGGGTCGAAAAGAATTGTCTATTCTTGTAGGTTGCAACAGAAACAACATGTTTATTGTCAAAATTTTTATTTTTTCTATCGAATTATATCATAGAAATTCCAATCTAATGTATAAAAATATAAATATTTGGAAACACTGCACAGTCCAATAAAAAATCCCCGGCAGGAGAAGCAAGAATGCTTTCCTTTCCAGGGATGGTTTGATGAAATTTTATCGGACTGGAACTTTCGTCATCTGCTGCATTTTGAGTTGAAGAACTTTAAAAGCAAATTGCGGAAGAGCGATCTGCCGTTTCCAGCGTGATGGCTGCTTCACTAGGCGGTAGAACCACTCCAGGTTCATTTTCTGCCATACTTCAGGTGCACGCTGCACTTCTCCGGCAAGAACATCAAATGTGCCGCCGACACCCATGAAGATACCATGCTCGAAGCGGGAAAGATGCTGGCTGATCCAGGCTTCCTGGCGGCCGGCACCTAGAGCAACCAGGACGATGTCCGGTTTAATGTGCTCGATCGTGCTCGGGATTTTATCATCGTTCAGATCAAAGAATCCATGATGATAACCGGCGATGGTCACGCTTGGATATTCCGCTTCAATCGCTTCTGCAGCTTTTTCAATCACCTTGTCCTGTCCGCCAAGCAGATAAACACTGTAGTTTTTCTCATTCGCAAGGCTTAGCAGGCGAAGGGTCAGATCAAAACCAGTCACGCGCTCAGGGAGCGGAAGTCCGAGAAGACCTGCTGATTTAATGATGCCGATTCCGTCTGCTGTCACGTAGTCCGCGTTTTTGATGACACTCATAAAATCTTCTTCTTTACGCGCCTTCATCACGACTTCAGGGTTCGCCGTTACGACGAATGCCTTCTTACGGTCCTCAAGGTGAGATTGAAGTGTATTTATAAAGTTGTTAATCGTTGTATTTAGAAAGTCTATTCCTAATATGTTCACTGTATTGTTCATATTAATTCCCCACTTTTAGTGATTAAGTCAAACACAGCCTCTGCAGCAGGACTAGGTTTGTCCGACGTCCAGCCTGCAGCTAAATGCCTATGCTATTTCTCAGCTGTTTATATGTGTGAGTTGCATTTATTCCCATGAATCGAGTGACCAAGAAATAAATGTCATTGTTTATTAAGACCTTGTAAAAAGACCTTAAAGATTATATTATAAGTATTGACGTTTCAAAAGGGAACATCTTTTAAAGCCTAGTATACCATGAAACTTCTAAGTTTGTAAAAAGTATATTAAGATTTCGTTAACACAATGCTGAAATGAGCTTATTATCGGCCGCGCAGTGCTTTAACGCTACTATATAAAGAAGCTTTTAATTTGTATTCCCTTTATATTATTCATAAAACATTTACAATAAGTTAATAAAACGTCAATTCCATGCGAAGAGATTAATAGCGAGATAGACAAGCATGAATATAATTTACAAATTATTTACCTGTTATTAATTTATTGGAAATAGGGTAAATACAACTAGAACAATTTAAGGAGAGGATTGTAAGATGAAAAAGGTATTAACATACGGTACATTTGACCTGCTTCATTGGGGGCATATCAACTTATTAAGTAGAGCAAAAGATCTTGGTGACCATCTGACTGTTGGTTTATCGGCAGATGAGTTCAATGCGATCAAAAATAAAAAATCATACCACAGCTTTGAGAACCGCAAAATGATTTTGGAGTCCATCCGTTATGTGGATGAAGTCATTGCGGAAAAGACTTGGGACCAAAAAATCTCTGATGTCGTGGATAACAACATCGATATTTTTGTAATGGGTGATGACTGGGAAGGGAAATTTGACTTCTTGAAAGAGTATTGTGAAGTGGTTTATTTGCCGCGTACGATCGGAATCTCGACCTCTCAGATCAAAAAAGATCTATTTACTGTTAAAAATGGTTAAAGAAATAGCTATCTGGCTGTATCTGTTTTACTTCAAGCTCCAGTTTACATTTTGTAAACTGTTTCCTGTGCGGAAGAATAAGGTAACCTTTGTTGTCTCTTTTGGGGATAACTCCGTGTTTCTTTATGAAGAATTGAAGAAGCTGCAGCCGGATAGCCATATTGTTTTTTTGGCAGCGAAAAACGCGATACCTAAATTGCAGCCCTACCAGCCCAGTGCAAAACTTATCACCTTTGAAAATTCGATAATGAGCATGGCCAGGTCGGCGTATCACCTGGCAACTTCCAGAGTGGTCCTGGTGGACAATTATTTTGGTTTCCTGTCAGTCACCAATTTTAAGAAAGAAACAGAATGCATACAGCTTTGGCATGCCGCGGGCGCTATTAAAACGTTTGGACTGAAGGATGAATCCATTTCCTTTAGAAGCCGGCGTGCGCATAAGCGGTTTTTACATGTTTACAAAAACTTTCACAAAGTCGTTGTTGGATCGGACGCGATGGCTGATATATTTAAAGAAGCTTTTCAACTTTCATCCGCCAATTTTTTACGGACCGGTGTACCAAGAACCGATCTTTTTTTTAGTGAAATTCGGACGAAAGCTGTTAAAGAAAAACTATATCGGGAAAATACAGTTCTAAAAGACAAAAAAGTGATTTTGTACGCACCGACCTATCGGGATGACCAGCTGGATGAGTTTGAACTGCAGCTTGATCTTGATATGCTGCAGCGTGAACTTGGAGCAGAATATGTGCTTCTGGTGCGCAGCCATCCAGTACTTAAGAATAAAATCAATGTTGAAGAGCAGTATCCCGGCTTTGCATTTGATTATTCCACCGGTTCTGATATTAATGAAATTTTATTGATTACCGATATTTTAATTAGTGATTATTCTTCCATTCCTTATGAATTTTCATTATTAAACAGACCGATGATTTTTTACCCTTACGATTTAAAGGAGTATAGTAAAACAAGGGGTCTTTGGGACAGCTATGAAAAACTCGTCCCGGGGCCGATCGTGTTTGACAGCCGCGAGATGGTAAAGGTAATCAAAGAAAAGGGTTATGACATGAATAAGGTTCAGCAATTTTCGGCCATGTGGAACCAATATCACTTCGGGCACTCGAGCCGGTTGTTGGCTGAATATATTCTTGAAACAGAAAGAGAGAGAAACGTAAATGCAAGCGGAAGCTAACTTACAGATCCAAGAAGGTTTTGCACCCACTAAAAGAAGAAAATGTATTCTTCATAATATTGAATTCAAACAAGATATTGCTATCGTGAAATATCTTTTGAAATACAATTCAGTCTTTCAAGAGCCTTTAGCCGGGCACCTTCTATTTGTAGAGCGTATGTCAGGCCGTGAATGGCAGATTCCTTTTATGGTGTTAGAGGCAAATGAACAATATTATGTCCTTGAATCCAGGCTGGATCAGGCTGAAATGGTAAAAGGGCTAGTTTGGGACGTTTACCTCATCATTCATGCGGAGCAAGCAATGTCTCCTGAGGAACAGGAACAGCCAGGAGACGTTAATGCAGATGATGACGCAGACGAAGGGGAAGCTGCTGAAGAAGAAACAGCAACGGATGCTGACAATGACAGCGTAAACGAAAATGACAGTGAAGATGATCCCGAACCGGAAGAAACTATTGAAGAGTTTGGAGTTATCGAAAAGAAATACCGTTTGAGGACGAAGCATTCATTCCTTGAGCTCGGTTCTATAGTCGATCCTGAAACAAAGCAGGCGATTACACCTTATACGACGAATAAGGGAAACCTTTCATTTAAAATCCATGACCGCGGTCCAGTTGTTAAAGTAGAAAATGCGGAGCTTGATAAAAGAGGGAACGTGACGCTGGAAGGGTTCTATTTTTCTCCTTTTCCATACGAAAATGAAGAACTGGAAAAAACGTTAGTCATCGGAGGCCCTGAAGGCTTTGAGGAACGTGTGATTCCGTTTGAGAACGTTGTACGGGAAGATCTTAATCCTTACTATCAGGAGGAGCAGCAGCCATATAAGGCAACTGGCTTTAAGGTACACCTCCATGTAAAGGATCTCAGCAATACAGATGAGAATTCATTGACATTCCGCCTCTATTTCAAGTGGGAGGATGAGGACACTGCAGGGCCGGATCAAGGAGATTTGGCAATACCGCTTCAGCTGATTTCTTTTAAAAGAAGGATCAACAAGTATATTATTCTCAATACGGACAGCGGAAAGAAGAAGGTCTCACTCATTGCACGGAAGAAAACGAGATCGATGCTCATTAAGGTGGTTCAATACAGCTTTGTGCAAGAGCTGAAAAAGAAAGTTCGCCGCACGATAACAAAGGTAAAACAGCACAAAAAGACGAAAAAAGCCTATATGGTTGCCTTTAAGATGGCTGGCTATCTGCCTGTTAAGAAGAACCTGGTCATGTTTGAAAGTTTTCTCGGCAAGCAGTACAGCTGTAATCCGCGTGCGATCTACGAATATTTAAAAGAGAACCGTCCTGAACTTGAGCTTGTCTGGAGTGTTGACGGCAGAAGTATCAGCAAGTTTGAGAATGCCGGCATCCCTTATGCCAAACGCTTCTCAATAAAATGGCTCTTTATGATGGCACGTGCCCGCTATTGGGTGACCAACAGCAGGATGCCGCTATGGATTCCAAAAGCCAAACATACGGTTTATTTCCAAACGTGGCATGGAACACCGCTTAAGCGTCTGGCCGCTGATATGGATGAAGTTCATATGCCTGGAACAAACACAAAGAAATACAAAGCGAACTTCCATAAAGAATCAAGCAAATGGGACTATCTTCTATCACCTAACGCTTATTCGACCGAGATTTTCCGCCGTGCGTTTAATTTCAATAAGGAAGTTGTGGAAGTCGGGTATCCGCGGAACGATGTGCTCTACACGAAGAACAATCCTGCGGACATCAAGGAACTTAAAGAGAAACTTCAGCTTCCTCAAGATAAAAAGATTATCCTTTATGCACCAACATGGCGCGATGACCAGTTCTATGGCAAAGGACGATATAAGTTTGATCTTGAGCTGGACCTTCTGCAATTGAAGGAAAAATTTGGGGAAGATTATGTTATAGTGTTAAGGATGCATTATCTTGTGGCGGAGAACTTTGATCTGTCGCCATACGAAGGATTTGCTTATGATTTCTCTTACCATGGAGACATCAATGAGCTTTATCTCGTATCTGACGTCATGATGACCGACTATTCTTCTGTGTTCTTCGATTATGCGAACCTGAAGCGGCCGATGATTTTCTTTGTTTATGATATCGAATCGTACCGCGATAAGCTGAGGGGCTTCTATTTTGACTTTGAACAGCTTGCTCCTGGTCCGCTCGTGAAGACAACAGATGAAGTCATTGCAGCAATAGAGAAATTTGAGTCAGACGGATTTACGATTCATTCAGAGATCTTTAATGACTTTTATGAACGATTTTGCTACCTGGAAAATGGACAATCTTCTCACAAAGCCGTTCAAAAAGTATTCTAAACCAATCTCTTTGGGAGAGGATTACGAAAATGATTTCAGCTTTTAAAGTACTAACAGAACAACTTAACAGCTTTTACCTGATGATGCGTTTATCCATGTATGAGCTTAAAATTAAAAACAACAATAACTATTTGGGGATGCTTTGGGAGATCCTGAATCCTGCCATCCAGATCAGTGTCTATTGGATCGTCTTTGGGATGGGAATGCGAAGCAACCGTTCGGTCGATGGTGTACCTTTTCTTCAATGGCTTGTTGCAGGGATTGTCATTTGGTTTTTTATCAGCCCGGCCATCCTGCAAGGGTCAAAATCGATTTATACACGAATTAAAATTATCGCGAAGATGAACTTTCCATTAAGTGTTATTCCAAGCTATGTTATATTTTCGATTCTATATCCGAATGCTATATTATTGGGAATCATAGCAGTTATCTTTCAATTTACTGAAAAAGGGAAGATCTCATTATATTATTTGCAGCTTCCTTATTACATGCTAGCTGCGGTAGCACTCGTTTTTTCACTGTCATTGATCACCTCGACACTGTCAACGATCGTACGCGATGTGCAGATGTTTGTGCAATCCATCATGCGGATGCTGTTTTACGTGACTCCGATTCTTTGGGATCCATTTAACAATCCAAAATTGCCGCATTTTCTAAAATTGATTGTAGAAGCCAATCCTTTTACTTATATTGTAGAAGGATACCGGGATGCCCTCTTAAGCAAAGGCTGGTTTTTCGGTGATAAACTCGAATACACGCTGTATTTCTGGGGACTGGTGCTGGTTCTGTTCCTTATTGGTTCCACGCTGCATGTAAAATTAAGAAACCGATTCGTGGATTACTTATGATGCGGAGAGATGGACATGAGTAAAACTGTTGTAGTAAGCAATGTTACGAAAAAATTTAAAATGTATAAAAAGCCTGCTGAAAAGCTGCTGGACATCATTCTGCCCAACGGCTATGGCGAAGATTTTTATGCGATTCAAAATATAAGCTTTGAGGCAGATCAAGGCGATGTCATCGGCATCGTCGGAGTGAATGGATCAGGGAAATCAACGCTTTCCAACTTGATCTCCGGGATTATCCCGCCGACGTCGGGTACGATCGATTTAAAGGGAGAGGTGTCGCTCATCGCGATCGCCTCTGGCCTGAACAACGAACTGACCGGCCGTGAAAACATTGAGCTGAAATGCTTGATGCTTGGGTTCAGCAAGCAGGATATCAAAAAGCTTGAACCAGAGATCATTGAGTTTGCGGAAATCGGAAAGTTTATCGATCAGCCGGTTAAGAAGTATTCGAGCGGGATGAAATCACGTCTCGGGTTTGCTATTTCTGTGACGGTTGATCCTGACATCCTCGTGATTGACGAAGCGCTTTCTGTCGGTGACCAGACGTTTGCCGATAAGTGTCTTGACAAGATGAACGAGTTCAAAGAGCGTGGAAAAACGATCTTTTTTATCAGCCACTCCATGGGACAGGTAAAGAAGTTCTGTGAAAAGATTCTTTGGCTAGAATACGGAGAGGTCAGGGATTACGGACCGATGAAGGACGTTCTTCCGAAGTATCAGGCATTTTTAAAAGAATATAAGGCGATGACAAAAGAAGAGAAGAAACGATTTAAAGAACAAGTGCAAAGAAAGCAAAGCGGACAGTCGCCAGTGGATAAAAAAGAGTTACAATCAACGAAATAATATATAACTGAAAATAAATTGGGTGCTACTCTTGAAAAAGAGAATGCATCCTATTTTTTTAGACAAGATAAGGGAACTTGATACAGTTTCTAACCATAATTTTTCTTTAAACGAAAATGAAAAAATAGATAATGATCTACGGCAACACAAAGGTTCATTTAGAAAAAGGAGAAATAATGATGAAGAGACAAGGGGATTTCCTAAATCGTATGATTAAGCCTTTTAGACCACAACCCAAGATAAAAAAAAGAAACTCTTATAAACAAGCCTTGACGATCCATCAGGACAACGAAATTATTAGGCTGACCGGCCGGTTGGGTAAACCAGATATTATTGCAAAAGAACTGCTTCTTTCCTCGAGGGAGGATGGAGAGATGATTAAAGTAGCAGAAGGAGGCACTTCGCCGGATTTCACTTTTGAATTCTCCATTCAGCAGATTCTTCCCTATTTTAAAGAAGGGGAAAAGAGCAATTTTGATCTGTATCTAAATATACAGCGTCCTAAAGAACACTTTACCGAGGAATCCTTTACAAAGATTGAAGAACGGGCGGTTTTGCAAACGAGAGACGATGAAGGTACAGATGTCATCTACCCCGTCCGCCTCGGCCGTTTTAACGAGATGGAGGTACTGCATTACGTTCCTTATGAAGATCATGGCCTGCAGACGTTCATTTACGTAACAAAGAAAGGCAACGTGTCGCTAGCTGCCAATGCTATGGTCAGGCTCAAGCCAAAGGTGCAGATCGATGAGATTGTCATCCGCAATCACC
The DNA here is from genome assembly GCF_023149135.1 of Fictibacillus marinisediminis. Lineage (NCBI taxonomy): Bacteria > Bacillati > Bacillota > Bacilli > Caryophanales > Fictibacillaceae > Fictibacillus > Fictibacillus marinisediminis. The sequence continues at coordinate 3,609,382 of NZ_JAIWJX010000002.1, read as the reverse complement.
AGCTATTCTTTAACGGAAAGCTATTTACAAGGGATGCAAGCATCAAGAAAGCTGTATTGCTGCTGAAAGGGCGCGATACTAATAATGAAGTAAGAATAGAGGTTAATACTGAAAAATTAAGTGAACAGACGTTGAATAAATACGGGATGCACCGTTATAAGTACGAAGTGGAAGCTGACTTTCAAAGGATTTATGAAGATTTGGAGTTCGGACAGGACATCTATGATTTCTTTTTTGAACTAACCTTTGATTTTGCTGAAGAACCTCTGCTGATCCGTATAGGAAAACCACGATTTAGAGCGAGGAACTTCTTAAAAGATGGCTATGTTGAAAGAGGACAGAATATCTATGCTTTGACCCCGTATTTCACGTTTAAAGGATTTAATCTATCCCTTCAGGCAGATGAATTCTCTCACGAGGCTTACTGGTACATGAAGAAAATCAAGCGATGGTCATGGCTCCTACGCCCCTTTTACCGCAGCCAAAACATATGGCTTGTCGGTGAGCGGCCTTATAAAGCACAAGACACAGGATTTCATTTCTTTAAATATCTCAGGGAGAAGCATCCGAAAAGAAAAGCGTATTACGTGATCGAAGAAACATCGCCTGAATTAAATCAGGTGAAACCGCTTGGCAATGTTCTCTATTATAAGTCCAAGGAACATATATTCCATGCATTTATGGCAAGAAAAGTGATTGGGTCTCATCATCCTGATTATTTGTTTCCATTACGCACGAAAAGCTATAAAAAGGCGATTAAAGCAACAAAAGTCTTTTTGCAGCACGGTATTATGGGAACAAAGAACATGGTCGCCAATTACGGAAAGAGAGCACCGGGATTTAATACAGATCTATTTCTTGTCAGTTCTGATTTTGAAAAAAATATGATTGTCCGCGACTTTGGCTACCATTACGATGAGGTTAAAGTTACGGGACTCTCAAGGTTTGACAGCCTACTTGCAGGAGACGTGGAGACGAAACGCCAGATTCTCATCATCCCTACATGGCGGGACTGGATCATCAATGACGATATCTTTTTGGAAAGTGAGTATTTTGAAAGATACCGGGAACTGATCAATCATCCAAAACTGCATGAACTGGCCGATAAACTGGGTTTTGAGTTGATCTTCTGCCTTCACCCTAACATGCAGAAATTCACTTCCTATTTTACAGGTACGCGCGTGCGCATCATCAGCCAGGGAGAAGTGGATGTCCAGCGGCTTTTGAAAGAATCGGCTATGATGATTACCGATTATTCATCGGTCGGTTTCGACTTCAGTTTTCTTCATAAACCCATTTTGTATTATCAGTTTGACAAGAACCGTTTTATCGGGAAAAGACGCTCACATCTTGATCTTGAAAACGATTTACCCGGTCAGATTGTCTATGAAGTGGATGACATTCTTGATGAAGTAGAAAAGTATGCGAATCAGCAATTTAAAGCTGAAGAAGAGTATATTCAGCGTTCGGCTAAGTTTTTAAAATACCGCGATCGGCATCATAATGATCGGATCTATGAAGCGATTCAAGAATTTGAACCTCGTAAGAACTGGTTTGTGAAGCTTAAAGAAAGTGAGCTCTTTCAGGTGTTGTTTAAACGGTACCGAAAGAGCAAATATTATTTTCCTACCATGCGTTTGTTCTATAATGTTGCGCGGCGGTTGATGCCTGTTGATCCAAACCTGATTGTATTTGAAAGCGGGGTAGGCAAGCAGTATGCCGACAGCCCGCGGGCGATTTATGAAGAGATCGTCAGCCGTGGATTGAACTATAAGAAGGTATGGATCTATAACAAGAATATTAGATTTTCCGATGAGGACACGAAGATTGTTAAGCGCCTCAGCCCGAGCTATTATTACTATCTCGCAAAAGCAGGCTACTGGGTGAACAATCAGAACTTCCCGACCTATCTTGGTAAACGTCCGCAAACGACGTATATCCAGACGTGGCATGGAACTCCGCTCAAGAAAATGCTGTTTGATATCGAAAAGGTTGAAGGCCGTGATGAAGGTTATGTTGAGCGTGTGCATCGGGCGACGAAAACATGGGATTATCTCATCTCACCAAGTGCCTATGCAACGAAAGCCTTCCGCAGCGCGTTCCGCTATGAAGGCGAGATGCTGGAGATCGGCTATCCGCGAAACGATATCTTTTACCGCGAGGACCGTGAAAAGCTGACCGAAAGTATCCGGCAGCGCCTGAACATCCCAGAGGGGAAAAAGGTTATCCTCTACGCGCCTACCTTCCGGGATAACCAGACATCGAAAAACAATAAATTTACGTTCGAGCTGCAGTTTGATTTTGAACAGATGCAGCGAGAACTCGGCGATGAGTATGTACTGCTGCTGAGGATGCACGTCGTTGTCAGCAATAAAGTGTACATTCCGGAAGAATATCGAGACTTCGTGTACAATGTCTCGAATTATCCTGATATCCAGGAGCTTTATCTTGTGACGGATGTTTTGATCACTGACTATTCTTCGGTCATGTTTGACTTTGCGAACATGAACCGCCCGATTCTGTTCTTCACGTATGATTTCGAGATGTATCGTGACCAGCTCCGCGGCTTTTATATGGACTTTGAAAATGAAGCTCCAGGCCCGCTGCTGCGAACATCGGATGAAGTAACCGCGGCGATCATGAATATTGATCAGGTGAAGCATGACTATGAAGGACGTTATCAAGCCTTTCATGAGAAGTTTTGTTCACTGGAAGACGGGCATGCGGCAAGCCGTGTTGTTGATAAGTTTTTTAAATAGTTAGATGAGGGCCCGGATCTGGAGGCTGCTTGAGGGCAGTGTTCAGGTTCGGGTTTTTTGTGTTGGTTGTTGTGACTGAGAGCCATTTGTGGTGAGGTATCGGCGGTTTTTCCTCGGGTATGGCGATTTTGCAGTGATTTTTGGTCCATTTTTGCTGATTTTTTATTAAAAATAAGGACTAATACGGATTTGTTCTTTTAATGCAGTCTCTATATACCGTAAAAATTACGAATCAGGGTTATTTTTAACAGCATTTTAAAGATTATTAAGAGTTGTTTTATGGCGTTGTATCTTTTATTTTCAAAAATCCTAATTTATGTTCAAAAACAACCATTTTATGTTCAAAAAAATTAATTTATGTTCAAAACTGCATGTTTTATTTTCAAACAGAAAAAGCTCGACATCTTTCGACTGATTTTGACGCATTTATTTCATCGATCACGCCCATGCCCACCTTAACCGCCCTCAACCAAACCCCAAAAGAAAAAAGCCGGCCCCGATGGCCGGCTTAAACTTAATTTCCGTTGTTTGCTTCCGAAGTGCTATCTGTAGTGGAATCGGTACTGCTGGAATCTGTTCCGGTACCCGTTCCGCTGTCCTGTGTGCCTGAGCCGTCATAAGCAAGATGCTCTTTCAGCTGGGCGGACACATTTTGTACTGATAGTTCGTTTAAGGAATAGTAATAAATATTATTGATTCTTGCGTCTGTTCCTTCTAATTTAAGCGATTCGACATCTCCTACGGATTTCGCGTACTTGAGAAGTGCGAGCATGTTGCCGAACGTAAAGTTGGTGGACATGTTGTCGCCGACGTTCTCGATAAGCTTGCCGTATTTAGGAATCGATTTAATCTGTGTTGATTCTTTAATGATACCTTCGACGATCTGTTTTTGCCTGTCGCCGCGCATGATGTCTGAGTCGGCATGACGCGTACGCGCGTATGCGAGAGCTTCCTCAGCGTTTAGCCTTTGCTGGCCCGGCTCGATTGTGATGGCTCTAGGACGGTCCTTGCTGTCCTGTTCGACGATTTTCTTCTGTACGTCGACATCAACGCCGCCAAGTGTATCTACAATCTGCAAGAATGCATCAAAGTTTACTCTTACATAGTAGTCGACCGGGATGTTGAACAGATGTTCCACTGTATCCACGGTAAGATCCATGCCGCCGAACGCGTGGGCGTGGGTGATCTTGTCCTTGTTGATGCGCCCCGGAATCGTAACGTAGGAGTCACGCGGGATGCTCACCATTTTAACGGATTTTTTATCACGGTTGAAGGTGGCGAGGATGAGGGCGTCTGTCCGGTTGCCTGCAAATCCCTTTTCCCCTTTTCGGTGCTTGCTGTCATCGATCCCTGCAATAAGGACGGAAAAGTTATCCTTGCCAGGGTCAACTTCATTCAGGCGCAGCTCTGATTTTCCTCCCCGTGATAGGGTTTCCTGCGCTTTTGATGATGCGTTGGCTAATTTATAGGTTAAATAAGATCCGAAACCGACTGTTCCTAAAAGAATCAGAATCAATGGGAAGACGATAAACTTTATACGTCTCTTTTTCTTCTTCTTTTTCCGCATTTGTTGACGGTCCATCTATAGTAATCTCCTTTTCTTCTCTACATCTATATCTATGGTTTTGTTGGTCTGTTATTTTCTTTTCTGGTGACAGAATAGGATCGTACAGACAATGCAACTTCGTAATCCTTGTCGAAATGGCTCGACATAAGGAACGTAAATTTATGGAAGCATACAATAAAGATACCTTTAAAGTTGTGTAAATACAATAAAAATAATATAAAGAATATTACAGTTTAATGAAGAATCCGGTAACTGTAAAGACATTTCGGACAAAGATTTACAAAAGCTTCATGAGAAATTTAAGTTGAGTTAATAAATGACCCCTATCATGGTAGTTCAGGCCTCCGTTAGGCTTTTTATGCAAAAAACGGAATTGCAAAAATAAAAATCGGCCTGCGAAAGATTAAGAGAACAGCCTTATACATGCTCTTTTTGGCAAGAATGATTAAGAGCTTCAGGATTCAAAGGATGGTGAACACATTGCAGAATGGCATAAAAACAGCAAGAGAGCACATGATCCTGATAACCAACCGTTATCCTTACCTGCCCGGGGAGCAGTTTTTAGAAACCGAAATGAAATATATGGAACAATTATTTGAAAAGATTGATGTTGTTGCGGTAAATGGAGCCGGAGAGCAGCGGCCTGTTTCTGAAAAAGTGCAAGTCCACCAGCTGCCCGGAAGGCCTGGAGGCACAAAAAAATATATTCATACGTTTTACAGTGTGACGGCAGATCCTCAGGGACGCCGCTGGCTTTCAAGAGAGCTTCCAAAAGCCCGTATGTTTGGCAGCAAAGGGTTGATGCAGGTGGCTAACTGGCTAAGCCATGCGATTCGGATCCGTGATGAGATCCAGAGAAAGTGGCTGGATGATCCGAATTTTGATATAAGCAATGCCGTATTTTATTCGTACTGGCTGACGCCTTCAGCGGTAGCTCTTGCGATGCTGAAGGAAACGCACCGGGATCTTTTTGCGGTATCCCGCGCCCACGGAGGGGACGTGTACGATTACCGGCATTCACTGCCTTATCTGCCATTTCAGGAAAGAGTGATCTCGTCCCTCGATTCGGTGCGGATGATTTCTGATGACGGAAAGAACTATTTTAATACGAAATATCCAAACGCGAATGCTCATCTTCTCGTGAACCGGCTCGGGACTGAAAAACCTGGCTTTACCGCAGCCCCTTCACATGACCGAATTCTCAGGATGGTTTCCTGTTCATACGTAAAGCCGGTAAAACGGCTGGATCTGTTGGTGGAGGCGTTAAAACAAACCTCATCGCCGATCCACTGGACGCATATTGGAGACGGTGAACAGCGGGAAGAGATCGAGAACAAAGCGAAAAATGAGCTGCCGGAACATGTCACCATCGATTTTAAGGGGCACTGGACCCAGCAGCAGATCTTTGGATTTTATCAGTCACAGCCGGTCGATCTTTTTGTGAACGTGAGTGAGAGTGAAGGAATTCCCGTGACCATTATGGAAGCATTCAGTACTTCGATTCCGGTCATCGCGACAGATGTCGGCGGTGTAAGGGAACTTGTTGATGAAAGCAATGGTTTCTTGATCCCGTCAGAGGTTTCGTCTGCTGAGCTGGCGGATGATATCGAGCGATTCGCCGCGCTGCCGGACGAACAAAAAATGAAGTACCGTTCGAACGCCTTTGCCAAATGGGAAAAGGAATATGATGCAAAGAAAAATTACACAGACTTTTTAAAAAGTGTAAAGAAAGGGAGCGGATCGTGATATGAGCGACGGCAACCGAAGCTTTGTCAGAAACAGTTTCTTAACCTTTTCCAGACAGGTGACCAATATCGTCATCGGCATATTGCTGCTGGTTGTGCTGGCCCGGATCTTGGGTCCTGCTGGACAGGGTAAGTATGCACTGATCACCCTGCTGCCGACGGTTCTGCTGACCTTTTTGACGCTCGGCATCAACACGTCGACGATCTATTACATCAGCAGGGGAGACGTGAAGCTGAATACGGTCTACAACAATAACATCATCATCGGTACGCTGCTGAGCCTGGTCAGTATGGGAATAGGAGCGATTGTGATCTACTTTTTTTCGGAAAAGTTCTTCAACCATACTCCGCATACTTTGCTGTACCTTTGCTTATTGGCGCTGCCGTTCATGTTTTTGCGCGAATATTTCCAGACGGTCTTTCAGGGGCTGCAGGATTTTAAACTGTTCAATACGGCTATGGTCGTGAACCAGGTGGGAATTCTCGGCTTTGTCGCTGTTTTCGTGCTCATTTTCAGGCTTGGCCTTCCAGGGGCGATTATGGCGTTCATCGCCGGGAACTTGATCAATGTCGCCTACATGGTCTATCAGCTGAAGAAAAAGCATAGACTGCGTTTTAATATCAGGGGATTCTCTTGGGAGTATTTCCGCAAATCCGTCAATTACGGGCTTAAAGCGCACATCAGTAACTTTGCGAGCTTTTTGAACTATCGTATCGTTGTTTTCCTCATCGGGTTTTTCATGGTGGATTCAGCGGTAGGGATCTACGTAACCGCAATGAATATCGGGGAGAGGCTGACTATCTTTGCGGCTTCTATATCCAATGTCCTATACCCAAAAATCGCAGCCATTGAAACCGATGAAGAGAGAAACCATCTCACTTCTCTCGTATCAAGAAACATTATGGCAATTACGTTAGTCATTGCGCTGATTGGGACTATTGTCGCAAAGGATTTGATCGTCACACTGTTCGGCCATCAGTATGAGAACAGTGCGAGCCTGCTTCAAATCACTCTGCCCGGTGTGGCGCTTCTGTCGGTCGAGAAGATTCTGTCCAATGACATTGCCGGCCGCGGAAAGCCCGAGTTAAACATGTATCTTTCCATCTTCAACGTGCTGTTTAACCTGGTGCTGAACGTGGTGCTCATTCCGAGGTATGGAGTGACCGGAGCCGCATTTTCTGCGACGATCACGTATTTTGTCAGCTTCCTCGTAAAGGTCGTCTTATACAAAAAAGTGACAAACGAGCCGTATCACCGCTTTTTGCTGATCAAGAAAAGCGACCTGCGGCTCTATAGAACGGTTATTCGAAAACTAAAACTCAGGTACTGACGGGAGGATTCTAGCATGAATGTATTGGTAACGGGCGGAGCAGGATTCGTCGGGACATTTACGAAAAACGCACTGATGAAGGAAGGGCATACCCCGATTTTGGTGGATAACTTTCTGACGGGAAGCGAAAGCAATGTAAACACGGAAGATGTGATCATCCAGAGTGATATTCTTGATCCCTCACTGCCGGAACGGCTGCAGCCTTATGAGATTGACGCGATCATCCATCTGGCAGCCCAGACAAGTGTGCCTTCTTCCGTAGCAGACCCGCTTAACGATATGAGGATGAACATTGAGGGGACGGTCAGAATGCTGGAGCTGGCGAAAGCATTAGATGTGAAGAAGTTTGTCTTCGCATCAACAGCGGCCATTTATGGCGATAATGAAAACGTGCCGCTCAAAGAGGGTGAGCATTTTCAGCCAACTGCTCCATACGGGATTTCAAAAGCTACATGTGAAATGTACATCGCCAACTTTTGCGAAACACACAGCATCGGCTACTCGATCCTTCGCTATTCCAACATCTATGGACCGAAGCAGACGAAGGACGGAGAAGGCGGCGTTATCAAGATTTTCCTTGATAAGCTGCTGAGCGGACAGCCGGTCTCCATTTATGGCGACGGCAATCAGACCCGTGATTTTATCTTTGTTGAGGACGTGGCCCGGGCCAATACCGCTGCCCTGTTATGTAAGGACGGCATCTTTAACGTCAGTGCGAACGAAGAGATCACGGTGAACGAGCTGTACCGCGTTATGGCGAAGGAAATGGGCAGCAGTCTGGAGCCTGTTTACGGAGAGCCGCGTGAAGGTGATATCTACCGCAGCTGCCTCGACAACCGCAAGTTCATGGCGCTTGTGAACTGGAAGCCTGAGGTGCCCCTTGCAGAAGGTATCCAGGAGACAGTGAAACAGATGCACGCTCAAGAGTTTTTAACATAAATGCACGTACAATAAGAATATATATATAGCACTCTTCTTTTACAGGAGGGTGCTTTTCTTATGGACTACGAAGTTCAGCTTGCATGGAAGTAATGTCTAGCTCCAGCGCCCAGGGCTGAAAACGTGATTCTTGTTTTAAGCATAGGTCCTCGGAGGACGAAATTTAAAAACATAATTTCGTCTTAGGTCGCTTCGATCTTACCCCACAACACAAAAAGCGTGTTGCTGGATAACACCTCCAGCGCTTGTCGGACCTAAACAGGGTGCTTGCGCTTTTCTCTTGAGGGGGTCGATTCGTTCAGAGGCAAAATCTACTTTGTTAAGAAAATGTAAATCTTATACCGCATGGCACGACAAGCCTTATCGGAAAAAGCCCTATCCTGCGGCGTGTTTTTGTAAATGTGCTTAACAATCTCTTAACCGAGAATTTACCTGAAATTCCTTGGAAATAATATAGAATGAACGAAGAAATCTATTGAACAGCAAGTTATTGTTTTTAATCAAAAGGAGTTTTGTCGATGCTTAATTTTGCGATTGTAGGATGCGGCCATATTGCGAAGAAACATGCAGAGGCCATTGACCGGACAGAAGGAGCAGCACTCGCCGCTGTATGTGATATGATCCCGGAAAATATGGAGTTCTACCGGGAAACGTATAATGCCAAAACGTATACCGATTACTCGGAGCTGCTGGCTGACAAGAATATAGACGTTATCAATATTTGTACCCCGAGCGGCTTTCATGCAACGCTTGCCGTACAGGGTGCTGAAGCGAAAAAGCATATAGTCGTAGAAAAGCCGATTGCTCTTTTAATGGATGATACAAATGCCATCATTGATGCATGTGAACGCAATGGTGTGAAGCTGGCGGTCGTTCACCCGAACCGTTTCCGTCCGGCGATGAAAAAGCTGAAAGAAGTGGTGGAGAGCGGCAAGCTCGGCAAGATCAGCCACATCAATGCAACCGTCCGCTGGAACAGAAACCAGGCGTATTACGATCAGGCGCCATGGAGAGGAACGAAAGGGCTGGACGGCGGAGTACTCATGAACCAGGCGATTCACAATCTGGACCTCATGCTTTGGATGATGGGAGACGTGAACGAGGTATTCAGCATGAGCGCCACCCGAATCCGGGACATCGAAGCAGAAGATGTCTGCACCGGCCTCGTGAAGTTCTCGAGCGGAGCACTCGGAGTCGTTGAAACAGCCACCACCATCTACCCGAAAAACTTTGAAGAATCACTTAGCATTTTTGGAGAAAAAGGAACGATTAAAATCGGCGGTCCGACGGCAGTCAACGTAGAGCACTGGAACGTTGAGGGCACGAGTGAAGAAGAAACAGCCGAACTGAAGAAATTGATAGAAGAAGATCCATTCGGAAAGCCCGGCCATCAATGCATCATTGAAGACTTGGTCGAAGCTGTAAAAGAAAACCGGGGGCCGATCGTCACAGGTGAAGATGGCAAAAAAGCGTTAGAACTGGTCCTTGCCATGTACGAATCAGCAGAAACCAATCAGCCTGTCAATATGCAACCTCAGGAGGTTTTAAACTAATGGAAACTCTACAGAAAACACAGCGAGATGTAACAAAACAACTGTTGAACAAAATCGAAACGAAAGAGGCTGTCATCGGAGTGGTAGGCCTTGGGTATGTCGGACTGCCGCTTGCCGTTGAAAAAGCAAAAGCAGGCTACAAGGTTATCGGCTTTGACGTTCAGGAAAGCCGTGTCGAAATGGTGAATGACGGGATCAACTATATCGGTGACGTCGTGGACGAAGAGCTTGCGATGCTTACCTCCACGAAACAGATTCGCGCGACAACCGACTACTCTTTGATCTCAGAAGTGGACGCTGTAGCGATTTGCGTACCGACGCCTTTGGATATTTACCGTCAGCCGGATACATCCTATGTAGAGAGCTCAGGAAAAGAAATCGCCCAGTTCCTTCATGAGGGCATGCTGATCGTTCTTGAGAGCACAACGTATCCAGGAACAACGGAAGAGCTTCTTCGCCCGATCCTTGAATCTTCTGGTTTTACATGCGGTACGGACTTTCACCTCGCATACTCGCCAGAGCGTGTCGATCCTGGAAACAAAGTGTTCAACACGAAGAACACCCCGAAAGTGGTAGGCGGAGTGACGCCAGAGTGCACGAAAGTTGCATCTGCTCTATACCGCGGCGTACTAGAGGGTGAAGTGCATGAAGTATCCAGCCCTTCAGTAGCTGAGATGGAGAAAATTCTTGAGAATACCTTCCGAAACATTAACATCGGGCTGGCGAACGAAATGGCCATCCTTTGCGACAAGATGAACATTAATGTTTGGGAAGTGATTGATGCCGCTAAAACGAAGCCATACGGATTCATGGCCTTCTATCCAGGACCTGGACTTGGCGGACACTGCATTCCGATCGATCCGTTCTACCTCACTTGGAAAGCACGTGAGTACAACTACCATACCCGCTTGATCGAAACAGCGGGGGAAATCAACAACAGCATGGCTGACTTCGTGATCGAACGCAGCATGAAAATATTAAATGAGGAAAAGAAAGCGATGAACGGCGCGAAAGTCGTTATTCTAGGAGTCGCTTATAAAAAAGACATCGAGGACATGAGGGAATCACCAGTCATTCCGATTCTTGAAAAGCTGGATGCAGCGGGGGCCAATTACACGGTTGTTGATCCGCACGTTAACACGTTCCGCTACATGGGCGGTATCGTGGAAACTCATGGCCTTTCCAAAGAAGTACTTGAAAGTGCCGACCTTGTTCTATTAACAACCGATCATACAGCATTTGACTATGAACTGATCGCTGAACATAGCCCGGTATTGTTCGATACACGAAACGCGATGAAAGATTTATCAGCGAAAGTGAAAAAGTATCACCTTCTATAAGCTTGTACGCTTATAAGATGGTTGTACGTGTAATCTTTGTTGCTCTTGAGAGGGTTGATTTCTGTTCCAGGCTGCTCGCTTTCCGCGGGGCGTGCGCTGAGCCCCTCGGCTCAAGCGCCTTTGGGTCTCACCTGTCACGCTTCTCCCGCAGGACAAGGAAGGCTTCGGCAGCGGTATATCGCACGAAGAAAATGTGAAATTCATTTCGAGGAGTCTCGCACCTTGCACTTTAATCAACCTGTCAAGGAAGATTACTAAAATCTTTCAAAGATCCAATCTTTAGACCAAAAATAAAAAACCAGGCCAGCCAAGGTCTGGTTTTCCATGCAAATGGTTAACTCCCAAACCAAAGGTAGTGAACGTTGCCGTGAAAATCTGTCATTTAACTTCAGTCCATCCCGCTGACGACATCCGCATTTTTGTGAAAGAATGCCGGTCGCTAGCTCTTGCGGGACACGATGTATATTTAATAGCACCAAATACCGAAAATAAAATAATAGACGGCGTAAAAGTTGTTGGTGTGTCCTCAACGGCAAGCAACCGCTATTCTCGGATGATTGCTGCTGCAAAAAGCGTGTATACGGCGGCGATTGAAGTAGACGCCGATGTATACCATTTCCATGATCCCGAGCTGATGATCATCGGTCTTCTCTTAAAAAAGAAAGGCAAGAAAGTCATCTATGATGTTCATGAAGATGTGCCTGAGCAGGTCCTCTCCAAACAGTGGATTCCGAAGCTGCTCAGAAAGAACATCTCAGTCTCGGTAAAAAAGATGGAGAAATACGCAGCCAGCAGGTTTGATGCCGTTGTGACGGCCACACCGACGATCACGAAGCGTTTTAAAACGTATAACGCCAACACGGTGACGGTTCACAACTTCCCGATCCTGCAAGAACTGATGGGAAATCCTTCAGAGAGCCAAACTGCGGAACGGAAAGAAAGCAGCTTCCTTTATATCGGGGAATCACGGAACTTCGTGGCATCAAAGAGATGGTTTCGGCGATCGAAGTTCTGAACGGGCAAGGAAAACAAGGCGAGCTTGTTCTCGCCGGCAAATTTGCTCCGGAACAGCTGGAACAGGAAATGAAGCAGCAGAAAGGCTGGAGCCATGTCGACCATAAAGGCTGGCTCAGCCGAGGCGAAGTAAAGGACGTGCTTGACGAGTCCACCGCCGGGCTCGTACTGATCCGGCCGGAACCGAGATACATGGTCTCCTACCCGATCAAATTGTTTGAATACATGGCAGCCGGACTTCCATCCATCGCTTCCAACTTCCCGCTCTGGGAGGATTTCGTCATCGGGAATCACTGTGGACTATGTGTGGACCCGCTCGATCCTGACGCGGTAGCCGGTGCCATGAGATGGATCATGGAACATCCGGAGGAAGCGAAGCAGATGGGTGAAAACGGCAGGAAGGCCGTCATTGAGAAGTACAACTGGGAAAAAGAAAGCCAAGAGCTGGTTGCGTTATACGAAAGGTTGGCCATGGCTGACAACAGGTCTTTAAAATGGGGTGAACAGGCAGATGAAGGTATGGATTTTAAATCACGTAGCGTTAAAACCGTCGGAAACAGGAATAACTAGACACTATGACATTGCCCATGAACTCGTAAAAAAAGACCATAAGATTCGGATTTTCGCAAGCAGCTTTCTGGCTTATCGCTTTGTCTGGAGAAACAAGCAGAAGAAGAATTACAAGGAAAACGTGAACGGCGTTATTTTTGAATGGCTCTGGACCCTGCCTTACAAAGGGAACGGGATCATGCGGATCCTGAACATGATTTCCTTCTTCTTCATGGCGATGTGGCGCGGGATGAAGAAAAAAGAGCGTCCTGATGCCATCGTCGGCTCATCGGTTCACTTGTTTGCCTGCCTGGCTGCCTATTTCTTAAGCAAATGGAAGAAGGCTGCTTACATTGTGGAGATCCGGGATTTGTGGCCGCGGACGCTGATCGAGCTCGGTTCGATGTCGAAGCACCACCCCGCAGTTCTTATGTTCGGTGCAATCGAGAAGTTCGTGTATAAACGTGCGGACCAGATCATCGTTACGCTGCCGGGTGCGGCACAGTACATTAAGGAGATGGGTGTGGATGAAAAGATTATCCACGTCATCCCGAACGGCATCAACATGGACCGTATGGAAGAAAAAGAGGGCAAAAGCTCGCTGGAGGATGAGATCAGCAAGATTAAGGAGAAGCACGGACAGGTCGCGATGTATGTTGGCTCCCACGGTGTAGCCAACTCACTGGAAACGGTCGTGAACAGCGCCAAGTTTGTCTTTCCGGAGAAAACAGCCTATGTCCTTGTCGGAGACGGTCCGGAAAAAGACAATCTCAAAAATCTCGCCAGTGAATATGAGCACGTGTATTTCTTTGATGGCATTCCGAAAAAAGAAGTGATGCCAACACTTGCCCTTGCAGATGTATTGTTAGTTTCCATGCTGGATACCCAGCTTTATAAATACGGCATTTCGTTAAATAAACTGAACGATTACCTGCTGATCGGAAAACCGATCCTGTTTGCCGGCAATGTGTCCAACGACATTGTGGCAGAAGCGAAAGCCGGCAAGTCGGTTGCTCCTGAAAAGCCGGGAGAGTTTGCAGAAGGATTGGAAGAGTTATTGAATTTAAGTGAAGAAGAAAAAGCAGAGATTTCAAGAAACAGCTATCGGTATGTGAACGAGAAGCACAATATTACGAAGCTTGCTGACCGCTTCCTTGATATCTGCGCCTTCCAGGAAACTGGGGAAACTTCTAAGGCGTATCAGCTCAGTGTTAAAGAGAATTAAGTCATAGCATACTGCCGCTAAAAGAGACACTCGAAGTCTCCCCTTCAGCGCGCAGGCTGGGGTTCGCAAAGCGAGCCCCGCCTAGGCAAACCCGACTAAACATCGGTAGCAAAAGGTTTTAACAACAGTATGCAATACAAATATAGAGGAAGAAAGAGGGATCATAGATGAAAGTGCCTATGCTTGATCTATCAGAACAGTACCAATCACTGAAAGAGGAGATTTTTGCAAGCTTGGAAGATATCATGTCAGGATCTCGCTTTATTTTGGGAGATAACGTTAAGAAACTGGAGCAGGATGTAGCAGAATACAGCGCGGCAAAGCATGGAGTGGGGGTAGCGAACGGCAGTGACGCCCTGCACATTTCTTTGCTTGGATGCGGAGTGAAACAGGGGGATGAGGTCATCGTTCCTTCTTTTACGTTCTTTGCAACTGCAGGAGCGGTGGCTCGTGCAGGAGCTGTTCCTGTTTTTGTTGACATCGATCCTAAAACGTACAATATTGATCCGGCGAAAATTGAAGCAGCGGTAACAGAAAAAACGAAAGCAATCATCCCGGTTCACTTGTACGGCCAGATGGCAGACATGGAGCCGATCGCTGAAATCGCGAAGAAGCATAACCTTGCGATCATTGAGGATGCAGCTCAAGCCATCGGTTCAAAATACAAAGGGAAAAACGTCGGTGAGCTTGGCACGACAGCAACCTACAGCTTCTTCCCGACGAAAAACCTTGGCGGGTACGGTGACGGCGGCATGATCATCACGAATGATGAAGACATTGCTGAAACGATGCGTGTGATCCGTGTTCACGGCAGCAAGCCGAAATACTATCACCACATCCTGGGGTACAACAGCCGTCTGGACGAGCTGCAGGCCGGAATCCTGAACGTTAAGTTTCCTCATCTGAACACATGGAGCGAAGCACGACGTGAAAAAGCTGCGATCTACACGGAACTGTTGAAGGAAAAGCTGGGTGATCTCGTTGTCACTCCGTTTGTGGAAGAACACAACTATCATGTGTTCCACCAATACACGATTCAAGTGCCAGACCGCACCGGTTTGCAGGAGTTTTTGAAAGAGCAGGGAATTGGATCTATGATTTACTATCCAAAACCGCTGCACCTTCAGCCCGTATTCAAAGAACTCGGCTACAAGGAAGGTGACCTGCCTGAAACAGAAAAAGCGGCAGACCGAGTACTTTCACTTCCGATGTTCCCTGAACTGAAGAGGGAGCAGCAGGAGTATGTCGTTGAACAGATCGCCGCTTATTTCAGCAAAAATCCTGTCAACGAATCAAAAGAAAAATCATTCGCATAAACGCATTCAGCTTTTAGGAAGAAAGGGTGTTCTCATTGACGGTCAGCCAGGGGAGTAATGTGGTATTAGGAAAAGATGTACAGCTCGGTTCAAACGTGATCATCGGGCATAATGTGGTCATTTACGACGGAGTCTCCATCGGAGATAACTGCATCATCCAGGATAATGCGGTCATCGGCAAGCAGCCGGCCAGAGCAAAGAATTCAGCGCTGCCGGAATTAAAAACACTGCCGCCCGCAAAAATCGGTTCAGGGGTAACGATTGGAACGAATTCGATCATCTACGCCAGCGCAGAGCTGGCTGACGATGTCTTCGTCGCTGACCTTGCGACCATCCGCGAGCGGGTGACGATCGGCCATAAAACGATTATCGGCCGTGGAGCAGCGGTCGAGAACGACTGTGTTATCGGAGTAAAATGCAAGATTGAAACCAATGCTTACATTACGGCGTATTCCGAGCTTGAAGATCTCGTGTTCATTGCACCGGGTGTTGTTACGACCAATGACAATTATATGGCCCGGTCCAAAGAACGGTTTAAACATTTTAAAGGCGTTACCGTAAAAAAAGGCGGGAGGATCGGAGCCAACTCCACGATCCTTCCCGGCAAAGTCATTGAACAAGAAGCAGCTGTGGCAGCCGGAAGCCTTGTTACAAAGGATGTGGAAAGCCAAGATCTCGTGGCCGGCCATCCGGCTAGAAAGTTCAAAAGCGTGCCAGACGACCAGCTGCTGAAAAATCAAGAGGCGTAAACTTCCCGTGTTTCCCTTGAAAACAGCGATGAAACTTGCATCTATGAAGGAAAAGCGAAGGGAGGGAAGTACATGCCTGATTTGCGGAGACTTTTTCAATCAAAAATTACACAGGGTATTCTGGCGTTATGCTTTGCGGCCATTACGGGCAGCTGGCTGATCGACAGAGTGCCAGTCCAGTCACCGCTTCTTCTGACAGCGGCACTTGCAGGATACGTCGCTTTAATGGCTGTTTTTATCGCTATCAAACCAGTTGTGCAGCAGATTCCTATTATGAACTTGCTGCTTTATCTTCTGATCTTTTCATCGTTCCTGGGCGCGGGAATCATGAATATCCCCGTTGGCCCAATCTCGATGTTTCCGTATCGAATGGTTTACGTTTTGATGGTGCCTGTGGTTCTTTACCTCGCCCTTTTCAAAAAGGACATATTGGAATGGGAGAGGGTAAAGGTCAAACCTGTGATGTACTTCCATCTCTTCTGGATGCTTTACGCCCTGTTCTCTCTGAGCTGGACACGCTCTTTTTCCATGGGTGCGGTTGACCTGATCTTCTTGATCATCGGAATCTCCCTCATCTTTTTTATGGTCTTTCTCATGAAAAAGGAGGAGGAATTCAAGCATGTGTACTGGATCTGGCTTGGCATGTTCGCCGTTCTGACGGTGATCGGCCTCTGGAACCATGTCACGCACAACCATCTTGCTATCTCAAGGATCAACAAGGTGGCGGAATATCAAAAAGGAATACCGACATCTGTTTTTGTAAACGAGAATGATTTTGCCAGCTTTATTTCGGTCAGTTTCTTTCTCGTTTTAGCCTTTGTTCACCGTACAAGATCCTGGCTGTTAAAGGCCGTGGGGGCTGCGTTGATGCTTCTCTCGCTTTATGTGATGATCTTTACGTCATCAAGGGCGAATTTTATCGCGATCCCATTGGGTCTTGCCTTCTGGTTTGTCTTTTTAACAAACAAGAAAGTGAAAAGAAGCCTTGTTGTTCTTGGCTTCGTCGGTCTGGCGGCTGGTATTGTTATGTTTAAAGAAAAGTTTGCAGCGGCCATCGGAAAGATTGAGGGCATGCTGCACAGCTTGCTGGCCAGTGGTTCGCAAGCCGAGATCGCCTCCGTCGATATCCGGTCCAACCTCATTAAGAACGGATTGCTTTTTTTTGAAAAAAGTTTTGGATTCGGCATCGGTTCGGGGAACTCTAAATACTATCTCATGCATTATGCAGAATTTCCGACAAAGGGAATCATTAACGTCCATAACTGGTGGATCGAGATTCTCGTCAATTACGGAGCTGTTATTTTTGCCGGTTATGTCCTCCTGTATCTCTGGGTTATCCTGCAGCTTTTCCGTATCTTCAGGCAATCGGGTACCCTCTATGAAAAAATAATCAGTGAAGGACTGCTTGGCGGCATGATTGCTTTCTCGCTTTCCTGCATCAGCCCAAGCTCACAAATTTCGCTAAACTACCTCTGGCTGCTTTTCGCATTCTCCATCAGCTACATTAATTTCTGGAGAGTGAAACAAAATGAGGTTCAATATCGACCAATGAAGTAAGGGAGTAAGTGTATGGACAAGCAAATGAAAGAAATTACAGAAAGCATCTGGCATCGATTTAAAAAATTATTCATCCTGCTGCTGCTGATTCCTGTTTTAACGACAGTGGTCGCCTACTTTATGGCTTCAAAAGCGCCGAGCACGTCCCAGGCGACCGCGAAAGTGAAGCTGGGACAAGCTGAAAACTCCATCCTGAACACGCCGGACAGTGCGAAAGAGTACCTTACGAGCGAAGAGTTTTTACGTTCTGTTAAAGGTTTGAACAAGGATGAAGAAAAGGCGATGAAAGACAAGCTTCAGGTCGTTCCTGAAACAGATACGATCATCACGCTGTCATTGATGGATGAGGATAAAAGCAAAGCAAAGTCCCAATTGAAGCCAGTGGTGAAAGAATTCATGAAAGAAAGCAACCACCAAACTGAAAAATGGAAAACAACACTGGAGGATCAAATCAAGAAGGTAGAAGGAACACAAGTCTCTGGTGAAGGCACCATTAAGAAGGAAGAATATTTATTTGACCTGAAAACAAGAGTGCTGAAAGTAAAAGAACCAAAGCTTCTTGAAAAAGTAGATACGACAGACATGGCCGGGGATCCGAAAAGGAAGGCTGTGCTGGGTCTCCTGGTGGGACTGATGCTTAGCGCCTCAATCCTGCTGCTTCCGGAAATTTTTAAAAAGTAGCTTCAAACCTCTCATTTGGTGGTAAAGAGAAGAGATGAAGAAGCGGAAAATTCCGCTTCTTCAGCGGACAAGCATAGTTTTACTTTTGTTTATCACGGTTTCGAGATATAATTTCTGAAGAAGATGAATGTGAATTTTCATGGGGCGTTGTTGGGCAACATAAGCAGGAGGACCCTTGCTTAAATCCATTGAAGAGTTGGAAAAAGAGGGATAACATGAATGTTCAATTGATCATTGCTGCGGTTGTGTCGTTCGCGGTTGTCGTGGTCGCCATGCCTTTTATCATTAAGCTGGCGGTCCGGCTGAATGTGACCGACAAACCAAATCAACGAAAAGTACATCAAAAATTAATGCCTCGCTGGGGCGGAGTCGGTATCTTCCTTGGCGTTGTTGTCGGATATTTTGTCTCGGGCCTGTATGAAATGCAGCTAACCGGGATTATTGTAGGTGCAGTTCTTATTGTCGTGATCGGCATGATTGACGATAAATACGAATTAAGTGCGAGAGTTAAGCTTGTCGGCCAGATTTTTGCGGCACTTCTCGTAGCTTCTACAGGATTAACCATTGAATTGATCACCATACCTTTTGTTGGTACATTTCATTTAGGTCCATGGGCATACATCACGACCATCTTCTGGATTATCGCCATCACCAATGCGATCAATCTGATTGACGGCCTGGATGGCCTGGCAGCGGGTGTATCGGTCATCGTGATGGTGACCATCGCAATCATGGCGGGATTAAACGGAAACATGATGATTCTTTCCCTTGCCCTCATCATCGCAGCTTCTACTGCCGGCTTCCTGATGTACAACTTTAATCCGGCCAAAATCTTTATGGGTGATGCAGGCTCTCTGTTCCTCGGCTACTCCATATCGATTCTGTCCCTGCTCGGACTGTATAAGAGCGTTACTCTGTTCAGTTTCGTTGTACCGATCATCATCCTTGGCGTGCCGGTTTTCGATACATCCTTTGCCATCATCCGCAGAATGGCGAACAAAAAGCCGATTTCTGCACCGGATAAAGGGCATCTGCATCACCGTTTGATCAACTTGGGCTGGTCCCACCGCAAGACCGTACTCGTGATCTACGCGCTCAGCATCGTGTTCAGTGTCGCTGCCGTCGTGTTTGAATCCAGTACATTGTGGGGCTCTGTCGTGATCATCATCGGACTTCTGCTGATGCTTGAAGTCATCGCAGAGATCATCGGACTCGTCCATCACAAATACCGCCCGGTGCTCTTCCTCTACAAGAAGTTCATCGGCACGATGCAGGTCAACAGCCCGGACAAGGATTAACTAAATATAAGGTGCCAGGCACCCGTTTTTGACATATGTCAAAAGCCGGTGCCTGGCACCTTTTTTGTTTGGCTCACAGGTTTGCATAGGAATTTATTCAGGGAGAAAACTATATCCCCCTAAACTTGTGCAAAAAGTGTTAAATAAGGGAAATGTGAGGCTTACAGAAGGGGTATGCTCTCCTTTTATACTCTATCACTGTGGTAGGCATCTCATTTAAAGGCATAATTGCGCAGCCAGTTACGCTTACTTGCAAAAATAACTGTTTTACTTGCGAAATTAGTCGGATTACTTGCGGTTCGACACAAAATACTTGCGAAACTTATCCAATTACTTGCGAAAACCTAAACTTTACTTGCAAACTAAAGCATTTTTCAAAAAAAGGCACAAAAAGAAACCCGCCAATCAGCGGGTTTCTTCATTTATTATCTTATTCTCCAGTTCCCTGACTTTGCTCGCTAGTCCCATCAGAACTGCTGCTGTCAGCGGAAGCGGAGCCTTTACCTTTATAATCAAGGATTTCTCTAATACGGTCTCTTACTTTTTGAACAACTTGCTCATCAGGGCTGAAGTAGTAAACACCATTAATGTATTCATCCTGTCCACCGATGTTCATACGTTCAAGTTCTTTACTTTGAATTTGTTTGTAGAAGTTTCTCATGCCGAACAATTCTTTTAAGGAGATATTCGTTTGAACGTTGTCTCCTACAGAGTTCAGCAGGTTGTCCGCCCTTGAGATGGACTTGATGGACAGCGCTTTGTCCGCTACAGCTTTCATTGCCTGCTGCTGGCGTTCCTGGCGTCCAAAGTCCCCGCGTTTATCCTGTTTACGCATTTGTACGTAGGTTAGTGCTTCGTCGCCGTTCAGATCCATTTTTCCTTTATGGAAGTAGATCTTGTGGCCTTTCAGGTTCTTCTGATAGAAGTCGAATGGTACGTCTACTGTAATTCCGCCGACAGAGTCAACAACTTCTTTGAAGCCCTGGAAGTTTGTACGTACATAGTAATCGATCGGAACATCAAGGAAATGCTCTACCGCATCAATCGTAGCCTGTTCTTTATGGCCTTTTTTGCCGTAGGCATAAGCGTGGGTGATTTTGTCTTTGCGTCCCGCATCAGGCAAGTATGTTCTAGTATCCCTCGGGATACTTACAAT
Source organism: Fictibacillus marinisediminis (assembly GCF_023149135.1). Taxonomy (NCBI): domain Bacteria; kingdom Bacillati; phylum Bacillota; class Bacilli; order Caryophanales; family Fictibacillaceae; genus Fictibacillus; species Fictibacillus marinisediminis. Next base: position 3,588,603 of record NZ_JAIWJX010000002.1, on the reverse strand, counting down.
CGATGCTTCCTTGGTATCCGGGTTGATGGTCAGTACCATCAGCGCATCGGAATGTCCTGGTGAGCCTTTATAGTCTTCGACACCCATCAGGAGAATGTTGACAGGGTCTTTACCCATTGTGACTTTATCCATGCGAAGATCGGATTTGTTGCCATGGGCAAGGCCTTTATAGCTGTTGTCTGCCGTTGATTTAACCTTATACGCTAAAAAGCCGGCATACGCGACTCCGCCCAGCATACAAAGCACAAGGAGAACAAGAAAAATGCGGATCAAGCGCCGGAAAGGACGGCGTTTCCTTTTCTTGACTCTCCTTCTGACAAGCCGTGTCGGCTGCCTTTCTTCATTATAATAACTCATGTTTTATTCCTCACTTTAACGGAAAAGTTCCCTAATTGATCTCTCAATAATTCAACCCTACAGTCCATAGGTTTCGACAATATCTGAAATAAATGGGGATAGAATTACAAGATTTTTTCTTCCAGATATTCCAATGAACCGTCTTCTATTGTAGCATGTGCATTTGTGAGGTTTATTAAGTATTCTTTAAAGTTTTGTAAGTCTTTTACCGCAACATAAGTTAAAATTTCGACCTGTTCGAGGTAATTGATCTCTTTGATCATATAGGGAGAGGACCTTAGATCGTTTTCTACTTTGCCGAGAAGAGTGTAGTCGATTTTAGTATGCACAATTTGCATGAGATTACGTTCAACGACCCCGATGGCGTTCAATCCTTCGCTCACGCTCTTTCCGTAAGCGCGTATCAATCCTCCTGCCCCGAGTTTAATGCCGCCGAAGTAACGGGTAACCACAACGACTACATCTTTTAATTTCCTTTTTTTCAGAACTTCTAACATCGGAACACCTGCTGTGCCGCTCGGCTCTCCGTCATCATTCGCTTTTTGGATATTGTCATGCTCCCCGATCAGATAGGCGGAACAGTTATGGTTGGCGCTATGATGCATTTTTTTGATGTGTTGAATGAACTCTATCGCTTCAGCCTCAGTCGTTGCCCTGGCGATATGAGCAATGAACCTTGACCGCTCGATGACAATCTCATGCTCGCCGGTTTCTTTGACAGTAAAATAATTGGATAACATTTTTAGCGTGCTCCTTAATAATGGATTTAAGTAAAAACCTTTAATTAGTAATAAATTTCAATACGATAAATGGTAGTGGAAAAATGTAAAGTTCTCATAAAAATTATCCCGAAAAAACTACAAATTCAAGGGATTTAGTGCTATCCTTCATTATAAGGCGCGAGCAACCTTCCTACAAATTTCTTTGCAGAATAGACATAAACTTCCTTTTTCATACGAAAGATTTATGGAATAAATGTTTTTATTTGGATTCATGGTAAGAAAGACCTGAGTTCAAATTAGGTAGGATGGTTCTAGAACTAAAGTCTGTTCTTCTTTATCGTTTTAATTGGAGGATATTTACAAGATGGCAGCTAAAACACAAATCGATCCAAAGCTTTTAGATGGCATTCTTACAGAAACCATCAATACCGTTAAAGTAAGCCAGACTCAAGTGTTCGATATCAGCGAGGAATCTCGGCAGGAGTTTCTTCGGCTGAATAAAGAGCTTGAAGATGTGAAGGAAAAAGCGCTCGAGGCCATTGACCGGTCGGACCTGCTTGAAGAAAGGTCCAAGATTGCCAGGTCAAAGCTCGCTCAAGTAAGCAAACATTTTCAAAAGTACAGTGAGGGCGATATTCGCGACGCATACGAAAGCGCGAACGCCATTCAGATCGAAATGTCCATTGCCCGCCAGACTGAAAAACAGCTGCGGGAAAAACGAAACGATTTGGAAAGGCGCTTAAATGGCCTGAAAGAGACGGTGTCTAAAGCAGAATCACTCGTCGGCCAGATATCGGTTGTCCTGAACTATTTAAGCGGAGATTTACTGAAAATTAATGAGCTTGTGGAAGATGCCAAGCAAAAGCAGGAATTTGGCCTTCAGATCATTGAAGCTCAAGAGGAAGAACGCCGCCGGGTATCACGGGAGATCCATGACGGTCCGGCCCAGCTTATGGCTAATGTGTTGATTCGTTCCGAGCTGGTCGAAAAGGTATTTAATGAAAAAGGTACAAAAGCAGCAGTAACTGAAATTAGAGACTTAAGAGAGATGGTCAGAGCCTCCTTAAGGGAAGTCAGGAGAATTATCTATGATCTCCGGCCAATGGCGCTTGATGACCTTGGGCTCGTCCCTACATTAAAAAAATATTTGCGCAACGTCCAGGAAAGTACCGGTATTGAGATCGAACTCGTTCCGATGGGGAATGAGCGAAGATTTCATACGAAGATGGAAATAGCGTTATTTCGATTGATTCAAGAAGCTGTCCAGAATTCATGCAAGCATGCAGAGCCGAAGAACATCTCGGTGAAAATTGAATTCACGGACCGCAATGTATCCTTATTTGTAAAAGATGACGGTAAAGGTTTCGATGCCACAGTACCGCAAAAGACCAATTCATTTGGGCTGATCGGTATGAGAGAACGCGTGGAGCTGCTGGAAGGCACTCTGAAAATCAATTCGCGTCTAAACATTGGAACCAACGTTTATATTCAAATACCTATACGAGATCGGGAGGGTTCAGAATGAGAAGTGTAGATGTTTATGAATCCAGTGCCTCTGCACCGGACAAAACAAGAATTGCAATTATTGATGACCATCGATTGTTCCGGGAAGGCGTAAAGCGCATCCTGGATATGGAGGACGAATTTTCTGTTGTAGCCGAAGGAGATGACGGTTCAGAAGCCGAGGATATCGTGAACGAGCATCATCCTGATGTAGTGCTGATGGATATCAACATGCCGCATATCAATGGTGTAGAAGCAACTCGCCGATTGGTTGAAAAGGCTCCCGATACGAAAGTGATCATTCTCTCCATCCATGATGACGAGACCTATGTGACGCATGCGGTTCAGACAGGGGCTTCCGGCTACCTGTTAAAAGAAATGGATGCTGACTCCCTGATCGAAGCAGTGAAAGTCGTAGCAGATGGCGGAGCGTATCTTCACCCGAAGATCACGTACAATCTATTAAATGAGTTCCGCCGTTTATCTACAACAACGAAGAACAATGCCAACAACCCGAACAACATCGGCCTTAACGAAATTGAGTACCGCAAACCGCTTCATATCCTGACACGCCGTGAATGTGAAGTACTGCAATTGCTCGCAGACGGAAAAAGCAACCGCGGTATCGGAGAAGACCTGTTCATCTCTGAGAAAACGGTTAAAAACCATGTGAGCAATATTCTTCAAAAAATGAACGTGAACGACCGAACCCAGGCGGTTGTTGAAGCCATTAAAAACGGCTGGGTAAAAGTAAAATAGTAAATGCTTGTGGAAGCCCGGTTCTGTTTGAGCCAGGCTTTTTTTATTTGTTAACCTTTGCAGCTCTTGAGGGCGGTTGATCTCCGTTCCAGGATGCTCGCTTTCCGCGGGGCGTGCGCTGAACCCCTCGGCGCAAGCGCCTGCGGGTTTCACCTGTCACACTCGTCCCGCTGGAGTCTCGCACCTTGCACTCCAATCAACTTGTCAATGAAGGCACTTTACAGAAATGTTCCCAAAGCAACAATCTTTTAGAAAACAGCCTTCATCTAAAACCCTTCAGCTTGCTGTCGGGCTTGGAAGTTCTGTCACACTTTCAGCCGGGAGCGTGATCTCCGCAAGTGTCCCCTCGCCAAGCGTGCTCGTGAACCGTAAATGCCCCATATGGTTATCCAGAATCTTTTGGCTGACCATCAATCCGAGTCCCTTGCCATTCTCTTTTGTCGTAAAAAAAGGATGAAAGAGCTGTTTTAAGTGGACTTCAGATATTCCCACACCTTCGTCCTTGATCTGAATGAGCAGATTTTCGTTTTGAATGCCTGTAACGGTTATTGTTACCTTTCCGCCATGAGGCATAGCCTCGATCGCGTTCTTGATCACATTAACAAACACTTTCTTTAACTGGTTTTCTTCGCCTTTAACCGTTCCGCTGTCAATGTAAAACTGCGTCTCGATCTGTGTATTGTTGAGGCTTGCCTGCCCGGTCAGAAGCAGGGTAACCTGTCTGATCAAGGGGAGCAGGTCGATCCGCATTGTCATCGTTAAATGAGGCTTAGCCAGAACCATAAATTCATTGGTGATGAGATTAATGGATTCAATCTCTTCCAGCATGATATTTAAATATTCTTCACGGCCAGGAATGTTTGGATGGTCTTTGAACATCTGTGTAAAACCTTTAAGGGAGGTGAGGGGATTGCGGATCTCATGGGCAACCCCGGCAGCCAGTTCTCCGACAACGGCTAGTTTTTCCGACAGGCGTAATTTCTCTTCCATGATCCTGAATTCTGTCAGGTCCTTGATCGTACCGATAATGCCGATCAGTTTGTTCTCAACAAAATAAGGGATATTTGTAATCTCTGCCTCGAACTCTGTTCCGCTTTTATGCTTGATGCGTGTCTCGCGTTTGATCGGTTCACCGGCAAGTGTACGCTGAAAAAACTCTTCTGTTTTCTCAGCTTCTGATGGGGCCAGGAGAAAGGTATAAAGAGAGCCCTGCAGTTCATCTGCAGAATAGCCCGTGATCTTTTCTAAAGAATGATTGCCGCCTGTAATCCTTCTGTCCTTGCCGATCATATAAACGCCATCTGGATTCAGTGCGATCAAGGAGTGATTGCGCTGTTCGCTTTCATCCAGCTGCAAGGATTTCAGCTTCAGCTGCTGATCACTCATTGCCCCCAGTACATACAGCAATGCGATGAACAGCGAAGCAACGATTACAATAGCCGTAGCGATCAAAGAAAGACTTCCAAGGCGTGGGTCGTGCATGACGAGAAAAAGGGGATGAGACTTCATCAGCATCGCTTTTTCACCGATATAATGTAATCCTGTCAATGCCAAAACCATAAACAGACTATTGATGAATTGGTTGAATAATGAGGGTTGAGAGGCAGAAAATTGGCGGTAGAGCGCAATGCCTGAAAATAGATAAGCGGCTGCAGCAGCAAGGGTAGATACAAAAAAGTCATAGTGGAGATTGGAGTTTATGGCTGCTGTTTTCATTCCGAAATAATGAAGGACGATGATGCATGAGCCCATGAAGAAGGCAGAAAGAAAGACACTGCTTTTTTTATGAAAGGATTTGGTGAAATAAAACGCCCCATAGGTTCCGGCAACGGCGATCAGCATGCATTGGCTGATGGCGGGAATATGATGGGCTGCAGTCAAAGACATGTTCAAAGACATCATCCCGACGAAATGCGTACCCCATATTCCGATCCCCATGGTCAATGAAGCGCTGAACAGCCACAAACGGCGGGATGACATCGTTTTACGGTTACTTCTGCGGACAAAATCTAAGGCGACGAATGTGTAGACAATGGAAACGACGACAGATAGTGCCACGATATATAGATTATGCTGCATAGTATGAAGTACCTCCAATTCATGAATATATTTTACTAATTTCTTACAATTTCGACGTTTTCCTTCTTTTACTCTCAAATTTTTACAAAAAAATTATTAGGTCCATTGAACCCTCTTTAAGAAAGACTCTTACCATAGAACCATGTCCTGTTTTTAAACCGTTTTTTTCTATCCTGCCAGGGGTAATAGTAAGAAAAACAGGAGTGGTGGCATACATGGGAGATAAATATTACCTAACAACAGATATTGGCGGTACCAATGTGGAAGCAGCCCTTTTTGAAGCAGATGGTACAATGCTGGCAAACAGAGAATTTCCGACACAGGAATTTGTGGATTCCGGTGTTTTAATAGAATTGGCGAAACAAGCTAAAGAGATGGCTGAAGAAAAGAATGTCAGCTGGGAGGATATTGTTTCGGCAGGAATCGTGGCACCAGGTGTCATTGATCCGGATAAGGGCGTGGTGTTTCATGCCCCGAATCTAAAGTGGCAGGATTATGAGCTGAAAAAAGAAGCAGAAGAAATGCTGGGCGTACCTGTTCATATCGATAATGACGTAAATGGCGGATTGCTGGGAGAGGTCTATTACGGAGCCGCACAGGGAAAGAAAAATGTCCTGCTATTCATGATCGGAACGAGCATCGGGGCAGGTTTATTGATCAACGGTGAAATCTACCGTGGAGCACACTGGGCATCAGGGGAGGTGGGCCATATGATCAGCGATCCTGAAGCCGCTATGGGTTCATTTATTCCAATCAAGGACGGATATGGCTTTTTAAGCAGCAAAATGGGCGGTGTGGCCATCGCACACCATTACCGGGAGGCAAAACGGCTGGACGGTGAGGTTTCTGGAGAAGAGCTAAATAGACTGAAAGCATCAGATGTGTTTCGGTTCGCGGAGGAGGGAGACAAGCTCGCCCAGGGCATTATACGGGAAGGCATCCTTCATATGGGGATGGCCATCGTCAATGCTGCTGCCCTTATCAATCCTGAAACGATCGTCATCGGCGGAGGCGTTGCTCAGTCGGGAAATTGGTTCCTCGGAAAAATAAAAAGCATGCTTGAAGAGTTTGTGCCGTGCCCAACTGAGGTTGTCCTTGCGGGATTAAAGGATCAATCCCCGCTCTATGGGGCGCTGGCTCTTTGTCAGCTCATGGATAAAGAGGAAAAGGTTCAGGAAGGAAATGGATGAAAGATGGAGAAAGAAAGAAAAATAGAGATAAAGAAATGCGCCGTTTTAATGAAAACGGTCCCTGTTTCGTGTAAACTACTAACGTAGATGAGACAACGGACGAAATATTGTCAGGAAAGGAAATTACAATGAGCAAGGTAGCGATAATGACAGACAGCACGGCATATATACCAGAACACATCAGAAACGAAAAAAACATTGTAATGATTCCGCTCAACGTTATTTTTGGCAATGAATCGTATAAGGAAGAAGTGGAGCTTAACAAGAATGATTTTTACGAGATGGTTGGCAAGGGAGGAGCCCTTCCTAAAACGTCACAGCCATCCATCGGCGAACTGGCAGACACGCTCGAACGATTGTCAAAGGATTATGATGAGGCGATCATGATCACCCTATCGAGCGGCATCAGCGGTACATACCAAAGCGCTCTAAGCGCCGCAGACATGGTGGAAGGCATCAATTTCCATGTGTTTGATTCTGAAATCAGCTGCGCCCCGCAAGCCTTTTATACGTATAAAGCAGTCGATATGGCGAAAGAGGGAGCAAATGCAACGGAAATCATGGAGAAATTGAACTCGATTAAAGAGCGAGGCATTTCCGCCTATTTCGTGGTCGATGATCTCAATCACTTGCATCGCGGCGGACGTATGAACGCAGCCCAGCTTCTCGTCGGGAACCTTCTGCAGATCAAGCCTGTGCTTCATTTTCAGGATAAAAGAATCGTTCCTTTTGAAAAAATCCGTACGAAGAAAAAAGCGATCGCCCGTATTCATCAGCTCATGGAGCAATCGGTAAAGCCGGATGAAAGTTTCAAAGTCAGTGTGATCAATGCGCAGCGTGAAGAGGAAGCGAAGGAAATCGCAGCCGATATTCAGGGGAGATATCCCAGTGCTGATGTCTCGGTAGATTATTTTGGCCCTGTTATCGGGACTCATCTTGGCGAAGGATCGATCGGCATCACGTGGATGAAAGAGTAGTCTTTTAGATAACCTTTGTTGCTTTTGAAAGTGGTTGATTTCCGTTACAGGCTGCTCGCTTTTACCGGCGTAAACGCCTACTTTCGCGGGGCGTGCGCTGAACCCCTCGGCGCTTGCGCCTGCGGGTTTCACCTGTCACGCTCGTCCCGCAGGAGTCTCGCACCTTGCACTCCAATCAATTGAGCAATGAAGGATCTTTACAAAAAGGTTCCCAAAGCACAATCTTTTAGAAAGGCTGTTTTCGTAACCTTTGTTGCTCTTGGGAGTGGTTGATTTCCGTTCCAGGCTGCTCGCTTTCCGCGGGGCGTGCGTTAAGCCCCACGGCGCAAGCGCCTTTGGGTCTTACCTGTCACGCTACCCCCGCAGGAGTCTCGCACCTTGCACTCCAATCAACTGATCAAAGAAGGTTCTTTACAAAAATGACCTAAAAGCAATAATCTTTTAGAAAAGAGCCAAAAATTAAATAAACATACGGAGGGATTTTTATGAAAATTCCTTATCAACAGGAGACGGCACCATGAGGTTCGTCTCTTTTTTTGTTGATGGAAAAAGTCTGGCGGTTCCTGAAGTGCTGAAGCCGCCAGATGTCAGTGCAGTACCTGTTTCCTTTCACAAGCTTCAAGTCCTTGATACCCCCGATTTTAGTGAGGTTTCCCCCTTTTCTGCTGAACTACAAGCCTCTTTATCAGGCAAACTCCTCTTGTTTGAAGAACTTCCCTACTCGATTGATGTGATTCATGAGCATTATCTTAATGGCTGCTTAGCTTACGAAAAAGGAATAGAAGAAGCTGGCGGTTCGTTTGTCTGCAAGCGTTGTGGCAACGATAAGCCGCGTTTGTTTTCGTCTTTTTCCTGTTTTCGGTGTAAGGAGAAGGAATGTGTATACTGCCGGAAGTGCCTTGTGATGGGGCGGGTGAGTCAGTGTACGCCGCTTGTCCGCTGGTGCGGTGCTGAACTGGAATGGAAGCTGGATGAGGTTGCTTTGACGTGGACGGGTGAGTTGTCGGCTGCTCAGAGGAAGGCTTCGGATGGGCTGGTTTCCCGTGTTGGGGGTAAAGGTGAGTTGCTGATTTGGGCGGTGTGCGGAGCTGGGAAAACAGAGGTGCTTTTTTATGGACTGGAGAGAGCATTGAAGACTGGACAGAGAGTTTGTTTGGCCACGCCAAGAACCGATGTTGTGCTCGAACTGCTGCCTCGGCTGCGCAAAGTGTTTCCTGGTATTACTTTGGCAGGTTTGTATGGTGGAAGTGAGGAAAAGCTGGATGGGGCTCAGCTAGTGGTTTCAACGACACATCAGCTGTTTCGTTATCGGGATGCGTTTGATCTTGTGGTGGTTGATGAAGTGGATGCTTTTCCGTATTCGTATGACTCGTCACTGGAGCATGCGGTTCACCAGGCAAAGAAGAAGGATGCACTGATCGTCTATTTAAGTGCAACCCCGGGACGGAAGATGAAGAAAAGAGCAGTGGCAGGAGGGCTTCCGCATGTCAAGATTCCGCTTCGGTTTCACGGTTTTCCATTGCCTGTCCCAAGGTTTGTTTGGTGTGGTAACTGGAAGAAGAGATTGAAGAAAGGCAGATTGCCAGGAAACGTGATGAACTGGGTGGAGCATCAGTTGGAAGTAAAGCGTCAGGGGTTTTTGTTTGTTCCGTCTGTTGTGGCTCTACATCAAATTGTGGCATTATTGCAGGCAGTTTTCCCGGGTATTGAGGGTGTGCATGCGGAGGATCCTGAACGTAAAGAGAAGGTCATGAAGTTCCGGAAGGGTGAGATATCCATATTGGTGACAACGACGATCCTCGAGCGTGGGGTAACAGTTCCCTTTACAGATGTGGCGGTGTTCGGGGCGGAAGAGGATATATTCACGGAGAGTGCTCTCGTGCAGATTGCCGGCCGGGCTGGCCGAAGCAAGGACGACCCGGCAGGAGAGGTTGTGTTTTTTCATTATGGAAAAACGAGTGCGATGGTTGATGCTAAACGGCACATTGAAGGGATGAATCGGGAGGCAGGTTTATGAATTATTGCCTGTATTGTGATGAAGGTTTTTACGAGACGGTGAGCTGGAGCTTTGTGCTTGGCATTGCTGGTGAAATGCACTTTTGCGAGGGATGCAGCTCATCCTTAGAGAGAATTGAAGGGGAAATATGCGAGATCTGCGGACGCTCTTTTTCTTTATTTCCCGAGCAATATCGACAAGAAAATAGATGTAACGACTGTATACATTGGGAAGAAGACGTCAATTGGCGCGGTGTTCTCGTTAAGAACCGGTCATTGTATGTCTACAACGATTTTTTAAAGGAACTGATTAGCCGGCTGAAATATAGAGGTGATGCCGAGCTGGTGATGGGGTTTAGGCAGGAGTTTAGAAAAATCTATCAGCATGAGTTTAAAGGATTTGTGGTCGTTCCTGTGCCGCTAAGTCAGGAAAGGCATTACGAGCGGGGATTTAACCAGACACAGTTATTGGCAGAACTGCTTGGTGTTGAGGTTGAACATGCATTGGAGAGAGTCCTGCACGAAAAAAAGCAGAGCAAGAAGTCGAGGCAGGAACGGCTGGAGATGAAGGAAACAATTTTTGAGCTTGCTAATAATAGTAAGCTGGTTTATGGGAAAAGCGTTGTTCTAGTTGATGACGTATATACAACGGGGGCGACGCTCAGACAGGCTTCAAGGGTTTTAAAAGAAGGTGGTGCTTTGCAGGTTTCATCCATGACACTCGGGCGTTGAGGAAGGTTTTCACTTTTTTTGTTTAGTTCGGATGAGGGTCTATCAACATTCCAATCTTCCTTCCGATAATTACGGTAGAGATACTAGAGGGGTGATCGGAATGGGAGAATTGAAAAATTGCCCAAGCTGTGGAAATTTGTATGTTCAGCACCTTCGTTCAGTATGTGATTCTTGCTACACGGAAGAAGAGCTGATGTTTGAAAAGGTGTTTCAGTATATGAGGAAGCGGGAGAACCGGCAGGCAACCTTGCTTGATGTTCATCAGCAAACCGGGGTGGATGAAGAGAAAATCACAAAGTTTATCCGCCAGGGCAGAATCCGTGTGGTCGGGTTTCCGAATTTTTATTATCCATGTGAAACATGTGAGGGTCCGACCCAGGAAGGGCGACTCTGCAGCTCATGCAAAAAGAAAATCATGGGTGATCTCAAAACCAATGAATTCGAAGCGCAAAAGAAGCTTGTTGATCTAGGAAGGTCTTACTATACCGATTAATCAAAAGTCCTATTTTCCGTGAATAGCTTCAGTTTTGTTATTTTAAACCGATATAAGAAATAGGAAATGCAGGAGCGATCCTGCTTAAAAGAGGTGAATCCTATGAAGATCAATAGCTTTAATCATGTCAATATTAACCCATACACTAAACAAAGCCAACAATATTCCAAAAACGAGGAAAAGATGAAGCAGAGCGACGAAATTCAAATCTCAGCTGAAGCGAAGGAACTTCAATCATCACAGCAATTTTCAGTTAGCCGCCAGGATAAAATACATGAAATTAAAACCCAGATTGATTCCGGCCAGTACCAGCCCGACGCAAGAGAGGTCGCCCGGAAGTTCTATCAGTTCTGGAATAACTAGGAGGATCTCATGGCGCTAAAGGACATGAAATCTTTATTAAACGAGCTTCTCCACGTCCACCGTGAGCTCAACAGCATCGCTGAACAGAAAACAGCGATATTAAAAACAGGTGACGTAAAGGCGCTCGATGCCTTGATGCTTAAAGAGAACGAACATGTGAAGACCTTGATGGAGCTTGAAGAAGTGCGGAATGGAACAAGCACTCTCACGATGTCAGAGCTGATTGAGCAGGCTGTTCCAAGTGAGAAAGAGCAGCTTGAAGCTCTTCAATATGAGCTTTCTAAAGAATACATGCTTTTGAAGGAACGCAACGAGCTGAACCAGCAGCTGATCCATCAGTCGCTGCAGTTTGTGAACATGTCATTGAACATGTTCATGCCGGAGCCGGAAAAAGTAACATACAGCCGTCCGCAGGCCAAGGAATATGCGGGAGCTGGGAGCTTCTCCCTGTTTGATTCAAAAGCCTAGAACGGAGGAACATTCATGGTATCAACGTTTCACGGGTTAGAGACCGCCCGCCGCGGAATGACAACCCAGCAATATGCCCTTCAAGTGACCGGGCAGAACATCGCCAATGCCAACACAACCGGATACTCCCGCCAACGGGTCAATTTTACCCAGACGGAGCCTTACCCCGCACCAGCTATGAACCGCCCGCAAGTCCCTGGACAGATGGGAACTGGTGTACAGGCTGGGTCGATTCAAAGGGTGAGAGAAGGTTATCTTGATCAGCAATTCCGCGGAGAGAATAACAAATACGGTTATTGGTCTGCAAAAAGCGAAGCCATGGAAAAAATGGAAGATATCATGAATGAACCTAGTGATAACGGGCTTTCCAAAACAATGGACCGTTTTTGGCAGTCGCTGCAGGACCTCTCGGTACATCCTGAAGACAGTGGGGCACGCTCAGTTGTTCTTCAACGGGGTACAGCAGTAGCAGAGACCTTTAATTACTTGTCTAATTCCCTAACTTCCATTCAAAAAGATATAGGCAGTCAATTGGATACAACGGTGCTTGAGGCGAACTCATTGTTGACACAAATTAATGGCCTAAACAAACAGATTGGAGAAATTGAGCCACATAAATATTTACCGAATGATTTGTATGATCAGCGTGATGCCCTAGTAGACAAACTCTCCCAAATCGTAAACATCTCTGTTGAGAAAGTGGGCAGCGGCGGCCAGTCACTGGATATGGCCGAGGGCAAATACACAATTAAACTGCTTGATAAAAATGGAACGGCCATTGGGACTTTAGTGGATGGGTCTGATACTTCAAAAGTTAATGAAATAAAAGCGGTCCTAAGCAGTGATAAGAGTTCTCTTACCAGTCTGACATTGAAGACAGGAGAAGATCTTGCTGGTACTGACATGTCAGGCAGGTTGCAAGGGTTAAAAGATTCACTTAAAACGGATTACCCAGATATGATTAAAAAACTGGATAATATGGCTTCCGGCTTTGTTGCAGAGTTTAATAGATTACACAGCGGTGGGTACGGTCTGGACAGCAACTCGCCAAGTACAAATACAGGAAAAAACTTTTTCTCCGGTTCAACCGCTAGTGATATTAAAGTCATTCTAACAAACCGCAATGATGTGGCTGCAGGATCTGGCGGATATAGCGGCGATGGAGGCAATGCCCTGAAACTGGCTAATGTGAAAAACAGTAGCCTGCCATACGGTGGAGAAACAACTTCGCTACAAGGCTATTACGAAGGAGCCATTGGCAAAATGGCAGTAGATTCACAAGAAGCGGCTAGACTTGCTGACAACTCACTAGTTCTTTCAGACTCTGTGGAAAACCGAAGACAATCTGTTTCAGGTGTGTCAATTGACGAGGAAATGACAAATCTAATTCAATTTCAGCATGCATTTAATGCAGCAGCACGGAACATCACTGTAGTGGATGAGATGCTTGATAAAATTATCAACGGCATGGGTGTTGGTGGAAGGTAGGTGTAAGGAATGCGGGTCACACAAGGGATGTTAACGAATAATATGCTTCGACATTTAAGTGATAGTTATAAAAGAATGGATAAAACACAGGAACAACTTTCAACTGGGAAAAAAATTAGTCGTCCTTCAGACGATCCAGTTGTGGCTATGAAGGGGATGTCCTATCGTTCAAGTCTGACAGAAGTAGAACAGTTCAAACGCAACCTTTCAGAGGCATATAGCTGGACGGAGAGCGCTGACAGCTCTTTGGATGAAGCGACTAATGTTATGCAGCGGATTCGCGAACTTACGGTGCAGGCAAGCAATGGAACCTATGAAGAGTCGCAGATGCAGGCGATTGGCAAGGAAATAACTCAATTAAAAGACCATTTGGCTTCTATTGCCAACACCAAGGTGTCTGGCAAGTATATTTTTAACGGAAATGATACGACCCGCGCGCCTGTTGATCTGGCAACTGGTAAAGTTTCTACTAATACGAATGATGTAAAGCTGGAATTATCCCAAGGAATTGAAGTGGCTGTTAATATCAAACCGCAAAATGTATTTACAAAAGATTTGTTCGGTGATATTCAAGATCTGGAAACGGCTTTGAGTTCAGGTTCTTCCATCAATGGTTTTCTGGATAAATTGGATAGCCATATCAACAATATCGTAAGTGAGCGGGCTGATCTTGGCGCGAGATACAACAGGATTGAACTGATTGATGACCGAGTAAGCAACCAGGAAGTCATTGCTAACAGAATTCTTTCTGATAATGAAGACGCTGATATGGAACGAGTGATTACAGACTTGAAAATGCAGGAGAGTGTTCAAAGGGCAGCATTAAGTGCCGGAGCTAGAATCATTCAGCCATCATTAATGGATTTTCTGCGATAATAAATGGAGCTATCAATTAAGATAGCTCTTTTGTTTAGGAGGGAAAAAAATTGAACATTCCTCAGCTGAAAATGGAATCTGTGAGAGGGCAGCTGTCCTTGTCCATTACCCAGCCTGTTCAGGAAATTGAACAGCCCGCAGCTGAATTATCCATCGAACAGTGGCCTGCAGAGCTTGACATAGAACGGACTCCAGGTAAGCTGACGATTGATCAGTCGCAGGCACGGGCTGACATGGATTTAAAATCCATCTCCAGAAGGATTGAAGAATTTGCCCAGAAGGGGTATTCCGATTGGCTGGAAGGAATGGCCAGGCTTTCACAGCAAGGTGACGAACTGATGAGGATTGAAAATGGAGGGAATGCCATTGCATCCCAGGCGAAGGAAAACGGTGAATCACCGATGCTGGAATTCAATATCGCATTTATTCCTTCAGCCAACAGTGTGAAAACGAACTATGAACCAGGCAAGGTGGATCTCAATTGGAAGGTTAGTCATCCGAAAATTGAGGTAAAGGTGAATAAACCAATCCATATCTACACACCGGGAATTGTTCATGGAGGTATGAAACAGTGGCCTTCTCTTACTATCAGCGTGACAGGTCTTGAGTTAGACGAAAAAAAGTAAAGTGGTGAATAACTTGAAAATAGAAAGCAAGTTTCATGGACTGCTGGAGATTCAGCAGGAAGATATTATTACATTTGAAAATGGAATACCTGGTTTTGAAGAAGAGAAAAAATTTATTATAATGCCTTTTGAGGACACTCCCTTTAATATTTTGCAGTCTGTAATTACAAACGAGCTCGCTTTTATTACAACTGATCCTTTTCTCTTTTTTAAAGATTATGAGTTTACACTATCGGAGAATGTAATTGAAGCTCTTAAGGTAGAGCAGCGTGAAGATCTCTTCCTATTGGCCATTATTACCCTCCAAGACTCGATTGAATCCTCAACAGCCAACCTGCAGGCACCGGTGATTATTAATAAAAAAACAAATACGGGCAAACAAGTTGTCCTTCATGATGAAAACTATACTACGAAGCATTCCCTTGGAATTGCCGTGTCTCAGGAGGGATAAGATGCTGGTACTCACAAGAAAAATTAAGGAAGCCATTCAAATAGGGGAAGATATTGAGATTACTGTTCTTGCAGTAGAAGGAGATCAGGTAAAGCTAGGGATTAATGCACCCAAGAATGTGGATATCCACCGCAAGGAAGTTTATTTGACGATTAAGAGTGAAAACAGCGCAGCCGCCAATACATCTGCCGCTCTTATAGAAAGACTCAAAAGTTTTTGAAATAATATTACAAAAACTATTAAATATTTTGTTAAAGAGACGATATAAGGTATGAGCAAACGAGAAAGATGTTTGACGGCCGCAATCGTCTTTTTTGTTTGAAAACAAAAAAACCATCCACAAGGATGTGGGCGGGTTATTTCAAGGAGGAAAAATAATGAGAATCAATCACAATATTGCAGCATTAAACACGCACCGTCAATTGAACAGTGCAACTAACGCACAATCTAAATCAATGGAAAAGTTGTCTTCTGGTCTTAGGATTAACCGTGCCGGAGACGATGCAGCAGGTCTAGCAATCTCTGAAAAAATGCGTGGACAAATCCGTGGTCTTGATCAAGCTTCTCGAAATGCACAAGATGCTATTTCAATGATTCAAACTGGAGAAGGAGCGTTGAACGAAACTCACGCAATTCTTCAGCGTATGCGTGAACTTGCTGTTCAATCTTCAAATGATACAAATACTACAGCAGATGACAGAGCCCAAATCCAGAAGGAAAACGCTGATTTAATTGCAGAAATTGGACGTATTGCAACTGATACAGAATTTAATACTCAGAAATTATTAGATGGTTCTGGCGGTGCTACAGGTAAATTTACATTCCAAATTGGAGCAAACAAAGATCAAAAGTTAGATGTTACTTTTGCTAAAATGGATGCTGCAAGTCTTGGAGTTGATGCTGTTAAACTTGATACTGATGCGGCAACTTCATCTACTGCCATTAAAACAATTGATACTGCCATCCAAAAAGTTTCAGATGAGCGTGCACAATTAGGTGCTAAGCAAAATCGCTTAGAACATACTATTAATAACTTGAATACATCTTCTGAAAACCTAACTGCTGCCGAGTCTCGTATTCGTGATGTGGACATGGCAAAAGAAATGATGGAGCAAACAAAAATTCTATTCTTTCTCAAGCAGCACAAGCAATGCTGGCTCAAGCTAACCAACAGCCACAAGGTGTACTTCAATTACTTCGTTAATAAAAATAGGAAAGTAATATTATTATAGAGAGTCTTGGGATTTCTTCAAGGCTCTTCTATTTTTTATAAGGTGGTTACTGTTACATGGAACGAAATATTTTAATGCCAACATATATGAAAGAATTTTCTTGTATAGGTCCGAACTGTGAAGATACTTGTTGTAGCGGATGGACAATCCTTATAGATAAAAAAACATATAAAAATTATAAAAATATAAAAAATAAAGACTTTAGCAGTGAAATGAGAGAGAAAATAAAAAAAAATAAAAAAGCATTGTCAGATAATGCTTATGCATATATCCAATTAAATAATGAAGGAAATTGCGGATTTCTAGATGAAGACAAATTATGTACAATTCATAGCAGATTAGGTGAAAGCTCTTTATGTAATACATGTGCTATATATCCAAGGGTAACAAACCAAGTGAATAATCTTCTTGAAAGAGCAGGGACAACATCGTGTCCTGAAATTGCTAAATTAGCTCTAAAACAAAAAGACGGCATTGACTTTGAGGTTGTACCAATTACTTCAGACAACAGAACTCTTCAAGGAGAGATTGACAGTACGCAATTTAAAAATACAACTTTAGAATTTCATTATTGGAATATAAGGTCGTTAATTATTGAAATTTTACAATATAGAGAATGTGACATTTGGAAAAGAATACTGTTAATCGGAATGTTTTTGAAAAAAGTTCAAGAAAACAATTCTTTGGACAGTAATTATATAAATGATCTAATAAAAATGTATCAGAATAACCTTCGTAGTACTGGTTTAAATAACTTATTTGACGAAATACCGGAAAAAATAGAATTACAATATAAATTATTAAAATTGATATCTGATTCACGCTTACAAGCAAAAATCAATCACATAGGATTTACAAAATTTTATGAGGAATTTTTAGATGGTTTACAATTAAAGTTAGATAAAAACGATGAAAAATTGAAAGAAATCTATAAATTATCAATTGATAAATACTATAAGCTAACAATTAGTAATTTTTCATATATTATTGAAAACTATCTAGTTAATTATGTTTTTAAATCATTGTTCCCCTTAAACGAAACTGATAACTATATGAAAGAATTCTCCATTTTAGTTATACAGTATTCACTGATAAAACTTTACTTAACAGGTGTGTCAGCAAACCGCCAAGGAAAAATAGATGAAGAATCTGTAATTCACTTTATACAGTGTTTCTCTAGAACTATTGAACATAATAAAAGCTTTTTACAAAAAGTTTATGATTTCTTAGAATTAAATAATTTTAATAATTTAGCTTCGTTATCTATTATGCTTAGAGGATAGAAGTACCGATATTTAATGTTGAACATTGAGAATGAAATCTTATTCGTTAAAATATATAAGCAATTCTTTTAGGATTATAAAGTTACTAAAAAATGATTATTATGATAATTTTATCACACTTAATTAATGACAATTCCTATAAATTTGAATTATTACAACCGATAGAACTAATATAAAAACTTTTATTCGGGAGAGATTTATTTGGGAATGAATTCAATAAGTTCAAGTTCTACAATAAATATGTTGCCTAAACAAAATAACTTCTATAATGAGACAATGCAAGATAAAACTTACTCCCATGAAGTAAATTCTAATAGACAAGAAAAACAACAATTAAGTAAAATGATCAACGGTGTAAACGAACTATTAATACCAACTCATACATCCTCCAAGTTTGTCCTTCATGAGAAACTGAATGACTACTATGTTCAGGTTATTGATGATAAAACAAAGGAAGTTTTACGAGAAATCCCATCAAAAAAGTTTTTGGATATGTATGCGTCGATGCTGGATTATGTGGGATTATTTCTTGATAAAAAGATTTAACGAGAGGATGATGTGAATGACTACACGCATTAGTGGGCTGGCCAGTGGTATGGACATAGACTCCATGGTTAAGGATTTAATGAAGGCACAGCGTATCCCGTTAGACAAGTTGACCCAGAAAAAACAGCTTTTGGAGTGGCAACGCGATGACTATCGAGATATGAATAAGCTATTAAAAGATTTTGATCAGCTAATCTTTGATGGAGTAGGAAGACAGAGTACCTTTTTAAAGAAAACCGTAACAAGTACAAATGATTCTGTAGTTACCGCAACCTCAAATGGTTCCTCTGGTAATATCAGCACAACGATTGAAAAAATAACGTTAGCTACATCAAGGACCTGGATTGGACAACCTGTTTTAACGGGATCGAATCCTATGCAAGCCGATACAAAGCTATCATCCTTAGGAACTTTACCATCAGATAATAAACTTAAATTTAAATTAACAAAGCCTGGTACATCGGATTTTGTAAAAGATGGAACAACTGATAAAATTTTTGAAATTACAATTGACCCGACTACAGAAACCATCGATTCGCTTACCCAAAAACTCTCAAATTCAGATCTCGGAGTAAGTGCATTTTATGACAGCCGCACAGGACAAATAGTTATTACAAATAAAGAGACCGGTGCTGGTTCTAAAATTACTTTTGCGGATACAAATACACAAAATCTATATGAAAATTTGGGTTTTACTTCAAATGTAAATAATGAATTAACTAGCACTAATAACAACTTAGGAACCGACGCAACATTCACTCTAAACGGATTAAGCATGTCACGTTCTTCTAACTCTTTTACGATCTCAGGTGTGACATATACCCTAAAGTCCAACACAACAAGCCCGGTTACCATTTCAGCATCAACTGACTCACAGGGCATTTTTGATTCTATCATAAAGTTTGTTGATCAGTACAATACAACTATAGGAAAAATCAATGATAAAGTTTCAGAAGAACGTTATCGCAAGTATGATCCTCTTACAGATGAACAAAGAAAGGACCTTTCGGATAAAGAAGCTGAGCTTTGGGATGCCAAGGCAAAGAGCGGAATGCTGCGGGGAGATACTATTTTATCGAGTGGTCTTAACCAACTGCGAAGTGATATGTATGCGAGTGTTAATACCGGCAAAGCGGACTATGACCAGTTAGCGAAAATCGGTATTCAAACATCTAGCAGCTACCTTGATAAAGGAAAGTTAACCATTACAGATGAAAACAAGCTTAAAGATGCTATCGCAAAAGATCCCGAAGCAGTAAAGAAGCTTTTCACAAATTCGGGGACTACAAGTGAGACAAAAGGAATTGCCTACCGTCTTCGTGATTCCATTGATTCTATCATGGGTAAAGTGGAAGCTAAAGCAGGAAACTCGTCTCGTGGGAACAATCAGTTTGCTATCGGAAAGCAGCTCATTGACATGGATACACGGATCACGAATTTCAATACAAGGTTGACGCAAGTAGAAGATCGCTATTACCGTCAATTCACTGCCATGGAACAAGCCATCTCACGTTCCAATCAGCAAAGTGTTTACTTGTCCCAGCAGTTTGGCGGCGAACAATAACGAAGCAACAAAACCTAAGGGAGTGACATGATGTCTTTACCAAACCCGTACCAGTCGTACCAGAATAACTCGGTTCAAACGGCATCGCCCGGTGAACTGACTTTGATGCTATATAATGGCTGTTTGAAGTTTATTACTCAGGCTAAGCAGGCCATTCATAATAAAAACCTTCAAGAGAAAAACACCAACTGTCTGAAGGCCCAGAAGATCATCCAGGAGCTTATGGTGACATTGAATATGGATGCTCCGGTTTCACAGACGTTGATGCCGATGTACGATTACTTAAACCGTCTTCTAATTGATGCGAACGTGCAAGGGAGCATCGAGATCTTAGATGAGGTGGAGAGTTTTGTGACGGAATTCCGTGATACGTGGAAGGAAGTCATCCAGATCAACCGCCGTCAGCAGTATGGGCAGGGAGGACGAGTATAAGATGGGAGCGGTCAGCGTTTTACTTGAGATCACACATAACTTGCACGGTCACGTGACGAGCGGTCTTCCGAAAGAAGAGCGCGAACCCTACATTGAGCGGTTGAATGAGCTGCTGGATCAGCGGGAATCGCTGCTGAGCGAAATTCCTGTTACTTTTACTGATGAAGAGAAGAGAATGGGGCTCGCTATCCTACAGCTGAACGAAGTGGTTCAGCCACTGCTCGACCGTCAGCTCGCTGAAATTAAACATGACATTACATTGATGAATCAAAAGAAAACCCACTCCGCACAGTACGCTAATCCGTATGCATCGGTTTTGGGTGACGGTATGTTTTTTGATAAGAAGAATTAAGAACTCTGGCCTATGTGAGCCGGAGTTTTTTTCTTTGCCATAAAAAAAAGCAACGGCCGCTAAGCCGTTGCTCTCTTTTTCTGCTATTATTCTAGTTCACCGCGCTCTCTACAAGCTTCGCATAGGCGGAAGCGCCTCTTGGCTTGAGATGGACACCGTCATTATAAAAGTACGAGGTTTGTCCATTGCTTGCCTGGTTCCAGTTCACAAGCTTCGTGTGAGGATGTGAAGAAGCCACTTCCGCGAGCGTCCGGTTCACTTGCTTTTCCCACGAACGGGGAACCTGGCTGTTGATCAGTACGATTTCTTTGTCTTTACCAACTTTATCGAGCACGTTTACGAGCTGGTCTTTTGAGAAAGGACCGTTCGTTCCAAGTCCTATGACGACTGTGTGTCCCAGGCTTCCGTTTGCCTTCATGTGATCGATGACATCTGAAGCATCCTTCAGCTGGCGGCCGATCTTGGCGTCAACCGTTGCCTTAGGGAATTTTTCTTTGATATAAGGTGCCACGTTCACCATGACCGAGTCACCGATCACTGAGATTCGTTCGTCCACCGGTTTAGGCGGCGGGACTGGTGACGGTTTCGAGTCTGGCTTTTGGTCTGGCTTCGGTTTTGGCTTCTCTTCCGGTTTTGGTTGTTCATGCTTCGGTTTCTCTTTCGGTTTTACAGGCTCAGGATGCATGATGGCCTGCTCGGCTTTCTTTTTCTGTCCGGCTTCAAGCTTGTGAAGCTGCGGGATGACAACCGTGAAAAAGATGACGACGATTACTGCTGCTGAGCAGCCAAGGATCGACTTTTGCACGAGTGTCGCACGTTTCCAGGAATGTGCCGTCATGTTCAGTTTCGCTCTCCATCGTTTCAATGCTCCTTGACGGATAGGCTCCTCAATAAAGTGCCAGGACAGCGTGGCCAGAATAAGGATTAATGCAAACTGAGCGATTCTGAGCCATGCGGATGGATGGGCATTTTCCTGTGCCGGGTTGGTGAGAACAATGACCGGAAAGTGCCAAAGGTAAATTCCGTACGACCGGACACCAATCCAGCGAAGCGGCTTCCATCCCATGGCCATGCCGAGCCGGCTGGACGGATGGGCAAGCGCCGCCACGACAAATAAGGTGAAAATCGACAGAATGACCATACCGCCGCGATATAAGAAACTATCAAATTGGCTGGTGAATCCGATTAAGAGCAAAATCCCAAAGAGACTGAGCGTTCCAACGATATCGAGTGCTTTTCGCTGTTCCTTCGGCAGACGAGTGGACAGCTTTCGGCTTGGCCAAATGATCGCAAGTCCGGCTCCGATCAGCAGGGAAAAAGCTCTCGTGTCTGTTCCGTAATATACCCGGCTCGGATCTACTCCCGGTGTGTAAATCATAGCCATCGCAATGGCGGAAAGGATGGCTGCAACGAGTATGCTCCCGAGAATCAATCTATTATTTTTTATGTAGCGAAGGCCGAGTAACAGCACGAGCGGCCAGATGAGATAGAACTGTTCCTCCACCGCCAGTGACCATAAATGGTTGAGCGGAGAGGGAGGACCGAACTGTGCGAAATAGGACACTTTGTGAAAAATGAGCCACCAGTTGCTTACGTACATAAGGACAGATAGAACATTGCCCCAGAGGTCCAGTAAAAACGATCGTTCAAAAAGAAGGACCCAAAGAATGACAAGAGCCAGCATGGACAGTAAAGCCGGCAGGAGTCTGCGTGCCCGTCTGATCCAGAACTGTTTAAAGTCGATTTTTCCGGTTCGATGGTATTCCGCTATGATTAAATCTGTGATCAGGTAGCCGGATAGAACGAAAAAGATGCCCACGCCCAATAATCCGCCAGGTGCCCATCCAAGATTTAAGTGATAAGCGATGACGGCGAGAACAGCGAACGCCCGCAGCCCGTCAATCCCTGGCATATACCGCTTGTTTTTCTGGGTAGGTTCAGGCATCCAACTCCCCCCTTACCCTGATATTTTTCTTCTTATTATATAGTAACGTTGCCGCCTCATAACCCGCAGTGAATTCTTGCTGCTGGCAGCATGCGATGTAAAACATGATCGTTCTCCCTTCGCATAAAGCAGATCTTTTTATCTCCCATAATAGTTTAGTGGTTTTCAAGGGTATTGGAAACAAAACAATTCTACTATTTTCGACAAAATTTTATGTTAAAAAATCCCTGCTGACAGGGGAATTTAGCCTAGAGTCTACTATAGTGCAATTGGATTTGCCGAATCAAGGAATAAATGGCTAATGAGGCGAGAATAGGAAATATGTCGCAGTGGAATGGGGATAAAAGGCTGAGTAATTACCTGATTTTAGTAAAAGTGGCTAGTGCCTCTGCCCGTGTGCCTTCTTTACAATAGGAGGAGAGAGAATAAGCAGGCGGTGATCGGATGTTTTTTGACAAGCAAAAATACAGGATGCAGGCGGAAATGCTGGATTGGTATTCCGGCAAGGTATCGGAATCAATGCATAAGCTGGATAGCCTCGGACGTGACCGCGTACACGTACTGACCAAAGCACAAGACTGGGAAAGTAAAAGCAAAGCGAGCTACAAGCAGATCATGTCCGAAGCGGCAAGCACTCATTTTTCTTCAGCCAGTACGGGAGAACAGTTGAAAGATGCATTGAAAAGAGAAGCTGCGCGGCTCAGGGAAAAAGCAAACGAGATTGAGAGGCAGGAAAAGCTGGATGAGTCAAATAAGCGTTAAGCCGGATGAACTGGAAGCGCTGGCCTCGGATATCGGTAAACTGGAGAGCTAGTGCAGTGAGATTAAAGGTGCGTTAAAATGGGATTATCTCGCTCTCCATGCGACCTGGGAATGTGATAACGGTGAATAGGAACCAATTATTAGAGGCTTGTGACGAGCTAAATATTAAGATAAAAATTAATCCCGATAACATCTTACAAAATAAAAGGAGACTATGAGGCCTACAGTCAAATTGAAAATATAAATGGTAATTGGGAGTATTCAGTCATTAATTTTGAAAGGCGGACACCTCCGGAGAAAACTAATGTAAAAGTTTTTTCGGATGAAGAGTCTGCGATTACACATTTTTTTATAAATGTTTTAAAAGAAGTGTATTTCTACGAGGTATTTCCTCCTAATAATCCAGCACATAATGTAAAAAGTACTCAAGAATTAAAAGATCTTTTTGATGATATAGGGATTAAGGAAAGGCTATACAGTTTTAGAGATGTTGAACCTCAGCAAATATATGGTGAGATGGACAAAAATCAAACCTTAATAATTAGTTATATTAACGAAAATAAGCAGAAGCAATTTACTACTATGCCTTTGCCGCTTGAAAGAGGATTTTTTGTTATGTATAGACTTACTCATTTCTTGCATATTTTAAAGATGGTCGAAGAGAAACTAAAAGAAGACAACATATTAAATACTAGTTTTAATGATCAGGATATTGAAACTTTTATTAAATAATTTTTCGAACGCCTATTAAAGATTTACTTTATTAGGCGTTTTATATTTGTTTAAACAGAAAGGATTACTTAAATGGGTTGTTTAGGTTCAACGGGAAGGTACGAGAATTATAAACGTTAGAATCCAAGCTTTAGAAGCTGTGCTTCTAAAGCTCATTTTTTGTAGAAATGTCTGCAATAGGCACCCTTTTATTTCCAAAAGTGATGTATAATGTGGTTGATACATAGAATGAATAAATGTTCATCTGTTGGTTTTTAGCAATAACGATGCAAAAGCGGGGTGTCGCATGAAGGGTCCAGAATTGATTAAGGACTTGTTTGACCTAAAGGAAAAGGGATATTTAAAATACGAAGATTACTTAAGAGTGGTTGAAGGAATCAACCGCTATGAAAAGGACCAGAGAAGGATTGCGGAAGGGAAGGAACCTCATATACAGGCAACATCCGAACCGGAGCGCTCGGAGGAACCGCAACAGATTGAGAGGGAACAGCCGATCATCACCAGCACGGTGCCAGCGGCTCAGCCTGTACCGAAGCCAAGGCCTGTACCTCCACCAGCTCCCAAGCCGGCGCTGACCGCAGAACAAAAGCGGGAGCGGAACTTGACGCTGCTCATGACAGCGGGTGTGGTGCTTCTTCTGCTTGGCGGGCTTACCCTCGCAACGAGCAACTGGGACGTATTCAGTTCTCTGGCGAAAACCTTGCTTGTCGGTGGGATCGCCGCTCTATTCGGAGGGCTCGGTGCTTTGTCACAGCGGGTGCTTCACATCACGAAGACAGCCTTTGCGTTCTTTGTGCTGTTTGCACTATTCGTGCCGATCACCATTCTGTCGGCAGGATATTTTGAGCTGTTCGGCAGCTGGCTGAGTTTTTCGGGGGACGGTAAGTATGTGCTGGGGGCGGTAACCAGTCTGATCTGTCTGCCGATCTATTGGATGTTCACGAAGTCGTTTTCATCCAAATTGTTCGCCTGGTTTACGCTGATTGCTTCAGCTATCGGCTATGCGTTTATTCTTTTGGCGTTCGGCATTGAGAAGAACGCGTTCTATTTTGCATATGCCCTCGGAAATGCGGGTTATATCTATCTTTTTCATGTACGAAAAGCGAAGGAGGCAGACATTTCTCAAAAGGTCTTGCCCATCTTTATTCAAAGCAATCTGATCTTATCCACGTTATTCATTATCATTTCGTTTGAACAGCCGCTTTCTCAGAGCTTTAACCTGATATTGACCGCTGTTCTGTATTTGGCGATGAGAATGGTCAACAAACGGGTGGAGTATGAGCTCTTGTTTATGGCTTTTGTTTCGTATGGCCTCTATCAGCTCGTTGAACAAGCGGCTGGTGCCGGCCTGAGCCTTGTCCTCATTCCAATCGTGCCAGTGGTGCTTCTCGCTGTTGCCCGCTATTCGAAGGGCAATTTGAAAAAGTACTACCAGATCGCCAACGGGGCTGTCTCTGCTCTTGCGTTTTTACTTGTTACAGGAAAAGGGCTGATGCTTTCAAGCGGCGAAGGAAGCGTGTGGATGCTTCTGGGGTATCTCGTGATTGCCGGTAACTTTGTTTACTTAAGCTATAACACGGCTTTCCGCCTCTTTACGTATCTTGCTCCTTTTTACATTTTCAGCGCTGCGCTGGAGGTGTATCATCTCACCAGTCCATCCAGCATAAAGTATTGGCCGCTTGCTATCGGAATATCCGGGCTGGTTGCGTATGTAATCGGCCAGTTCATCCGGCCGATCCGTCGTTCCAGCCTTTATGTTGGCGGAGCGTTCCTGATGGGTGGTTTCGGATTGACGCTGTTGATTCCTGAGTATTGGCAGACCGTTGTTCTCGCCCTTCTGCTGACAGGACTGGGGGCCAGACATTATTTGACCGAGCAGGGCATCTCCCAAAAAGTATTTGGTGCAGGTGTCTCGGTCTTCCTGTTCTTTGCGGGCTTTTCAATGGGAATGGCGCTTATTCCTGACCCGGATCGTGCGCTCGCGATTGGAATGGGAACAATACTTCTGGCTGCACTGTATTATTGGAAAAAAACAGACCGCATTCTCGGTCAATACGCATTGATCGGTGCAATGTTCGTTTCTCTTATCAGTTTTCTTGCCTCCTTTGACACGGAAGCCGACTGGATCCGTCTCGTCTGCAGTTTGCTGTTTAGTTTTATGATGTTCGTAGGGACGCGGTATTTTAAACAAAGTGTCGGTTATGGAGTGGTGCAGGCAGGATTGTTCTTTGTTTTTTATGCGCTGCTTCACTTGACGGCAGATCCGCTGAGCGAACGGCTCACACTGATCACGATTGCCGCTCTCCTTTTTGTTTCCTATGAAGTGTTAAAGCGGGTGGAACGCCAAAGCCATCTGCCTGCGCTGGTTGTCGGCCAAGCGGCTCTGCTGTACGCGGTATTCTATAACTTTATTACTTCAGGTGAAACGCTGCCGTATCTCTTGCTGACGGTTTTGTATGGGTTATATGTATGGCGTTCGGTGTTTGAAGCGGAGAGAAAATACAGTCTGTACGCTGGACTGACCGTTTTATCCGCGGCATTCGGTTTCATGGTCAACGAATGGTTTCCTAACGAGAACCGTCTCGTCTACAGCCTGTTGCTGCTGGCTGCTTATTTTGTTCTTTCAGAAGCCTGGAAGGAACGGCTTAGATGGTATATCGTTCCGTTCTCCATTCTGGTGATGGCCGAATACCTGGCTGATTCTTATTACAGCGGGGACGTAATCTCTCTTTGGTTCTATATCGGTGTCATCTTTGTGTTCATGGCGTTTTTCCATTCTCTTAAAGGATATTGGAGAACGGCTGCGGTCTTCCCGCTGATTTTTTTCGGGCTCGGGATGGCCGATTTGATGGATATTTACAGTCTTTCTTCTCCACTCCGTGCGGTCGTGTGGTATTCGATTGGTATTCTGTTTACCTCAATCGGAATGTTTTTATATGAAAAGCTGTATCATCACGAGAATGAGGAAAAAGTTGATTTTTATGGAATAGCGGGGCTGGTCTATGTATGGACCGGCTGCATGCAGGCTGTGGAATGGGTATTTATCACAGGATTCACCCTGATTGCGTTATTGCTGTATCAGCATTCAAGACGGATCAATGAGGTTCCCATCGCACAAAAAGTGCTTCAAACGCTGTCGCTGCTCGTTGGTCTGTTAACCTACTATACGATCATCGACATGATTGATTTCCCTGAGTATCTCATGACAGAGCTGTATGTCTTGCCTTGGATCCTGGTCAGTTATCTGCTGACGCGAAAGACGTGGAATTTGAGCGAAAAGGTGATCATGTATGTTCAATACAGCTTGATCGGCGTCATCTCATTGATTCTTATGATTGATGCAATGTACAGCTATAAAATTATCGATGCGATTATTCTCGGTACACTGGCTGTTATCGCTATCCTCTATGGCTTTGTTTCCAAACAAAAAAGCTACTTTTTTAGCGGTTTGATCGTGCTGCTGGTCAATGTACTCGTGCAGACCCGGCCATACTGGGGCAACATGCCGTGGTGGGTGTACCTGTTGATCGCAGGAATCCTGCTGATCGGGTTTGCCGGCTATAATGAATTTAAAAAACAGAAGGGCATTGAGTCTCCATCGCTGAAAGAGCAGTTCCTCCGAAAATGGGGCACGTGGTTCGGGGCCTGGAAGTAAAATAGCGAAAGGACAGTTCCTCTTATAGGAGCTGTCTTTTTGGTTCATTTCATCACAAACTACATTTTAACAGTAAAGGAAAAGAAATTTTTGGAACACAAAATCATTAAGGCTTTGGTTTTTGTGTGTTTCTAGGCCTTTTGGGCGGACTAATCGCTATTATCAACTTTTAAAAAACTTATAATTATCATATAATAGTAGATGATTTAGTATTTAAATAATTGTAATACATTATGATATGGTTATAACTGGGACAGAAAAAGTGTGTGACTGGATCGCACCTTAGCTTGGTGTGAAGCCTGCATCTATTCTGCAAATTTTAGGCGAAAAGGTTGGTAAAAATGAGCAGCAGAGAAACTAACACTGACGTCATTTTAATTGGCGCCGGAATCATGAGTGCGACTTTAGGGACAATCTTGAAAGAATTAGTACCGGAATGGGAAATTAAAGTGTTTGAGAAGCTCGAAAACGCAGGAGAGGAAAGCTCTAACGAATGGAATAATGCCGGAACGGGGCATGCGGCACTGTGCGAGCTTAACTACACGGTCGAAAAACCGGATGGGTCTGTAGATATTAGTAAAGCTATAAAAATTAATGAACAGTTTCAAGTTTCAATGCAGTTCTGGTCTTATCTTGTAAACAGCAAGCTAATACGTAATCCAGAGAATTTTATCATGCCATTGCCTCATATGAGTATGGTGCAAGGGGAAGAAAATGTTACGTTTTTAAAGAAACGTTTTGAAGCGCTGTCAAACAATCCGTTATTTCAAGGGATGGAATTTTCCGATGTTCCGGAAAAACTGTTGGAATGGATTCCGCTTATCATGGAAGGCCGTACATTGAATGAACCGATAGCAGCTACCAAAATTGACTCTGGAACAGATGTCAACTTTGGTGCGTTGACGCGCATGTTGTTTGACCACTTAAAGACTAAAAACGTCGATATCAAATACAAACATAGTGTTGATAATATTAAACATACTAGCGATGGCTCCTGGGAATTGAAAGTGAAGAATCTCGATAGCGGCAGCGTAGAACGCCATACGGCAAAATTCGTCTTTATCGGAGGCGGGGGTGGAAGCCTGCATTTACTGCAAAAATCCGGTATTCCTGAAAGTAAACATATTGGTGGATTCCCAGTAAGCGGAATCTTTATGGTGTGTAATAATCCGGAGGTTATAGCGCAGCATCATGCAAAAGTATACGGCAAAGCTAAGGTTGGTGCTCCGCCAATGTCTGTCCCGCATCTGGACACAAGATATATCGACGATAAAAAATCGTTGCTATTTGGACCATTTGCCGGCTTCTCACCAAAGTTCTTAAAAACGGGTTCAATGTTCGATTTAGTAACTTCCGTTAAACCGAATAATGTATTAACGATGCTGGCGGCAGGCGCAAAAGAGATGTCATTGACAAAATACCTGATCCAGCAAGTTATGTTATCGAAAGAACAGCGCATGGAAGAGCTGCGTGAGTTTATCCCTAACGCTAAAGCAGAGGATTGGGATTTTGTGGTAGCGGGCCAACGTGTGCAAGTTATTAAAGATACAGAGGCAGGCGGTAAAGGAACCCTTCAATTTGGCACGGAAGTGATTACGGCCGCTGATGGCTCGATCGCAGCATTACTAGGCGCTTCTCCGGGTGCTTCGACTGCCGTTCACGTTATGCTTGAGGTTATCAAAAAATGCTTCCCGCAGCATATGAAAGAGTGGGAACCGAAAATCAAAGAAATGATTCCTTCTTATGGTTTGTCACTAATGGAAAACCCAGAGCTTCTGCATGAAATTCATACTTCAACAGCAGAGACGCTTGGTCTAAGCGAAAAAGAGCCGGTCTTTAGTTAATTCTTTAGATGTAGAAACCATTAATGGACAAGCGTTTCTATGATGAAGAGATTGAAAAGACAATGATTGAATAAAACAGAGATAAAATAAAAAATTAAAAAAAAGAACCTTTGATCTATCTTTGGATTGAAGGTTCTTTTTTTAAATTCGCATCAACTAACGGGCTGCAATAGTTGAAGAAAGGCATCTAATTGGATGTCTTTTTATTATGGCCTCAAGAGCCTTTTATTACGTTCAATTGTTTGTATAAAAGGGAAGGGGTTGATAGAATGAACCTAAAAATTCCAGTCAGGAGGAACAGCAATGGATCTTACGGGAAACACCATTTTGATAACAGGCGGGGCTTCAGGGATCGGACTTGCTTTTGCTGAACGTTTTATAAAAGAAGGAAACAAGGTCATTGCAGTTGGCCGGCGCGAGGAAAAGCTGGCAGAAGCAAAAGAGAGGTTCCCAGAGCTGCATACAAAAGTGTGTGATGTTTCCAAAGAGGAAGAACGCATTGAACTGGTTGAGTGGGCAGTCAATGAATTTCCGGATCTCAATCTATTGGTGAATAATGCCGGAATTCAGCAGCGAGTAAATTTGCAAAACGCCACCCATGACTGGAGTTATTATCAAAAGGAGTTGGCGATCAATATTGAAGGCCCCATCCATTTGTCCATGCTGTTCATTCCTCACCTGAAGAAACAAAAAGGGCAGCCATCATGAACGTAACATCAGGATTGGCGATACAGCCTGGGGTCTGGGTTCCGATTTATAGTGCAACAAAAGCTGCGATGCATTCCTTTACGTTAACACTAAGACATCAGCTTGCAGACACGAGTATCGAAGTTGTGGAAGTGATTCCTCCTGCTGTAAATACCGACTTGGGAGGCGTCGGTTTGCATACATTCGGTGCTCCGTTGGATGATTTCGCGGATACTATTTTTGAGGGATTGAAAAAGGAGCTATTGGAGGTTGGTTACGGCGGGACAGAAGAGCGTCTTAGCGCTCCGAGGGAGGAAATTCAACAAGGAATCAAGATGGCGTGGCAAAACTTTCAGAAGAACAATCCGGATTTTATGAAGTGATTTTAATCCCCTTTCATTTGGAAAGGGGATTTTGTTGTTACAGAGTTTTGGCAGATAGAGAGAAATAATGATCAGTTTTGGGGTGAATAACTCCATTTTGTGCTCTTTATCTGGCCTCAAAATGAGACTCTTCAATCCTGACGATACTGATCTCTTCATGTTGCTCTTTTATTTTTTTTGCCAGGCTTTCTACACCAAATATCTCGGTAAACGTATGGCTTCCGGCAATAAGATTGATTCCTGCAAACTGGGCATATTGGATACTGTATAACGTAGCTTCACCTGTTATGTACGTATCACATCCGGCATCCACTGCCTTTTTGATAGTGTTGGAGGAATGGCCCGCTCCCGTCACCATACCGATCCGTTTCACTGGCCGGTCATGATGCTTCCAGGCACGAAGGTTTTCGTTTAAGGTTTGGGTTGTTTTTTCAGTCAGGACTTCAAAGGATTGCGGTTCAGCCAATTCGCCGATCCCTGGAATGTCGCCCTCATCATAGATGGAGAGTTGAATGATATTGTTGACTTCAAGTTCGTTCATCAGCGATGTGCACGTTCCAAATTCCACATAATCAAGTGGTCCGTGAATATAGAAGTGGCTCATGTTGTACTCTTTTAACTTTTCCATGCAGACATCCCGCAAGCCGTAGAGGAAATCCCACGCATCATGATGCGTCAGCAGCAGGTCAATGTTTTGAGCGGCTGCAAGCTCTATGGCTTCCAGGGAAAGATTTGTGCAGTAGCCAACTCTGTTAATCTCGTTCTTTACACAGCTCGTGAAACCATAATCATCATGAAACTCACTGAGAAGCTCTTCAGGAAAAAGTGATTTAATCGTATCTTCAAATCGATCCAGGTTCATAAGTGGAACTCCTTTTGATTTTATAGGTGCCAGGCACCGCAATTACACAAGTATGTAAAAGCGGTGCCTGGCACCCGTTTTTTAAATGAATGAGCTCTCGACGCTGTTGGCTTCACAGTAGCATTCGCTTGAGCGCTTGTACTGTTTCTTCCGGTAATAATAATCGCCCAGCTGCTCATAGCACATCCGGATATACATGAATTCATCCTTCTGCTTGAAGATGGGAAGGGCGGTCTCTTCAAGAAAGATCTTATAGTCTTCTTCGTTACGTCTTTTTTGCACTTGAAATTGCAGGATCTTCAGCAGGCAGTAGGTTTCATTCAGTTCGCCTTTTAATAGCACTAGCCCTTTTTCAATCCAGCGGGTGGCATCTTCAATCTCGTTCAGCTGAAAAAGG
The DNA here is from genome assembly GCF_023149135.1 of Fictibacillus marinisediminis. Taxonomy (NCBI): domain Bacteria; kingdom Bacillati; phylum Bacillota; class Bacilli; order Caryophanales; family Fictibacillaceae; genus Fictibacillus; species Fictibacillus marinisediminis. The sequence continues at coordinate 3,556,848 of NZ_JAIWJX010000002.1, read as the reverse complement.
TTGCTGGCGAGAAGGTAGATCGTAAGCTCTCCGCCTTGCAGATCTTTGCGCACATTAAGAGATTTTAAGAAATAATCGATCGCTTCCCACGGCTTCTTTTGCTTATGATAGACAATCCCAATATTATGATAGATATGTATCTTTAAATGGCCGATGTCCGGCAGGGATTCGATGCCTTTCAGCGCCTTTTTAAAATAAGAGAGGGCAGTTGCGTGTTCGTTGATCCGGTTGTAGTTGATGCCCAACAGGATGTAGCAATCGACCACTTTAAAAAATAAGATGTTTTTGTTGAACTCTTCCATCGCCCTCTCGGAGTGAAAGATGGAAAGTGTAATCTTACCCAACCGGCTGTAGATGAGTGCAAGCTGGTAATGGTACTCCGGCTCATTTACATATTCGCTTGCTTTTAAATACAGCTCCAGCGCTTTTTGAAAGTGTCCATTTAAGTATTCATTCAATCCTGAAAAGTAAAAGTAGTATCCTTCAATCTCTTTTGGCATATAGGTCATGTATTTTTCGGCAAAAGCCAGCTGCTCTTCGGCTTTGTTAAATTCCCTAATAAGCAAAAAATGCCGGGTAGCGGCCAGGTGAAACATCGTTAAAAGTTCTATGTCGGTGATGCCTTTAATCTTCTTCTCGATCGTTGCGTAATGGTCAGCGGAAGCCGGTCGATTTCTTGCTTTTATATCTTCATACCAATTGAAAATCATCTTCTTGATGCCATTGCTTGAGGAGGATTGCAGCAGCTCATCGTATTCAATATTCAGCCTTTTGCAAAGCAAAATTAGAATTTCCCGAGAAGGGACGATGCTGTTGTTCTCGACTTTACTAAGGTAGGGAACTGAACATATGCCAGAAGTGAGTTCTTTTTGGGTAAGTTTATTTTTTTCTCTAAAATACTTGATTTTCTCCCCTCTAATCATGATCCACCTCTTTAATCCATTCTAGTTTTTTCTATCATATCATATAAAAAAACTGATTTTTCCTATTATATACATAATTTTGCCGATTTCTATCCTAATTTGTCTGTAAATGGCAAGGAGGTTTGATTTCAAAGGAGATAAGTCGAATTTCCTAGGAAATAATCTGTCGAAACCTGTTCTATATTTCCTGTTTTTAAAGGTAAAAAAGGGACTTTACCTATCAAAGAAGAAGTTAGGCATAAGCATATTAATTAAGGAGTTGAGAGTTTTGAAAAAGCGTATTGGAATTGTGGGAAGCGGAACGACCGGATTGCAGCTGGCTTATGCTTTAAAGGATGATTTTGAAGTGACCATTGTTTCTCATCGTTCACCAGAACAGCTGCGCAGCGGGCGGATCATGTCCACGCAGGTTCATTTCAGTCCAACACGAGCCCGCGAGGAACGATTTCATATGCCGAAGTGGGAAAGCGATTCAATGATTGAAAGTATTCATATCACGGTAGGTGACCAAAAGTTGTTTGCGGGTATGCTTGAAAAACCGGCATTATCCGTCGATCAGCGTCTGGCATACTCTCGTTATGCAGAAGAATTAGAGAGAGCTGGTGTGTCCTTTCAGCAGAAAAAGGTCATAAAAGAGGAGATTGAAGCATTCAGTGACGAGTTTGATCTGGTCATTGATTGTACAGGGAAGAACGGTCCGCTTATTCCGTTTCCAGTCGAAAAAGAACTTACTCCATTTCAAACCCCGCAGCGAAAGTGTATCGTCGGGTATTTTAAAGGAGTGAAACCAACTTCTCCTCTAGGTGTCAGTGTGACGGTGATTCCGGAAATTGGGGAAATGTTCGAAATTCCTTCTGAAACGGAGTACGGTCCTGTTACCATCCTGTTCATCACGGCCGTTCCTGAAGGGCCGCTGGATATGTTTAAAGGCATCAAATCGCCTGAAGCATTCACGATAAAAATGAGAGAAGCCGTCGAAATGTTTTTTCCTGATATCCATGAACGAATTGTAGATATCGATTTCGCTCTATGTGATGAGAACGGCTTCTTACAGATCGCCATTACTCCAGAGGTACGCATACCTTATCTCAACGTGAACGACAAGCTGTTCCTGGGATGTGGAGACAGCGTAATTCTCAACGATCCGATTACCGGACAGGGAAGCAATCTCTCATCCTATTGCGCAGAACAGCTGTCTGACTTGCTGATTGAGCATAAGCATTCTGTTCGATGGGATGAAGAACTCGGCCGTTTATACTGGGAGCGTATAAAGCCCTTTGTCAAAGAGGTAACAGAGTGGACGAATGCCATGACACAACCGCTTCCAGGGCATGTCATTCAGATGCTGCTGAGTGCTGCAGAAGATCAGCAAAAAGCGGATGAGATCGCCCGCTGGTTCGAAAACCCATCCACCGCCCACCAGGCATTTCTCACGAAGGTTTAAGAGAGAGGGTGCCAGGCACCGGTTTTACACACTTGTGTAATCTCGGTGCCTGGCACCCTTTACTTATTTTTTCATGTCTAGTTCAATCATCCCGTCTTTTAGCAAATATTAGTAACTTAGTCTAGTACCTCCATCCCTTTATCTTTTTTACAATAGAAAGACAGAGATTGAGCAGGCGGTGATGTCGTGATTTTTGATAAGCAGAAATACAGGATGCAGGCAGAGATGCTGGATTGGTATTCGCATAAAGTGAATGAATTGATGCAAAAGCTCGACCAGCTTAGATGGGATCGAAACCGTGTGCTGACAAACGCTGATACATGGGAAAGCAAAAGCAAAGCCACTTACCTGCAAATCATGTCAGAAGCAGCAAGCACTCACTTTGCTTCGGCAAGTATAGGAGAACAATTGAAAGAAGCGTTAAAAAGAGAAGCAGCCCGGCTGAGAGAAATGGCGAATGAAATGGAAAGGCAGGAGAAGCTCGATGAGCCAAATCAACGTCAAGCCCGATGAACTCGAAGCCCTGGCCAATGATATAGAGAAATTAGAAGATCAGTGCGACGACATTCAAGATGCGTTAAAATGGAACTATAATCTCCTCCATGCAACTTACTGGGATATCGACAATACCCATGCAGGAGGACTTTACCATAGCCTTATTCAAAAACTTGATCATTATAAGGCTTTGCTGAACAATGCGCAGGAAGTCGTCAAAAGAACAGAAGCCCAGTTTCGTGAAGCCGATCAGGGATGGTTTGGCAAGGCGAAAGAATGGGGCATGGAGCTTGTCGGTGTAAACGACGTCGTCCGTATTTTTGCCGAGTACGACCCGGTAACCGGTGAAAAACTCGATGGATGGGACAGGCTTCAAGCTGTTGGCTGGACGGCGCTGACCATCTTCCCACCTGCAAAACTAGCAGGATTGGGAGGCAAAGCGATCATAAAAGGTGCAAAAGTTTTAAAGATGGGCGACAAAGCCATTGAAGCGTTCCGCGGGATGGTGAAGGTGCTGCATCCGGATGTTATAAAAAATGCGTTTCGCAGCGCTTTGAAGGGCGTCATGAACATCCCGATTTTCCCAAAGGCTCGTCGAGCTATGGAAATAGCAGGCATGCCTGGATCTGGACTTGGGTTTCATTTTGAAGAGCCCTATAAAGTGAAAGATTTGGGAAGGTTGTTTGCTAAACCAGCTGGAGATTTAATAGATAAAACTGTGGGTGGTGCAGCGAGGTATGGAGAACGGAGAATATCCGACAGTACCTACTCAAAGTTACGACGAGCATCACCTTCCTCAAAAGTGCAAAAAGAAATTAATAAAAATATTGATGAAATCATTGGAACTGAAGACTTTGCTTTACCGGGAAAAATTATTGATAAAAAGCTACATGCTGATCACATAGTATCTTTAGATAAAATAAGTAGAATGGAAGGGATTGAGAAGTTATCTTTGGAGCAACAGAAAGAAATTGCAAATTTTATAGATAACTTTGTGGGACTGAGTGAAGCTGCAAATACATCTAAAGGTTCCAAATCTTTTGAAGAATGGGTTCTCTATAAGAAAGAAAACATTTTAGTTAATCCAGAGTTTAGAGAAAAAATGATGGTTAAGGAAAAGGAATTAGTTCCCAGAATACAACAAATGATAAATGAATTTTACAAGGAGTGATTTTTATGGACAAAATTACTTTTTTAAAAGAATATCGGAAAAATATAAAGTTAGTCTCCAACGAGGAAATAGAGGCTCTTAATAAGAATGATTTACCAAATGAGTGGCTGGATATTTTTAAAGATACAAGTAATGATTCCAGAAAAAGTAGATTAATGAACCTATGGGAAAGCATTTGTGGTATGGAATTAAAAAATACCATTTCTTATTTAACTGAAAGATTGGTAGATGTTGATTTGGTATTAGATAATGATTCCTATGCTATTTTATATAGTGTACAAAGTGAAAATAATGAAATTCTTTATTATGAAGGCGGAGCTCCGGAGAGTATCTCAAAAAACTCTGAATTACAAAAACATTATTCTCACATTCCAGTTTCAGTTAAAGATTTTTATGAAAAGTTACATAACGGCTTTTTCTACTTTCCTAGTAGAGCAATGGGACTTGTTCGATTACAAAATATTTCTTGCTTTGAAAACTTTGAATGGGGAATCATAGAAGATTTAGAGGAACCTCTTGCAATTAATCTCAATTCTACATTCGGTTTCTTTGAAAATGGGATGGGAGGCTATGTTGCGATTAACATGCAAGATAACTCTGATGATAAAGCTACATTATGGTTTACAAATGATCAGCCAGAATATAATTTGAATTTTTGGGATGTTGTTGATGAGTGGATTGTTATAGGTTTACAGGACGTATAAATATTATTAATTTAGATGCTGCAATAAATAGAGGGACCACAAAATTTCCTAATCTTATCGTCCTAACGATTTTAAGGATAAAAATACTAGCTCTATATAAAAAGCCCAGGATAAAAACATCCAGGGCTTCCGTTTTAATTTTACTTAGAAAACTCACCTTCCAGCGCCTTCACAATCTCCTCCACCGACTGGCCCTGACCGCTCTGGACAGCGGCCAAAAACGCGCCTTCCACAAGGGGAACGTCCACAAATTGAATGGTTCGGTCACCGGTATAGAGCTCCAGGGCCATCTCGGCGTTCATGGTCGCTGAGCCGATGTCGGTTAAGATGATGGCGTCGTCGGTTACTGAAGAAAAAGCTTCTTCAATCCGGGAGACGTCTGTACCGATTTTTCCGCCTTCTAAGCCTGCAGCATTGTGAATTTCCACATCCGCCGCCATTTCGGCGAGCAGTTCTTTAAGACCGTCCGCTAGTTTTTCACTGTGAGATACGAGAATCAGGTTAACCATTCAGCACCTCCGCGAACTGGCGAAGCAGAAAGGAACTAGACAGGGCACCGGGATCCTGAACACCCTTGGAGGCGTCGCCGAAGTAGGAAGCTCGTCCTTTTGTTGCCTTCAATTCCTTCGTATCCCCCAATGCTTTTTCAATCACTGTCTCAAGGGGTTCATCACTCTTAAGAGCTTCGGTAAACGGCACCCATACGTCCAGCATCGTCTTTTGGCCGGCTTGAGATTTTCCGCGGGCGGCAATGCCGTCAACGGCTTCCTTAAATCCGTTGTACAACTCATCGCCTTCCACAGCATCTTTGCCGTTCCACTTGGCTGCGAATTTTACAAAAACGGTGCCGAAGAGGGGGCCGGATGCGCCGCCGACCGTTTTGATCAGGGTCATCCCGACAAGCTTGGAAAGCTCACCGAGGTCTTCAAAAGACTCCTTGTTCTGCAGTTCTTTTTTTACCGCCTGAAACCCGCGTGACATGTTGATGCCGTGGTCGCCGTCCCCAATTTCGCGGTCCAGGTCTGTGAGTTCGTCTTTTTGCTGTTCGATCTGATCTGCGGTTTGAAGCAGCGCTTTTTGCAATCCTTCTGCAGTTAATTTCATTTTATTCACCTCTCACTGGAAATCCGATTGTATTGGACGGGGCATCCAAGTACCCCAGTAATTCATCATCTACGGCAAGCAGTGTAATGGAAAATCCGTGCATCTCTAGAGCTGTCATATAATTTCCTGTATAGCTGCGTTCAATTTTATACTCTTGCTGTTCCAATTGTTCACTCACATATTTATAGGTTAGATAAAGCTCGGACACAGGGGTGCCGCCCATTCCGTTCACCATGACAGCGATTCGTTTGTCTGTTACCTCTGAAGTCAGCTTATCCAGCAGCTGAGCGACAATCTCTTTTATCGAAGAAATGGGTTTCCGCTCGATGCCTTTCTCTCCATGGATACCAATGCCGATCTCCATTTCATCTTCGTGCAGTTCAAACCCCGGTTTTCCGCTTTCCGGCATATAGCAAGGGGAGAGGGCCATTCCGATGGACCGCACTTGGCGAATCGCCTTTTCGGCGATCTCTTTTACCTCTTTTAATGGTTTTCCTGCAGCGGCTGCGGCACCGGCAATTTTATGAACGAACACCGTACCTGCAACACCGCGCCGGTCATCATGGTTCTTTATGGCGATGTCGTCGTTGACGATTACCGTTTCTGTCTGGATGCCTTCGAGTTCTGCCAATTCCCTAGCCATATCAAAGTTCATCACATCACCTGAATAGTTTTTTACAATGAGAAGGACACCAGAACCACCGTCTGCCGCCTTGATTCCTTCGAGCACCATGTCTGGCGTTGGGGAGGTGAAGATTTCTCCGCATACTGCCGCACTAAGCATGCCATCACCGACATAGCCTGCATGGGCAGGTTCGTGTCCGCTTCCTCCTCCGGAAACGAGACCAACGTGTCCTGAAGGTGTACCGCCTTTTCTTTTAATCACATTTACGCTTTCCACTTTTTCGTATTGATCGGGGTGGGAGCGTACGAGTCCGTCAACGATGTCTGATACGAATTGATTGGGATCCTGCATGAGTTTGTCCAACTTCATCTCTCCTTATCTGCTTGAAATCGAGTACGGATAAGAACCCGTTATTATAACTTTCGCTGCAATTCTGGAAAACTGTCAAGGAATTAAATCACTTACTTACTGTTCCCCGCACTCTTTTGCTTGAATCATAGAATAACAGTCTCGTAATTTAAAAACCCCTGCCGCTTAACTGACAGGGGTTAACGATCAATGGGTGCTCTCCACATCATCCATTTTGATCTCTGGGTCGTCGAGGGCTGAATGAACGCCCCAATAATAGAATATGAGTGAAAGTACGCCGGTCACCAACGTGTCCCAAGGTGCGTGGATGAGATGGTCTGCTCTCGTTCCCGGACCATAGCTGCCGACAAATGACATGGCAAGCAGGAATAAATAATAGATGATGAGCCAGCATCCGGATTTCAAATGAAGCCTGACCCTTTCTTTTGAATATGATGCTTCACGGTACGCAAAAATGAAATATAGAATAAGTGATAAAATAATGATCGGAATGATGAACGAGACAACCTTCCATTTGCTCCAATAGATCACCAGTGTTGCCCCGACAAAAGCGAGCGGAGTGACGATGTTGGCCGCTTTGAGCAAGAATGGACGCTTGAGTTCCGGCACTTTATGGCGAAGGGACATTAAGGATACTGGCCCGACGACAAAGGTTAGCGCTTTCAGCGAGGTGCTGGCATCGACCAAGTCTGCCCATGCCTGGAAACGGTAGGGAAGCATCCAGATGATGGCCAGCGCAAGTGTGAGCCAAAGGGCCGCACGCGGCAACCCGCTTTTTTTATCAATCTTCTGAAAGATTTTAAAGAAATAACCATTCTTTGCCCAGGCGAAGAGAGAGCGGGCTGTTGCTGAGAAATAGATATTCCCGGTAGCGGAAGGCGAAATGACCGCATCGACGAGCACCAGGTTGGCAAGCCATACGATCCCGAGTGCAGAAGCCAAGTCAGCCCATGGAGAGTCGAAGTGAAGGCCGCTCCAGCCCTTATCCAGCATATTTGACGGTACGGCTCCTATGTAAGCAATCTGCAGCAGCATGTAAACAAGAAGGCCGATCAGTACGGCGTAGATGATGGCAAACGGAATGCTTTTCTCCGGACGCTTCGCTTCACCGGCAAATTCGATCGGCTGGCGAAAACCGTTAAAAGCAAACACGATACCGGCTCCTGTAACGGCAGCGAATATCCCTTTAGCTCCGCCAGGCTGTGCACCGCTCACAGCGAAGTTTGAGGCATCAAAGTGCATGAACAGAACGATGATAATGATGGAAGGAACGACGAATTTAAAGACAGTAAGAAACGTATTGATCTTGCCGAATAATGCGACGCTCCAGTAATTAAGGAAAAAGAACAGAAGAATGAGACCAATCTGAACGGCAAAACCTGCGAAAGTAGGCGTTCCGTCTTTATGGCCGAGGGCGTCAAACCAGTATTCCAGGTACCCCCTGACCGCTTGCGATTCAATACTGATGACCGCTGAATAGGCCAGCATGGAGATGAATCCGATCAGAAAACCGACGATGGATCCGTGAGTGAAATCCGGATAGCGGACAAAGCCGCCTGCAACGGGGATAGCCGCGCCAAGTTCTGCATAAACAAGTCCGATGAACATGATGATGACAGCCCCGATGAGCCAGGAAATCCAGGCATAGGGTCCTGCGTATTGAGCACCGGTGGCCGCTGCATACAGCCATCCTGATCCGATAATGGAACCGAGTCCGAGAAACGTTAAGTCCAATGTGCTTAGTCTTCGTTTAAATTTACCATTGCTTTGATCTGCCGCCACTGAAGGCACCTCCTTAATTTTGGTAAAGTGTAGATATAGTAAAATTTCCCTGAAAATCAGCGGAATAAACGCTGTCCAAAATAAAAACCAGCTCTTTCAGGCATAACCTGCAGAAACTGGCTTCTTTTCTATCTTTTTATCATATTAAAATGCGCGTTCAACTGCCCCCTGATCATCGTATCCCGCAACTGTTCTTTTCTCGTTCGTTCCTCTGCCTTTTTCAGCTCCTTCCTGATTTCATGTGTCTGAACCCCGTCTTCTCTCTTGTCTGCTATGCTCATCAGCATCTCCACATCTGAAAAGGAATACTTGCGTGTGCCTTTTTCCGTACGGGCAGGAAAGATTAAATTCCGCTCTTCATAATACCGGATCTGCCTGACCGATAACCCCGTTAAGTCTTTAACCGTGCCGATGGAAATCACTTTTTTCTCTTTATATGATGAACTCTCATTAGACACCCACATCACTCCTTTATCAGTGGTGGCACGAAGTTCTTTCCATTACTATAATGTTTTCTTACCTTATTGAAAAGAAGTATGTCAGATTTTCTCACATGAGTTTTTGCTCTTCGAAAAAAGTGCGTAAGGTAATCTGACAGAATGGGAGATTTCTGTATTTTTCTTTTTTATAATAGCCTTAACCGTTCCGGGTAACAGAGGGGGGAGATCATTTTGAAAACATTGCTATGGCAGTTTGGGATCATCCTTATGGCCTTAGGAGCCGGAAACGCAGCTGCATCATTTTTTCATTTGCCGCTGTCCGGAAGTATCATTGGAATGTTTTTGCTGTTGCTTGGCCTGTTGATGGGAATCGTGAAGCTGGAATGGGTGGAAGGAGCGGCAAACTATCATCTCCGGCACATGACGCTTTTGTTTATTCCGCCTGTGGTGGGACTCCTGCTGAACTGGGGAACCGTTCATGTTCAGATATGGAAGGTGCTGCTCGTTCTTTCATTGAGCAGTTTATGTATTTTACTGGGTACAGGATTTTCTGTTGAATACTACGAAAAGCGAAAGAGGAGGAGAAATCGATGAGCATGATGTTTGGGAATGCCATGATGAGTATTGTCACAACGAGCCTTGCGTATTTGTTCGGGTTGAAGGTCTATCGCAAGTCCAATCATAACGTCTGGCTGAATCCGTTATATACGGTTACGCTGCTGCTGTTTCTTCTGCTGCCTTTTCTTCATATGGATGTAAAAACGTATGAAAAAGGAAGCTGCATCTTTTCCATTCTTCTTCAGACGGCGATTGTATCGCTTGCTATTCCTGTTTATAAACAATATCCGCTTATTAAGAAAAATATAAAGAAAATTACGGTAGGAATTGTCAGCGGCGGGCTGGCAGGAGTTGTCTCTGCATGTGCGTTTGCTGTCCTGCTCGGATTTAAAGGAAACGTGGTCGCATCCTTGCTTCCAAAAGCGGCAACCTTGCCTGTAGCTTTGTCTGTCTCGAATTCTCTTGGAGGAACAGCATCCTTAACTATTCTTTTTGTATTGTTCTCAGCCTTATTTTCGCTGATCGTCGGCCCCCGCGTGCTGGACCGATGCAACATTAAAAGTAAAACGGCACGGGGACTGGCAATGGGTGTTTCCGCACAGGCGCTCGGAGCCAACCGGTCGTTTCAATGGGGAGAAGAAGAAGGTGTAATGGGAAGCGTAGGCATGACAACCACAGCCGTTCTTGTTTCTGTTTTCATTCCAGCGGGCATGATAATAATTGCGTATCTATAAAGGAGGGTATCATCAGTATGGAACAGAAAAAGCAAGTCTTGATCAGCAAGCTGATTGATGCAGGCTACTATAAATCAGAGAACGGCCATCTGCACGAACTGAGCGTAGAGGAACTATTGAAAGAATACCAGACGCTGAAACTAAAGGCACTGTATCAGTAGAGCGTGGTGGTGGTGCCAGGCACCGCCGTTACACAAGTATGTAAAAGCGGTGCCTGGCACCACGTGCTGAAAAAGAGAAGATGGAGAGTCAATTAAACCGCCTGATCTTAGGCGGTTTTTCTTCTGCGGGTCTGTAACTTTTTCCCCATTGGTACGTATATGTGGTATGGTTTGAATAGATAAAATTACAGATTCTTACTTCTTGCCGCAGAGATTATTGGGGGTATGATGAATGGCTGAAAGAGCTGAAAAAAAGAGCCAGTCTAAAATTTTGACGGTTCTGGCTGCAATTGGTGTATTTATTCTAGGAAAATTAAAATGGGTATTTGGATTATTGAAGCTTGGAAAATTTGCAACGCTCATTTCCATGTTCCTGTCGGTCGGTGCCTACGCCGTCTTTTACGGATGGAAGTTTGCTGTTGCCCTTGTGTACCTCCTTTTTGTCCATGAGATGGGCCATTTGGTCGCCATGAAGCGAAAGGGCATACCTACCTCGTCGGCGATTTTTATCCCGTTTATGGGTGCGGTCGTGGGAATGAAAGAAATGCCCAAGAACGCAAAGGATGAAGCATTTGTAGCTTATGCCGGCCCGCTGTTCGGTTTGCTGTCCTTTTTGCCGGCGGTTTATTTGTACGAGACACAAGGATCGCCATTCTGGGGATTAGTTGTATTTTTAGGCGCGATGCTGAACCTTTTCAACCTGTTTCCGGTATCTCCGCTGGACGGGGGCCGGATTGTAGGTGTTCTTTCCACAAAATTATGGCTGATCGGGCTGATCTGTATGATTCCATACATGTTTATTTCACCTGATCCGATTATCTTTTTGATCTTCTTGTTCGGCATCGCCACGTGGTGGAGAAGAGTGAGAGAGGATTATGTCCTGCAGGAGAGCAGCCAGGCGCTGGAAATCTGCCGCAGAGAAGAAGAAAAGATTCATTCTCTCGTGGAAGACATGAGTGAATACCGGGAGCTTCCTAACTTTCCATACATCGTGGATACTTTTATCGATGAAGGAAGGGTGCAGCAGCAGCGTTTGATGCGCCAGGTACCAACAGGAAGAAATATTCCATTCTTTCATGATAAAAAACGTCTGAAAAAAGCCGCATTGCTGACGGAGCTTGAATTGCTCGCTAAACGGGAAAAATGGTTCCTGCTTATCTACAAAGATGAAGTCATGAAAGAGCGGGAGAAAGCGCGTATTCTTGCTGAGAGGTCTTTGCATCCAGAGGAAGAAACCCATTGGGAAGAGCCGGAGGGCGGACGTCCTGAAATCGTGGTTGAGGCCTATCTTTCGGCTGTGAGAGAGGAAGCAGATAAACAGCAGGAAGAGGTCGAACGGCGTAAGAATTATTATGTCGCAAACATGAAAACGAAAGTTATAGTGCTGATCCTGTATCTTGCACTCGCTGGTGTGTTATCCTACTTTGCCGTTTATGGGCATACCATCATGGAAGTCCACCGCGAGCTGCTGGGGAGATAATATTGAAAAAATTTTTTAGGTGCCAGGCACCGTCGTTACACAAGTGTGTAAACGCGGTGCCTGGCACCCTTATTTGGCACCCTTATTTATAAAAATTTCTGAATTTTCATATAAAACTTCCTCTTTAAAGCCGATAAAAAGGAAAATACAACTTTCTACAGCTTTAGGGGGATCAGAGGATGTTTAAAAAATTACAGACCAAGCTTATGGTATCAATTGGGATACTTGTTGCAGTTTCACTAGTAACAGTGTCCTTATTTACATACCGTCAGACGAGCGGTGAAATGCAGACCAATATTGAAGAGCAAGCAACAGGGGTTACAGGCCATTTGAAGAAAACCACTGAAATGTATCTGACGTTATATGGCGATACGATCGAACGATACAGCAATGACAGCCGGGTAATCAGTTATTTAACTACATTGGAAAAGAATGAAAAGAAAGGTCTTGATCAAAAGTGGCCTTTAGTGGATCAAGATTATCAATCTTTCTTAAATCTAAATAAAAATGTGGCAGTATTGTATGTAGGGGCAGCAACAAAGCAATTTAAAACATCACCAAAAATTGATCTTCCACCTGGTTTTGACCCCACTTCAAGACCGTGGTACCAAAATGCGGTGAAGCAGCCAGGTGAAATTCTGTGGACCGATCCATATGTTGATGCAAGTTCAGGAGAATACGTGGTTACGGTTGCCAAGAGTGTCATTCAACCTGGAAGCGGTAAAGTCCTGGGGGTAGTTGGCCTTGATTTAAGCTTGGCCGGTTTAAGCAAGATGATCAATGAAACGAATGTGGGATATAAAGGGTACCCGATTTTATTAGATGGAAAAGGGATTGCGCTAGTACATCCCTCACAGCCAAAGAAAAATCTTTCTAAAACAGGGTATGTAAAAAAGATGCTGGAGCGCAAAGGCGGCTTGGCACATTTTACGAGCAACAGCAGCAAATTTGATCTTTTTTACCAAACGGTAGATAAGACCCATTGGAAAATAGGAGTAGTTTACGATCAAAAAGTATTGATGGCTGGTGCTGCCAAGCAAGGTAAAATCATGTTGTTTATTACCCTGTTATCGGTTATTGCCTCGTTAATTGTTACTTACTTTCTTTCAAGGAGCATTGCAAAACCTATCAGTGAAATGAGAAATAAGATGGGATTGGTGGCAGAAGGGAACTTGACCATCAAAATGCAGGAAAAAGGGAGAGATGAGATAGCTCAGCTTACAATGCATTTTAATAAAATGGTTGGTGATATACGAGGTTTGATCAGTTCTGTTGAAACGTCTATCTTTCAAGTTACGGATTCAGCCTCAAATTTAAGTGCAATCGCAGAAGAAACGATTGCAACAAGTGATGAAGTGGCAACCGCCGTTACGGAAATTGCTGCAGGAGCTATGAAGCAAGCAGAGGATGCCGAAGAAACGAATAATAGAACACTGGAACTGGCTCATCACATTCAGCAGCTCAATAGCGAGACAGACAAGATGCTGGGCTTATCTGATCGAGCCTTTGAAGCAAATGAAACAGGTATTTCAAAGATAACTTTATTGGATGAAAAATCGGAAGAGACGAGTAATGTGCTCGAATCAATCGGCTTCGTTATTCTAGGGCTATCAGAAAAAGTACAGGAGATAGAAGAGGTTGTTCAAACCATCACCGACATATCCAATCAAACGAATCTATTAGCTCTCAACGCAAGTATTGAGGCTGCCAGGGCTGGAGAAAGCGGAAAAGGCTTTGCGGTTGTTGCGAATGAGGTCAGAAAACTGGCAGAGCAATCCAAAAACGCGACTGAGCGTATCCGCCAAACCATTGAGGGGATTGAAACGGAAACAGAACGTGTCGTTAAAGAGATGGAGAACACCAAAAACATCTCAGTTGAGCAAAAAGAGAGTGTTAAGAACACCATCGAAGCTTTTCAGTTGATCTCAAATACGGTCCTGCAAATTGTAGATTCCATCTCAGGCGTTCGTAAAGAGGTAGAATTTGTTCAATCATTTAAAGAAGAAGTTGTGGGATCCATTCAAAATATCGCTGCTGTAGCGGAACAATCTGCAGCAGCTTCAGAACAAGTCAGCGCTTCAACCGATGAACAGGTCCATGCACTTGGAAGTGTGGCTCAATCGGCAAACGAACTCAATGCAGCAAGCAGCCATTTACAGGATCAGATTAAGCACTTTAACCTCGAGTCGTAAAATTAGATATCTTACTATAGCATTCGGATGTTAAGCACTGCCTCTAAACGCTGTTAAGGCAGTGCTTTTAGCATTTTGGGGACTTATTCATTTTTTTATTCCGAAAACGATGAGCCCCAGTCCTGCCAGGATCCACAGCAGTTTGCCTGTACTGATCTTGGCGGTGATGCCGACTAGCCCCAGGGACATCGTGGAAAAGAAGATGAATGGGCCGATGATGGATAAGGTGGAATTAATCAGCAGTGCTTTTTCCACAGAATTAAAGCGGAGCATCAGGAAAGCAGCGGATACTTCACATAAGCCGGAAACCATTCGGATCAATGCCATTCCAAGGACAACCTTCTCAAACACCTGAAACATATCTTCAACCCCCATTGCGGGTGCCAGGCACCAGGATTACACACATATGTAAAAGCGGTGCCTGGCACCGTCTGCTCCATACACTATATGTTGTCCACACGGAAGTAGAAGTGAATAATATTTCCCGGATTCTTATCCATGGATTAAGAAGGATTTTTCACAAATCCGGGTGCATTTATTTAGTATTTTAAAAGAATATATCCGGAAAAAGATTATTCGACAAAACTTCTTACTATTCGCTAAATGAAGAGTTTGACAACAAATTTTTAAATATGTAATACTATGATTGTATAGGGCAACTATACAGATCGTCATGATGAAGGGATAGTGAAAGTGCATGCAAGGTAAAGTAAAATGGTTTAACGCAGAAAAAGGTTTCGGTTTTATTGAAAGAGAAGACGGAGACGATGTATTCGTACATTTCTCAGCAATCAATTCTGATGGTTACAAATCTCTTGATGAGGGCCAAGAAGTTGAGTTTGAAATCGTAGATGGAGCTCGCGGACCTCAAGCAGCTAACGTAACGAAACTATAATTTAAACTAACCGATACATCGGATAATAACCCGGCATTCACAGAATGCCGGGTTATTTATGTTCTGTTTTTTTGATGTGGTGCCAGGCACCGTCATCACACAAGTGTGTAAAAGCGGTGCCTGGCACCACTTAATGGGCACCACCTAATGGCACCGCATAAACCAATCAATACTCTTCTTCGGATTTGTGGACTTTCTTGAACTTGCCGAAGCGGGAACCAAGGAAGTAAGCGCCGAGGATGACGGCGACGAAGCCCAGGCTGATAAAGAAGCCAACGCGCTGATTCGTGTGGAGCAGGGAACCGGCGATCGTAAATGCGATCAGTGCGATTCCTAAATAAGAAGTCAGCGGGTAGGATGAAGAACGGTAATGCTCTTTCTTCGCACCGATCTGCTTTCTTTTTTTAATATGAGAGGCCAGGATAATCAGCCAGTTCAAAATAAGCATGATGCCTGCAGAGGTGGTCATGTATTCATAAACGGTATCCGGAAGCAAAAAGGAAAACAGCACGGAGATGGCAAGCCCGATACCGCTGAGCATCAGCGCTCCTGCCGCTACGCCTCGACTGTTTTTCTTCTGCAGGCGCCCCGGTGCGTCACCGTCTTTAGCCAGTGAAACCATGATGCTGGTAATGGAGAACAGCGCACCGACCATCGTGGAGAATGCGGCGCTGATTAATATGACGTTAAAGATACTGTCCAAATAGGGAATCGGGAAATGGGACAGTGCTTTGACAAACGGACTTTTATCCTCATTGATCACCCTAAAAGAGACCATCATCAGGATAAAGAAAATACTGATGGCGTACATCACGGTTAAAGCGATGACAAGAAACGTGCCGGCTTTTGGCACGTCTTTTTTATTTCGTAATTCGGTAGATAAAACGCCGAGAACTTCAATGCCGCCATAGGAAAACAAAATAAAGATCATCGCGGACCAGAAGCCGGAAAAACCGTTCGGGAACCAGCCGCCGGAAAAGGAGGATGACGACAGTCCATCATGGACGGCCCCCGGTGATATCACCCCGGTTACTGCCAATGCGCCAAATCCGATAAAGGCAACGAGAGTAGATATTTTGATGACTGCAAAAAAAGATTCAATGCTGCCAAAGTTTTTTACGCCAAGAAGGTTAATTCCAAGAGCCAGCACAGAATACACAACGGATAAAAGCCATAGAGGCACATGTGGAAGCCAGAGCTGTGTAAAGATGGCCAGAGCCGTTACCTCACTGGACATGATCAGTACGCCTGCCGTCCAATAAATCCATCCGCTCATAAAACCGGCCGGGTGGCCGAATGCCTGGCCGGCGTATGTCCGGAATGAACCGGGCTGCGGATCCTGCACCGTCATCTCTGCCAGGGCGCTGAATACAAAATAGGCAGTCAGGCCTGCGAGAACATAACCGATCAGAACCGAGGGGCCAGCTGAATGGATGGAAAGGCCTGAACCCAGAAAAAATCCAGCTCCAATGACTGATCCGATCCCGATCAGTGAGAGCTGCCACCAGGCAAGCTTATGGGACTTGCCTTTTTCAACCTTGCCCTTTTGCACATTTTTAACACTTTGTTTTACAACATTTTGATTATGCACGGTCATCCCTCCTGATTTATACATACCCATTGTTCCCGGAACCTATCTCTTCCATAAATGTAAAAGCAAAATGAGAGATATGTCGATAAAGTAAATTTTTTGTCAAGAGATTTTTAAGTTTACGAAGGAATTGATAAAGGGTATATCGAAATATATATACATCACGGAAGGAGGAGTTAAGATATGCAATATAACATTCGTGGAGAAAACATTGAGGTGACTCCAGCTTTAAGGGAGTATGTGGAAAAGAAAGTTGCTAAACTTCAACGCTATTTTAACGAAACTCCGAACACTGACGCGCATGTCAACTTAAAGGTCTATAACAATGACCAATCTGTTGAGGTGACCATCCCTATGACAGGGTTGCTGCTCCGTGCTGAGGAAAGTCATACGGATATGTATGCTGCAATCGACCTCGTGATTGAAAAACTAGAGCGTCAGATTCGTAAACATAAAACGAAGGTGAACCGCCGTTCCAAACAAAACGGAGGCATTCATGAAATGATTGCCAACAGTGCAGATGCAACAACAACTTTAGTCATTGATGACGAAGAGGAAGACGAGTTTGAAATCGTCCGTGAAAAACGATTTGATTTAAAACCGATGGATACTGAAGAAGCCATCTTACAGATGGATCTGCTGGGCCACAACTTTTTCGTATATAATCATGCGGAAACCGGTACTACAAACGTGGTGTACAAACGCAGAGATGGAAGATATGGCTTGATCAGCCCAGAATAACTTTTTACTTTTACTAAAAAAAAAAAATCAGCCGGCTCGAGGGACATACAGTGCCCTTTGAGCCGGCTTTTAGTTTGCCTGCCTTTTCCTTATTCCTGATTTCATTAGAGGACTTTTGCTGCTCGGCAAGAAATGAGAAAGAAAGAAAATAAATTGGGGGATCCACATGCTATCAGAAAAACAGCTGTCAGATATCAAAAAACTTCAGCAGCAATGCGAATCAGATGAAAAGCTGCAATTAAAGCTGAACTGGGACATGCTTGAACAGCGGACTGATGAGAGAAAGGAGGATTTTTTTCATTATGAGGCAGGTGAGTTAACTGCTTTTATTGGCATTTACGGCTTTGGAAATAAAGTAGAGCTCTGCGGGATGGTCTCACCGGAATATCGGCGAAAAGGGCTGTTCACTTCCTTGTTCAAGGAAGCGCTGGAAGCTGTTAAATACCAGGGCTATGAACAGATCCTTTTGAATGCACCAGCCAATTCGAATACAGCAAAAGAATATTTAAAAACCGTTCCGTGCCGTTTCGCGTTTTCTGAACATCAGATGAAATGGCAGCAGGGACCGATTCAGCTTGAAGATGGGGTCACGTTAAGGGCGTCCCGTCCAGAAGATCTGATGTTTGAAGTACAGATTGATGTTGACTGTTTTGGGTTTAACCATGAAAAGGCAAAAGACTACAACCATCGAATAAAAAATGATGATAAACAGCAATTCTACATCATTGAGACTGATGGAAAAGCGGCAGGAAAAGTACGAGTGGCAGCTGATTCTGGCGAAGCTTGGATTTATGGTTTTGCGGTTAATCCCGCGGAACAGGGAAAAGGGATCGGCCGAAAGACACTGAAGACCATTATCGCAGCTCAGAACGCGATGGGAAATTCGGTCTTTCTGGAAGTGGAAGCGAAAAATAACCATGCCTTGAAGCTTTATGAAGCTTGCGGTTTTAAAGCGTACTACACTCAGGATTATTATCGTTTATCCAATTGATTGATCTGTTGAACACTCATTGTATTTTTCTGCAATAATGCCTATAATTTACATGATCATGATAAAGGGGATATTAACTATGAAGAGTATTTTAAAGACTTACCGTTTTCCGCTCATTCTTCTGCTGTCGATCGTCATCGGAAGCCTCATCGGTTTTACGGAAGGCAAGGATGCAGCCGTATTAAAACCGTTTGGTGATATATTTTTGAATGCGATGTTTATGATCGTCGTACCGCTCGTTTTCTTTTCCATTTCATCAGCCATTGCCTCTATGGGAGGAGTCAAGCGGTTCGGAAAAGTGATGGGCTCAATGATGGTCGTTTTCCTCTTTACAGGAGTCGTTGCTTCCGTGATAGCCATGGCAGGAGTAAAGCTTTACTCGCCATCTAAAGGAGTTAACATTGATCTTGTAAAACCTGAAGATGCTGCGGACAAGGTGTCGTTGGGTGACCAGATTGTCCAAACATTAACCGTTTCTGATTTCTCTGAGCTGTTTTCACGTAATAACATGCTCGCTCTCATCCTATTTTCTGTGTTGATGGGAGTAGCCGTTTCTATGATCGGTGAAAAAGGAAAACCATTCGCGAACTTCCTGAAATCAGGAAGCGAAGTGATGCTAAAGATGGTCAGCCTCGTCATGTATTATGCGCCGATTGGTCTTGGTGCTTATTTTGCAGCCTTAATCGGAGAGTTCGGACCGACGCTTCTTGGATCTTATTTCCGCGCGGTTCTGTATTACTACCCGCTTGCTATTATTTATTTCTTTGGATTTTTCTCGCTGTATGCGTTTATGGCCAGTGGAAAAGAAGGTGTCCGTCATTTCTGGAAAAACATGCTTTCTCCATCGCTAACGGCCCTTGCCACTTGCAGCTCGGCCGCTTCTATTCCGGTTAACCTGGCGGCCTCCAAAAAGATGGGTGTGCCACACGATATCAGTGAAACGGCCATTCCACTGGGAGCGACACTTCATAAAGACGGCTCAGTAATGGGCGGTGTCCTGAAGATCACTTTCTTGTTCGGGATCTTTGGACATAATTTCTCTGGGATCGGTACGTACCTTCTTGTTCTTGTCGTTTCTTTATTGGTAGGAATGGTCATGGGTGCGATTCCGCAAGGCGGGATGATCGGTGAAATGCTGATTCTTTCACTCTTCGGGTTCCCGGTTGAAGCCTTGCCGATCGCCGCTGCGATCAGTACGATTATCGATCCGCCGGCTACCCTGCTGAATGCAACTGGAGATAATGTGGCCAGCATGCTGACAGCACGACTTGTAGAAGGCAAAAAGAGTATGAAAGAAACCGTCATGAAACTTGGAGAACAAAAAGGAGCGTAACAGCTCAGGGCACAGCCATGGAGGCTGTGCTTTTTTGTAGGTTATCATGCGTTTAAAAGGACAGCAGGGAGTGTATCCTTAAGGATGAAAGGACAGTGACTTTGCCAATTTAGCGTTAGCTTGTGTTACGGCTTTTTGTAAATTCTTTTACATTTCCACCATTCAATCCATTTTTCTTTATACTGAGAAACAGAGAGTTTGTGAAAGGACGTGCGAAAAATTGAATTGACAGTTGAAGAGATTTCAGCTTTCTTGTCGTAAAATTCACAAACTGATAGAATAAGTAATAGCACTTATTTCCTGAACAGAGGAGCGTTAGCAGATGATAGGATTGCTTAAAAAGATTTTTCCAAGTACGAACGATCGAAATTTAAATAGATACCAGAAGATCGCTGATCAGGTAGATGGACTGGGGGATGCTCTTAAAGGTCTTTCCGAGGATGAACTTCGTCAAAAAACGGAGGAATTCAGAGAGCGCATCGCCAAAGGGGAATCTCTGGATGCCCTTCTTCCTGAGGCGTTTGCGGTTGTCAGAGAAGCGGCAGAACGTGTACTCGGAATGCGTCCGTATCCTGTTCAAATCATGGGGGCGACTGCACTTCATGAAGGAAACATTTCTGAAATGAAAACCGGTGAAGGTAAAACACTCGTTGCGACGATGCCTGTTTATTTGAATGCCCTTGAAGGCAAAGGCGTTCACGTGGTCACAGTCAATGAATACCTTGCCCGCCGTGACTCCGAATTGATGAGTCCTCTGTATAATTTTCTTGGTCTTTCGGTTGGACTGAACATCTCCAACCTCTCCAGAGAAGAAAAGCAGGAAGCGTATGCAGCTGACATCACGTACGGTACAAACAACGAATATGGCTTTGATTATCTCCGTGACAACATGGTTGTTTATAAAGAACAAATGGTTCAGCGTCCGTTGAACTATGCCATCGTCGATGAGGTGGACTCCATTCTTATTGACGAAGCCCGTACACCGCTGATCATTTCGGGTTCAGCTCAAAAGTCTACGGAAATGTACATGATGGCCAACATGTTTGTCCGCACGCTGAAAAAAGAAGAAGATTACACCGTTGATGTGAAGACGAAAAACGTTCAGCTCACAGAAGATGGGATTACAAAAGCAGAAAAATATTTTAATATTGATAACTTGTATGATTATAACCACGTTACCCTGAACCACCATATCAACCAGGCGCTTAAAGCAAATATCATTATGATTCTTGATGTGGATTACGTTGTTCAGGACGGCGAAGTTGTCATCGTTGACCCGTTCACCGGCCGGCTGATGGCAGGCCGCCGCTACAGCGAAGGTCTCCACCAGGCGATTGAAGCAAAAGAAGGTCTGGAAATTCAGCGCGAGAGCATGACGCTTGCAACGATTACTTTCCAAAACTACTTCCGTATGTACAATAAGCTTTCCGGTATGACGGGTACAGCAAAAACGGAAGAAGAAGAATTCCGCAACATTTACAATATGGAAGTTGTCGCGATTCCGACGAACCGTCCGATTGCTCGTGAAGATAACTCCGATTTTGTTTATAAATCAATGGCAGGCAAATTCCGCGCCATCGTTAAAGAAATTCAGGAACGCCATGTGACCGGACAGCCGATCCTCGTCGGTACGGTTGCGGTTGAAACCTCTGAGCTTCTTTCACAAATGCTTCGCAAAAAAGGGATTCCGCATAATGTTTTGAATGCGAAAAACCACGAGCGTGAAGCAGAAATCATTGAAAATGCAGGCCAGGCCGGCATGGTTACCATCGCCACAAACATGGCGGGCCGTGGTACGGATATCAAGCTTGGAGAAGGTGTCCGTGAACTTGGAGGCCTCCATATTTTAGGTACAGAACGCCATGAATCACGCCGTATCGATAACCAGCTCCGCGGACGTTCCGGACGTCAGGGAGATCCAGGCTCTTCGCAATTCTACATCTCCATGGAAGATGAGCTGATGCGCCGATTCGGTTCAGATAACATGATGAACATGATGGAACGTCTTGGCATGGATGAAGATACGCCAATTGAAAGCAAGCTCGTCACAAAAGCGGTTGAATCTGCGCAAAAACGAGTTGAAGGATCCAACTTTGATGCTCGTAAGCAGCTTCTTCAATATGACGATGTTATGCGCCAGCAGCGTGAGATCATCTACAAACAGCGCCAGGAAGTGCTTGATGCTGAAAATTTAGGTAACATCGTTCTTAGAATGGTGGATTCGGTTATTGACCGTATCGTTAAAGCACATACTGCTGACGAAACGGTTCAGGAAGAATGGGATCTTGCTGAGATTGTAAATTACGCTGCCGCTACTTTCCTAAATGAAGATGACGTGACAGTCAAAGAGCTTGAAGGACTGGATCAGGAAGAAATCATCGAGCTTCTGGAAGAAAAAGCGCACCACGCGTTTGCTGAGAAAGAATCGATGATCGAGCCAGAACATATGCGTGAGTTTGAAAAAGCGGTCATCCTGCGTTCTGTTGACTCCAAATGGATGGATCACATTGACCAGATGGAACAGCTTCGCCAAGGGATTCACCTTCGTGCATACGGACAAAACGATCCACTTCGCGAGTATCAGTTTGAAGGATTTGAGATGTTCGAGGCCATGATTGCTGCGATTGAAGAAGAAGTCGCAATGTACATCATGAAAGCTCAAGTGGAGCAGAACATGCAGCGTGAGCAAGTGGCTGAAGGCAAAGCGGTTGTTCCTAGCGATAAGCAGGAGACCAAGCGACAGCCAGTTAAAAAGAAACAGGATATCGGCCGAAACGCCTTATGCCCATGCGGCAGCGGCAAAAAATATAAACAATGTCACGGTGCAGCGGAGAATTAATCCCGCCTAGGTGATATAATAAAGGAAGAAGCAGGAGAGTCGGGTTTTAAGGCTCTCTTTGCTGTGTTTTTTTCACACAGCAAAACAACATATACTCACGATTGGGATATAACCAAAAACACGAGGTGGCAGAATGGAATTAGTAGAGATTAAGCAGGAACTGAACATTATGGCTAAGCGATTAGCGGACTTCAGGGGGTCTCTTTGACCTCGATAACAAGAAGGCAAAGATAGCAGAGCTCGATGAAAAAATGAGCGCACCGGCATTCTGGGATGACCAGAACGCTGCGCAAACGGTCATCAGTGAAGCCAACGGGCTGAAAGAGCAAGTGAACCAGTTCGAAGATTTAAACGGACGTTACGAAGATCTTGAAGTCGCACATGAAATGCTGAAGGAAGAACCCGATGCTGACATGCAGAAGGAACTTGAGCGCGATTTAAAAGAACTGTCCAATGCTTTAAATACATTTGAGCTTTCTCTTCTTTTAAACCAGCCATACGACAGCAACAATGCGATACTCGAACTTCACCCGGGGGCTGGGGGGACCGAGTCACAGGACTGGGCTTCCATGCTTCTCCGCATGTACACACGCTACGCGGAACGGAAAGGGTTCAAGGTAGAAACGCTGGATTACCTGCCTGGAGATGAAGCGGGTGTGAAAAGCGTAACGCTTGGCATTAAAGGCCACAACGCATACGGTTATTTAAAAGCGGAAAAAGGAGTTCACCGCTTGGTCAGGATCTCTCCATTTGACTCATCGGGACGCCGGCATACGTCGTTCGTATCATGCGATGTCGTTCCAGAGATCAATGATGATTCTGAAATTGATGTTCGTACCGAAGATTTAAAAGTGGATACGTACCGGGCCAGCGGAGCAGGCGGCCAGCACGTTAACACGACGGACTCCGCCGTTCGGATTACCCATATTCCTACAAACACCGTCGTATCGTGCCAAACCGAGCGCTCACAGATCAAGAACCGTGACCGTGCGATGAAAATGCTGAAAGCGAAACTTCTTCAGCGGAAGATTGAAGAGCAGCAGGCAGAATTGGCTGAAATCCGCGGAGAACAAAAAGAGATCGGGTGGGGAAGCCAGATTCGTTCCTACGTTTTCCATCCATACAGCCTCGTAAAAGACCACCGTACCAATACGGAGATGGGGAACGTTCAAGCAGTTATGGACGGAGACATCGAAAGCTTTATCGACGCGTATCTGCGTTCTAAAATTTAATAGGATAAGGGAAAAGGCTGGTCCTGGGTGGGCCGGCCTTTTTTTTGTATTTGTTTTTATGAAAATGATGCGTTTTGCAAGTAAACCTTGTCGAACCGCAAGTAAGTCATGTCGAATCGCAAGTAAACATAGCATTTTCGCAAGTAACTCGAACCGAACTGCAAGTAAAGCGTGTCGAACCGCAAATAACGGCACGAGTATGTAATTATTGCAGAGGCAAGGCCTCATCAGCGCCGGGCACATTGCGCTGAAGTATTTCGATCTCATGCTCCAGGTGGGATATATAGTGTTCCATCTGCTCAAAACGCTGGAGTACGGCGGAATGGTAGTTTTCCATTCCTTGATCAAGCTTATTGAAATTGGCTTCAATGATTTCAATTTTAGCTTGATAACGGTCGAGTCTGCCGAGTGCTTCCTCCATACGCTGCAAAAGGAGGAGATACAGCTTTTTTTCATCCATCTCTATTTTTATCCCCTTTCCAGTCCCTCAATATGTTGTTACTAGTTTAACGGAAAGCTGTCTGAATTTGTAAAAAACCGTTCGACAAAAGAAAGCCCGCCAGGTTCCCGGAAGCAGACCGGACGTGGCGGGATGATGGATTATTCATTATCTTTTGCGGATAAAAGATGGTTGAGATCTTCAGTCAGGTCAGTTAACGATTGTGAGATTTCCAATACGTGCTGAACAGTCTCAAGCTGCTCTTTAGAAGCTTCTTGTATGGAGCTGTTGGCTTGAGCGGCTTTTTTCGAGATGGAGGTCATCTCACTGACGGCTGAAGCGTAGGGGCGCCATTCTGAATATCTTCGTGAGAGGTATGGTTGGATTCAAGAATTTGCTCTAACACCTTGCCGGTTTGATGGACGGAATCGATACCGAGGCTTACCTCTTTTGTTCCCTCCTTTATCTAACAGTTAAAAATATAATCGAAAATTCAATTTTATTCCTTTACCGCGTCATCGGGATCGCGTTCACAGGGCAGACTAGTAGTGATATAATGATTCGGGTTTTACCATTTTACGAACTTAGGTGGTTTAGAAAGTAGGGTAATGTAGCAATGATGACAGCTTTGCGAAGACGTAATGGGGTTTTGCCGCCAAAGGCAGAGCTCGCTTTGGAATATATATTTGTGGTGATCGGTTCGGCCTTTGTAGCGCTTGCCTTTTCTGTGTTTTTGCTGCCGAACAAGATTGCTTCCGGCGGAGTGAGCGGGATCAGTACCATCTTAAAATGGGTGGTAGGCTGGGATCCGTCGATTGTCCAATGGGCACTTAACATTCCGCTATTTTTTGCCGGTATAATTTTTCTCGGAAGGCAGTTTGGCGCTAAAACACTCGTCGGCACTGTTGTTTTACCCCTCTTCGTTTTAGTATTCAGCGGTTGGGGACCAGCTACGAACGATCCGCTGCTTGGTGCGTTATTCGGAGGATTGGGTGTTGGAGCCGGATTGGGCATCGTATTCCGAGGAAAAGCATCAACAGGCGGTGTTGACTTGCTGGCGCAGATCCTTCACAAATATGCCGGAATCTCCCTCGGGACATGCATTCTGTTTATTGATGGAACGATAGTTTGTACATCCGCTCTTGTTTTCGGTCTTGAAAAAGCTCTTTACGCTTTGATCGCCATGTTCCTGACGGCAAAAACCATTGACGTTGTGCAAATGGGGCTTGGTGTATCTAAAGTGGCGCTGATCATCTCGGATCAGGAGGAAGAAATGCGCCAAGGGATTCTAACCGAGATCTACAGAGGTGTAACAAAGATCAATGCGTTCGGTGGATATACACAGGATGAGCGTCCGATGCTCATGTGTGTAGTCGCTCAATATGAGGTGACCAAACTAAAGCAATTTGTCAAAAGTATAGATCCTGCTGCGTTCATTATCCTGTTGAACGCCAATGAAGTTCTGGGCGAAGGATTTAAGCGTGCATAATCGATAAAAAACACACCGGTGAGCAAATTGCTCGCCGGTTTTTTTATGAAAAGACTGAGAAATCATGGATTTTGTCCAATTTCATGAAATGTACCGACATGATAACAGAAAAAAATACGAATGGGTATGTTTGTCGGCTAAGCAAATAGCAGTGATTTTTTGGAACATTACAGCTTGAGTAAAATCGTAAATAACAGTTATTCTCCAACCGCTGGCAGAAAAATGCGAATAATGTCGTAATATATTTGTCGAAAAGCTGTAAAGATAGTGAAAAAGTCACTTGTTATTCGAAAATAACGTCGTAACTTGAAATGAAACTGTAATAAATTTTACAGTTTCCGATGTTATAATAGGAATTACGGGAAAAAACACTGATTTTAGTAAATTGGATGTTATAGATTGTCGAATTTAAAAGGCGGATGGGGAAATACGCAGTTCTGAAATAAGGAAGTGATGAATTTTGATAGAAATGAAAGATGTATGGAAAACATATCCCAATGGTGTGATGGCTTTAAACGGGATAGATATCTACATAGATAAAGGTGAATTTGTTTATGTAGTAGGGCCGAGTGGAGCCGGTAAATCTACATTCATCAAGTGCATGTACCGAGAAGAGAAGCCGACAAAAGGTTCAATCCTCATACAGGGCACAGATCTGGCAAAATTAAGGGAAAGAAACATTCCTAAAATGCGCAGGAAGATTGGAGTAGTCTTTCAGGACTTTAAACTTTTGCCAAAGCTGACTGTATATGAAAATGTTGCTTTTGCACTTGAAGTTATTGAAGAGTCTCCAAAAGTTATCCGCCAGCGCGTCATGGAAGTTCTCGATCTGGTTCGGCTGAAAAACAAAGCACGTTCTTTTCCGGATGAGCTATCAGGCGGAGAACAGCAGCGTGTATCGATCGCCCGTTCCATTGTTAATCATCCTCCAGTTATTATTGCGGATGAGCCGACAGGAAACCTTGACCCTGAAACGGCATGGGAGATCATGGACATCTTCAAGGAAATCAACGAACGTGGTACGACAGTTGTCATGGCCACTCACAATAAAGATATTGTTAACAGTTTTCAAAAGCGCGTAATCGCCATTGAAGGCGGACGAATCGTGCGTGACGAGCAGAAGGGGGAATACGGCTATGAAATCTAGAACCCTAAAGCGTCACTTTACAGAAGCATTTAAAAGTCTTGGGAGAAATGGCTGGATGTCATTTGCCTCCGTTAGTGCAGTAACGGTTACTTTATTGCTTGTCGGCGTTTTTCTAGTGGTCCTATTAAACTTAAATCATCTTGCAAGCCAGATTGAAGGCGATGTAGAGATTCGGGCGTATATTGACCGCACGACAAAACAGACGGAATATGCTGATCTGCAGCAAAAAATGGAACAGGTTCCGCATGTCAATGAAGTGAAGTTCCAATCCAAAGAAGATGGATTGAAAGAATTGATCAAAAGCCTTGGTGATGAAGGAAAAGCTTTCTCATCTCTGAAAAAAGAGAATCCATTGCCAGATGCGTACATCATTAAAACGAAGAAGCCTCAGGATACCGCATCTGTAGCTTCTGAAATAGAGAAATTTGACCACATCAAGAAGGTTGATTACGGCCAGGGAACCGTAGAACGGCTGTTTAAAGTGACTGGCGCTGCCAGAAATGTTGGGATTGTATTGATCATTGGATTGATCTTTACAGCAATGTTCCTCATTTCAAACACGATTAAACTTACAATTGTGTCCCGGCGTAAAGAAATTGAAATTATGAAACTTGTTGGTGCAACAAATGGCTTTATTCGCTGGCCTTTCTTCATTGAAGGGTTTGTACTGGGTGTGATGGGAGCGATTGTTCCGATCCTCGTTATCGTGTTCGGATACGAATTCCTGCACGGCTCAGTCAATAATCAGCTTGATACCGTCTTTGTCAGACTGCTGCCGGTCTATCCGATGGTACTTCAGCTTTCAGCATTGCTGGCCGTTATCGGTGGATTGATTGGAGTATGGGGAAGCATGACATCCGTACGTAAATTCTTAAAAGTATAAATTCATTTTGAGCAAGATTGTGCTTTGGAAACAATTTTGCAAAGAGACTTCATGGACAAGTTGATGGAGTGCAAGGTGCGAGACTCCAGCGGGACACGCGGGATAGGTGAGACACGCAGGCGCATGCGCCGGTGAGGCTCAGCGCCCGCCCCGCGGAAAGCGAGCATCCTGGAACGGAAATCAACTGCTTCCAAGAGCCACAAAGGTTACGAAAGATATACATGAAAATTGGGGTAGAAAAGGGGAGGACTTGATTTGAACAGAAAGATCGCAGGATTAACACTTTCATTAAGCCTCGCTCTTAGCGGTATTACAGCATACCAATCATCCACGACAGCCAGCGCAGAAACGCTAAAGAGCATACAAGAGAAAAAAGAGGCGAATAAAAAGAAACAAGGCGCCGCTAACGCAAAGCTAAAGCTCAATGAAAAGAATCAGGCAGCTACAAAAAAGGAAATTGAACGCATCGATAAATCAACGATGGCTACAGAAAGCCAGATTAAAAAGAAAGAAAACGAGATCCAATCAACACAGGATCAGATCGATCAGCTTAAGAACGAGATTGATCTTGTTCAAAAGCGGATTGACAAGCGGGACCAGCTGCTGAAGGAACGCGTCAGCTCCATGTACGAGAGCGGCGGAGCTGTCCAGTATCTTGATGTGGTTCTCGGATCAAAAAACTTCGGTGACTTTCTTGACCGGGTTGTCGCATTGAACCTGATTGCGGATCAGGACCGCCAGCTATTGGAAGAGCAAAAGAAAGATAAGGACCTTTTAGAGCAGAAGAAACAAAAGGTTGAAGATCAGCTTTCTGCTCTCCAGGACAAAATGCGTGAGCTTCAGGATCTGAAGAAGCAGCTTGATGCACAAATGGAAGAGAAAACCCGTTTGATGTCTTCATTAAAGAAAAAGCATTCTGAAATTGAGGACGAAGTGGAAAAGTATGAGCATTCAGCTGAGCTTCTAAGCAGCCAGGAGAAGGCCATTAAAGAAGAACAAGCTCGAGCTAAACAGGCTGAGGAGCAAAACAGCACGAAGGGAAGCGCAGGCGGAAATGCTGCGAATACCGGATCAGGAATGATCATGAAGCCGGCAGCGGGTATCTTTACTTCCGGGATCGGTTCTCGCTGGAACAAGTTCCACGCGGGTATTGATATTGCCAAGCCAGGTACAGTTCCGATCTACGCAGCGGCAGATGGTACTGTCATCCGTTCAGATTACTCTTCATCCTATGGAAATGTAATCTTCATTACCCACTCGATCAATGGACAAACGTGGACCACGGTTTACGGGCACATGAGAGAGCGTGTCGTTCAGGGCGGTTCTGTAAAACGCGGCCAGCTGATCGGATATATGGGGAACACCGGCCATTCAACAGGCCAGCACTTGCACTTTGAACTTCACAAAGGGCCATGGAACGCATCAAAATCCAATGCAGTTGACCCTCGTCCGTATATGTAATCAGAGAAATATATGGACATAAAAATACAAGCTGTTCATAATATAGAGTAGGAGTTTCGGGCGGACACATCAGGTCCATCTCTTACTTTGAAAATTGGCATCGCATCGGGAAGGTGTGGTGCCTTTTTCTGCCAAAAATGAGGTGAGCGAAATTGAAAAGAAAAGTTGTTGCGCTTCTTATGGTTTTATCGCTTGTTATTGGAGCCGGCGGAATGTACGGCTACATGCAATGGTCCAATAAAGATCAATCATTGGGCAACGCCGGCTCGGTCAGTGAGATGAAAAGCACCAAAGCGCCGGTGAATCAGGATCAGGAATTTGCGAAGCTTCAAAAAACGTACGAGCTGATCTCCTCGAGGTATTATCAGAAAGTAGATTCAGAGAAACTGCTTGAAGGTGCCATCGACGGGATGGTAAGGACATTAAAAGATCCTTACTCTGTCTATATGGATGAAGACACGGCCAGCCAGTTTACCCAATCACTGGATTCTTCCTTTGAAGGTATTGGAACAGAAGTAAGCATGCAGGACGGAAAAGTAACCGTTATCGCACCATTTAAAGATTCACCTGCAGAACGTTCAGGTGTGAAGCCAAATGACCAGATCGTTTCAGTTGACGGCAAAAGTCTCGAAGGGCTTGATCTGTATCAGGCTGTTCTAAAGATCCGAGGCAAAAAAGGTTCTACAGTTACACTCGGTATTAAGCGAAAAGGTGTTAATGACACGCTTAACATCGATGTGAAACGGGACACGATTCCGATTGAGACGGTTTATTCTAACGTTCGAAACGTAAACGGCAAAAAATCGGTGTCCTCAACATTACCTCTTTCTCTGAAGATACAGGAACCGATTTTAAAGATAAACTGGGTGAACTTGAAAGCAAAGGAATCCAAGGGCTTGTCATCGATGTCCGCGGAAATCCAGGCGGCTATCTGAATGCGGTGGACAGCATGCTGAAGGAAATTATTCCGGCAGGCAAACCGTTCGTTCAAATTCAAGACCGCAAAGGCAACAAGGAACGGTATGTTTCTCAGCTGAAAGAGAAGAAAGCCTATCCTATTGTCGGTCTCGTAGATGGGGGAAGTGCCTCAGCTTCTGAGATCATGGCTGGAGCATTAAAAGAAGCAGGCGGCTATCCGCTCGTCGGCGAGAAAACGTTCGGAAAAGGAACGGTTCAGCAGACCATCGATCTGGGGGACGGCAGCAATGTGAAGCTGACGCTTGCGAAATGGCTGACTCCGGACGGCAATTGGATCCATAAAAAAGGCATCAAGCCAAATTATGCCGTAAAACAGCCGGCTTATTTCTACACAAGCCCGCTTACAATCGAAAAACCGCTTGTTTTTGACATGAACAGCGAACAAGTAAAAAATGCACAGAAAATGCTTCAGGGCCTTGGCTTTGATCCGGGACGCACAGACGGCTATTTTGACGAAAAAACAGAAACAGCCGTTACTGCTTTCCAAAAAGCCAACAAGCTCAGCCCATCCGGCAAAGTGGATCAAAAAACAGCCGGCAAGCTGGAAAGTAAGATCATCACTGAGATCAGAAATAAGAAAAACGACGTCCAGCTTCAAACGGCTTTGGAGATGGCGGCAGAAAAGAAAAAATAACGAAGGATTCCGCAGGCTCTTGCCTGCGGAATTTTTTTTGTTGATTGAGAAGCTGGAGAAATGCTGTGTTTGGCATGTAAAAGGTGGAGAGTGGCACGTAAAGGCAATAAAGCCGCACGTAAAGTCATTAAAATGGCACGTAAATGCTAAAAACCCGCACGTAATTCATGAAAACCCGCATGTAAACCCAAACGAACGTCTGCTCATCTTCTGACAAACCATTTGTAAGCGCCTTTCTTTATGAAAAGCTATACATTTTTCTCACACTCCTTGCACTTTTCGGGTTATACTTAAAAATATTAACTACATAATGTTTGTGTAAATTTACATTCCAGGCAGAAGCCGGAAGCACATCTTGAATAGATTACGAACGTTGAGAAAAGAAGCATTAAGGAGAGGTTTGCGTGATGGATATCTATGTAAAGGAACTGCTTGAGGCCATAGCGGCTCTTTTTTTACATCCACTTTCATACGTGTTTGTGATTGTTGCTTTTGTTATTGGTTTTAAGCGAGTAAAACGGGAACGAAAAGAATTTAAAGTTAAGGTCCACCCTGTGATTGATAATTTGATTCAATCATTTTTTCCTGGTCTTGTTATTGGTATTATTTTTTCAGTTGTTCTGCTCGGCGCCGGTGTCGTCGTTCCGATGGGAATGGTGGCCTTGATCGGCGCAATGTACGCGTTGCTTGGCTTAACACTGAGAACAAGGTTTTTAAACCCGGCTTATGCGATCGGACTCGCATCAATAGTTGCACTTGTTCTCCCGCATATCTCGACAAATGTTGATCTGCTGGATACATGGCTGAGGGATATCCGCAACACACCGCTGGATGCTCTCGGTATTCTAATGGCACTCCTCCTCATTCAGGAAGGGATTCTGATCATCTGGAAAGGGTCAAGCCGAACGTCTCCCCGTCTGTTGAAAGGCAAGAGAGGTCAATACGTGGGTGCGCATGAGGCAACAAGGTTCTGGCTTGTCCCGCAATTTTTCCTCATCCCGATCGGTGCCATTCCTGAACAGGGAGATTGGCCGATCTTCGGACTGCAGGCTGTAGGATACTCCATTCTCCTTGTCCCGTTTGCGGTAGGTTTCCGTCAGCTGAATTCTCATTCGCTTCCACAGGAGGCGATTAAAGCGACCGGAAAACAAGTACTGGCTCTCGGCGCACTTATTGTGGCGATTGCGCTGGTTGGTTTCTTTACTGGCTTGCCGCTGCTTGCGGTTATCGCTATCATTGGCGGAACGCTCGGCCGTGAGCTCATTACCGTCATTAACAGCCAGCGTGATGGGAGCGGCAAGCCATTCTTCACACGCCGGAATGAAGGACTCGTGGTCCTCGGTGTGGTGCCTGGCACCCCGGCTGCCAAGATGGGAATCCAGGTAGGGGAAGTCATCATGAAGGTGAATGGAGTCGCCTTGAATAATGAGCGTGAATTCTACCGTGCATTGCAGATTAATGCAGCCTTTTGTAAACTTGAAGTTCTGGATCATAAAGGAGAGATCCGTTTTTCCCAGCGTTCGCTCTATGAGAATGAACACCATGAACTCGGCTTGCTGTTCGTGCATGAAGTGACAGAAAAGAAGAGTGTGGAAGTTTCGTAATTGTGATTTTTCATAATTTCTTAGAATTCTTTCAATATTTGTTAGAATATATTTCATAATTAATTTGAAAGGACTTTTCAAGTGAGCTTGCCGAAATGGTAAGCTCTTTTTTTATTTAACAAACGGGCCAGATTGTGGAATAAATTCATTTAAAATATTGGTAATATTTTTCTGTAAATTGTGTTATAGTTCGGACGGAAAAACGTACACGGATGTTACCAATACTTGGGGGAGATAATTATGAATATTAATCAAATTGGACCAATTCAAGAGGGATAGCGCCTACTGGTCTAAAAACTGCGTATTTTCCTTCATCAAGGGAGGAAGCTGTATTCATGACAAAATATGATTTAATTGCATTAACTTATAATGTAAAGGAACAAATTGATGCAAAGCTTTTCTCAATAAAAACAGTTATTCAATTAAAAGGTGCTTTAGTTGAATAAACAATAAAAACCCCACTTTATTTAAAGGTGGGGTTTTTACTTAATGAACAGGCTGCTCTGCATATCGCCTTTTTTAGCATGAAAAACAGTCATATGTTTTTGACAAAGTTCCGCTTTCAAATAATTCATCTAAATACACTGAAACCGCCATTGCGACCAAGGACGTTTTCGGTCCCACCATAACGTACAATATGACTTTAAATTTAGGATGTACGATTATATGAGGATATCTTGAAAGGAGTTTACCTCATGAATATTACATCTTTTGTCTTTTACTGTATTATTGTTACGTTTACACCAGGACCTACTAATATCGTCATATTATCTACCGCGCATAATTCTGGGACAAAAAAGGCAATGGAATATACGTTCTTCACCTTTGTAGAAAATACACTTTTTGCGTCTTTAATCGCTTGGTTTTTGACGGCACTTGGCAAGTTTGCAGGAACATCTTTTGCGTCTTTTTAGTTGTTTTCTTTTCCGCAACCATTTCAGAAATCAATGCGTTCATTGTAGTGATATATTCTTTTTCCATAGAGGTTAAGATAGATGCTTGTTCTTTTGTAGGTAGCAGTTTGACTTTTACAGTGATGGTTTGCGACATACGGTTCACCCCCTTGTTTTTTGTTGTTCCACATATCGTTTTATCGTTTCGCTTGATACATTTCCTGCGGTCGATACAAAGTAGGAACGTGTCCAAAAGCTTGGCAAATGCCCGAGATGAGAAAATTCCTCTCTCAACTTTTTAGAAGTCACTCCTTTAATTTTTGCCATCATATCAGCAGGACTCAGTGTTGGGAGTGCATTCAGAAACATATGGGTATGGTCTTTGTCACACTCTCAAGCGACAATAACAATCTCCAATTCCTCACATATTTCTTGTACCCATTGTTTAAAGCGTTCCTCTACATCGGCACGAAGGAATATTTTCCTTCTATACCGAGGGCAAAAAACAAAATGATAGTTAATTAATGATACGGTTGTATTTGTTCGTCTGTATTCATTCATACCTTTTTTGTATCAGTTAGTTTAATAAATTGAAACAAATAAGAATAGTGGGTTTATGTTTTGGATACCTAAAGTAGTTTAAACCTTGCGGTTAAAAAACTACTCCGTATCCAACCTCACTTTCATCCCCCACCTGATGGAGTGGGCTTTCCCGTTCGGAATCTGTAAAAAAACATACCAAGATCAGGGGGAAACGATAGTATAACAGGCAAATATTAATTTGAATTTTTACAAACGTCTTGTATTGCATTCATTAACATTAAAGACGCTTTACCCATGCTGTTTTTATCTTTATAAACCGTCCCTATTACTACGGTTGGATCAATATCAGCGAAGGGTTTGATGACCAGGGAACTTTGCAATTCCAAACCGCTATACACAGGAACAATTCCGATACCAAGACCGGATAAAACCATCTGCCTAATTACATGAAAACTCCCCACTTCAATACCTGAAAAAGGATTTTGCCCCTTTTGAAATATGATCCTCTCCGATAACTCCCGGTATATGCAGGTTTGCTCTTTTAAAAGTATAGTTTGTCCGGCGAGGTCCGGAGTTGCTATACTGCTCTGCTTGGCCAATGAGTGGTCTGCTTTGAGCAGTACTCCCAACTTTTCCTCGAAAAGTGGCTCAAACGCCAGCTTGAAGTTTGCCGGTGGTGAGACGCATATGCCAAAATCTAATATTCCAGAACGAACCCTTTCCGCGAGAGATCTGCTCCCACTCACTTCCATGGTTAACTGCACTTGTGGCCGAAACTTACAAAAGTCTGCTACTATAGACGCTACCCTTTGACTTGCTACCGGTTCAATAGCTGCCATTCGGATTATGCCAGCATCCCCGACTCCAATTTCCGACACGGTTTGTCGTAAGGATACAATCGATTTGAGTAAAGCAGAAGCCTCATGTGAAAGCCATCGGCCTGCTTCGGTTAGAATCACGCGCTTGCCTTCGCGCACGAACAAGGATACTCCAAGATCAGCCTCAAGTCGCTGGATTTGAAGGGTCACCGTAGATGGTGCATACCTGAGCTCTTCGGCAGCTTTCTGAAAAGTGCCGAGACGAACAATGGATTCAAATGTTTTTAACGCTCTTAGATCCAATTTCATCACCTACTTTAAGAAATATGAATAAAATCTTCAGATAATTCAATTTTACAAAAATTATAAGGTAACTTACACTAATGATGTCAAGAATAATTTTAGGGAGAGGTCAAGAGCATGGGGGGAGTTGTACACGATTCTTATAAATCTGCGTTCAGTTGGATCACCATATGGGCATCCCTTTTGTTTGCCGTAATACTTGGTTTTTCGCGGCTATCCTATGGATTGTTCTTACCCGGGATTCAAAGGGAAATGGGAGGGAGTTACGGTGAACTTGGTATGTTGGGCACCTTGAATTTCATCGGCTATTTGGCCGGGACATTGTGTTTGCCTCTCTTAATCGGCCGCTTTCCATCCAGAAAACACACCATTAATAGAGTCTCGTGCACGTTTTTGGGAATTGCCATGATTGGATCGGTGTTTAGCCATAGTTTCATCCAACTCGGTCTATGGCGCTTCGTGATTGGTTTGTTATCGGCTTTCGCCACCGTGTTGGTATTGTCTATTGCCATGGACTCCGTTCAACCAAATCAACGCGGAATGGCTTCGGGATTTATATGGTTAGGCGGATCTGCCGGAATCATGATAACTGGTTTGCTGGCACCGTATACGATAGATCCTTCGCACATGACTGGGTGGCGGTATGCTTGGGCGGCTATGGGAATTTTTGGTATCTGTTCGTCGATAGGTTTTGAAGCGGTAATTCGAAGGGATAAAATTGAAACGACAGTTCGTAAAATCGAATCCAACACACGAAACAAGGAACATGTGAATGTGTATAAACTCTTATTTAGCCCTAAAAAATTATTGTTTTTAATCGGATCTTATTTTTTCTTTGGATGGGGATACATTATTTATTTCACCTATTTGATTCCTTTTCTCGTGAATCAAGGAATCCCATCGCTTTATGCCGGGCTGATTTGGTGTGGGATCGGATTTGCCGGTTTATTCAACGGTTGGCTTGGCGGCAGAGCAATTGACAGAT
This sequence comes from Fictibacillus marinisediminis, assembly GCF_023149135.1. NCBI lineage: Bacteria > Bacillati > Bacillota > Bacilli > Caryophanales > Fictibacillaceae > Fictibacillus > Fictibacillus marinisediminis. The sequence goes on along the minus strand of NZ_JAIWJX010000002.1, from coordinate 3,520,867 downwards.
GGCCGAGCGGGTATACCCTTGCAACTGGGTTAACACTAGGGGCAATAGGTGTGCTTGGAGTAATTACAAATAGTATAATTCTTACTTCATTAGGTGGAGCGCTTATTGGGCTAGTTTCGTTTATAACGCCACCACTTATGACGACTGCATTGCTTCGTCGTAAAGTACCTAATGACATATACGCAACATGTCTCAGTATTACAACTGCTTTTTTTGCTACTGGGCAAATAATCGGCCCTTTGTTTGGAGGATGGATTGTCGATCGGTTCGGTTTGCAATTCGGCGTAACGTCAAGTTCCATTTTTATGGCGATCTCGGCTGCATTGGCATGTATATACGGTGGAATACAACAAGAACTTGAAACGCAAAACTCGTTAAGGAGTAAATAAAACGGGAAGAATCACCTACACCCGGTAGTCGTTGCGGCAAAAGCCGACCGAGCCATTTTGGGTTTTGAAACCTGTTTTTGAGGGCGCTATGATCCAGTGATTTAGTTTTGTTCTGTAAATATAATACAATTGTATCGAATTAATCTATTTGGAGGAACTTAATGTGTATGTTACGATAGGCGAATTCATTAAAGATTGGAATCGAGAAGCTTTTCTTACCCAAAAGGTTTTGGACGTCTTAACTGATGAATCCCTTCAACAACGTATTTCGCCAGAAGGGCGCACTTTGGGAAGGATTATATGGCATTTTGTAAGCAATATTCCTGAATATCTTACGAATTTTGGATTTGAAATTGAGGTAATTAAGGATGGTGAAGGTATTCTTTCTGCTGAAAAAATTGCTAAAATTTTTCAAGAGGTAAGCAGTAATGTAGTAGAAACAGCTGAAAAGCAATGGTCTGATGAAACATTAAAACAAATTCAAGATGCTTTTGGAAGAGAGACGACGAATGGAACAATATTGAATTTACTTATTCGGCATATTATCCATCATCGTGGTCAAGCAACGGTCCTCATAGATCAGGCAGGTCTAAAGGTTCCAGGAGTCTATGGTCCATCAAGAGAAGAATGGATAGAGATGGGGAAAAACGCTCCTTTATAAAATATTGTTTATAATATGGCCTGCTGCTTCATTCGTATCTGTAAAAACGTTCACATTGTTTTACAATCATTCTTGATAGTAAATTGAGACATATAGAACCTATAATTGCCGTGGAGGATGCAGAAGCCAAATAGTAGGATGAATGGATCAGAAAGCAAATGCTTCATGTCATAAACATAATGACCCACCAGTTTCACGGAGTAACGTTATGTTATTCCTGCCCTTGAATTAGGAGCTTCCGATTATCTATAAATTGTTCATTGTTATGGAGGAGATAATATGGTTTATTCACAGGAAAATGACAAAGCTATTAGAAAATATTTTCAATCAGGAAATATAAAGCTTTCTTACCTTGACTTTGGAGGAGAAAGTCGGAAAATTCTTATTATGTTACATGGATATATGGGTAATGCAAGAACATTTTCTGAATTAGCAACTAAATTCAAAGATTGGCGAGTTATTTGTTTAGACCAACGAGGTCATGGTTGGAGTCAACATCCTCCAAAGAAGGATTACTCACGAGAAAACTACGTGACCGATATTCTAAACCTAATACGTACAGAACTTGGCGGACAACCTGTAACGATGTTGGGTCATTCATTAGGTGGACTAAACGCTTATCAGTTTGCGGCTCGATATCCGGAGTTTGTGAAAGCAGTTATTGTTGAGGATATCGGTGCAGAAATTAACGCTGACTTCTCCTTTGCCGAGAAGCTCCCGAACCGTTCTGCTTCATTAAAAGAACTGAGAGAATCACTTGAACGTGTAGGACTTAATTCTATAGATTATTTTTCAGAAAGCGTGTTTGAGGATGAAAAAGGTTGGGGGTTTTGTACTGATTTAAAAGGAATGAAAGTTTCCGTACAAAACTCAAATGGGGTTTGGTGGGAAGACTGGCTGTCTTCTACTTGTCCTATTTTGCTAGTTCATGGCAGAAAAAGTTTTATTCTTGACTTAGACCAAACTGAACGTATGGAATCACGAAGACCGAACACAAAACTTGCAGTTTTCGAAAAATGCGGTCACGCTGTCCATTCTGATGATTTAAACGGTTTTTATCAGGTAGTAAACAATTTTCTCGATCAGCTGAATTAGGGGTGCCTACCAATTTCTTCATTCAGAGTATCGGCTTCTAGTTTAATATTTTAATCCCAATTTCTCATTTATATCACTGAGAGATTGGCGTTTTCTGTGGGTACCCATTAATGAAAGAATACGCATGTAATGTTTATTTCTTAAGACTTCATAAAATGTACACACAATAACATTAAAGAGGAAATACCAATCATACAAGCTACCCATTAACCAAGCTGTTTGTATATCGCCTGAGTCAATGGCTATATAGATAGCTGTTGGGGTTGTTTGTGTTTTCCCTGGGATTTTCCCTGCAAACATTAGAGTAGCTCCAAATTCACCTAATGCTCTTGCAAAACTTAAGATTCCACCCGAAATAATAGATTTAAGTCTAGAGGAATAGTGACAACCATAAATAAGTTGAGTTCATTTGCGCCATCCACACGAGCAGCATTCTCAATATCCTCGTCAATCGATTCAAATCCTGTTTTATAGAAGATTGATACATTGATACTTCTCAAACAGGTTCTATTATTAATGAAACATTTTTAAAGGAAGGCTGCTGAATTTCAGTAGCCTTCCTTTTTATTGTTCAAATAAAAAGTATTTGACCTATGAAGGTTTTTTAGGTGAGTGTTGGTTTTCCCATCAATGATTAAAAGAAGATATTTAATATTAAATGCCTGTTATAGTGGTTGTGCAAGTGTGCGTAATAATAGTATGGGTTTCTTAGGGATTGGTCCTAGCTTACTAGTCAGTCACAAATTGTTTTAGGGCATCTATGGTTTATTGATTCAATTGCAGCAGGTATTTTAGGTATATTAACTTTGTCATCTCTCATGTTAGGAGATTCATTACAGTCCTCCTTAAAAAAAGCATCTAAAGTTATGGGTGAGGGAAACTCGATAATATTAGAAGCATTAAGTTATATTGACCCCAAACTAGATATAATTGAACATTTTCTACGTACCTCCCAAAAATTAAATTTACCTTTTTATTCAATGTCTGGAGTAGTATTTGAATAGACTTGTGTGGTAGTTCTTTTTGAAAATATGATTGATGAATTTTTATACAAAGTTATAAGTGGTAAAGTCTATATAACAAAATAAAAATTCCAAGTAATTATGAAATATACTTTGTTCTTTCTTTAAAATATAATGTTTTCTAATAATTTTTGAAATAATTTGTAAAAATATGTACTTATATATGAGAATTATTTTAATGAATTATGAAAAATCACAGTAATTTTCTATGAACGTAATCGATACTGAAGCAGGACATGTATAAAAAAGGTTGACAGAAAAGGGGGAGGTCTCAAGTGATGAGACCTCCTTTTTATCATCCCTTAAATCAAGTAGAATATAAAACCCGAAATAGTAGACATGGTAAAGACAGAGAAAGACAAACGTATAAACCAGCCCCTTTTTAAAGATGGATTTTAATAAAATGATTTCGGGCAAACTGGCGCCAGCCGAACTGATGACCATGGCCATTACAGGTCCTAACGCCATCCCTTTTGCTATCAGAATCTGTGAGATGGGAATCATGCTCGACAACCGAATGTAAAGCGGGATTCCGATAATGGCGACAATCGGAATCAGCCACCAGTGGTCTCTTCCAAAAACGGATGAAATCCATTCTGTTGGAACCAGTCCGTGAATTACGGCTCCAATGGCTGCCCCGATAACCAAGTATGGATATACACTTTTCATGAGGTCCCAAGTTTCTTTTAACGCCAATTTGACATTGAACTTTTGAGTTTGTTCTTCGTATCCTGTCATCACCACGTTTTTACCTGAGTTTTCGTACCCCTAAAGCAATAGAACCGAATGATTTTAACGTTTCAATCCACATACTTTATCTCCTTCTTAAGAGCACGCACTGGTGCAGCAGGTCTCCGTTTTTAATAATGCAGGCATTGCCTGACTTCTTGTTTTACTTGTAATCTGTGGATCGTGATGCATCCAGGCATTTCTTGCGTTTCTTTCCACCTTTTCTTGACGGGCTTTCATCCATTGGTAAACGGCATACTCATGAAACATAGTTATTCCTCCTAGGTTTTAATCAAATAATTTTGATCTATTAATCAAAAAAAATTGATGTAATATCGAAAAAATTTAACAGCCTGGTTTAAAAATGCAGCAGAGTTCGTGCGACAGCAAATGATTAATTTCTTCTGTATTGATGTTGTAATAGCTCCAGGTGCCTCTTGTTTCCTTGGTTAGAATGTTGGCATCCCACAAGATTTTCAAGTGATACGACAATTTAGATTGCGTCATATCCATGAGGGGAGCAAGGTCGCAGACACACATACTTCCTCTTTGGGTTAGGATGTTCATTATTTGCAACCGCTTTTTGTCGGCAAGGGCTTTGAACTTGCTTTCATACATCTCAAAATCATTTTCTGTTGAACGATGGTTGTCATTTGAAACATCTTTAAGCGGAATTTCTTTTTGCACGTTCATTCACCTCGATTAAAATCAAACTTTCTTGATGTACTCATACTATATCCATTATTTTCATATGTCAACTCCTTTATCAAAAATAGTTGATTTAAATTCGAAAGTACTATTTTACTTACTTTTATCTTATGTTGAAACATAAAAGAGGTGAACATTAATAATCAATTTTTTTTGATTAAACACTTGCAATTAGCAATATCTGCTAATATACTGTCAATAAATCAAGAAAAATTGATTTAGTGAGGAGGAGAAAATTTGAGCTGGTTACGCAAACTAACTGGAAAGCCAACTAAACAATCTGATTGCTGCAAGATTGAAATCAACGAAGTAAAAAAAGAAGCGAAAGAATCGAAAGAAGTGGAAAAATCGAAAGAAGCGTCGTGCTGCAATAAATAAAATCATTCTTGGATGGAGGGTTTCACGATGAAAATGCATGTGGGCATCAATGTCACGGATCTGGAAAAATCCATGGAGTTCTATTCTAAGATTTTTAATACAGATCCAGTAAAAGTGAAGGCAGATTATGCAAAATACTTACTCGAAGATCCAGGTCTTAACTTTACATTAAACCTCAAAGGCAAAGTATCAGGAAATCAGGTCGGCCATTTCGGTTTTCAAGTGGAAAATGCGGAAGAAGTGATAAAACACAAGGATCGTTTAGAGAAGTTAGGATTTTTTGCCCGTGAAGAAATGGATGTATACTGCTGCTATGCCACTCAGGATAAATTTTGGGTGACGGATCCAGACGGGAATGAGTGGGAATTCTTTTATACGAAGAGGGATACCGAAGTACATGAACCAACAAAATCAGCGTCGTGCTGCTAAATCATTCTATGTCACCTGTCATTCTGGCAGGTGACTTTTTGTTGATACGAATTTACGGTTGCGTACATAAGTATATACTTATATAATGATGACGGATAATGTGATGATATTGGAGGTGCTTGCTGGATGGCCAGTCAGGAATTAAAATTGGAAACCGCTGCTACCATACTAAAATTATTAGGCGATAAAACACGGTTAGCCATGGTGAAAATAATGTCTGAGAACGAATGCTGTGTCTGTGAATTTGTCGATCTGTTTCAGATGAGCCAGCCAGCCGTTAGTCAGCACCTGCGAAAGTTAAGGGATATCGGTTTAGTAAAAGAACGGAGAAACGGGCAATGGATCTATTATTCATTAAATGCTGCTTATCCTTTTCGTTCGTTTGTCCTGCAAGTGATTCAGGGCTTACCGAGTCAGCAGTATCGTATAGAAGAATTAGAGGCACAGGGAAAACGAATTTCTTGTGATAGTTAAGGAGGTATTATATTTGTGAGCTCAGTCATTATTGCCAGTATCCTATTTTTAGCCACACTGACGTTTGTGATCTGGCAGCCTAGAGGTCTTAGTATTGGGTGGTCAGCTTGTGGAGGAGCTTTTATTGCTTTGCTCTTTCAAGTGGTCTCCTTTAAGGATGTAATAGATGTAACGGGAATTGTTTGGAACGCTACTCTCACATTTGTTGCTATTATCATTATTTCTCTTATTTTAGATGAGGTAGGGTTCTTTGAGTGGGCGGCTCTTCATGTGGCCCGCTTTGCGAATGGAAACGGGATCAGAATGTTTTTGCTGGTAACGGTATTGGGAGCAGTGGTGTCCGCTTTCTTTGCCAACGACGGAGCTGCGTTAATCTTGACTCCGATCGTTTTAGCAATGGTTCGCCATTTGAAATTTGAGCACAAAATGGTGATTCCATTTATCATGGCCAGCGGGTTTATTGCAGATACGACTTCCTTGCCGCTGATCGTCAGCAATTTGGTGAATATTGTGTCAGCCGACTTTTTCGGCATCAGTTTTTCGGAGTATGCCAGCCGTATGATCATTCCCAATCTATTTAGTCTGCTGGCAAGCATTCTTGTACTCTATCTGTATTTCAGAAAAAGCATACCAAAGACATACGATGTCAATCAGCTGAAAAAACCGGCAGAGGCCATTAAAGATGTAAAAATGTTTACATTGTCATGGTATGTTTTAGCTGCATTGCTGGCGGGATACTTTATAGGAGAATTCTTCTCGGTGCCTGTATCCTTCATCGCCGGCATTATTGCGATTATATTCTTGATTGCAGCCAGAAAAAGTCCAGCCGTTCAAACGAAAACGATCATTAAAGGTGCACCTTGGGCGGTCGTATTCTTCTCTATCGGTATGTATGTTGTCGTGTATGGTTTGCGAAATGCAGGACTGACCAATTTATTGGCCAGTGCCATTGAATCTGTCACACATCATGGACTATTTGCAGGAACGATTGGAATGGGCTTTATCGCAGCGGTCATCTCTTCTGTGATGAATAATATGCCAACCGTTATGATCGATGCGTTAGCCATATCTGATACCCATACGACAGGTGTCATGAGGGAAGCCTTGATTTATGCGAACGTGATCGGTTCGGACTTGGGGCCGAAACTTACACCGATTGGTTCGTTAGCTACATTATTATGGCTTCATGTGCTGAATACTAAAGGCGTGAAAATAACATGGGGATACTACTTTAAAATTGGGGTCGTTTTAACGGTTCCAACCTTGTTTATAACGTTGACAGGTCTCTATCTATGGTTAATTATCCTTCATTAAATTGAGTTAAGGAGTGTTTGAGAATGGCTAAAAAAACAATCTATTTCTTATGTACCGGAAATTCATGCAGAAGCCAGATGGCAGAAGGCTGGGCTAAAAAGCATCTTGGTGAAGAATGGGAAGTAAAAAGCGCAGGGATTGAAGCACATGGCTTAAACCCCAATGCGGTTAGAGCGATGAATGAAGTGGAGATTGATATTTCGAATCAAACGTCTGACATCATTGATCCGGATATTTTTAATAACGCAGATCTTGTTGTCACGCTCTGCGGGGATGCGGCTGACAAGTGCCCGATGACTCCTCCGCATGTAAAACGGGATCACTGGGGATTTGATGATCCGGCGAAAGCGGAAGGAACAGAAGAAGAAAAATGGAAGGTGTTCCAGCGCGTCCGTGATGAAATTGGCGGGCGCATTGCGGCATTTGCCAATACAGGAAAATAACAAGCAAGGCTTACCCGTCGAGGTAAGCTTTTTTTTTGCCGATTTAATATGGCGGATGATAGAAGGTCTGAGGATAATGGCTTGGATAATACTGATCTTGGCGTTGTTCTCCACTGCAGTTTTTCGGCGGCCCGATAAACGTGGTGGACTGGACGGGTGCGACCGTTTGGATCCATTGTTTTTCATTCATGCAATATGTGTGAGCCATGATGTTGGACGGGGTGAATTTTAAAAGATCGGAACCCAGGATGACATCCGGGGTCGGTGAGTTGAATATAGCCAGCAGGTGGGTTTGGTCAGAGGCAGCTACTTCATAATGCCACCAGCCTTGAGGAACGTTAGCAACCTGCCGGGGTCCGATCGGATAGTGATGGAACTGTTTCGTAAACGGATTGAAGATGGAAACAACAGCAGAACCGGAAATGCAGTACACAAGCTCTGCGGCATTTTGGTGATAATGAGGTTCGACGACGTTATTGGTGCTCAAGAAAATATCCAATAAGGAAACATTGTCCAACGTGTTTAACTGCTGGATCCCCAAAACATTTATATAATTCTCGCGGTCTTTGGTGAACACGTTGCTGCTGACATCGGCGGTGTATTGAGTGGCTGGTGATGTGTAATCCAGGTTTTGCACCATAGTTTACCCTCTTTCTTTTGGCAGATGGTCACTAACATACCCTATGCAGATGCCCAGATGGCGTGACAGTATATTTTCCTGCTGCGGCCTCATTTGTCCACTTTGTGACAAATGAAGCAGAACAAGCCTTATTTTTATGAAAGTGTGATTTATATCACATATGAGAAAAGCCCCTCCGTTATAGCATGAAATAGTACTTATTACACTCCGTCAGGAAGATAGAAACACTGTTTCAGGTTATGAAAGGAGAGGTCACACATGAAGAAACATACGTCCAGCTATCTTTGGAAGGTTTCTGCTCTGGGCATCACCCTGTTAGCACTTCTAACAGGATGCGACCGGCGGTATCTCGTCTTTAATCCGTCCGGGCCTGTCGCGCAAAAGGAGTTTGACTTAATTGTATTGTCAGCGGTTTTATGTGCCGCTGTGGTGATACCGGTTTTAATTTTGCTGTTTTATATCGTATACAGGTACCGTGACAAACCGGGCAATAAAGCACCGTATACGCCAGAGTGGAATGACAGCAAAATATTGGAGATCGTGTGGTGGGGAATTCCGGTCATCATCATTTGTATTTTAGGAGTTTACACTGCCAAAACAACGTATTCTCTTGTCAAACCGCCAGTGACAGATGTAAAACCGATTACCATTCAGGTCACCTCACTCGATTGGAAGTGGCTGTTTCAGTATCCCGATCAAAAAATTGCGACCGTCAACTACGCGGAAATTCCGGCCGGCGTTCCAGTTCAATTCCAATTAACATCGGATTCGATGATGAACTCGTTCTGGGTTCCAGAGCTTGGCGGACAAGAATATACGATGCCGGGAATGGCGATGAGGCTCTGGCTCCAGGCAGACAAGCCGGGAACGTACTTCGGATCTGGTGCCAACTTTACCGGAAGAGGTTTTGCACATATGAAATTTAAGGTGGTTGCCAAGCCGCAGGCTGAATTCAACCAATGGGCAAAACAAATCAAAAAATCAGCTCCGGCGCTAACTCAGGAGAGATATGATCTGCTGACGAAAAAAGGACTGGCAGAGAAACAATCATTTTCCTCGTATCCTGAATCCTTGTTTCATAACACGATCGACCGCAACGGCGGCAAATATATGAAGCCTGAGATGAAGCACGGGGGACATGACATGTCGATGATGGACCACGATAAATAATAGAAAAGAAGAAAGGGGGAAAAACAGATGGCAGACAAGGCGAAAGGATTTTTTGTAACCGGCGATCCGCTGATTTATGGCGCGGATGTTGCCATTGTGATCACGCTTCTTGGTATTTTGGTTTTTCTTACGTTTTTTAAAAAATGGGGCTGGCTGTGGCGCGAGTGGCTCACAACCGTTGATCATAAAAAAATCGGAATTATGTATTTGGTATCCTCCCTCCTCATGCTGTTCAGGGGAGGAGTTGACGCACTGCTCATGAGAATGCAGCTGGCTTTCCCGAATTCACACTTTTTGGATTCACAGCATTACAATGAGATTTTTACGACGCACGGCACAATCATGATTTTGTTTATGGCGATGCCCTTTATGTTTGCACTGTTTAACATTGTGGTGCCGCTGCAGCTCGGAGCGCGCGATGTCGCGTATCCGTTCTTGAACGCGCTGAGCTTCTGGCTGTTTTTCTTTGGCGCCATGCTGTTCAACTTATCCTTTGTTGTGGGAGGATCACCGGATGCCGGCTGGCTGAGCTATCCGCCGTTATCCGAACTTGCTGGAAGCCCTGGGCCGGGACAAAACTTCTATATCTGGGGAATTCAAATCTCGGGGATTGGAAGCCTGGCAACTGGAATTAACTTTCTCGTCACCATTTTAAAGATGCGTGCTCCCGGCATGAAACTCATGAAGATGCCGCTGTTCTCCTGGTCTGTACTGGCCAGCTGCATCACGATCATCTTCGCGTTTCCTGTATTGACGGTAACACTGGCGTTATTGTTTGTTGACCGCTTTTTCGGTGCCCATATCTTTACGGCAACCGGCGGCGGAAACCCGATGATGTATGTCAACCTGATCTGGATGTGGGGACATCCAGAAGTGTATATCGTAGTGCTGCCGGCGTTCGGTATCTACTCAGAGGTCGTCAGCACCTTCTCGAAAAAGAAAATTTTCGGCTATAAATCCATGGTATTTTCCATGATGATCATCAGTGTACTTTCCTACTTTACGTGGGTCCACCACTTTTTCACGATGGGTGCCGGAGCCGATGTGAATACGTTCTTTGCCATAACAACGATGGCAATCGGTATTCCGACGGGTGTTAAAGTATTCAACTGGCTGTTCACGATGTTCCGCGGCCGCATCAGCATGACGCAGCCGATGCTCTGGACGCTCGCTTTTATTCCCTGCTTTGTCGTTGGGGGAGCGACAGGGGTCATGCTGGCTGTTGCGCCGGCTGACTATCAGTACCATAACAGCTATTTCCTGATTGCCCACTTTCATCAGGTCCTGATTGGCGGGGTTGTCTTCGGGTATTTGGCAGGACTCTACTACTGGTGGCCGAAAATGTTCGGCTTTAAATTGAACGACCGCCTCGGCAAATGGGCGTTCTGGACATGGAATATCGGGTTCTATGTATGCTTCATGCCGCAATATGCGCTTGGATTCATGGGCATGACCCGCCGTGTCTATACGTACGGATGGGACATGGGCTGGGCGCCGTACAACCTTGTTTCCACGGGTGGCGCGTTCCTTATGGGAATCGGCTTCGTGTTCCAGGTATGGCAGATCCTCTACAGCATCAAGAACGGCGAGCGCGATCTTACAGGAGATCCGTGGAACGGCCGGACGCTGGAGTGGTCCATTCCATCTCCTGCTCCGCTTTATAACTTTGCCCATATTCCAAAGGTGAGGAGTGATGATGCCTGGTGGGATATGAAGGAACATAAGCATGGAGCTGCTTCTGAAAAAGAAAATAAAGAGTTTGAACCGATCCACATGCCTAAAAACTCAGGTATTCCATTTTTCATGGCGGCGTGCTGGTTTGTAGCAGGATTTGGGCTTACTTTTGAATGGGTGTGGGTAGGAATCGCCGGCTTGGCTGGTGTAGCCATCTGCTTGCTGGCCCGTTCCTTCCAGCGGAAAACGGACTACTACATTCCTGTAGATGAAATCAAGCGGACGGAAGCTTCTTTAGGGAGGGTCGTGTGATGGCACAATCGGTAACGTCTATGGATACCCGCCACGAGGCGCATCATGATACGTTTAAATTGCTGGGCTTTTGGATTTTTCTTGTAACAGACTGTATTATTTTCGCTTGTTTGTTTGCAGTATATGCCGTCTTAAGGACTCACACAGATGGAGATCTTACAGGTCATGAGCTGTTTGAGGTCAAGGGCTTTACTGCTGAAACTTTCATCCTTTTGGCAAGCAGCTTTACGAGCGGGCTTGCTTCACTCGCGATGCATAAAGGAAACAAAAAACAGCTGATGGCATGGCTGGCGGTTACCGTATTGCTCGGTATGTCCTTTGTGGGACTTGAAATTACGGAGTTTGCCAAAATGGCAGCTGAAGGAGCAACGATATCCACTAACGCATTTCTTTCTTCCTTTTTTACACTGGTCGGAACGCACGGACTCCACGTCACGTTCGGTTTGATATGGATGATTGGTGTGATGGTTCAGATCGGCAGGCACGGCATCGACCATCTGACCAAAGAAAAAGTAACGATTGTCGGTCTGTACTGGCATTTTCTCGATGTCGTCTGGATCTTCATCTTTACCGTTGTTTATCTGTTGGGGGTGATGTAGATGAACGGACATGAAAACCATGGTTCAGCAAAGACATACATTATGGGTTTTCTCTTCTCCATCATTTTAACGATCATCCCGCTGTGGCTTGTGATCCAGCATGTGATGAGCAAGAGCATGCTGACGGTTTCCATTCTTTTGATCGCCTTACTGCAGCTCATCATTCAGTTTTTCTTCTTCATGCACATTAGAGAAGGAGAGAAGCCGAGGTATCATGTGATGGCACTTGTGCTTGGCGCGGTAATGGTGTTTACGATCGTAGCCGGCTCTATCTGGATCATGACGTTTAATTCTCAGGTTCATTAAGGAAATAGACTTTGCCTTTGGTTGAGCCTGTGTGGCGGAGGTTCATGGCGGAAAGCAGATCCTGAGCGATAAATCGAGACGAAAGCTGAAGAAAGTGCCGGCACTGCTGATTGGTGATCGTTGGCTGAATAAGTAAAAAATAATCTTATAAAGAGGAAATGTGAGCATCGCTTGAAGAATGAAGGCAGGCAATGCAGACCCATTTTCCTCTTTTTCTTTTCATGGGGAGAGTAAAGCATTTGGGACAATGTATGCCGATGAGAAGGTCGGTTTTAGGAATCAGGAAGTATTCGAGGGGATCGAATGTTTGAGATGTATGCTGTTTGATAAGAAGATTGGACAACCGTTTTAACTGCTTTTTGCTCAGAATCTCATTTGTGTGCAGTTGGTTGAGGTGTTCTATTTTTTCAGGGACTAAAGAGCTTCGGGTAATGTACTTGAGGTTACTAGGACTGCCTTTGGTTCGAATGATGGTCCGGGGACTGCTGATAACAACGAGGCATTCAATGGGGAGCGGTGGTAGACGGTTCTTTGTAAGCCATTCGGTTAACAGCTTTTTATGGCGTTGGATTTGTATGATCGGATATGCAAATCCTTCTTCTTTACCTTCGTGTGTACGAATCAGCTGTTGATGTGTTTCGTCAAAAAGAAGTGAGCCTGAAAAATTCTTCACTTCTAGATTGAGAAGGTAATAGGGTGTAAGAATAAGCAAATCCATTTGAAATTGACTGTTGAGAGCAGGAAGGCGTATGTCATGGAGGATAAGGTGGTCCTTCGATGGAATTTCTTGCAGATAAAAGTCGAGGAACTGTTCGCCGCGGTATCCTTTGAACCGGCTGGCCAGCTCTTTTTCGATGATTGGCCGTTTTGGATGGTTTGGGGGCAGTCTGCGAAGCAAGGCTTCTAGTTTTTTGATGATAAGAGGGATTTGTATTGGTTTGACGATCATAGCAACACTCCTTATTAGATAGTTTTCTCTTTTTTAGTAGATTTTCCTGCTTTAGAAGGGTGGTTTTATGGAGGGAGGAGAGCGGGTGGGGAGTTTAGGTGAAGAATTGAGCGGAAAAGGAGAGGAATTGTGCCGAACGCTCAATTAATTGAGCCGAACAACATTTAATTGAGCGTAACTCAAAATAATTGATCCAAACTAAAAATTCAGATAACTGCGCTCAACTAAACCGGCTTAATTTTCACAAAAACCCCTACATTATCCTCATTCATTGTCAGTTCCTACAAAGTAAAACCCCTTCATTTCTGTCAATTAGTCTCTCATTCTTACATTTCTTAGGTCATTTTAGCGAGTTTTGTAACATTTTGAAATATAGTTGTAATGTAATTGCCCAAAAACTCCATCTTCTAAATGATATAATTGCACTTGGGATTAAAAGAGGGTGTAGGAGAACGTATGGAGGAGGCAATACCATTGAAAAGAAAGATATTAAAGGGGTTATTATCTCTAAGCATTGGCTTGAGCGCTTTTACATACACTTCTGCTCATGCGCAAACGTTGGGTGAGATACATAAAAAGCAAGCTGAAAATCAGGCGAAAAAGCAAGAAAAGAATGCAGAAATTAAAGACGTGCAAGGACAGCAGGACCAGGTGCTTGAGGAACTGCAAAAAATTGAGTCTACTCTGCAGCAGACCCTAAACGATATTCAGACGAAAAAAACAGAAATCAATGATACGAAAAACGAGATTCAAAGCTTGAAAGACCGAATTGCCAAGATTCAAAAACGCATCAAAGAACGCGATGCGATCTTAAAAGAGCGTGTCCGTTCCATGTATGAAAGCGGCGGAGCGGTGAAGTACCTTGATGTCGTACTTGGCTCACAAAACTTCGGTGATTTCCTTGACCGCTTGATCTCATTAAATTTGATCGCAGAATCTGATAAGTCCATTTTGGAAGATCAAAAACGCGATAAAGCAGCAGTAGAAGAGGATAAACAGCATGTAGAACAAAAGCTGAATTCCTTGAATGCGAAGCTGCAGGAATTAAATGGGCTGAATGATAAGCTCAGTGCCCAAAAAGAAGCAAAAAACAGACTGTCCGCTTCATTAAAGAAGAAGGAAACGCATCTTCATGAAGACGTGACAAGTATTGAAGAGAAAAATCAAATTCTTTCCGCACAGGAAAAAGCGGTAAAAGAAGAGATGGCAAGAGCAAAAAGAGAAGCTGAACAGCGCAAGCGTGAAGAAGCAGCCCGTAAAGAGGCAGCCAAACGTGCGGCTGAACGCCAACAAGAGCGTCATGAGTCAGCGCCTTCACCTGCGCCGACTCATAGCGAGCCAAGTGTTTCAGCGAACTTTATCTGGCCTGCCAATGGCTACGTTTCTTCGCCATTTGGCAAGCGTTTTGGCGGCAGTGATTTCCATCCGGGAATCGATATCGCTCAAGCTGGATCGGACAATGCGATCTCAGCAGCGGCTTCAGGTACGGTTGCCCGTTCTTACCTATCGTCTTCTTACGGTAATGTCGTATTTATTTCTTCTTACATTGACGGCCAGCTGTACACGACTGTTTATGCACATATGAGTGAGCGTGCAGTCAGCACAGGACAAAGTGTAACTCAAGGACAACGACTTGGTACGATGGGTAATACTGGACATTCCACTGGACAGCATTTGCATTTCGAACTTCATAAAGGTGAGTGGAACTACGCGAAATCAAACGCTGTAAATCCAATCCCATATCTTCGTTAATCAACACATCAGGGAAGCAAGGAGACATCTCCATGCTTCCCTTTTTATTAATAAAAAAAGCGGGGTGAGAAGATGAAAGCCGGTCAAGCTCGTAAAAACGCGGAAAATTGGGTGAAGGAAAACGCCAGCTCTGAAGAATGGTTTTTGGGGGCGTATTTGAGCGGATCGACCATTGGCCTGGCTGATGATGATGAACTGCCGGTTG
Source organism: Fictibacillus marinisediminis (assembly GCF_023149135.1). Classification (NCBI taxonomy): domain Bacteria; kingdom Bacillati; phylum Bacillota; class Bacilli; order Caryophanales; family Fictibacillaceae; genus Fictibacillus; species Fictibacillus marinisediminis. The sequence continues at coordinate 3,505,618 of NZ_JAIWJX010000002.1, read as the reverse complement.
GATCAGACGTCGATATTGTGCTTGTTACTGCGGAGGATGAACCACCGCTGAAACCCGGAAAGTTTCTCTATCGTGATACCTTGCTGGAAGCTACTTATCTATCTCAAAAATTATTAAAATCAGCCCGAGAAGTGCTATCCTCTTACCACCTGGCAGGAAGCTTCCGTACGAACACGATCATTGCTGACCCCACAGGACATTTGCAGAAACTCCAGCAGCAAGTGTCCAAGCATTTTCCGGAGAAAAAATCGGTGAGGAGCCGATGCGAAAACGCCATGAGAAGAATTGAATCCGGGCTCGCTGCGATTCAGCCGAATGCAACGATTCATGAACAAGTAACAAGCTGGCTGTTTCCGGCTGGGGTCACGACCCACGTTCTTCTCGTTGCTGCCATGCAGAATCCGACCGTCCGGCTCCGTTACCTTAAAGCGCGCGAGGTACTGGTGGGATACGGACAGGAGGGGTTTTATACGGATCTATTGAGGCTGCTCGGCTGTGAGCATTTTACTTCTGAAAAAGTGGAGCACCACCTAGCCAACCTTGAAGAAACCTTTGATGGTGCAGCGGCGGTCTCCAGGACGCCGTTCTTTTTCAGTACAGATATTACGAAAATCGCCCGTCCGATCGCCATTGATGGAAGCAGGAAACTGATTCAGGACGGTTTTCATCGTGAAGCTGTATTTTGGATTGCAGCCACGTTTGCGCGATGCCGAACGATTCTTACAGCAGACGCCCCGCCTGATTTGCAGGAATCACTGGCTCCTGCGTTTACCGAACTCCTCGCTGATTTAGGTATAGCTACCACAAGAGATATTTTTGACAGGGCACAGGAAGTGATCAGCTTTTTGCCGGCTGTATGGGACACCGCTAATGCCATTATGGAGGCCAACCCTGATATTAATAAGAATAAGTAATGGCATACCCTGGATAAAGGGCATGTCTTTTTTTACAGGGCGAGTAAGACCATAAGAGCAAGAATGAGGACGATTTACACCGATGAAAGCTGATAGAATGAGGGCAGAATAATGAAGAGGTGAGTGATGAGATGAATCAGATCAAGCGGTTTAACGAACTGCATCAAGGCAATGATTTGCTTTTGGTGAATCCTATGCTTCAGAAACGGTATGACTATATTGAACCAGAAAACGATAAGCATGCTGCCCTTTACGAAAAACTGCTGAGGAAGGATGAAAACGCCGGCTTTTATATCGGCGTGACGACAACTGGCATCGCATGCCGCTTTGGCTGCAGCGCTACACCTCCCCAGAGGCAGAACACCGTCTTTTCCAAAAGATTATTTGATCTCGTCTCCTTCGGTTTCAGAGAATGCAAAGTTTGCAAGCCGTTAACCCATGGGACCGAACAAGAGGACATCCGGCACTTTGTTGACCTGATACAGAAGGAACAACATCCGGAAAAATATTTGAAGCAGATCTCTCCGGATGATTCCTCTTATCGCCGTGCTAGCAGATGGTTTTTGAAGCAGCATGACGGAGATCTGCAAAAGTACGTGTACGTCAAGCGGGTAAACGACTTGCTCCGCAACGAAAGCAACCGTGACGAAGACCTCCCGAATACCCTTAGCTTCCAGAGATACTGGACGCCGATCGGTGTTTTGATCGCCTGTTTTTATGAGGGTGAATGCTGTTTGCTGGAATTTATGGACCGCCGGGCGCTTGAGACTGAGCTTGTTTTTCTGAAAAAGAGACTTAAGGCCCATCTCAAAAAGAGATCAAGTCCATTGAGCCGCCAGTTAGGTGTAGAGCTTCAGGAATATTTCTCGGGTTCACGAAGGGAATTTTCCGTGCCGGTTGCCAGCATTGGAACGGAATTTCAAGTGCAAACCTGGAAAGCGCTGAAGGATATTCCTTATGGCACGACGCGCAGCTATAAAGGGCAAGCGGAGCATCTGGGGCGTCCAAAAGCAGTCAGGGCAGTGGCCAACGCAAACGGCAAGAACCGCATCTGCATCCTTATTCCTTGCCATCGGGTGATCGGGGATAATGGTGACTTGAGAGGGTATGCGGGTGGATTGGAGCGAAAACAATTTTTACTTGAACTTGAAAATAACAGAAGTTTACAATAGAAGCACAGGAAGGGGACAGTGAAGATGGACAATTTCTCATTTGATGAGATGTGGGAAAAAATTATGGCGTGCGACAGTTCGTATGACGGTTTATTTTATACTGCTGTCAAAACGACAAAAATTTATTGCCGTCCTTCCTGCCGCTCAAGAAAACCGAAGAAGATCAACGTGGATTTCTATGAAACTATTCCTGAAGCAGTAGAGGCGGGCTTTCGTGCCTGTAAACGATGCCAGCCGGATGCCGGGCTTTCTCCTCAGATGGAGCTCGTCAAAAGCGTCAAATCATTTCTTGTTCAGCATTATAAAGAACCGCTCGTTCTTCAGGACATTGCCGATTTTGCCGGTGTCAGTCCGTTTTATCTGGAACGGCAATTTAAACAGGCGACCTCAGAAACGCCAAGGGAATATTTGGAGAAGATACGGGTAGACAAGGCCGCCCATCTTCTTAAAAATACAAGCCTTACAAATCTCGAAATCTGCTATGAAGCAGGGTTTCAAAGTCCGTCCAATTTTTATAAAGTCTTTCGTACGGTCTTGGATTGTTCACCCAGTGAATTTCGGAATAAGTAAAAGCACTTCTCCTTTGGGGAAGTGCTTTGTGTTTTTTGGAATCGAATTCAGTTCTTCACATCCTCCTTGGTGTGTGCCGGCCCTATATAAACCGATTCGGGCCTGAATATCGTGTTGTCTTCTGACTGTTCAAGAACATGGGCGGTCCAGCCTACCATTCGGCTGGCCGTAAAGGTGGGCGTGAACAGCTCGTCATCCATTTGAATGGCCTTCATAATCGCTGCAGCATAAAATTCTACGTTCGTATAAAGTGATCGTCCTGGTTTAAATTCGTGCAATAGAGCAACAGCCGTGCGTTCTGTCTCAAGAGCCAGATCAAGCCATTGGTCTTTTCCTGTCATGTTTAAGAGACGCTCCTTTAAAGCGGCCGCTCTCGGATCAAGCGTTTTATATACGCGATGGCCAAATCCCATCAGCTTCTCACCACGAACTAGCTTCTCTCGAATTACTCTTTCGGGATTGCCTGCTTCCGCCACTTCATCCAGCAGTGCGATCACACCGGAAGGGGCACCTCCGTGAAGGGGGCCTTTCATCGTCCCAATGGCTGATGTTGCAGCAGAAACGAGATCCGATTCTGTGGAAGCTGTTACCCTTGCTGAAAAGGTTGAAGCATTCATCCCATGCTCCAGCGTCAAGATCATATACGTTTCCAGCGCTTCAGCATGTGCTTTTAATGGTGTTGTACCATTGATTATATAAAGATAGTTTTCAACATGATCTAAATCTTCGCGAGGAGAAACAAAAGGCTTTCCTTCCATGCTGCGTGTGCGGTAGGCTATGATACTCGGAACGAGCGCTGTCAGTCTAATCGCTTGAGCAATCGTAGGCTTCCAGCCATATTCTTCAGAGCCTTCTGAAGAGATGGCGGTTCGAATCACACTCATCAAATCCATGTTCTTTGGAAGGTGATCAATAATCTCTTTGATCGAACTTGAAAGCTTCCTGTTTCTTTTTAACTCATTCTTCAGATCGTTCAGTTCATCTTCATTTGGAAATTTTCCATGCCATAGAAAGTAGGCTGTTTCTTCGAAGGAATAGCGTTTTGTCACTTCGCCGATATCTAACCCTCTGTACAGCAATTTTCCATTCAGGCCATCCACATGGCTGATGGATGTCTGTGCTGCCACAACACCTTTAAGACCTTTTTCCATCAATCATCTCTCCTTTTCTTCTTTGGTAACATTGTATAGAATATATATAATTAAGAAAATTAAATCTTTTTAAAGAACTTGATTAGGATCATTAATAAGGAGATAATAATGGAGTTTAATTGGCTATATACCTTTTTAACGGCGGCGGAAACGGGGAATTTTAGAAAAACAGCAGAGATTCTTTACATATCACAGCCTTCCGTAACAGTTCATATTAAGCAGCTTGAAAAAGAAATCGGGGTATTTCTCTTTCATCGTGAAGGAAAGAAAGTTAAACTGACGGAAGATGGAAAACGGTACTTGGATCATGCCAAAACGCTGATTGCCGTTTATGAAAACGGTCTTGAAGATCTTGCTTCCTTCAGCCAGGGCTATACGAGCAAGCTGGTCCTTGCCATCTCACCGCTGATCGCTGACACGATTCTTCCCTTTGTGCTGAAGCGATACTTAAATAAGCATCCTGAAACGGAAATATCGGTGAAAATCATAGAATCAGAATACATCGAACAAGCGGTATTGAACGATGAAGTGGATATTGGTCTATCATGTCTTCCTACAGCCAATTCCAATTTAATCTGTAATCTCCTATACAGAGACAAGGTGATCTTTGTTTGTACACACGATGGTCGGGATTCAGAATCCGCACCGCCTCTGGAAGAAGCAGAAGTATTCCAATCCAATTATCTATTGACTCATAATCACCCAGGTTACTGGGGAGGCTTGATTAAAACGATTAAAGCTAAATATCCTGGTGTGCGAATGATGAAAGTGTCACAAGTGCATATTACGAAAAGATTCATTATAGAAGGGCTTGGGGTATCCTTTCTGCCTGCCTCTACAGTCAGGCGAGAACTGCTGGAGGGAAGGATGCTGGAAGTGGACTGCCATTCTATTCAGCTGCCTGAAGCCAATACCTATGCACTCACAAAATACGATCACTCCAAACAAAGAGAATTCCTTTCCTTTGTTTCCAACCATAGAATTTAAAAAAAGGAGAGAAACCCATGAAAAAGAAAATGGCCATGATCAGTATGGCGATGCTGCTTTTGGCTGCATGTTCATCCAATAACGGACAGGACGAGCAGAAGAAGCATGAAAAGCAAAATCTCGAAGCAGCTGACAGCGTGTTCAAGCAAAACTGTGCCAGCTGCCACGGAAACAATCTTGAAGGAGCAGCAGGGCCTTCACTAAAACATATCGGCAGCAAATATTCGGAAAAAGAAATCATGAGCATTATTTTAAAAGGGCGAAACGGCATGCCGGCTGGTATATTGACTGGCGGAGACGCGAGGCTTGTGGCGGAGTGGCTCAAGGAAGAACACCAATAGGGAAATTCGTTTGTTTTACAAACTCACTGGCTTTTTTAGCATCAGTAAACGAGATGTTTTTGAGAGATTATCAATAATCATGACAAAAACCGCCTTTTTTAGGCGGTTTTTGTGTTTTATAAGAGGGGAGAGAGCAGGCGGGAGATGGATTCTCTGAAGCGGATCCACTTCGAACGCTCCTGATATTGTTCCCACGTTAATTTACGGGAAAGCTTTACATCCTCGTGAAAAGCGTCCATCAGCTTTTTGGCTATTGTTTTGTTGTATATAAATGCATTGATCTCAAAGTTCAGCTTCAAGCTTCGAATATCAAAATTAGCCGTTCCGACAGATGAAATCTCATCATCGACGACGATGGATTTAGCGTGGATAAAGCCGTTGTCGTAAATGTAGACTTTTGCACCTGCCTTCAGCAAGTCTCCGATATTGGATAACGAAGCCCAGTATACGAAAAGATGATCGGGTTTATTCGGTATCATGATCTTTACGTCTACCCCCGAATGGCAGGCGATCCGCAGTGTATCCAGCAGACTGGCATCAGGAATAAAGTACGGGGTTTGAATGGTGATCGAATGTTTGGCAAGGGAGATCATCTTGATGTAGCCGTCTTTGATCTGCGGCCACTCCGATTCTGGCCCGCTCGTAACAATCTGCATGCCGATAGCGCCTTTGCCGATTTCCTCAGGAAAAAGGACAGGATCATAATCAATATCATGTCCATATGAGGCTTGGTTCCAGTCTAGTATAAAACGGGTTTGCATGGAGTGGACGGCTGTGCCCTGAATCTTTAAGTGTGTATCACGCCAAAACCCAAACCTCGGGTTAAGCCCCAGGTATTCATCCCCTACGTTAAAACCGCCGACATAACCGATCTTGCCGTCGATAATAACGATCTTCCGGTGATTTCGGTAGTTCATCCGAAAATTAATAAAGGCAAACCTTGTGGGGAAAAAGACTTCAACCTCTCCCCCGGCCTTTCGGAGCTCGGAGAAAAAGCGCTTGGTGAGTCTTCGTGATCCCAATTCATCATATAAGACCCTGACCTTAACCCCTTGTTTTGCTTTTTCGACCAAGACATCCCTTATCTTTCTGCCAAGATTATCTTTTTTAATAATGTAATATTGCAGGTGTATGTGATGTTCTGCCCGTTCGATATCTTGAATCAGATTCTCGAACTTTTTCCCTCCATCAGTAAAAATTTCAACGGAGTTATCCCGTGAAAAGGGAGCCTCGTTATTGACGAGCTGCATGTAGATCAAGTCCTGGCTTGCTCTCTCGGGTTCGTTGCAAAACTCAAAGGACCCGTCCCGAAGATGCTTCATCTGGCTTTTTAAGGTTTTCTCCAAACCAAGCTTTTTTCGGTCATCCCATTGAAATAGCCGGTGTCTGCTTAAGTTTCGCCCGAACAATAAATAAAGAAAAAAGCCACCTAAAGGAATGAACACTAAGACAAGGAGCCATGCCCAGGTGGAACTGGCATCACGGCGTTCCCGAAATACGATGACGGCCGCAAGCAATATATTCAAAATGGTAACAAGCATAAGTAATATAGAAAAAATATGCATAAATTCTCCTTAACAAGCAAGAGTACGGTAGATGTATAACATACCATACTCTCCTTGTATATTCCCAGTTCTTCAAATAACAAGCAGTATGACCGGATTGATTTTTTTCCATAACCATAAATAAAACGTATCATAGTACCATTTATCTCCTAATGACTATTGCGAAAGAAAGCATATGGGAGGATATAAGAGGATATCTTCTTATATGTAAGTATATTATGGCTAACTGTTGGGATTCCTAATAGTAACTGTCACACACCCTTATATCAAAGGATACATAATTTGGTGCAGCTAAGAAACTTCTATACAATTAAAAAGTTGCGGTTAATCGTTGTCGAAAAATGTCGTGAAACTAGAGGTGATGTTAATGGAAGCAAAAGTGAGTATTAGAAATGTAACCAAAGTATTTGGCAAATCTCCGAAAGCTGCCGTTCAATTACTGAAAAAGGGTTACTCCAAGAAAGACATATTAAAAGAAACGGGCAGCACGGTCGGTGTAAATAACGCATCGTTTGATATCTATCCAGGTGAGATCTTCGTGGTCATGGGGTTATCCGGAAGCGGAAAATCCACATTGATTCGAATGATCAACCGGCTGATCGATCCTTCAAGCGGCGAAATACTTATCGATAATGAAGACATCGTGAAAATGCCTACCTCTCAACTTAGAGAAGTGAGACGCAAGACGATCAGCATGGTGTTTCAAAACTTCGCATTATTTCCTCATAAAACCGTGTTAGAAAACACGGAGTACGGTCTGGAAATACAAAATGTCTCCCCATCGGAACGCAAGGAGAAAGCAATGAAATCCCTTGAAATCGTCGGATTAAAGGGGTATGAAAATCAGATGCCGTCCCAGCTGAGCGGCGGGATGCAGCAGCGTGTAGGCCTTGCAAGAGCACTGGCAAGCGATACTGATATCCTTTTGATGGATGAAGCATTCAGTGCCCTTGACCCGCTGATCCGGAAAGACATGCAGGACGAACTTCTTGAAATTCAGGAATCCATGAAAAAAACGATCATTTTCATTACACATGATCTGGATGAAGCTTTACGTATCGGCGACCGCATCGCCCTTATGAAAGACGGAAGCATCATTCAGATCGGAACACCTGAAGAAATTATGATGAATCCTGCCAATGAATACGTTGAGCGATTTGTAGAAGATGTGGATATATCACGCGTTCTTACCGCTTCTCACGTTATGAAACGGGCAGAAAAGATTTCTCCTGACAGAGGCCCGAGGGTCGCGCTGCAGATTATGAAAGATCAAGGATATTCAAGCATCTTTATCGTTGACCGCAAGCAAAGATTGCTTGGGGCCGTAACAGCGGATGATGCCTCTATGGCCATAAAGGAAAACAAGACGATCGAGGAAGTCATGAATAAAGATGTGCTGACTGCAAGTGAAGATACACTTCTTTCAGATTTGCTTGAACCGATGGCGAATACTAATATTCCTCTTGCCGTAATTGATGAAGAAAAACGGTTAAAAGGAGTTATCATCCGGGGCGCTGTCATTGGCGCGCTTGCTGGAAACCGCGATGGGCTGAACGGAAAGGAGGATGACGAATGAATTTTCCGAAAATCCCTTTAGCACAATGGGTTGACCATCTAGTAGACTGGATCACAAATACGTTTGATCCTGTCTTTAATGCTATTACTGGATTTATTGAAGGGCTTCTTGACAACCTTGTTACTCTTCTTGGGATAGGTCCTTCTATCTTGTTAATTTTAATTATTACCCTTTTTGCTCTTTATACGAGCAGATGGGGAGTTGCCATTTTTACATTGGTTGGATTATTGTTAATCGACAATCTTGGATATTGGGATGCGACCGTCGATACGATCGCACTCGTATTGTCGTCAGTTGTCCTGACCATCGTGATCGGAATACCGTTTGGAATTTGGGCTTCACAAAATGATACGGCCAAACGGATTATCACACCGATTCTGGACTTCATGCAAACTATGCCAGCCTTTGTTTACCTAATACCATCTATTCTGTTTTTCGGAATCGGTGTTGTACCGGGTATCCTGGCTTCCGTTATTTTCGCGGTGCCTCCGACGATCCGTCTTACGAATCTCGGAATCCGTGAAGTACCGAAAGATTTAATTGAAGCCACAGAGGCCTTTGGTTCAACAACAGGGCAAAAGCTGTTTAAAGTTCAGCTTCCTCTTGCTGCACCAACTATCCTTGCTGGTGTGAACCAGAGCATCATGCTTGCCCTGTCCATGGTCGTTATCGCTTCACTTGTTGGTGCACCTGGACTTGGAGCAGAAGTTTACCGTGCTGTTACTCAAATTAAAGTCGGTGAAGGTTTTGAAGCGGGAATTTCGATCGTTATCATCGCGATCATTCTGGACCGTATCTCTCAGAACTTGCGAAAACCGCTTTTCGGCAATATCATCAATAAAAAAATCGTTTATTCTGTATTGGCAGGTCTGCTAATCGTAGCTTACGCGGCAGTAGCGATCAGCCAGGCAAAACCAAGTGAAACCAGCTCTAAAAATGTTGGTGACCAGGTAAACTATGAAATAACGGGTATCGATCCTGGTGCCGGATTGATGAAATCAACAGAAAAAGCAATGAAAGACTACGGTCTGAAGAAAGACTGGACACTGAAAGAAGGTTCAGCCGCAGCGATGACCGCTGAATTGAAAAAAGCGTATGAAAAGAAAGAACCGATCATCGTTACTGGCTGGACGCCGCACTGGATGTTCAGTAAGTACGATCTTAAATACCTGAAAGATCCTAAAGGGTCATATGGTAAAGGTGAATCCATTCACACCTTAACGAAAAAAGGGTTCAAACAGGAAAATCCAGGTGCTAACAAAATCCTGGATCATTTCTTCTGGAAACCTTCTGACATGGAAGAAGTCATGGTGGATGTTCAAGATGGAGCACAGCCTGAAAAAGCTGCAGCGAAATGGGTGAAATCTCATAAACAAGAAGTAGGCAAATGGACGAAAGGCGCACAAAAAGGCAACGGAAAAGAAGTCAAGCTTGTCTATGTGGCCTGGGAATCCGAAATTGCAAGTACGAACGTAGTAGCCAAAGTTCTTGAACAGCAAGGCTATAAAGTAAAACTTCAGCAAGTTGAAGCCGGACCGATGTTCGCCGGTGTGGCTGATGGAAGTGCTGACGCTATGGTTGCGGCATGGCTGCCGACAACGCATAAGGATTATTACAACAAGTATAAAGGCAAATTTGAAGATCTTGGTCCAAACCTAAAAGGTACAAAATTAGGTCTGACCGTTCCAAAATATATGCCGATCGATTCCATCGAAGATTTAAAAAAATAATTTGATCTTCTTGAGGACAGCTTCCTGAAAGCTGTTCTCTTTTTTTAGGTAGACTAATGGCCAAATTCTCCTAATAAACATATAGGGAATACTGCAAATTGTACGTAAGGGAGAGGTCAGCATGAATAACATTAACTGGGTTGTGAGTGATCCATATGTGTATCAAGCGCTGCAGTCGGTTGTAAGCAAGCCGGTTGTCGTCCAGACGGAACGTGGCTCGGTTCGAGGAACGCTTAAACAGGTTGTTCCTGATCACATCGTCGTAGAATCAGCGGGAAACTCCTTTTATATCAGAACTCAGCAGATCATTTGGGTCGTGCCAAATCCGCAATTGGTTCCCGAATAATACAACCTTCGCCACGCATAAGCATTGAGGTAGAACGGATCACAGCGGGGGTGAGGCACGATGATGAAGCGTGTGAACAAAATAGCGATAGAGCTTCCTAGGCCGGAACATGGTGACATGAACGGAGCCGCGGCGGTTCAGGAACTATTGGGCGGCAAGTTTGGTGAAATGTCCACGTTAAATAACTATATGTATCAATCGTTTAATTTTCGGGGAAAAAGAAGTTTAAACCCTTTTATGACCTCGTTGCGAGTATTACGGCAGAAGAGTTCGGCCACGTCGAGCTCGTCGCCAACACAATTAATCTGATGTCGTTCGGAAATACGTTTCCAGGCAACCCTGACAGTACGCCTCTTCAGAATGGAAAAGATGCGCGTTATTCCCTCCACTTTACGACAACGGCACAGGCTGCTTACCCGGGGGACGGAATGGGCCGGCCGTGGAATGGAGACTTTGTCACCAACTCCGGAAATCTTGTGGGTGATTTGCTTCATAACTATTTGCTCGAAATCGGGGCAAGATCCCATAAAATGCGCTGTTATGAGATGACCGATCACCCAACCGCAAGAACGATGATCGGTTATTTGCTCGTCCGCGGCGGCACTCATATCATCGCTTATGCCAAAGCACTGGAAGTGGCAACAGGGGTTGAAGTTGGTAAGATGCTGCCCGTGCCGAGCCTGGATAACAACAAGTTTGATTATGCTAAGCCATTTATAGATAAAGGGCTTTCCAATGTTTTATATACATGGGGGGAGCCGGAGTACCGGGATATCAGTAAAATCTGGAAAGGAAAAAATCCTGAGACGGGACAGCAGTTAACGGTCATTGACGGCATGCCGGAAGGAGCAAAGGTTCCTGATTTTGAGGAGCTGCCTGAAGAGTTTGCTCCGGGCATTGATCAGGATGATTATCAGCGGATTTTGAAGCGGCTGATGTCGAATATATAAGGGGATGCCGGGTCGCTGATGAGTTTTTTGCGGTTCGGCTTCTGTCTTTGTGGGTATTGAGCCAAACTCAGGAATAATTGAGCCTAACTCCAAATAATGGATCCTACTTTATTATTCATACTATTTCACCCGGAAAACCTTGACATTCATCCGAAAATTAAGGTACTATACTAAAAAATAAATGCTTATCCTGAGCGGCTGAGGGACTGGCCCTATGAAGCCCGGCAACCCGCAAATAGGCGGTGCCAATTTCAGACAAGAATCTATTTTTAATTACATACAGTAAGAGCTGACTAGACATCTAGAGGCTCGTTTAAACAGGAATCGACCTGTTTAAGCGGGTCTTTTTAATTGGCTGTTTTCGTAACCTTTGTTGCTCCTGGGAGTGGTTGATTTCCGTTCCAGGATGCTCGCTTTCCGCGGGGCGTGCGCTGAACCCCTCGGCGCTTGCGCCTGCGGGTTTCACCTGTCACGCTCGTCCCGCAGGACAAGGAAGGCTTCGGCAGCGTTATATCGCACGAAGAAAATGTGAAATTCATTTTCGAGGAGTCTCGCACCTTGCACTCCAATCAACTTAGCAATGAAGGTTTCTTTACAAAAATGCTCCCAACCAAAGCAACAATCATTAAGAAAAGTGTCATTTTAATTTGTAAAAAAACAGGGGAGGAAGCGCATGTTTACGTTCTATTGGAGTCTATTGACCTTGCTTTGGGTTATCGGACTCTTCATCTGGCATAAAATTTATCCGGACAAGAGGAATGAAGGGTGACCTTTTGTCTGAAAAGACCTTATCTCACAAAAGCGGGATAGGGTCTTTTGATTTTTATGTAAATTGTTTGATTTTCTGCAGTCCGTATTTTAACCATGGTATGATAAAACATAATGATTACGTTTTATTTTGTTTAAGGAGGATCCTGTTATGTCTCAACCAAAGATACCAACCTATATATTAAGCGGCTTTTTAGGGAGCGGGAAAACGACCGTGCTGCTGAAGATGCTGTCGGATTTTAAAAGCAGGGGGCTCAAGCCGGGCATCGTTCTGAATGAACTCGGACAAGTGAATGTAGAAGGGCATATGTTCAAAGGCGAAAAAATGCTGGAGATGCTGGATGGCTGTATTTGCTGTACGATCCAGGACGACCTTCGCGAGGAACTGCAGTTCTTTTTACAGGAAGAGAACGCTGTCGATGTATTGCTGATTGAAGGTACAGGAGTTGCAAACCCGAAGGAAATTCTTGAAGCACTGACGGATCCGCGGCTTCGTGACGGTTTTGAAACCCAATCGATCATCAGTCTGGCCGATGCAAGTAAGTTTCTTGAGTATCAAAGCATATTCTCCAGTTCAAGAGAGATACGCGAGATGCTCAATGAACAAATAACGAGCGCTACACTTATTCTTTTAAACAAGATGGATCTTGTTAACGAGAAAACGAAAGATAAAATCTATAAAAAGCTTAGAAAGCAATTAAAAGCGGAAGTAGAGATCCTCGAGACAGTATATGGCGAGGTGGAACTTGACGAGCTGCTGAAGAAACGGATGAGCACGGTCGCGGTATCGCTAAGCAAGGGAACAGGAAATGCTGGGCATTCTCATCATGAACATGAAGATCACCACCATCATGAGCATCCATTTAAGGCATTTAAAATAGAAGATTTCCCGGCGGTTGAACGGATCCGGTTTGAAAAATGGCTGAAAAAACTGCCGGAAAGTGTTCTGCGAGGAAAAGGAATGGTATCACTGGCGTCCCCCTCCGGACTCTATCAATTCCAATTTGCATCGAAAGAAGTAGAAATGGAGCGGATGGAAGATCAAGATTGCAGGACATGCCTCATTTTAATTGGCTATAACATGCCGATTGAGGAAATTCGAGTTTCTTTTCAGCAGGAAGTGCTGCAAACCGTCAGCATCTAGGTCCGTTTGGCAAGCTGGATTCAGTGGCGGAGGTTTACCCGCCGTTTTGGGACAAATATGCGCGGAAATGCAAAAGTTACCCGGCAACACCACGAACCACACAATCTCCTATTCAGCAAAATCGTATAAAACATGCTACATTAATTCATGATGATAAGAGTGTAAGTTGAAGGAGGATATATCGTGATACGTTTTGGAGTAATCGGAACAAACTGGATTACCGATGCTTTCTTGAAAGCAGCAGGTGACTTGGAAGACTTTAAGCTGGGTGCCGTCTATTCAAGAACGGAGGAGAAAGGGAGAGAGTTCGCGGGCAAGCATGGGGTACATACGGTTTTTACCAATGTGGAAGAGATGGCAAAATCCGATGTGATCGATGCGGTTTATGTTGCCAGCCCGAACTCTTTTCACTCGAAGCATGCCATCACGCTGATGAACCATGGCAAGCATGTGCTCTGTGAAAAGCCGCTTGCTTCCAACGCAGAGGAAGTCAAAGAAATGATCGAAGCGGCAAAAGCAAACAAGATTGTTCTGATGGAGGCGCTAAAATCAACCATGCTTCCGGGATTCAAAGCAATTCAAGAAAGCTTGCCCAAGATCGAGACCATAAGAAGATACGTGGGAAACTACTGCCAGTATTCTTCCCGCTATGATGCCTATAAAGAAGGAAACATTTTGAATGCGTTTAAGCCTCAGTTTTCAAATGGAGCGCTCATGGACTTGGGAACGTACTGCATCTATCCGCTTGTAGTTCTGTTCGGCAAGCCGATCAGCGTAAAGGCGAGCGGGGTTATGCTGGAATCCGGTGTGGATGGGGAAGGCAGCGTCCTTTTGACGTATGAGTCGATGGAGGCTGTCATTACGTATTCAAAGATTACGGATTCGTTCCTTCCTTCTGAAATTCAGGGGGAGAAAGGGAGCATCATCATTGACCGGATTCATACACCGGAAAAGGTTGAGATCCGCCATCGAGACGGATCGGTGGAAGATGTCTCTCAAACAGCCCAACATGAACCGATGTATTATGAAGCAAAAGAATTCATCTCTCTGATTAAGCAAGGAAAACTGGAATCAGACATCAACTCTCACGAAAATTCTCTTACAGTCATGGAGATTATGGATGAAGTCCGCAGCCAGATTGGTGTTGTCTATCCAAGCGACCGAAAATAAACGATTTGAACTGCTCAGAGTTTTTTCTGGGCAGTTCTTGTTTAGATAGGCTGTGAGAATGAAATAGTACGTACCATATGAAAATGGGGGTTTGGATGAGAGTGCATTGGTCACACTAAAGGTGACGATCCTTTTATTTACATAGATAGGGAAACTATTAGGCAATGAGGAGTGGAAGACATGACGAAAAAAGTGAAGAAAGCCATTATTCCGGCAGCAGGTCTTGGGACGAGATTTCTGCCGGCCACGAAAGCAATGCCGAAAGAAATGCTGCCTATCGTAGACAAACCAACCATTCAATACATTGTGGAAGAAGCGATTAATTCCGGGATAGAAGATATTCTGATCGTAACAGGTAAAGGAAAACGTGCGATCGAGGATCATTTTGATTATTCATTTGATCTGGAGCAGAGTCTGTTCAGCAAAGGAAAGGTGAAACTGCTTCAGGAAGTTCAGCGCTCGTCAGAAATGGCAGATATTCATTACATCCGCCAGAAGCAGCCGAAGGGGCTTGGGCATGCTGTATGGAGTGCAAGGAAATTTATTGGAGACGAGCCGTTCGCTGTTCTGCTTGGTGATGATATTGTCCAATCGGAAACACCGTGCATTCGCCAGCTGATCCAGCAGTATGAGAAAACAGGATCATCTGTTATCGGGGTAAAGCCTGTTCCAGAAGAAGAAACAGACCGGTACGGGATCATTGAAACGAAAAAACAAGTAGGACGCCTGTATGAGGTCTCCAATTTTGTAGAAAAACCTTCAAAAGGCGAAGCTCCTTCCAACCTGGCGATCATGGGGCGCTACGTTCTTACTCCCGAGATCTTTTCCATTCTCGATAACCAGGAAATCGGGGCCGGAGGGGAGATTCAGCTTACCGATGCCATTCATAGGCTGAACCAGGAACAGAACGTATATGCTTATGAGTTTGAGGGTGATCGGTATGATGTAGGGGACAAACTTGGTTTTATAACAACCACGATTGAATTTGCATTGAAGAACAAAGAGCTTAACGAGCCTCTTATGCATTATTTAAAAGAAAAGCTGATGAACGTGCAGGCTGATCCAAAACTGTAAGCCATTGCCGATTTAAGGGCGTATCCTAAATAGAAGGGGTTCCATGATTGTGAAATACTGGTCAGCCTTGAGTCCGGAAAATAAACATCTGACATTGGCATGGGTGCTGCTGGTTTTGTTCATGGCCCCTCCGTTTATTCTCGGTGAGCATTCTCATATCCGAGTACATGACAATATGGATTCCAACATTGCGTGGTACAAGGTGTTAAAAGAAAGCGGGCAGCTGTTCGGTCCGATGGACACCGTCATTCCGCAAATTATCAACGGCCTTCCCAGGAATGCTTTCGGAACTGAGTTCAGTCTGATCCAATGGCTTCATCACTGGTTTCCGCCTATGACAGCTTATGCCATAAGCCAGGGGATTACCCGGATTTTTGCGTTCATCGGGATGTATTTGCTGCTGTCGAAGCATTTTATGAAAGATGAAAAGGCTTATCCCATAACCGTGTGGGTTTCACTGGCCTTTGCACTGACTCCCTTTTGGCCGTCGGGAATGCTCAGTACGCTAGGGCAGCCCCTTGCTTTATGGGCATTTTTAAATATTAGAAAGCACAAAGAAACCTGGAGGGAATGGCTTACGCTTTTACTCCTGCCCCTATACTCCAGTTTTGTGCTTGGATTTTTCTTTTTTCTCACTGCAGTGGGTGTGATCTGGCTTTATGATGCAGTTACAAAAAAGCGGTGGAACATGCGCTTTTTATTCAGCATTGTATTGATGACGGTCCTTTATTTGCTGATTGAATATAGACTCGTATACTCGCTGGTAGTGCCTGAAGCACCGACAAGCCGGAATGAATTCATGAGCTCGAAGCTTTCGTTCTGGCATACAATACGGCTTGTTTTCAAAAACTATTTTCTGGGCCACACGCATGTCCTCACTTTACATTCAGCGGTCATTATACCCATTATGTTTGCTGCGCTTTGGAAGATTTGGAAAGATAGAAGCAGTGGCGAGATTAAAAAATCGTTCCTTCTCTTATTCTTGCTTAACTTCTTGCTGTCTGTCTGGTATGCCTTTTGGTTTTACAAGGGCTGGACGCCTGTAAAGGAGAAGGTTTCTTTTCTTGCGACGTTCAATTTTGCACGTTTTCATTTTTTGCGCCCGCTCGTTATTTATGTTTTGTTTGCTTTAGGAAGCTGGATTCTATGGAAAATAGAAGGCTGGCGGACATGGATAAAGGCCGGTTTGGCTCTTCAGATTTTTATTTTATGCTGTGCTCATGAGGAAATTTATTATCGTGTTGTCCATGCGCCGTCCTTCAAGGAGTTTTATGCCGTCAAACAATTCGAGGAGATGGAACACTATATCGGAAAGCCGCAGTCTTCCTATCGTGTGGCGAGCATCGGGATCCATCCTGCCATCGCCCAGTATAACGGCTTTTACACCCTTGATACATACAACAATTATTATCCGCTGTCTTATAAGCATGAGTTCCGCAGAATCATTGCCAAAGAACTTGATAAAGACCGGATGCTAAAAAATTACTTTGATCAATGGGGAAACCGGTGCTATCTTTTTGCAGATGAGCTGGGAAAGAAGTACCATTACACGAAACATTCAAAGAAACGCATTCAGCATCTCCAGCTGAACACGAAAGTCTTTACTCAAATGGGAGGCCGGTATATCTTTTCTGCGCTTCCGATTGATAATGCAGAAGAAAATCACCTGCATTTTGTAAAAGCATTTTCTCACAAAGAATCAGCCTGGAGGATTTATTTGTATCGTGCTGAAAAAATGGACTAAAAATGGCAAAAGGAGTAGCCGGAAGAGTTGGCTGATGAGAAATGAAACATTCATTTGTACGATTTTTGATAGTTGGTGTAATCAATACATTGGTCGGATTATCGGTGATCTATCTGCTGCTTCATGCAGCAGATGTATCATATTGGCTGGCAACCTTTTCAGGAAACGCAGTAGGCGCATGTGTGAGCTATGTGCTAAACCGGATGTTCACGTTTAGAAGCTCCTCACCAGTAGCGGGAAGTATGGTGCGGTTTGCTATCGTCATTTTTCTCTGCTATTTTATCGCCTATTATGCCGGAATTCGGATCGCAGACTGGGCCTTCTCAGCAATCCTTCCTCTGCCAAAACACTTTGCCAAAGATGCCGCTGTTTTGATAGGAACAGGACTGTATACGGTTCTGAATTATGCCGGACAAAAACGCTTCGTGTTTACGGAGAGCAGCAGCTCTGGTAAGGCGGGCACTATGACGCGGGAGTAATAAACTAACAGTTCTTTACTTTGTTCCGGGTGCGGGATGATCTACCCCTTTTACATGATGCTGATGGCCATCGTCTACACTTGTATAAAAGTCGTAATAGTGAACATGCATGCCGTTGCCTACTGGAATAGGCGGACCAGAATAGGCTCGGTAATGGTGGTTATGGCCATTTTCAAACATTACGTATCCTTCCGTAAAATGGATGTGGCCTCCGTCCTGTGTAGGAATGGGCGGAGAAGTGACATCAAGGCATTGATGGACGTGGTCTCCAGCCATGGAAGTATAATCAACGGAACCATGATTGTGGTTGGGAACAAATCCTTGGACAAAATCATCCTTTCCCACTTTGTTGTTCATAAGAATCTCCTCCTGTAGCATTTGGTCTACTCAATAGTTATGTTCTGTTTTGTTTTATTTTCCAAAATTTTATGTTTCATTGATTTTCTCTTATGAAAAGAGTATGATTAATGAACTGGACTTTTGCCGTAAATTATAAGGATGATGGATATGAAAAACCCAAAAATCAAAATCACATACCTGCCCTGAGCCGCCTTCGGCTTAGGGTTTTTTTTTCCTTTGGGAAACATTATTTTAGGAGGGGAACATGGAGATTGTACATGAAAGAGAAAGAATAGGTAAAAAAGTGGCCTGGCTGGCTCTGATCAGCAACTGTATATTAACCATTGGAAAGGTTGCGGTCGGGCTGATTGCAGGAAGTGAATCGGTCTTTGCGGACGGTATACACTCCGCTGCAGACATTGTAGCTTCTATTGCTGTACTGGCCGTGGTAGGAATCTCCAACAAGCCGCCTGATGAGGACCATCCATTCGGACATGGTAAAGCTGAAGTGCTTAGTGAAGGCTTTGTAGGTATTATTTTATTTCTTGTTTCTATATATATTGTTATTGAAGGCATCCTGGGCTTAATCGGAACACCGAAAGCACCTGAGTACATTGCCTTGTTCGCCGCTCTATTTTCTTATATTGCAAAGCACCTGCTTTACCATAACTCCATGAAGCTGGGTGAAAAATACAACAGCAAAGCCATAATAGCGATCGCGTTTGACCACAAAGCTGACATTGTAGCCTCCCTCGCTGCTTTTTTTGGTGTCATACTATCCATTATCGGGGATAAATTCAACTTGCCTTATCTCTTATACGGCGATGCTGCGGCCAGTCTGATCGTCGCTTTCCTTATCCTGAAAATCTCACTGAAACTGCTCGGTTCATCCGTTGATGTATTGATGGATAAGAATATTGAAAAACCGCTGCTGACGCAGTACCGAAAAGTTGTCATGGAATTTAAAGAAGTGAAGCGGATTGACCGCATGAGAGCGAGGACACATGGCCACTACATCATTCTGGACTTAAGAATTTCGCTCAATTATGATCTGAGCATTAAAGAAGGCCATGATATTGCAAGAGATTTAAGAGACGAGATACAAAAAAGATTTCCGGATATATCTGAGGTATTTATTCATATTAATCCGTATTTTCCTGACAAAAATTGACACCCTGCCTGGGTGTTTTTTGTTTATCACAAGAAAAATCGGGAATAGGTTGCATAAACAAATCCTTTAAAAGGAGGAAAGATTAAATGAAATCTATTCATGTTCTGCTTGAGTATACGGAAGAAGCTCCTGAAACGTTTGATAAAGATCTTCGCGGGAAATTAAATGATAATTTAAGTGATTTGGGGCTGAAAGTCGTTTCGATTGGAGATTTTGGTACAGAAGATGAAGATAACTCAGCCAGTTCACAGTCAAACAAAGCCTAGCATGATGCTTCCGGAAAACGGACGACAATTATCCCGGATCACAACACTTCCGCAGGCGGGCAGTAAACCCCAGCTGAGCAGCTGTCCGGATATGAATATTCCGGAAAAAATAACCATTGTTCTTTAGACCTTGTCCCAGGACAGGGTCTTTTTCGTTTTTTTCAGGTATCAGGAACGTAAAATAAGATAGAAATTTGTTGGAATCCTTTAGCTCTTTAAAGGAGATAATTACGTGATGTAGAAATTAGTATTACGGGCGTTTATGTAAGTCTGCTCTAGTAAGATGTCCTCAAAAGGAAAGGATTTTGTTGAAATAAAAAGGAAAAATACTTAAATTGTTGAAATGTATGAAGGGTAAGTAATCCAGTATCTGTTCACTGAAATTCCATAAAACAAAATCCGTATGCCCATAGAAAGTAAGCACTACCAATAAAACAGGAATAGAGGTGCTTACCATGAACTATCATCAGGTTACGGTTGAAATAAAAAATGAATTGGATATCTCAATTGCCCGTCAAGAAGGGAAAGAACTTGCTAGAATCATCGGTTTTAATTCCGTTAATCAAGTCCGGATCAAAACTGTGATATCCGAGCTTGCCAGAAACATTTACCTTTATGCAGGAGAGGGTAAAATCATTGTCGAAGCGATTGAGGAAGAAAAACGGGCAGGGATCAGGGTATCGGCCATTGATCAAGGTCCAGGTATTCAAGACATTAAAATGGCGCTTCAAGCAGGATATACGAGTTCAGGAGGATTGGGAGCCGGTTTGCCGGGGGTCCAAAAATTAATGGATATCATCAATGTTCAATCGACTCTTAATTTGGGTACTGAAATCACGGCCATTAAATGGTGCAGTGAAAAAATGATGAAATAGCCGCCGAATTCCTGTGAAGACAAAGGGAGTCGGCGGTTAAATTTTGCCTTTTTTTATGGGAAAAATAACAAACAGGATGTCTCTCCTCTATAATACACAATAAGCCGTACGATAAGGAGAACCCTTATTTATGATAAAGTCTGTTATTTTTGATTTTGATGGCACGCTCGCTGACTCAAGGCTCGTGTTCTTATCGGTGTTTAATCAGCTGGCAGCAAAACATGGTTTTCGGAAAGTAGATGTTGAAGAGATGGAGTTTTTGAGGAAGCTTTCGATGATGGAAAGGATCAAACATCTGAATTTCCCAATGCACAAAATACCAGCATCGAGCGCTGAGTTTTACGAGCTTTATAATCAAGCATTAGGGGATGTGACATTGGTCCCTGGCATGGCTGAACTGTTATCAGAAGTAAACAGGAGGGGATTCAAGTCGGCCATTATATCTTCCAATTCGAAAAAGAATGTTGAAGCCTTTCTATCCCGAAACCGCCTCCACCATATGGAAGAGATCATTTGCTCCACCCGGCTTTTTGGTAAGGATCGCCATATTAAAAGCTATCTTAAAAAGAACGGAATGGCCAAAGAAGAAGTGATCTATGTCGGTGATGAAGCCAGAGATATTGCCGCCTGCAGAAAAAGCGGCATTAAAATCATTTGGGTAGGCTGGGGCTATGACGCAAGGGAAGCTGCAGAAAAGGAAAAACCGGATTTTATGGTTTTCCATCCCAAGGATATTTTAACGGTATTGAACTGATCACATGATAAAACCCTGCGTCAAGGACGCAGGGTTTTGTATGGCAGTTTCCGCTTCTTTTGCTGCATTAGCAAAAACGGCAGCCTTCTCTTATTGCCTTTATAATGGATGATTTCAAGCAGTTGGTTCAGTGCTTTAACCTGATCGGATTCATTCATTTCTTATGTGCCCCCTCTTCATATCAATCTATGAAGGAGTTGAGGCATTATGCTTTTTTTTTCTACGCCAGATATTCCTGCTGGATCACAGTGTTCAGTAAAATGTACTGTCCCTGATCAAGGACAGCCGAGTATAACTTGGCCTCGCTTTCAGATACACCAATCTTGACCAGTTTTTGGTGGGTGTTTTTTTCAGAGGGCGGGAGCTTGCTTGTTTCGTAAGGTCCTACAATCATCATATGCTTCGTGTCCATTCCGTCTTTTTTTAATAGTTTAAGCTTGTTTAATACTTTTTTCTCTGATGGGTAAATGCCAATAACCCTGCGAGTATTCATAGGCAGACCTCCTCAGTTTTAGAATGATAATTTAAGGGAATATTCTGTTAATTCCCGCAATGGTTATACTTTAAAACCTATTTCAAAAAATTTAAAGGGTTTAGGTTTGATTTTGTTCTTCGAAGGGTAAAAGCATTTTGAAGCAACCCCCCCCTTTTTTAAGCCAGAGCCATAACGGTTTTGGTTTTTTTTATGCTTTAAAAGATGTGGTATAGTGAATGAGGAAGTATTTGAACAGATAGGGGTATGCACGTATGGTTGAGGTGTTACTGGCAGCGCTTTTGCCGATTGTTTTACAGCTTCTTTTTAACCGGGTGCTCTTTTCAAAGTATCTGCCTGTCATGATTACATTGCTAATTTTGCTGTTTGCGTTCGATGGCCTGAATCAGCCGGTGTATCTTCAGGCAACAGCACTATGTTCTGTATTGGCCGGCTATTGGCTCGGTTTAAACATTCATAAAAAACAAGCGCGTAAAATGAAATAAAAGCGTTCGCCTCAAGAAGGGGCGGACGCTTTTTTTCGCCAGTAGCGAGCTGAATCCTTTAAAAAAACAAGGAGCAGTATGATAATATAGACCGAAACAACACCGAGGCCGATATGGCCGAAGTGTAAAAGCTGCAGAAAGACGGATACGATCGTTGCGGCATAGATTCCGCCGAGATACGTTTCCATTTGATGATTTTGATAGAGCGAGGTTAGTCTGGCCCCCAGCTGCGCGCCGATCAATGCGCCGATGATTAAAAAGATGCCGAAGTGATAGTTCAGAGTGATCGATTGTGCATATGTCAGGAACCCTGCTGAAACAATGGCAAAAACACTGACAAGGCTTGTCCCAACTGCTTTTCTTGGTTCAAGTTTTAATACGGAAATCATCAGTGGAACCATGACAAAGCCGCCCCCGACTCCAAGGGTGGTCGAAAGAAAACCGCCAGTAAACCCAATCATCAGCGCTTTCGTCATTGAAAAGGCATTTTCCGCCGGCGTCTCAGCAGTAGTTGTATTTTTCTTTTTCCTGAGCAGCTGAACAGCAAAGTACCCCATCAGTATGATATATAAGGCCGGTATCACAATTTTATCCCAATCCTTTTCGCTAAGCCACATGACAACAGGGTGTGCAGCCTGTGTGGCAAGTACTCCTGACAAGCCAAGGGTAATGGCTGTTTTCCAATAGATATTCTTCATGCGAAGATGAGCAAATACCCCTGAAACACTCGTCCCGATCGAATACATGAGACTGGTAGCGATCGCTGTAACTGGCTCATAGCCAAACAATATTAAAACAGGGGTTAAAATAAAGCCTCCCCCAAGTCCGAAAAATCCAGAAATAATCCCAACAGCAAGACCCAGGAAAATATAGAGCAAATCCATGATGCATTCTCCTTTTGACGTTCTGTGCAACATTCAAAGTGTACACCAAAAGAAGAAGTAAAGAAAAGGTATTTTACAGACTTAAATGTTTTTTCCAGCATTTAACGCACGAATATTTGTTCGTAAAAATTAGAGTTTCACAGGTCAGCTGTGTTATAATCTTATTAGCAAAATTTAGGAACGGAGGTTGTGAAATGAGTGAGCCTTTTCAGCTCGTTTCTTCTTACGAACCGCAGGGAGACCAGCCTAAAGCGATCCGCAAGCTGGTTCAGGGAATCAAAGAGAAGAAGCAAAAAATGACACTGCTTGGCGCCACAGGTACAGGTAAGACATTTACGGTTTCAAATGTCATAAAAGAGGTGAATAAACCAACGCTGGTTATCGCCCATAACAAAACATTGGCTGGACAGCTGTACAGTGAGTTCAAGGAATTCTTTCCGAATAACGCGGTTGAATACTTTGTAAGCTACTACGATTACTATCAGCCGGAAGCTTACATCCCGCAGTCCGATACGTTCATTGAAAAAGATGCGAGCATCAACGACGAAATTGATAAACTCAGACACAGTGCCACCTCTTCGTTATTTGAACGGAAGGACGTTATCATTGTTTCCAGTGTTTCCTGCATCTATGGCCTGGGTTCACCGGAAGAGTACAAAAGCCTGGTTATTTCCTTGCGTACAGGCATGGAAAGAGACAGGGACCAGCTTCTGCGTGATTTGGTAGATATCCAGTACAACCGAAATGATATCAATTTCACACGCGGTACTTTCCGCGTGCGTGGAGATGTTGTGGAGATCTTCCCGGCTTCACGTGATGAACGCTGCCTCAGAGTAGAGTTCTTTGGTGATGAGATTGATCGGATTACCGAGGTGGACGCCCTCACTGGAGAAATTGTCGGTGAACGGAACCATGTTGCCATTTTCCCGGCATCCCACTTCGTAACACGTGAAGAAAAAATGAAATTAGCCATTCAGAGGATCGAAGCCGAGCTTGAAGAGAGGCTGAAGGAGCTGAATGACGCAGGGAAGCTGCTTGAAGCCCAGCGCCTTGAGCAGCGTACGCGCTACGATATTGAAATGATGAGCGAGATGGGCTTCTGCTCAGGAATTGAAAACTATTCCCTGCACCTTACGCTTCGCCCGATTGGATCTACACCGTATACACTCCTTGATTATTTTCCTGATGATTCAATGATCGTCATCGATGAGTCCCATGTTACATTGCCGCAGATTCGTGGAATGTATAACGGAGACCAGGCAAGAAAGAATGTACTGGTGGAGCACGGCTTCCGTTTGCCGTCAGCCAAGGACAACCGTCCGCTCACGTTCCAGGAGTTCGAAGAAAAAGATAAGTTTCAGCATATATACGTTTCCGCGACCCCAGGACCTTATGAAGCGGAGCATGCCCCTGAACCGATCCAGCAGATCATCCGCCCGACAGGATTGCTTGATCCGACCATCGAAGTGAGGAAAAGCAAAGGGCAGATTGATGACCTTCTCGGGGAAATCAATGATCGTGTGGCGAAGAAAGAACGGGTGCTCGTAACAACGCTCACGAAAAAAATGTCCGAGGATCTGACAGATTATCTGCAGGAAATGGGTATAAAGGTAAGATACCTCCATTCCGAGATCAAAACGCTGGAGCGGATTCAGATCATCAGAGATCTCAGGCTCGGTGTGTTTGACGTGCTGGTCGGGATCAATCTCCTGCGGGAAGGCTTGGACATTCCTGAGGTATCTTTGGTTACGATCCTGGATGCCGATAAGGAAGGGTTCCTTCGTTCAGAAAGGTCTCTCATCCAGACGATGGGCCGTGCAGCGCGTAACAGCAATGGCCACGTCATCATGTATGCCGACCGTATTACGAATTCCATGGAGATCGCCATCGGAGAAACACAGAGGCGCCGAAATGTTCAGATGCAGTATAACGAGGAGCACGGGATCACGCCGCAAACGATTAAAAAAGCAGTGCACGATGTTATAAGTGCCACTCAAGCGGCTGAAGAAGCCGAGGAGTATACATCTAAAGCACCAAAACAAAAAATGAGCAAGAAAGACCGCGAAGCATTTGTTGAACGCCTTGAAGCTGAAATGAAAGATGCAGCAAGAAATCTGCAGTTTGAGCGCGCCGCAGAGCTTCGTGATATGATTCTGGAGCTTAAGGCTGAAGGGTAAGGTGATTGTAGTTGGCTACAAACCAAAACATTATTGTAAAGGGTGCACGCGCCCATAATTTAAAGAATATAGATATTACCATTCCAAGGGATAAACTGGTCGTATTGACCGGTCTATCAGGATCAGGCAAGTCCTCACTTGCTTTTGATACCATTTATGCAGAAGGGCAAAGGCGCTATGTTGAGTCTTTGTCTGCTTATGCGCGCCAATTTCTTGGCCAAATGGATAAGCCGGATGTCGACTCGATTGAAGGCTTGTCTCCTGCGATCTCGATCGACCAGAAAACGACGAGCCGCAACCCGCGTTCGACTGTAGGAACCGTTACTGAGATTTATGACTACCTTCGGCTTCTCTTTGCCCGAATCGGTCGTCCGGTCTGCCCGAATCACGGAATAGAGATTACATCCCAGACGATCGAGCAGATGGTCGACCGTATACTCGAGTATCCGGAACGGACCAAGCTGCAGGTTCTGGCCCCTGTGGTTTCCGGACGCAAAGGTGAACACGTTAAAGTGCTTGAAGACATTAAAAAGCAAGGCTATGTTCGTGTCAGAGTGGACGGTGAACTGCGCGACATCGGTGATGAAATCAAGCTTGAAAAGAATAAAAAGCATTCGATTGATGTGGTCATCGACCGTATTGTCGTAAAAGAAGGAATCGCCACCCGTCTCGCTGATTCCCTCGAAACGGCGCTGAACCTCTCCAGTGGGACGGTTACGGTCGATGTTATGGGAGAAGAAGAACTGTTATTCTCCCAAAATCATGCCTGCCCGTATTGCGGATTTTCAATTGGCGAGCTTGAACCGCGACTGTTTTCTTTTAACAGCCCGTTCGGGGCATGTCCTTCATGTGACGGCCTTGGAATGAAGCTTGAAGTGGATCCGGAGCTCGTCATCCCTGATTGGAGCCTGTCCTTAAATGAGAACGCGATTGCTCCATGGACACCTGTGAGCTCCCAATACTACCCGCAGCTCCTGAAAAGTGTTTGCACTCATTTTGGAATCGATATGGACGCTCCTGTTAAAGACCTGCCTAAAGAGCAGCTGGATAAAGTACTTTATGGCAGTGACACGGAGAGAATCCGTTTCCGTTATAAAAATGATTTTGGACAAGTTAAAACGAATGATATTTATTTTGAAGGCGTTCTGGCTAATGTTGAACGCCGCTATAAAGAAACCGGTTCTGATTACATCCGGGAACAGATGGAAGGGTATATGGGCCAGAAAGCCTGCCCTGCCTGCAAAGGCTACCGTCTGAAAAAAGAATCGCTGGCTGTTCTCATTAACGGCCAGCATATCGGTGAAGCCACGGCTCTTTCCGTGACCGAAGCGAAAGAATTCTTTGAAAACCTTGATCTGACGGAAAAAGAGCAGGCGATCGCACGCTTGATTTTACGTGAGATCGTTGACCGGATCGGGTTCCTGGTTAACGTCGGCCTTGATTATTTGTCACTAAACCGTGCAGCTGGAACGTTATCTGGAGGAGAAGCTCAGCGTATCCGTCTGGCAACACAGGTCGGTTCACGGCTTATGGGTGTTCTGTATATTCTGGACGAGCCTTCTATCGGACTTCATCAGCGGGACAACGACCGGCTGATCCGCACGCTTGAAGAGATGCGCAGCCTTGGTAATACACTGATCGTCGTTGAACACGATGAGGACACGATGCTGGCCGCTGATTATATTATTGATATCGGCCCTGGTGCTGGAGCTCATGGAGGCGTCATTACTGCCCAAGGCTCTCCGAATGAAATCATGGATGATCCCAACTCTCTTACCGGGCAGTATCTTTCCGGTAAAAAGTTCATCCCGCTTCCAAAGGCGAGAAGGAAGCCGGACGGCCGGAACATTGAAGTCATCGGAGCTTCTGAAAACAACCTGAAAAATGTAAAGGTAAAGATTCCTCTTGGACTATTTACAGGGGTAACAGGTGTTTCCGGTTCCGGAAAAAGTACGCTCGTTAATGAAATCCTGCATAAAGCATTGGCTCAAAAGCTTCATAAAGCCAAGGATAAACCAGGAGCTCATAAAGAAATTAAAGGCTTGGAGCATGTGGACAAAGTGATCGACATCGATCAGTCGCCGATCGGAAGGACACCTCGTTCCAATCCGGCTACCTATACAGGTGTTTTTGACGATATCCGGGATGTCTTTGCTTCCACCAACGAAGCGAAGGTTCGCGGTTACAAAAAAGGCCGTTTCAGCTTTAATGTAAAAGGCGGCCGCTGTGAAGCATGCCGTGGAGACGGGATCATCAAGATCGAAATGCATTTCCTACCTGATGTGTACGTGCCTTGCGAAGTATGCCACGGAAAACGGTACAACCGTGAAACACTGGAAGTGAAATATAAAGGGAAGAACATTGCGGATATTTTAGATATGACAGTTGAGGAAAGCGTAGATTTCTTTGCCAACATTCCTAAGATTAACCGTAAGCTGGCTACTATTCTAGACGTTGGTTTAGGTTATATTAAACTTGGACAGTCAGCTACGACCCTATCTGGCGGAGAAGCGCAGCGGGTGAAGCTTGCCTCTCAGCTCCATAAGCGTTCAACCGGTAAGACGATCTACATTCTGGATGAACCGACAACAGGGCTTCATGTTGATGATATCTCCCGTCTGTTGAAGGTGCTTCAGCGCCTCGTTGATAACGGGGATTCAGTCGTAGTCATTGAACACAATCTTGATGTAATCAAGCAGTGTGACTATTTGATCGACCTTGGCCCTGAAGGCGGAGACAAAGGCGGAACACTCGTCGGTGCAGGTACGCCCGAGAAACTGGCTGACATACCCGAATCACATACTGGCCGCTATCTTGCTCCGATCATCAAACGCGATAAGAAGCGCATGGACGCTATTCTGAAACAAAAAGAATCAGTGGCTAAATAAATCCTTTCACAGCGAGTGCCAGGCACCACGATTACACAAGTGTGTAATGGTGGTGCCTGGCACTTTAAAATTAAGAGCCTGCGATAAAATAAATCGCAGAGCTCTTCTATTTCTTCAGGAAAAGTAATAGCTTGTATATAAGAAAGTTTATTAACAGGACGATCAGACTACCTACAATAGCCGCGATGAGCCTTCCTCCTGCAGAATAATCGGCGCTGGAATCGCCCAGGGCTCCAAATATGATTCCGGCCAGCATAAGGATCGTTAAAAAAGTAAAGAAAGATTTTATCGCTTTTTGGGTTGAAAACATGTTATCCTCCAATATGATTTCCCTCACAAGTATGGCTAGGGAAGGTCTGGATGCCAAAAAAGAAGTATCCTCATCTAAGATAGCCTATAATAAGGGAAAAAAACAAATCCACAAGTGAATTTTTAAAGGATGTCTATTTCTTAAGTAGAATTACAAGAAGTAGTCCTTTTCATTGTTCTATAGTTCAGGAGGAAACACAGCATGAACCCAAAAGTAAAGCGTATTTTATCGGCCTTTTGTTATTTCAGTCTGTTTTTTGCACCTTTTCTTTTCCCGGCAGTGATTTATTTCGCTGTGCAGGACCGGGGTGTTACCTGCCATGCCAAACGTTCATTTTTATCGCACCTTTTTCCACTCATCGCTATTCCGCTCGGGATTATCATTTCAGCTGAAACGGAATTCAACATGACGGCGATCATTATCAGTGTTATTCTATTCGGCCTTACTTCGTTTGCCGTGATGGTGTGGAATATTATTCAGGGAATTAAAGTTTTTACCCGATAGATGCAGTACAGCATCCATTGACCGGAACAGAAGACAGCAGCCTAGAATCAGCCGGCGCCGGTTTTTAAAACATTGAAGGGGGCGTCAATTTCACATGGAAGAGCGAAAAATGATTTTAAACATGCTTAATGAAGGCAAGATTTCAGCAGAGGAAGCTGAAAAGCTATTGCTTGCTGTTAACCATAAAAAAGCGTTTGCGCTGCCATCCGGGACTTTGACTAAAAAACCAAAGGATACAAAAAAGGATCCTTCTAAAGGCTTTAAAATGGGCAAATTCTTCAACAGGGTCGTTAAGCGGATCAGGACGGTTGATTTTGATCTGAATTTTGGCCCGCATGAGGACGTTCACTACATTTTTGAAGACCGGCATGTCATGTTTGAGGCCATAGATATCGAGATTTATAATGGATCTATTACGATTGTTCCATGGGACAGGAATGACGTCCAGATTGAATGTGAGGCGGAAGTTTACAAGATTCCGGAAGGGACAGCAGCAAAAACAAAGTTTCGCAACGAAACGTTTTATGATTGTGATGCGACTCGTCTTCGCTTTTATGCAAGAAATAAACATCAGAAAGTGAATGCGGTCATCTCGGTACCGAGGAAAAACTATCAGGAGGTAAAGCTCGTCACGTTCAACGGCGGAATTAAGATCGGTGATTGTGAAGGCCGGCTGATGGCCTTAAAGACCACGATTGGCTCACTTTTAGTCAATAATTGCAGTGGAGATAAGCTGAAGGCCGAGGCGTCAAACGGCAGCATCACCTTAAAGGAAAGCCAATGGAAAGAGCTGATCGCCGAGACGATGAACGGTCCCGTGCGGCTGAACGGGCAAGTGGATGACATTCGAATCGAGACGATCAACGGCTCCATTTATTATCGTTTGGACACTCCGGCGACAGGGTATGCATCATTAAAAACTGTCACGGGTAAAATAGAAGCAGAATTACCTGAATCACTGGAAGTAGAGGCTAGTTTAAAGACCTATGTTGGCGGTCTTGTCAGTGATTTTGACGGAATGGAAGTCTTGGAGCAAAAAAAGGAAGTAACCAAGAAGTTTCTTCGTTTTATTGCTAATAAAGGAAACGAACCGGCTTACCGTATGGAAGCGGAAGCCAAAACAGGATCCATTGCCATCCTCAAGGTTAAATAAGGAGTGACATCATGAAAAGACTTGTTCGTTCTAGTGACCGGAAATTAGCTGGTGTCTGCGGCGGCATTGCGGACTATTTCGCCATTGACCCTGTAATTGTTCGTCTAATCGTCATTGTTGCCCTTATCGCCACAGCTGTAGCACCTGTTGTTATCGGATATTTGATTGCCATATTTATCATTCCTGAAGAAAGTGAAGTGCACTAAATGTTTAACTGGTTAATCTCTTTACTTGTGAACACTGTAGTTCTTATGGTGGTTGCAGGCTATTATCCGCCTTTTCACCTGGAAGGGGTCGGTGCTGCTTTTTTAGCCAGCATCATCCTTTCCATTTTCAACTTATTCATCAAGCCCATACTGATCCTGCTGACGCTTCCCGTCACCGTATTGTCTTTCGGTCTGTTTCTTATCGTGATCAACGCCATTCTGCTTATGCTGACAGCGAAAGTCATGGGAGATCAGTTTAATATTGACGGATTTGGCG
Source organism: Fictibacillus marinisediminis (assembly GCF_023149135.1). Taxonomy (NCBI): domain Bacteria; kingdom Bacillati; phylum Bacillota; class Bacilli; order Caryophanales; family Fictibacillaceae; genus Fictibacillus; species Fictibacillus marinisediminis. The sequence continues at coordinate 3,475,155 of NZ_JAIWJX010000002.1, read as the reverse complement.
CCGCCTTTTTGGCAGCAATCATTATCTCAGTATTAAACCTGTTGATTCAAAATTTTATAATTGAACCTATGCAAAAAAAGAAGCGTTCCAGATAGGGGCGCTTTTTTGGTAGTTAAATCGTGGAGGTGTGGTTCAAGGCACCTTATGAGTTGGGGAGATAAATTCTGCGGTGCCAGTCACCACGGTTTGGTTCAAGGCATAGAAGGGCAAAGAGGTTTGGTTCCAGGCACCTTTGCAAGGGGGGAACTTTTTTTGTTAGGTGCCAGGCACCAAGGCACCAAGGCACCAAGGCACCAAGGCACCAAGGCACCAAGGCACCAAGTTTGCTTACAGCAAAAAGAAGGAGGCGAAAAATGGAATCTCAGAGGCTGCAGTTCAGGGAGTATTCGATGGAGGATTTGGAGTTTTATGCTTCTCTATGGGGACATTCTGATGTTGTTCAATACATAGGAAAAGGATTGACAAAAACAAAAAAGGAAGCCACGAAAAGTTTAGAGAATTGGATTCTTCCAGGCTATAATTATGGTTTGGGACTTTATGTCATCCTGCTTAAAGAGACAGGGGAGCCTATCGGGCACGCTGGCCTGGTCCGCCAGATTGTGGAGGGGAGAAAAGAGACGGAGATCGGCTATTGGCTCGCAAAACCTTTTTGGGGGAAAGGGTTTGCATCAGAAGCAGCTGCCTTTTTCATGTCCTACGGAAAGATTCAGCTGAAGTATGGAAGGATGATCTCTCTCATTCATCCCAAGAATACGGCGTCCATCGCTGTGGCAAAAAAAATCGGCATGGCCTATGAAAAAACGGTGTTCTTTAACGGAAGCCGTACTCGTGTTTATGCTTCAGGAGAATAGCAGACACTAGGGCTACAAAATGACAAGGATATGAAATATTTTTGAAAAATGAATTTTGTTACCTTATTGCCCTTAGTGTACAATAATAGTTGAATGGAAGAACAATAGGAGGAGACCATGGCGAAAGTACATACAAAAGAGTTGATCGATAAATTTCAGCTTGAACTGGTCAGCGGGGAAGAAGGCGTGCACCGCACCATTACGACCAGTGATATTTCCCGTCCGGGCCTTGAGATGGCGGGGTATTTTACTTATTATCCTGCTGAACGGCTTCAGCTTCTTGGAAAAACAGAACTTTCTTTTATCAGCGAGCTGCCTTCTCAAATTCGCAGAGAGCGGATGGAACAGCTGTGTACGGATGAAACACCGGGCATTATTATCTCTCGGGAAATGGAAGTGCCTAAAGAGCTGCTGATTGCCTCTCATGGAACAGGCGTGCCGATCATGCGGACGAAAATGACCACTACCCGTCTGTCGAGCAGACTGACCAATTATTTGGAAAGCCGCCTAGCACCAATGACTGCTGTTCATGGAGTATTGGTTGATATATATGGAATCGGAGTGCTCATTAAAGGAGACAGCGGGGTAGGAAAAAGTGAAACTGCGCTCGAGCTAGTGAAACGGGGACATCGTCTGGTTGCGGATGATTCTGTAGAAATCCGCCAGGAAGATGAAGAGACTCTTGTCGGAAGTGCGCCTGAGCTGATCCAGCATCTGCTGGAGATCCGAGGTCTTGGTATCATCAACGTCATGACGCTGTTTGGTGCCGGAGCCATTCGAAACTACAAAAAGATCTCCCTCATTATCCACCTGGAAACCTGGGATTCCAAAAAGGTATACGATCGTCTGGGTCTTGAAGAAGAGACGATGCCGATACTGGATACTGAAGTGCCGATTTTAACGGTACCGGTACGTCCTGGACGTAACCTTGCCGTTATTATAGAAGTAGCTGCCATGAACTTCCGCCTAAAACGGATGGGCATGAATGCTGCCAAGCAGTTTAACGACAGACTGACGGATGCGATCGCGTCAGGAGACGAAGAAGATTTATAAATCATGGCTCGTTTCTAAATGATTTTTGCTTTGGGACGATTTAGTAAAGAATCTTCATTGACAAGTTGATTGGAGTGCAAGGTGCGAGACTCCTCGAAAATAAATTTCACATTTTCTTCGTGCGATATAACGCTGCCGAAGCCTTCCTTGTCCTGTGGGACTAGCGGGACAGGTGAAACCCACAGACGCATGCGCCGGTAAGGCTCACCGCCCGCCCCGCGGAAAGCGAGCATCCTGAAACGGAAATCAACTACTCCCAAGGACAACAAATTTTACGAAAACAGCCTAAATCATAGAAAAGACAGGTAAAAGGAAGTGGAATTGTGGACGCTAATATTCATCCGATCGACCGGGTTGCATTTGAACTTGGCCCCATTACCGTCTATTGGTATGGGGTTATTATCGGGCTTGGGGCCTTGCTGGGGCTTTGGATTGCCGTCAGGGAGTCTGAACGGCGCGGGCTTGGCAAAGACACCTTCGTGGACGTTGTCATGTGGGCGGTGCCAATCGCCATTATCTGTGCACGGATATATTATGTTGCGTTTGAATGGGATTTCTACAGTAAGCATCCCGAAAAAATTATTGCCATCTGGGAAGGCGGCATCGCCATCCATGGTGCGCTCATCGGTTCTTTTTTAACCGCTTTTATTTTTTCGAAAATCCGCGGGATTTCGTTCTGGAAACTGGCGGACATCGCGGCTCCCAGTATCATACTCGGCCAGGGAATCGGACGCTGGGGAAATTTTATGAATCAGGAAGCACACGGAGGCCCTGTCAGCCGCAGCTTTTTGGAAAACACCCTGCACCTGCCCGACTTTATCGTGAATCAAATGTACATTAATGGAACGTACTATCACCCTACTTTCTTATATGAATCACTTTGGGACTTGGCGGGATTTGTAATCCTGATGTTGTTAAGAAAAGCTAATCTCAAACGGGGTGAGCTGTTTTTCAGCTATGTCATCTGGTATTCGATCGGACGATTTTTTGTTGAAGGATTGCGGACGGACAGCTTGATGCTCACATCAACATTAAGGATCGCTCAAGTGATCTCTCTCGTACTGATCGCCGTGTCAATCATTTTAATCATCTATCGCCGCAAAGCGGGACTGTCTGAGAAGCGCTACCTGGAAGGGTAAGCCCTCTCGGCTGCCCTTTAAGTAAAAGCCAGACAGAACAACACGAAAGGACTCTCATGCTATGAAAATCAATACGGCTTTATTTGATTTAGACGGAACGCTTATCAACACGAACGAACTGATCATTGCTTCTTATCTTCATACGCTTGATAAGTTTTTCCCTGAACAATACAATCGCGAACATATTATTCCTCTGATGGGGATGCCGCTGACTGAAACGATGGAGCACTTTGACAAGAACCAAGTCAAAGAACTCATTGAAACGTACAAAGACCATAACCTTTCTCACCATGAGGAACTCGTTACAGAGTTTGAAGGGGTGATTGAAACGATCGAGACGCTGCATAAAAACGGCTACAAACTTGGCATCGTGACTACCAAGATGAGGCGTTCCGTTAACCTGGGGCTTAAACTTGAGGGTCTTGACCGCTATTTTGATACGATCGTTACGCTCGATGATGTGGAGCGGGCCAAGCCAGATGCGGAACCTGTGGAAAAAGCACTGGCTCTACTGAATGCCAAACCCGAGGAAGCCATCATGATCGGTGACAGCAAGTATGATATTCTGTCAGGAAAAAATGCGGGGACAAAAACAGCAGGAGTGGCCTGGACCATTCGGGGCCGTGAGTATCTTGAGGAGTTTTCACCAGATTATATGCTGGGTGAAATGACGGACCTGCTGGCCATTTTAGGAGAGAAATAAAGTGAGAAAAACGGAACGGTACCCTGTTCAAGGCAAAAATTCGCTTTACCAGGTCTATGCCACGGTGCCTTTTTGGAAGGTGGCAAAGAATTTTGCTGCCATCCAGGTATCGCGCTATACTCCCTTTCTGCCCGTGAAAAACTGGATCTACCGGACATTTCTCGGTATGAAGGTAGGAGAAGATACAGCGGTCGCCCTGATGGTGATGATGGATGTCATGTTTCCCGAGCGGATTTCGATTGGCCGAAATACGGTCATCGGTTATAACACGACGATTCTCGCACATGAATACTTGATCCGGGAGTACCGGCTTGGTGATGTGATCATCGGGGATGAAGTGATGATCGGTGCAAATAGCACGATTCTTCCAGGGGTCACGATTGGACATGGTGCAGTTGTTTCTGCAGGCACACTCGTTCATAAAGATGTACCCGCAGGGGCCTTTGTCGGTGGAAATCCCATGCAAATCATATATACGAAAGAAGAAATGGAAGGACGGGAGCGGGAAAAAAGTTGAATTTTGTCGTGCTTTCGGCTCTTGGGTTTTTATTGCGTAAGGAGTATACTAGAAACAAGACAACTCGGTAAGCAGGAGGGAAGAAACTTGAATCGAAAATCTTTTTCTGTATTTTTTGTAAGAGATACATTCAAAGTAGGCCATCTCATGGACGATAGCACCATGGGTCAACATTCTGCATCCCAAGCCAGCAGCAACACAGAACTTCTTGCAACAAGAGACGCTTACCGTTTTCGCACTACGGTTTCCCGGTTAAAAGGAAGTGCATTTGTAAAGCACTATGAGCTGCATGATGATAAAGCCAGTATCTATTATTATGGTGATTATGCCTCCTTTCGCAGGCTGGTACCTCATTCCGCACTCGGGAAGGAAGACTACTTACACTACTTAGGCACTGAAGAAGCAGTGTACCAACTACTCCTTGATTCCACGGTTTATTTGCTGAAAGAACTCCATTTCCTTAATCATGTAAACATCGAAATTCCGAACCATGGTAAAAAATATACAGTCAGCGTTTCACGGGACGAATTGGACGAACACCTGGATTGCCATCTGTCTGAAATGAAGGACGGACACCATCACCGGTTTTATTTATTATGCCGGGATTTAGAAGTGGAAAAATTCGTATCTCAATTTGTAAAAGTTAAAAGGCTGCGCAGAAAACATTAAATTTTGCTGAGAAAAACCAATGCGGATACATGCATTGGTTTTTTTATTTTGTTTAAAAAAGGTCCCTCAAGGAATTCAGCATCATTTAGAGAAGTAATAAGACAGCTGAAATGGAGGGTTTAACATGGAAATGATGACTGGAACTGTAAAAGAACTGATTGGCGATTCCGAGTGGCTCAAAGGGTTTACTGTGATGAAAGAGCTGAGAACGGAACTGTCTCAGCAGGAGTACTTGGAGCTCATGCAAATCATGTCAAAGGAGGGATATCGCCTTTTTGCTCTTGAGCAGGAGGGAGTTGCAGCGGCTGTTGCGGGAATTATCGTACGGACCAATTTTTATAATAAAAAACACGTTTTTGTTTATGATCTTGTTACTCATCCGGATCACCGATCAAAAGGATACGGAGAAAAATTGCTGGATCATGTGCACCAATGGGCTAAAGAAGAGGGCTGTGAATTTGCCTCTTTGGAATCGGGAGTTCAGCGGAAAGATGCTCATCGCTTCTACGAAGACAGGATGGGCTATGAACGATACTGCTATTCTTTTCGAAAAACGCTGTAGGAAGAAGCTGACGAATGAAAGATACCTATCATTTTATATCGGAATCTGAAGCGGTCCATCATGAAGAACTGCATCAGCTCTATGAAGATATTTTTGGACAGGACCGAAAAATATTGTTCGCAGAGCTTAAGGGCAAGAAAAAGCTCTCCATCCTTGCCGTTTCACGGAATGGAGAGCTGGCTGGATTTAAGATGGGATATGAACAGAAAAACGGCCGATATTATAGCTGGTTAGGAGGAATTAAAGCAGAATATCGAAAGCAAGGACTGGCATCAGAATTAATGAAGAGGCAGCACGAATGGCTAAAAAGAGAAGGCTATCATTCGGTTCAGACGAAGACCAAGAATAAATGGAGAAGTATGCTGATCCTCAATATCAAATGTGGTTTTGACATCATTGGGACGTATACCGACAGCAAGGGAGAGCCAAAGATCATCCTGGAAAAAAAGCTGTGAATGATCTATTGAATGAGTGATTCCATCATGTCTGCGCTCAGGGGACCAATATGAAGCTGGGCGATCGTGCCGCTTTTGTCTATGACATACGTCGTTGGTAAGGTAAACGCATGATACTTTCCACCCACTTTCCCCTTTTCATCATATAAAACAGGGAAGGTGACGTGATGCTTTTTGGCAAATGTTTTGGCCGCTTCACGTGAATCTTCAGATGTAAGATTCACGGCGAGAATGACCACATCTTTGCTTCCATGTTCTTTATAAAAACGCTGCATCTCCGGCATCTCAGCCTGGCACGGAGGGCACCAGCTGGCCCAAAAGTTCAGAAACACTGTTTTTCCTTTATATTGGGAAAGTGAGATCGTTTTCCCGTCCATAGAGTTTAGTCTGAAATCAGGCGGGGTGTTGCCTCTTTTCAAGCCTGATGCTCCTGCTTCAGCGGCTGGAAGCTTTTTATTCTCGATAGTGGCGGTTCCGGCTAAAGAAAGCAAAACAAGAGCTGCTAGTACAAGCGAGCTGAGTCTGTGAACACGTTTGTTTTTCATGAAAAGAAGAACAAAAAATATTCCGCATGATACGGTGGAAAAAGCAGCGGACACGATGCTTTTTTCATAGAAAGCATGAACACCCTCGTAAAACATGAAGAAGGCAGTTCCGGAGAGTGTGCCAGTGAATAATAAAGAGGATGCTGATGCATGCGTTCTGCTCAGAGCAATTAAAACATACAAACCAGCAGCGATCGTCCCCAAAACCAGCCCCGGTGTGCCTCCTGAAAAATAGAGAAGGTAACTGGGGTGCTTAATCGCCAATAACGGGTGTAGGAAAAAATAGCTTATTTTCCATATGAACAGGATAAGGGCTGCGGCATTCCAGACTAGATTGATTTCTGAATACCCTTTGGTTTCCTTTTTGGCTTTAAAATGCACCACTCCATAAGCAAACATTCCAGATAACAATAGGAGCAAAAGCTGAGTGTTCAAGTGTAAGGTCCCCAGCTGAATAACTTCTGGCATCGATCATAACCGCCTTCCTTAAAAACATATTATTACTATTACTATTACCTTATCCACGGTAAGGGACAAGTATGATAGAGAAAATCATGAAAAGGGTGATGAATAATGAGCCGTGTAACGGATGAAATACGTTCAAGATTTAAATGTGTGAAATGCCAGCATGACCGATGCCAAACGAAGGAACTTGCCATGACAGGATCAGGCTTAAGCAAGCTTCTCGATATCCAGCATAACCATTATTTGTTTGTATCGTGTGAGAACTGCGGATGTGTGGAGGTTTACAATCCGTCCATTCTGGAAGGGAAGAAAGGGCAGCTCGGGACGATCATGGACATCTTCTTCGGATGAAAAAAGCTTCAGACAGCGGAACATCATGTTCTCGCTGCTGAAGCTTTTTTACTAAAAATTTTATAGAACATATGGTATGGATTTACATTCATGTCAAACCTCTCATACTGATGCTTGAGAGAGGCCCTCAAGTCATTTTTTATAAGACTCTTCAATCCCAACATACCCTAAACATCATCTTGGATAAACAATATGTCTTTTGTTACAAAAGATAGAATCCAACACCCATAATCAGGTAGGCTGCGAGAAGGGTCAAGCCTTCAAACCAGTTGGTATCCCCATCATTCGTAATGGAGATGGTCAGGAACACAGCCAAGACCATCGAAACGAGTTCAGGCAGTGAGAAGACTAGTGACATCTGCTTCTCAAAGAACATGGAAGCAAGAACAAGAACAGGAGCAACAAACATGGCGATTTGGAGTGTTGAACCGACGGCGATTTCAACAGTTACTCCAACTTTGTTTTTGTAGGCCATCAATACAGCAGAAGCATGTTCAGCTGCATTACCAACGATTGCGACGATGATAATACCGATGAATACTTCGCTCCAGCCAAGTGCTCTGCCTACTTCTTCAAACGTATGCACGAGGTTTTCTGAAATGTACGCAACAGCCAAGGTTGCGAGGAATAGAACAGTGATGGATTTCTTCTTCGTCCACTCTGCCGCTTCTTCTTCATCATGCTCTCCGCTTTCCTCGTCATAGGCATAAACGCCGCGATGAGTCACAAGCTTAAAGTAGAGGGCAGCCAAGTAAAGGACGATCATGATCGCAGAAACCCAAATGCTCAATGTAAAAGATTCGTGATTATCAAGTGTCAATGAGAATACTTCAGGGAAAACAAAAGCTACAACAATGGCAAAAATCATTAATCCCGCGTTGTGCTGGGCATCATGCACATTAAACTTTTGCCGTTTAAACTTCAGGCCGCCGATAAAGAACGAAAGTCCCCCGACAAGCAAAAGGTTCCCCAATACTGAACCTGTCAAAGATGCGAGCACGACTGAAACTAATCCGGCTTTTAAGGCAAAAATAGAAATGATCAGTTCTACGGCATTGCCGAAAGTGGCGTTAAGCAGCCCTCCGACCCTGGGGCCGACTGTAATGGCAAGGCTCTCGGTCGCTCTTCCCATAAATGAAGCCAGGGCAACAATCGTGATGCAATAAATAATAAATGAAGCAACTGCTGGCCAATGCATCAGGCTGGCGACAACAGATAAAGGAATTCCTAGTATAATTCCGATGAAAAAAATGCGATTAATCAATATGTATGCTCCTTTATAGTAGAGTTTTTTTGTGAAATACTAAATTAACTGAAGTGAATCCTATGTTTTTAGCTCCCATCAAGTATTCCCTTTTTCATCCGTCTGTAACGTATTTTATCGATAAAAGGGTCAAGGCTGCAAGTGTTGCATTCCCGCTCTTTCGGTTGACGAATGACAAAAAGAGGTGTAGACTACAACGTATATTTTATCTCGGTAGTATATTAGCGAACTAAAGCGAAGTGAAGGTGTGAGTCAATGTCAAAGCCGTTTGTTTTCGAAAAACCAATGGGGATGAGAGATACTCTTCCCGTGTTATATCAAGTAAAACAGCAGGTTCGTAAGGTGATGGAACAGGAGATCAAAGGATGGGGCTATCAGTTCATTCAAACCCCTACTTTAGAATATTACGATACAGTAGGCGAAGCATCTGCGATCCTGGATCAGCAGCTCTTTAAACTAATGGATTCAGAAGGAAAAACGCTCGTCCTCAGGCCAGACATGACAGCGCCGATCGCCCGAGTGGTTTCTTCGAGCATGAAAGATGTTTCGTATCCCATTCGTCTGGCATATGATTCGGCTGTATTCCGTTCACAGCAGCGGGAAGGAGGCCGCCCTGCAGAATTTGAACAAGTAGGCGTCGAACTGATTGGCGATGGAACTTCAAGTGCGGATGCGGAGGTTATCGCGCTCATGGTGTCAGCCCTCTCAAAGGCAGGACTGCAAGAGTTTAAAGTGGCCGTGGGGCATATTGGATTCCTTAATGAACTTTTTCTTGAAGTGCTCGGAAACGCTGAGCGAGCAGAAGAACTTTTGCGATATTTATATGAAAAAAATTATGTAGGCTATGCCAGTCATGTGAAAAACCTGGCACTGTCGTCCATTGATAAAAAACGATTGCTGGAACTGCTTCACCTGCGGGGAGGAGAAGAGATCCTGGATGAGGCCAAAGATATGTCAGCACCTGGAGGGAAAAAAGCAGTTGCTGATTTACAGGAGCTTTTTTCAATTTTAGATTTGTACGGAGTAAAAGATAAAGTCGTCCTTGATTTTACGCTCTTCAGCCATATGAGCTATTACACGGGCATCGTTTTCGAAGGATATACCAATGAGCTTGGCTTTCCGCTATGCAGCGGAGGCAGATATGATCAGCTGCTCGGTGAATTCGGCAGGAGTGCGCAGGCGATCGGTTTCGGTATCCGGCTTGATTACTTGATCGAGGCATTGAACGTGAAAGAGCCACTTAACCCTCGAACATGCATCGTTTTTAGTCCGGACCGCAGAAAAGAAGCCATCGAAAAATCAAGAGAACTTCGCGAAAAAGGGCTATCTGCTGTTGTTCAGGATATTTCAGGGGTCGGCAGCGTTGATGAATACAGCGGCCGTTTTCAAGAAGTCATTTATTATATCGGCAAACCGGAGAAAGGGGAGGTACAATGAGCAGCTTATTAACGGTAGCAATGCCAAAAGGGCGGATTTTTCAGGAAGCAGTAGAGCTTTTGCGCCAGGCGGGTTATCCGCTGCCTCCCGAATTTGAAGATTCGAGAAAACTCATTATTGAAATAGAAGAAGCAGGGATGCGTTTTATCCTGGCCAAGCCGATGGACGTTCCCACTTATGTGGAGCACGGCGTTGCAGATGTAGGGATCGCTGGAAAAGACGTAATGCTTGAAGAAGAACGGGATGTATATGAAGTCCTGGACCTGAAAATCAGCGGCTGTTATCTGGCTGTGGCCGGCCTTCCCGGACAAAGAGAAAACTCGGTGGCACCTAAGATTGCGACGAAATATCCGAATGTGGCGGCACAGTATTTCCGGGAGCAGGGAGAACAGGTGGAGATCATCAAATTGAATGGATCCATTGAGCTCGCTCCGCTGATCGGATTGGCGGACCGCATTGTCGATATCGTTTCTAGCGGAAGAACATTGAAGGAGAACGGCCTTGTAGAAATGGAAAAAATCCGGGGAATTACGTCCAGAATCATCGTCAATCCAGCGAGCTACCGCATGAAAGCAGGGGTTATTGATGAGCTGGTCGAACGTCTTAGCAAAGTGGTAGAGAGCAAGGAGGAAGTACTGTGAAGATTGAGAGAGCGATAGACCTAAAAAGTTTACAGCGAGGCATCGATCAGGACTCTGAAGCTCAGCTTTCTTCTGTCAAAAGTATCTTAAACCAGGTAAAAGAACAGGGAGATGCCGCACTTTTTGAGCTGACAGAGAAGTTTGACGGAGTGCAGCTGAAGGAACTGCAGGTGTCACCAGAAGAAATTCGGCAGGCATACGAGGAAATCGACGATGAAATGGTTGAAATCATAAAAGAAGCCGCCAGGAACATAGAGGAATACCATGTTCAGCAAAAAAAGCAATCATGGTTTTTTACTAGACAGGATGGTACACTGCTTGGCCAGAAAATTACACCGCTTGATTCCGTAGGCGTGTATGTTCCCGGTGGTACAGCAGCTTATCCTTCGTCCGTGCTTATGGGTGTAACACCAGCAAAGGTGGCTGGCGTAGAGCGGATCGTGCTGATTTCCCCGCCTGACAAAAACGGGAAGCTCCCGGCTGGTGTCCTGGTAGCCGCCAATGAAAGCGGCGTGGCTGAGATCTATAAAAGCGGCGGAGCACAGGCCATTGGGGCTCTTGCTTACGGAACAGAAACGATCCAGAACGTAGATAAAATTGTTGGACCCGGAAACCTTTATGTGGCACTCGCGAAACGTGAAGTATTTGGAACGGTCGATATTGATATGATTGCAGGTCCGAGTGAAATCGCTGTATTGGCTGATCAGACTGCCAATCCTTCCTACATTGCTGCTGACTTGCTTTCACAGGCGGAGCATGATCCGAGATCAGCGGCTGTTTTGGTAACAACATCAGAAGTCCTGGCAGAACAAGTGGCAGAAGAAGTGGACAAGCAGCTGCAGACGCTTCCACGCAGAGAGATCGCAGGAGAAGCGGTACGGAATTATGGGGCCATCTATCTCGTGGACAATTTGAAAGACGGCATCCATCTAATCAATGAAATCGCACCGGAGCATTTGGAAGTGATGACGGAAAGCCCGATGGAACTGCTGGGGCAAATTAAACATGCGGGTGCAATTTTTCTTGGCCCGAACAGCTCAGAGCCAGTTGGTGATTACTTTGCCGGCAGCAACCATGTTTTGCCGACCAGTGGAACCGCACGTTTTTCATCGCCGCTCAATGTGGACGATTTTACGAAAAAATCAAGTGTCATCATGTACAGTGAAACAGCCATTAAGGATAACGCTAAAAAGATAGCCGCATTTGCCCGGCTCGAAGGTCTGGAAGCACACGCACGGGCAGTAGAGAAGCGATTGGGGGAAACTGAACATGAGTAACCGAACCTATTCAATAGAAAGAAATACAAAAGAAACGCAGATCGCCCTGGAGTTTTCCATTGATGGCGAAGGACAATCGGACATCGACACACCTGTTCCTTTCTTAAACCACATGCTGGACGGGTTTACCCGGCATGGCTTATTTAATCTATCGGTGAAAGCCACTGGAGATACGGAGATTGATGATCACCACACGACAGAGGATGTTGGAATCTGTCTTGGAACAGCAATCAAGGAAGCTCTTGGCGATAAAAAGGGGATTAAGCGCTATGGGAACGCTTTTGTGCCGATGGATGAAACCCTTGCCCAAGTGGCCATCGACTTAAGCAACCGTCCTCATCTTGAGTTTCGCGCAGAATTCCCTTCTCAAAAGGTAGGGACATTTGATACAGAGCTTGTGCACGAGTTTTTCTGGAAGCTTGCACTGGAAGCACGAATGAATCTTCATGTAATTGTGCATTACGGAACAAACACCCATCATATGATTGAAGCCGTATTTAAGGCCTTCGCGAAAGCGTTAGATGAAGCGACCCTTATCGATCCCCGTGTGAAGGGTGTTCCTTCAACAAAGGGGATGTTATAAATGATCGGCATTATCGATTACGGGATGGGGAACCTGCACTCCGTAAGTTCCGCCCTCGAACGCCTTGATCAGCCTTACTTTCTTTCTGATCAAATAGAAGAGCTGGCAAAAGCAGATAAGCTTCTCCTGCCGGGTGTAGGGTCGTTTAAGGACGCCATGGCCATTTTAAACGGAACAGGACTGGCAGATTTTATTAAAGAAGAAGCAACTGCAGGAAAGCCGCTGCTCGGTATCTGCCTCGGCATGCAGATTCTTTTTGAAGAAAGCGAGGAAAATGGCATCACCAAAGGGTTAGGTCTGCTTCCCGGAACAGTCGAACGTTTCTCAGGAAAAACGAGCAGCGGTGAGACGTACAAAGTACCGCATATGGGATGGAATAAGCTTGAGTACAACCGAACTTCTCCGTTGATTGAAAACCTGGATGAAGGCTATGTTTATTTTGTTCATTCCTATGCGGTCCAAACGGGTGACAGCGATTGTTTGATTGCCCAGGCGCAATACGGTGGCCAAAGCGTGCCCGCGGTAGTCGGACAGAACAATATTTTCGGTACACAATTTCATCCGGAAAAAAGTTCAGAAGTCGGCATGACGATTTTAAGCAATTTTTGCAATCTGGCAGAGGAGGCGAAGGCATGAGTGAATTTTTATTGTATCCAGCCATTGATATGCGCGGCGGGAAATGCGTAAGGCTGCTGCAGGGAGATTATAATCAGGAAACCGTTTATGGAGATTCCCCTTTTGACATGGCCAAGCAATTCGCGGAAGCGGGTGCAAAATGGATTCATATGGTTGATCTTGATGGTGCAAAGTCGGGGGAGAGGGTCAATCACCAGCATGCTGTCCGAGTCGCCAAAGAACTTCAGGTTTCTGTACAGATAGGAGGCGGAATACGCACGGAAGAGGATGTGGCCTTCTATCTGGAAGAGGGAGTGAACCGTGTGATCCTGGGAAGCGCGGCGATTTCCAATCCGGAGTTTGTACTAAAAATGCTTCGTACTTACGGAGCACGGATTGCAATTGGAATTGATGCTCGAGACGGCTATGTGGCGACTGAAGGATGGCTGAACACGTCGGAGATCAAAGCGGCTGATCTTGCTGAGCGGCTGTCGAATGAAGGAGCAGAGACGTTTATTTTTACAGATATCTCGAAGGACGGTACCCTGCAAGGGCCGAACACCGAAGCGATCGGCCAGCTAGCCGGTCTAACGGGTAAAAACGTGATCGCATCAGGAGGCATCAGCTCTCTGGCTGATCTTGAAACGCTGAAAAAAGACCACCGCGGCATTGGCGGTGCGATTATCGGGAAAGCACTGTACACAGGCAGATTTACACTAGAGGAAGCGCTGGAGAAGGTGAAATAAATGCTGACAAAACGAATCATTCCCTGTCTTGATGTCAAAGAAGGCAGAGTTGTAAAAGGCATACAGTTCGTCAACCTCATTGACGCTGGTGATCCGGTCGAGCTTGCAGCTTTTTATGACCGGGAAGGTGCGGATGAGCTTGTCTTTCTTGATATTTCCGCTTCTCATGAAGGCCGGCAGACGATGATCGATGTCGTGGACCGGGTGGCGAGTCAGCTTGCCATCCCGTTTACCGTAGGTGGAGGCATCAATTCACTGGAAGACATGAAACGTGTGCTGCGAGCAGGCGCCGATAAAGTTTCTGTTAATACAGCTGCACTTTTGCGCCCTGAGCTCATTACAGAAGGAGCTGATTACTTCGGTTCCCAATGTATTGTCACAGCGATCGATGCCAAGTATGATGAATCTCTTGGTTCTTGGCGTGTCTATACTCATGGGGGCAGAAAACCGACCGAGTGGGAAGTAACGGCATGGGCGAAAGAGGCGGTCAAGCGGGGTGCAGGCGAAATTTTGCTGACGAGCATGGATCAGGACGGAGAAAAGAGCGGTTTTAATCTGGCACTGACGAAAGCAGTAAGTGAAGCAGTTACGGTTCCGGTCATCGCATCCGGCGGAGCGGGGAATGCACAGCACTTCCATGAAGCTTTTACAGAAGGAAAAGCAGATGCAGGTCTTGCTGCCAGCATCTTTCATTATAAGGAAACGTCGGTTAGAGAAGTAAAGAAAGAGCTAAAAGAAAAAGGAGTGGTGATCCGATGAATGTGTCTTCCGTAAAGTTTGATGAAAAAGGGCTGGTGCCGGCCATCGTTCAGGACGCCCGAACGAAAACGGTGCTTACCCTTGCCTATATGAATGAAGAATCACTGAAAAAAACACTCGAGATTGGTGAAACGGTATTCTACAGCCGTTCCCGCCAGGAGCTCTGGCACAAGGGTGAAACGTCCGGCAACACGCAAAAAGTTGTGGACATCCGCATGGACTGCGACCAGGATGCGCTCGTCGTGTTTGTCGATCCGAAGGGCCCTGCGTGCCATACCGGGGCTGAGAGTTGTTTTTCTGGGGAAGCATCACTGCGAGGTTCGGTTGATCAAGAGCTTCTACGAGGTTCGGTTACAGGCACCATAAGTTCGGTGCCAGTCACCGACGTGCCAGCCACCGACGTGTCAGTCACCGATGGATCAGCCACTGAAGGGAAAACATCGTACGGGGATGTTGTTCCGGGCAAAGCAGGAGGAAGTAAATCTCCTGAAATACTTAATGTGCTGCAGGGGCTGATTGCCGAGCGAGAGCGGCAGATGCCTGAGGGAGCATACACTACCTATCTTTTTGATAAAGGTGTGGACAAGATATTGAAAAAGGTCGGAGAAGAAGCTTCAGAGGTGATCATTGCCGCAAAGAATCGCGACAAAGAAGAACTGAAATGGGAAGCAGCCGACTTGATTTATCACCTTCTTGTCCTTTTGCAGGAACAAAAGCTTCCGTTTGCTGAAGTTTTGGGCGTATTAGAAGAGCGACATACTTCCAAGGATCGAAAATAAAAAGCAATTGTGGGGCCGCCGGGATGTTCGGCGGCCTTTTTGTGCGATGAAATGATGAATTGAGCGTAAATCAGGGATAATTGAGCCAACTGGAGAATAATTGGAGTCTAACTCAAATTAATTGAGCCAAACAAGCACTTAATTGATCCAATCTAACTAATCAGACTTCTTCACCACCACAACAAACGCCTCCAAACCAAATCCCTGGAATAAACTTGAATTCCCCCACTGAATACACTAAACTAGTGAGAAACCAATTGAGAAAAAAGTAATGAGAGGAATCAGTAGTAGTTATCTCCCTGTTTCAGAGAACCGGTGGGTGGTGTGAACCGGTACACAGATAAGTATGAATTACCTCCTCGAACTTTCTTTGTGAACCGGTTGTTCATTTCAGATCAGTAGCAGAGAACGGCCTGAACCGTTAATTCGCTTGAGTGGAAGCTTTAAGCTTCAACAAGGGTGGTACCGCGTGCAAAAACCACGTCCCTTTTTTAGGGATGTGGTTTTTTATATTTTTAAGGAGGAATGATTAGGATGAAAGATTTTATTCAACGATTGTCAGCTGACCAAACGAGCGAGCTGGAGCGTCAATATGCGCTGTATGCCAATGGTGTACAGGAGATCATTCCTGCTGAAGAGTTTAAACAGAAGATTGCAAAGTCCTTGCTTGAGAATAAGCCTCTAAAAGTAAAACTTGGTTTGGATCCCTCTGCTCCGGACGTTCATATCGGACACACGGTCGTTCTGCAGAAGCTGAAGCAGTTTCAGCAAAACGGGCACATTATCCAGCTCATCATTGGAGATTTTACGGGCAAGATCGGGGATCCTACTGGAAAATCCGCTGTACGGAAGCAGCTGACAGATGAAGAAGTGAAACACAATGCGCAAACCTATTTTGAGCAGTTCGGCAAAGTGCTGGATATGGAAAAGGTGGAGCTTCATTATAATGCCGACTGGCTTTCCAAATTGAACTTTGAGGATGTCATCCAGTTGGCAGGCAAAATAACCGTTGCTCGTTTGCTGGAACGAAATGATTTTACAGAGCGGATCTCTACGGGCAAGGCGATCTCTCTTCATGAATTCTTTTACCCGCTTATGCAAGGCTACGATTCTGTTGTTCTGGAAAGTGATCTTGAACTCGGGGGAACTGATCAGCATTTTAACGTGCTGATGGGGAGGCACCTGCAGGAACACTATAAAAAAGAGAAACAGGCCGTGATGCTGCTGCCTTTACTTGAAGGTCTTGACGGTGTTGAAAAGATGTCAAAATCAAAAGGCAACTACATCGGAATCAATGAAGAGCCGAATGAGATGTTCGGAAAGACGATGTCCATTCCTGATAAACTGATGCCGAAGTACATTGATTTGGCCACAGACTACACGGTGGAAGAAAAGAACAAGCTGAAAGAGGATCTAAAAGAAGGAATCCTCCACCCTCGTGACGCGAAAATCCAGCTAGGCAAGACTTTTGTCCGGATGTTTCACGGAAAGGAAGCAGCAGAAAAAGCAGAACATCATTTTCTGCGTGTTTTCCAAAAAGGAGCATTGCCTGAGGACATCCCGAAAGTGAAGTGGAATGGCGATCAAAATGTTGCTGTCGTTGAACTTCTTGTTGAACTGCAGTTGTTAAGTTCCAAGAGTGAAGCCCGTAAAATGATTCAGAACGGCGGGGTGAAGCTTAATGGAGAAAAGGTGTCAGACGTAAAACTTGAGATTGAGATAAAAGATGATACAATCGTTCAAGTAGGAAAAAGAAAGTTTGTTAAATTAACTGTATAAATTGAGGCCACCGTTTTCCACTTCAGGAAACGGTGGTTTTCTGTCTTAAGAAGCTTCAGGACAAAAACAGCAATATTTTTTCAATTTGCTTGCTGTTTTTTAAAGATCCATAGATTAAAATGAAATCTTAATAAAACCTTTGTCGAAAGTTTCATTGACAAAGTTTAAAAAGGGTATGTAAGACGCTTTTGGTGTATGGTATACTTTTTTGGGTTGAAAACGAACGGCTAGAAATAAAGGCTATGTAATATGCTTTTTACATAGAAATTGGAGGAAAGAATGAAAAAGGAAAATCACGCGGAAAGTGACATGCGCATACTTCCTTTCATGCAGGATGGAGAATATTATTTCCACCGGGGTATTAAAGCTTACCAGAAGAAGGATTTAGATAAAGCAAGAAAATTATTTGAACGAGCTGTGTATCTGCAGCCCGAAGAACCTGCATTTTATTGCCAGCTCGCATCCACATTGGCCGAGCTGGGTGAATATGATAAATCTAACCTGTATTTAGTGCAGGTGCTTGAAACAATGGGACAGGATATTAGTGAGTGTTACTTTTTTATGGCGAACAACTATGCGCATTTGGGAATGTTTTCAGAAGCCGAAACCTATGCCTCGCTTTATATGAAAAAAGATCCTGACGGTGAATTTTTTGATGATGCACTTGAACTGATCGATTTGATCAATTTTGAGACCGGAAGTGAAGCTTTAACAGAGGAAGAGGAATTGATCATCGGCCATGAAGAGGCCCGGCACAGTATTGAAAAAGGCGACTTGAAGGAAGCGAAAAAACAGCTGGCCGAACTCATCAGCAAGCATCCTACGTTTTGGGCTGCGTATAACAATCTTGCTCTTACTCATTTTTATTTAAATGAATTTGAGGAAGCATTGAACGTGCTCACGTCCATCCTGGATAAAAATCCGGGCAATTTGAATGCCCTCTGTAATCTTGCTATTTTTTACGAGCAATTGGGGAAAAAAGAAGAGGCTGCTGAAATGGTTGAGGGGATGAAAAAGGTCTATCCAATTCATCCTGACCATCGCTATAAACTTGGCAGCACGTTCGGCATCTTTAATGAGCATGACTGGGCTAACCGCTGGCTGGCATCCATCAACAAACATTACTACTACAGTGATCCTTCCTATCTTCATTTACTGGCTGTTTCATTCCATGCGCTTGGCCGGACCGAGCGGGCAATAAACTGCTGGTCAAAGGCACAGGAACTTGATCCGAAAAGCCAGGTCGCTTCTTATTATCTTGAGAAAGCGCAAAATGGCGAGCTGACGGTCACAGGTGCTGATTATCAATACCGAGTGCCTTCGTTTGTGAAACAGGAGAATGCCCAAAAAAGGGATTTCATGCAGCGCTTTAATAACGTGGCACGCGGTCTGCAAAAAAGTAAATTGGTGCATTTAACCTTACTGCGTGGGAATAATAGCGAAGAAAACATTGAAACCCTACAGGAATTTTGCACAAGGGATGATGAACATACCGTCCTTAAAGAAGTAGCGGCCAGTCTTTTAGTAGAGATGAGTCCGGGTACAAAGGTTTCCATACAAGGAGAAGATGGAGAGCAGATCATAGAGAATGTTTCTGCGACCATTGCAAGTGGGCTGAGCATCCTTTCTATCCTGAAGGAAAATGGAGCTTCCATTGATGACGATGTGACGTTCTTATGGCTGGAAACGATGATTCTGGCTCGTTCTGACAGCTCGCTGCTCAGAAATGATAAGGCGATAGCTGCGGCTATTGATTATGTGTCAAGAAAACGAAAAGACGGCGCAACCCAGCGCCAGATCGCCGAGCTGTATGGAATAACGGTTTCCATGCTCTCCTCGCGCATTCAATTTATCAAAAGAGGCCTTGAACGGGTAGATTGAGCAAATCTATGGACGAAAAAGCCTTTGGCCGATACCATGTAACTACAATATAAAGATTTGCAGACAGATGTTCTGGGGAAGGATCAAAGGAGTGGATCATGATGAGTGAAGAAAAAATTTATGACGTTATAATCATCGGCGCAGGTCCTGCGGGCATGACTGCGGCTGTCTATACGTCCAGGGCAAACCTCAGCACATTGATGCTTGAGCGCGGGATCCCGGGCGGACAGATGGCCAATACAGAAGATGTAGAGAACTATCCAGGGTTTGAAACGATCTTGGGGCCAGAACTGTCCAATAAAATGTTTGAACATGCGAAAAAATTCGGTGCGGAGTATGCTTACGGTGATGTGAAAGAGATCATCGACGGCGAGGAATACAAAACGGTCGTATCCGGAAGGAAAGAATTTAAAGCAAGATCGATCATTATAGGAACGGGCGCAGAATATAAAAAGCTTGGAGTGCCAGGTGAAAAAGAACTTGGCGGACGCGGCGTTTCCTATTGTGCGGTATGTGACGGAGCGTTCTTTAAAAATAAAGAGCTCGTTGTTGTCGGCGGGGGAGACTCTGCGGTTGAAGAAGGTGTCTACCTTACACGTTTTGCGAGCAAAGTAACTATCGTGCATCGCCGTGATAAATTGCGTGCCCAGCAGATTCTTCAGCAGCGTGCTTTCGATAATGAGAAAGTCGATTTCTTATATAACCATACCGTCAAAGAAATCCATGGTGAGAACAATAAGGTCAGCAAATTAACGCTTGTCAGCACCGAGACTGGTGAAGAGCGTGAGTTTTCTGCAGACGGTGTATTCATCTACGTTGGTATGCTTCCCTTGAATGGCGCTTTCGTCAATTTGGGGATTACAAACGAAGCGGGTTATGTTGAAACGAATCAGCTTATGGAAACACGGATTCCCGGCATTTTTGCTGCAGGCGATGTAAGGGAAAAAACGCTTCGCCAAATCGTTACGGCAACAGGAGACGGAAGCATTGCAGCCCAATCGGCACAGCATTTTGTTGAGGAATTAAAGGAAAGAATAAAAGCGTAAAATTCGTAATTCTGTTTTAATCAGACTGTAACAGTGGTGAAATAAAAATGGGGTACTATAAATAATAAGAAATTGACCCCCTTTTTATAAATTGCAAGACTTTTGGCGCGGAAGCATTCCGCGCCCTTTTTTTGTGGAATACTAGTTCTATCCCTTAATAATAGAGATACGTGTTCATTGTGAGGAGTGGCATTTTTTAGTATACTAAAGTTAATGTAACAGGTGATTGAGGTGAACATTGTGCAAAGAGTAACAAACTGTGTTTTAGTCAAAGAAAACGAAGTGCTTCTCTTGCAGAAACCAAGAAGAGGCTGGTGGGTAGCCCCTGGCGGCAAGATGGAGTCAGAGGAATCCATCAGGGATTCTGTCATTCGGGAATATCGTGAAGAAACAGGGGTTTATATTAAAAACCCTCAGCTGAAGGGTGTATTTAATTTTATTATCAAAGAAAAAGACAAGATTATTTCTGAATGGATGATGTTCACCTTCTTGGCAACCGAAGCTGAAGGAGAGGCGCTTGAAGAGTCTGATGAAGGAATTCTGGCCTGGAAGCCAGCATCTGAAATACGTTCATTGCCGATGGCGCCTGGAGATCATCATATTTTGGATTATGTTCTCACCGGGACGGGAATGATTTTTGGAACGTTCACGTATACACCGGATTTTGAACTGCTGTCCTATCGCCTCGATCCCGCTTGATAGGCAGTTTACACGGCGACAGGATCAAACACATACAATACATCAACGATATTTTAACGATTTTTAGAATAAGAGGGGGGGAACGGTTATGGAACAGCAGGACGTTCAAATGGTAATTATAACTGGGATGTCTGGGGCAGGAAAAACAGTAGCGATGCAGAGTTTTGAAGACCTGGGCTTCTTTTGTGTTGATAATCTTCCTCCCGCATTATTGCCAAAGTTTGTTGAGCTTATGGAGGAGTCACATGGAAAGCTGAATAAAGTGGCACTTGTCATGGACTTAAGGGGACGAGAGTTTTTTGACCAGCTTTTTTCAACGCTTGATCAGCTGCCTGTCCACTCTCACATTCAGCCGCAGATTATTTACCTTGAAAGCAAGGATGCAGCGCTCGTCCGCAGATACAAAGAAACAAGACGGTCACATCCCCTGGCGAAAAGCGGAAACCCTCTTCAGGGAATCATGCAGGAACGTGAAATGCTGGAAGAGCTAAAAGGCCGTGCTCAGCAAGTAATCGATACAACGGACCTTAAACCGATTCAGCTCCGTGAAAAGATTATTGAGCGATTTTCATCGGAAAAGTCCCATCCATTTACCGTAAATGTCATGTCATTTGGTTTTAAATACGGGATGCCGATCGATGCCGATCTCGTATTTGATGTGCGATTTTTGCCGAACCCGCATTACATTGACCACATGCGGCCAAGGACTGGACTAGAACCGGATATTTCAGAATATGTATTGCGGTGGCCTGAAACAAAGACTTTTCTTGAAAAGCTTATCGATCTATTAAATTTTATGATTCCACAATATAAGCGGGAAGGGAAAAGCCAGCTGATTATCGGAATTGGCTGCACAGGCGGAAAACACCGCTCGGTTGCTCTAGCAGAGTACATTAAGAATGCTTTGTCCAAAGAGTTTGTTACATTGAGCAGCCATCGTGACATGGGAAAGGATAAGTCTTAAATGAAACCTATATCTAAAATAGTCGTTCTGGGAGGAGGCACCGGGCTTTCCGTTCTTCTCAGAGGCTTAAAGAGCTTTCCCGTAGACATTACGGCGATCGTTACCGTTGCTGATGATGGAGGCAGCTCTGGCCGCCTCCGAAAAGATTACGATATGCCACCACCGGGAGACGTGCGCAACGTCCTTGCTGCACTCTCTGAGGTTGAACCTCTGGTGGAACGGCTTTTTCAGCACCGTTTTACGACAGGTGACGGGATTACCGGCCATTCCCTGGGGAATTTGCTGCTGGCTGCCATGCATGACATCACCGGGGATTTTGTCATGGGGATCAGGGAATTGAGCAAGGTGCTGAATGTCCGAGGGCAAGTGCTGCCTGCGGCTAATAAAAGCGTCATCTTAAACGCAGAATATGAAGATGGTTCATTTATTACCGGGGAGTCCAAAATTCCTCTCCGCAATAAACGAATTAAGCGTGTGTTTCTTACGCCTGACCATATCGAACCATTAGAGGCCAGCGTAAACGCGATCAATGAGGCTGACCTGATTGTTGTGGGACCCGGAAGTCTCTATACGAGCATCCTGCCCAATTTATTGGTTGGCGGTATTCGGGACGCTGTTCTCAAGTCAACGGTGCCTAGAGTTTATGTTTGTAACGCCATGACTCAAAAAGGGGAAACGAACCACTTTTCAGCAAGTGACCATGTTCAGGCACTGATTGATCACGTGGGCGATAAAATCGTTGATGTCGTGATCGTTAACAATGAAATTATTCCTGAAGAATTTTTGGAACTCTATCGCGAAGAGGGAGCCGAACAGGTTACCTGGGATATGGATCGTTTAAAATCTTTTGGTTTTAAGATCATTAGTGATAATATAATTCAATATGGCACTTTAGTGCGCCATGATGCGAAACGTGTATCTGAACTGCTTCTTTCATTACTGTGATAAAGGAGTAGTTTTTTCAGAAATTGAAGGCTGAATAACAGCTATCCAACCCTCACGTTACCGTAGTGGATAGAAGAGGGGTGAAAAAGATGTCTTTTGCGGCAGAAACAAAAAAAGAACTGACCCAACTGGAGATGAAAGATTGCTGTGCAAAGGCGGAATTGGCAGCGCTGATCCGAATGAATGGTTCCATCTCTTTTTCGAACCGCCAGATCGTGCTGGATATTCCAACTGAGAATGCCGCCATTGCCCGGCTTATCTATACATTGATCAAGAGAGTGTATTCCTTTCATGTGGAACTCCTGGTCCGGAAAAAAATGAGGCTGAAGAAAAACAACGTGTACATCGTCAGGCTCACTCAGGAAGCAAGAGCTCTTCTGGAGGATTTAAATATCATAGATGAAACCTTCACGTTCAACCGGGGGATCGCAGAAAACATTCAAAAGAATTCCTGCTGCCGCCGATCATACATGCGAGGTGCTTTTCTTGCCGGAGGATCTATCAATCATCCGGAAACGAGTTACCATCTTGAGATTTTTTCAATGTATGAGGAACATACAGCAGCCCTGTGCGAGCTGATGAACACCTTTGATCTAAAGGCAAAAATGCTCGAACGCAAAAAAGGATACATTATTTATTTGAAAGACGGGGAAAAGATATCTGAGTTCCTTACTTTAATTGGAGCGCACAACGCTATGCTCTATTTTGAGGACGTCAGGATCTTGAAGGATATGAGAAACTCCGTCAACCGCCTCGTAAACTGCGAAACCGCCAATTTGAACAAAACAGTGGGTGCAGCAATGAGGCAGGTCGAGAATATCAAATTTATTGAAAACCAGGTTGGTCTCGAAGTTCTTCCTGACAAACTCCGCGAGATCGCTGAACTCCGCGTTGCCCATCAGGAAATTACGCTTAAAGAGCTAGGTGAGATGGTTTCTTCAGGCGCAGTAAGCAAATCGGGCGTCAACCACAGGCTTCGGAAAATTGATGAAATCGCTAACAAAATTCGGTTAGGACAACCCATTTCGAAATAAAACATAATTACACACTAATCTTTAAAAGGAGGAACAGCAATGATCGAGAAGAAGGTAACTGTTCAGTTGAAAACCGGATTGCAAGCTCGTCCGGCTGCCTTATTTGTGCAGGAAGCGAACCGTTACAACTCTGAAGTATTTGTAGAAAAAGACGGAAAAA
The DNA here is from genome assembly GCF_023149135.1 of Fictibacillus marinisediminis. Taxonomy (NCBI): domain Bacteria; kingdom Bacillati; phylum Bacillota; class Bacilli; order Caryophanales; family Fictibacillaceae; genus Fictibacillus; species Fictibacillus marinisediminis. The sequence goes on along the minus strand of NZ_JAIWJX010000002.1, from coordinate 3,451,236 downwards.
GAGTCAACGCAAAAAGTATTATGGGAATCATGAGCCTAGCCATCGGATCTGGCGTCGATATTACCATTTCTGTAAGCGGACATGATGAAGAAGAAGCGATCAAGGGGCTTGAAGCCTTCATTACGGAGCAGAACTAGGTTTCTTGAAGAAAATAGAAGAAGTAAAAGGGCAAAAGCGGGTTCGATATGATACTATCATCATCGAAGAGCTTTTGCCCTGTTTTTTTTGTTATGGGGTGTTTTACCGCATGTCGGGTTCGCAGATTGCCGGTTACTGGCCAAAACGGAGAAATACTGGCTGGAAATGATATTTACAATCCAAAACTCGGATTTACTGGCCGAAATATAAGAAATACTAGCCAAACTCATATTTTTTAAACTATATCCCTCTGCTTGAAAGCCCGGACCGAAGAAGCTTTACCGTTTTGTCCGGGCGAACATCGCCAATATTAAAATTACGATGACGATGACTCCGATGGAAACGAGGATATTATATAGGTTCATGATCATCTCCCCAAAATAAAAGCCGCTCGTAAAAAGATGAGCGGCTTTCTTGTTTTCATTTCATTAAATGTTTTTAGGATCTTCTACGGAAGAGATGACACGGTCAACAAGTCCGTATTTTACAGCATCCTCAGCTAGCATGAAGTTGTCACGGTCTGTATCGCGCTCGATCACTTCAAGAGGCTGGCCTGTTTTTTCAGAAAGAATTTTGTTAAGCTGTTCGCGCATTTGAATGATACGGCGAGCATGAATTTCAATGTCTGTTGCCTGTCCGCGTGTTCCGCCTAGAGGCTGGTGAATCATAACCTCAGAGTTTGGAAGTACATAGCGTTTTCCTTTTTCACCGGCTGCAAGCAAGAATGCTCCCATGGAAGCCGCCATACCGATGCAGATCGTGGAAACGTTAGGCTTGATGAAGTTCATCGTATCATAAATCGCCATACCTGCTGTGATGGATCCGCCAGGACTGTTTATGTATAGGGAGATATCCTTTTCAGGGTCCTCGGCAGCAAGAAAGAGCAGCTGAGCTACGATAGAGTTGGATACATTGTCATCAATTCCGCTTCCAAGCATGATAATACGGTCTTTTAACAGACGAGAGTAAATATCATATGCACGTTCACCACGGTTCGTTTGTTCAATAACTGTAGGAATTAAATTCATGAATAATCCTCCTTTTATGGTGTGTTTTTCGTGTGTTACTGACATCATACAAAAAAGGTCAAAAAAGGTCAAACGAAAAGCTTCTTTGTTGATAATTCTATGTAGAGGCTTCACAATCCTTTATTTAACAATATGTTTAGACTATCATCATCATTCCCGCGTCACCAGGTTTTAAACGTAGGGCACGTCAAAAGTTTTATAGTTAAAGAGGATTAGCTATTCTTTACATTTGTATAAGCTGTTTCGAGATTTCGGATCCGGCGGACGATTTCTGCGTTTTTGTTGAGATGGTCATTGATGAGGGTTCCGACAATGGATCGGTAATAGGCATTCATTGCGTGCGATTTCGTAAACACATCCTTGTTCCGTTCGATGTATTGTTTGAAATTTTCTTCAAAAAAAGCCACTGAAAATTGTTCAGCCATGGTTGCAGCACTCCTTCGTTTCAACTGTTTATATAGTATCAGATTCCGGTGCCAGGCACCAAAACAGAAAATTATTCTTGGTGATTGGCACCAAATAAATTAAGCGCCTTGTTTTGACAATTGGAAATTACCATGATATAGTTGTGCTGACCATATACGTGTTATTATGACTGGATGTAAACAATATGTGTTTTCTTTTAGTTTTTGTAGCATTGTCACATGGTTCCAATTTTTAAAGCGCTTTAACGCGCCGACAGGAGGATATACCCATGCAAAACGGGAAAGTAAAATGGTTCAACGCAGAAAAAGGATTCGGTTTCATCGAAGTTGAAGGTGGAGACGATGTATTCGTACACTTTTCTGCTATCCAATCTGAAGGTTTCAAATCTTTAGACGAAGGTCAAGAAGTATCTTTTGAAATCGTTGATGGTGCTCGCGGACCTCAAGCTGCTAACGTTACTAAACTTTAATAGCGTGATAAAAGGGCCAGTAATGGTCCTTTTTTTTTGTGCCCAAAAATCGCAAACTCCAGCAGTGTTAACCTGATGGAAGGAACTTCAAATCTTTTTCAGTGTTGCCTGCTGACATTCTATAGTATCATAGTAACAGGAGGGATTTATAATGGAGCTGGGATTATTTCAACAACAAAATTTAAGTCTTGTCATGACTGCAGAGCTTCGCCAGGCCATTGCCATCCTGCAATATCCTTGCTATGAACTTTCTCAATTTTTACAAGAACAAGCGGTAGAAAATCCTCTCATTGAGTTGGCGGATTCGCCAGCCTTTTTTAATAACGATAAAAAGAAAGCGCTTCAAAAAAGTAAAACAATGCAAGATGCGGATGTGATCGGGATGATGCAGCCTGCTGAAGAAACCATGCACGACCGCCTGCTTCATCAAGCGTTAGCCATACCTGCATCAGATGAGATTGCAGCTGTTGTCCGCTATCTCATCTTAAATATAGACCAGGCCGGATATCTGGATATAACGGAAGATGAAATTAAACAGCGTTTCGGAATCAGCACTGAAAGATATGAAGAAGCCATAGATTGGCTTCATCAGCTGGAGCCGGCAGGCATTGGAGCCCGTAACCTTAGGGAATGTCTTCTACTGCAATTGAAATCGCTTGGCATGGAGGATGATCTGTCCTACCTTATCGCTGATACTCACCTTGATCAGCTCGCAGACCGAAAAATTAAGCAGATTGCTGCTGCCCTTGGAACGAATGTACAGGCTGTCGAACAGGCTGCCGACTTTATTCTGACTCTTGATCCGAAGCCGGGGCAAAAATTGTCCAGCCACAGTGAACTGGGATACCTGTATCCAGACCTTTCCGTCATTGAAGATAATGGAACGTACAAACTCGCCATCAACGATCATTTCACGCCCAAAGTGCAGCTGAATGAAAGCTATGCTCATTTATTAAAATCAAAGGCCAGCGGTGCTGCACAGTACTTGCAGGAACATTATCAAAAGCTTCAATGGCTGCAGAAGAGCCTTGAACAAAGAAAGAACACGCTCATCATGATCGCCAAAGAGATCGTCTCAGTTCAGCAGAACTTTTTAAAAAGGGGCCCTGAACATCTCGTTCCGATTACCTTAAGGGAAGTAGCTGAACGGATCGGCATGCACGAATCAACAGTCAGCCGGGCCGTTAAAAACAAGGTCATTCAAACACCGAAAGGCGCATTTGAACTGAAATATTTTTTTACAGCAAAAATTGAAACGGTAAATGGAGAGAACGCTTCTGCCCAAACCGCCAAGCTTGCCATAAGAAAAGTAATTGAAGCAGAGGATAAAGCAAAGCCGCTGTCTGATCAGGCGATTGCCGAAATGCTTGCCAGCGAAAAAGGCTTGAGCATCTCAAGGCGTACGGTCGCCAAGTACAGAGAGGAGCTGAACATCGCTTCCTCTTCCAAGCGGAAAAGATATTCCTGACATACGACCGCAGAAGCGATGCTCCACTCTTACCCTTCAACACAAAAAAAGTGTTTCGGGGCAATAGTTCCAGCGCTTGTCGGACCTAATCGGGCACCTGCGCTTTTCTTACTAAGCCAGGTGCTTTGTTTTTAATATATAATGATAACAAGAGTACGAATAAAAAAAGATGAAAAGGGAATGTTGAGTATGAGTCCACTTTCGATCACATTTTATACAAAACACCATTGTCCTCTCTGCGACAAAGCGCATACTATATTAGAGGAGCTTCAAGAGGAAATTCCGATGAAGATCCAAAAAGTTGATATTTACCGGTCAGATGAACTTATCGAAAAATATGGGCTGATGATCCCAGTGATTACGGTAGCGGATGAAGAGATTCAGTACGGGCAGATTCATAAGGAATCATTAAGAAAGCGTTTACTTACAATTAATAAGTAATTTTTGTTGAAATGTTGTCACATGTTTTGTTAGAATGAAGGAGACTTAAACATAGTCATTTTTTTATAGCATCATTGGGACGTAAAATGGCTAACAGGGACGGTGAATGTCCCTAGAAGTATTGGACTCCTCTTATGTTCTGCCGTACAAAAAGACAAGGGGAATGCATGATGAACGATTTGATAGAAATACAGAAGAAGCTTTTGCCTGATCTTCTGGAGGTAATGAGAAAACGATACAGCATACTTAAAATTGTTCGCTTTCATGAACCCATCGGCAGACGAAGCCTTGCCATTAACCTCAATATGACGGAAAGGGTTCTCCGTGCAGAGGTCAGCTTTTTGAAAGACCAGGGGCTGCTTTCCATCCTGCCTGGCGGTATGTCGCTTACTCCCGATGGATTAGATGTCCTTGAACGGCTGGAAGTTTTGATGAATGAACTCGCTGGACTTCGCGTTTTAGAAATGAAGTTAAGGGAAAACTTAAACCTGTCTGAAGTGATTATCGTTCCTGGTGACAGTGATGAAGATCCTTGGATTAAAAGTGAAATGGGCAAGGCGGCAGTAATGAGGTTGAAACAGGAGTTAACAGGCAATAATGTCATTGCAGTGACCGGCGGAACAACCATCGCTGCTGTTGCTGAAATGATGACTCCTGGAAACAAGGACCAAGACCTTCTGTTTGTCCCAGCCAGAGGCGGTCTTGGCGAAAAGGTAGAAAATCAGGCAAACACCATCTGTTCAACGATGGCTGTAAAAGCACGAGGTGAGTATCGTCTGCTTCATTTACCGGATCAGCTCAGTAAGGAAACTTATCTTTCACTGATTGAGGAACCCGGGGTAAAAGAAGTCATGGAGCTGATCCGTTCAGCAAGTATAGTCATCCATGGAATTGGCGATGCTAAAACAATGGCCAACAGAAGGAATTCTTCTTCTGCTGTGCTGGAAAAACTCGAACACGAAAAAGCGGTAGCGGAGGCTTTCGGCTATTACTTCGATCATCATGGAGAAGTAGTGCATCGTGTTCGAACGATCGGTCTTCAATTGAATGACCTGAAAAATAGTGATTTCATCATGGCTGTTGCAGGTGGTGCTTCGAAAGCGGAAGCGATCGCGGCATTCATGAAGCATGGCCCCAAAAAGGTGCTGATCACCGATGAAGGGGCAGCAAACAAACTTCTTGCAAGCTTGTGAAAGACTATGTAACTTGTTTTGTGAATAAAGGGTTTTCCCTTTAACTATATTTTTCTTTCTAATTATAAGGAGGTCATTTTAAATGGCAACTAAAGTTGGTATTAATGGATTCGGTCGTATTGGCCGTAACGTATTTCGTGCAGCGCTAAACAACCCTAACGTAGAAGTGGTGGCTGTTAATGATTTAACAGACGCAAACATGCTTGCTTTCCTATTGAAGCATGACACTGTACACGGAAAGCTTGATGCGACTGTTGAAGTCGGCGAAAATGCGCTGATCGTAAACGGCAAAGAAATCAAAGTATTGGCTGAGCGTGACCCTGCTCAGTTAGGATGGGGAGACCTTGGTGTAGAAGTAGTTGTTGAATCTACTGGACGTTTCACAAAACGTGCTGACGCTGCTAAACACTTAGAAGCTGGCGCTAAAAAAGTTATCATCTCTGCTCCTGCAAGTGACGAAGATATCACTGTAGTAATGGGTGTCAACGAAGACAAATACGATGCTGGAAGCCACGATGTAATTTCTAACGCTTCTTGTACAACAAACTGCCTAGCTCCTTTCGCTAAAGTACTTAACGAAAAATTCGGTATCAAACGCGGTATGATGACAACTGTTCACTCATACACAAATGATCAGCAAATCCTTGATCTTCCGCATAAAGACTACCGTCGTGCACGTGCTGCTGCAGAAAACATCATTCCTACAACAACTGGTGCTGCAAAAGCTGTTTCTCTAGTACTTCCTGAACTAAAAGGTAAACTAAACGGTATGGCAATGCGTGTTCCGACTCCAAATGTATCATTAGTAGACCTTGTTGCTGAACTCGACAAAGAAGTTTCTGCAGAAGAAATCAATGCAGCATTGAAAGAAGCAGCTGAAGGGCCATTAAAAGGCATTCTTGGCTACAGCGATGAGCCGCTTGTTTCTACTGACTATAACGGCAATACTAACTCTTCTACAGTTGACGGTCTTTCTACAATGGTTATGGAAGGCAACATGGTTAAAGTGATCTCTTGGTACGACAACGAAACTGGATACTCCAGCCGTGTTGTAGATCTTATTGACTTTATTGCTAAAAAAGGACTTTAATAATAGAGAGATTTAAAGTAGAGGGGAAGGGATGAAAGATGCCCTTACCCTCTTTCCCTTGTAAGGAACTCTTAGCAGTTGCATGTTGCTAAAAGCTTATCTTTTAAACTTAAGATTTACGGAAGACGGGCACAGTTCCGAACTTCCCGTTTTCACCTGCGCATTTTAGGTTAAACTAGGGTGTGTAAAAGGGATTCTTTTCTTCTCTATTAAGACTGTCAGGAGGTTATACTTATGAACAAGAAAACAGTTCGTGACATCGATGTTAATGGAAAAGTGGTCTTCTGCCGCGTTGACTTTAACGTTCCGATGGAAAATGGGAAAATTACCGACGATACTCGAATCCGTGCGGCACTCCCAACGATTCAATACTTAACAGAGCAAGGTGCCAAAGTTTTATTGGCGAGCCATCTCGGACGCCCGAAAGGCCAAGTGGTCGAAGAGCTTCGCTTGACCCCAGTGGCACAGCGCTTAAGCGATCTCCTTGGCAAAGAAGTTGTAAAAACGGACGAAGCATACGGCGAAGAAGTGAAGAGTGCGCTGTCAAGCCTTGACAACGGAGGCGTCATTCTTCTTGAGAACGTCCGCTTTTATCCTGGAGAAGAAAAAAATGATCCTGAATTAGCACAGAAATTTGCTGAACTCGCTGATGTGTATGTGAACGATGCATTCGGTGCAGCCCACCGTGCGCACGCATCTACTGAAGGCGCTGCAAAACATCTTCCAGCTGTTGCGGGATTCCTGATGGAAAAAGAACTTGATGTGCTTGGAAAAGCTCTATCCAATCCTGACCGCCCTTTCACTGCTATCATTGGCGGTGCCAAAGTTAAAGACAAAATCGACGTGATCAATAATCTGCTAGATAAAGTGGACAACATGATCATCGGCGGAGGGCTTGGCTACACGTTCATCAAAGCTTTAGGCCACGATGTAGGTAAATCTTTATTGGAAGAAGATAAGATTGAAACAGCTAAAGGCTTCATGGAAAAAGCGAAGGAAAAGGGAGTAAACTTCCTCATTCCTGAAGATATTCTTGTTGCTGATGACTTCTCAAACGATGCAAACACGAAGGTTGTGGGCATCGATGCCATCCCGTCTGACTGGGAAGGACTTGATATCGGTTCTAAAACGATTGAAAAGTACCGAAATACCATTCAGAAATCGAAACTTGTAATATGGAACGGTCCGATGGGTGTTTTCGAAATGGAAGCATTCTCTAAAGGAACCCGTTCTGTTGCAGAAGCACTTGCTGAAGCCAAAGATACATACAGTGTAATCGGCGGCGGTGACTCAGCAGCTGCAGTTGAGAAATTTGGCTATGCAGACAAAATGAGCCACATCTCAACAGGCGGCGGTGCTTCACTTGAATTCATGGAAGGCAAAGAGCTTCCTAGCGTTACAGCATTAAACGACAAGTAAAACTCGTTTGAAAAGAAATCGACGAAGAGCAGTACAGCTTTCCGTGAAGTCCCCTGAACTTTATGGGGAAGCTGTATGTTCTTAGGAAGGTGAAAAACATGCGAAAACCAATTATTGCAGGAAACTGGAAAATGAATAAAACCCTTTCTGAAGCAAAATCTTTTGTTGAAGAAGTGAAAGGATTGATCCCTGCTGCAGATACAGTAGATTCTGTTGTTTGTGCACCAGCTTTATTCTTGGACGCACTCGTAAACGCATCTAAGGGAACAGACCTCGGTGTAGGTGCACAGAACATGCACTTTGAGGATAATGGAGCTTTCACAGGTGAAATCAGCCCTGTTATGCTGAAGGACCTTGGTGTTGGCTATGTTGTTCTTGGACACTCCGAGCGCCGCGAGTACTTTGGTGAAACAGATGAGCTCGTTAACCAAAAAACGCATGCTGCTTTCAACCACGGATTAACTCCAATCGTTTGTGTCGGTGAAACACTTGAACAGCGTGAAGCAGATCAAACAAAAGACGTTGTAAAAACACAAACGGAAAAAGGACTTCAAGGTCTTTCCGAAGAACAAGTTAAACGTACTGTTGTTGCCTATGAGCCAGTTTGGGCGATTGGTACGGGAAAAACAGCTTCCTCTGAAGATGCCAACGAAGTCTGCGGATACATTCGCAGTGTGATCGCTGAACAATTCTCACAAGAAGCAGCAGACCAAGTTCGCATTCAATACGGCGGAAGCGTGAAGCCAGGCAACATCAAAGAATTAATGGGCATGTCTGATATCGACGGTGCTCTCGTTGGAGGAGCAAGCCTTGAGCCGCAATCGTTCCTTCAGCTTTTGGAAGGTGTAAACAATGCCTAAGAAACCTGTCGCACTGATTATTCTTGATGGTTTTGCATGCCGCAACGAAGAAAAAGGAAATGCTGTAGCCCATGCGAAAAAACCAAACTTTGACCGATATTGGGAAACATATCCTCACAACCATTTAACGGCATGCGGAGAAGCTGTAGGGCTTCCTCCAGGCCAGATGGGGAACTCTGAAGTCGGACATTTGAATATTGGTGCTGGCCGTATTGTTTACCAAAGCCTTACCCGTGTGAATCTTTCGATCAAGGAAGGGGATTTCTATGAAAACCCAACCTTTATTGAAGCAATGGATGAAGTGAAGAAGAAGGGGACAAACCTTCACATCTTCGGACTTCTTTCTGACGGCGGGATTCACAGCCACATCGACCATATCTTTGCATTGCTTGAAACGGCTAAAAAGCAAGGAGTAGAAAATGTTTACCTGCATGGCTTCTTGGACGGCAGGGACGTTCCTCCGCAATCGGCAAAAGGCTATATCGAGCAAACATTGAAAAAGATGGACGAGCTGGGCTTAGGCCAAATCGCGACATTATCCGGACGCTATTACTCTATGGACCGTGACAAACGCTGGGATCGTGTGGAGAAATCCTACCGTGCCATGGTTTATGGTGAAGGTCCGGATTACACTGATCCGATCGAAGTGGTGGAAGACTCTTACAAAAATGAAATCTATGATGAATTCGTGCTTCCTTCTGTACTGAAGAAAGAAGACGGTTCTCCGGTTGCTACTATCCAGGACGGAGATGCCATCATTTTCTGCAACTTCCGTCCGGACCGTGCGATTCAGATTTCACAGGTTTTCACGAATGAAGATTTCCGCGGTTTTGACCGGGGAGATCATTTTCCGAAAGACATTCACTTTGTGTGCTTAACGAACTTCAGTGAAACCGTCAAAGGTGACGTAGCGTTCAAACCTACGAACTTGGACAACACGCTGGGAGAAGTTCTTTCTCAACAAAATTATAAACAGCTGCGTATTGCAGAAACAGAAAAATACCCTCATGTTACCTTCTTCTTCAGCGGCGGACGCGAAGCTGAGTTTGAAGGTGAAACGCGGATTTTGATTGATTCGCCGAAAGTGGCGACCTATGATTTAAAACCTGAAATGAGCGCGTATGAAGTGACGGACGCTCTTGTAAAAGAGATTGAAGCCGAAAACCATGATGCGATCATTTTGAACTTTGCCAATCCGGACATGGTCGGGCATTCAGGCAAGCTGGAACCAACCGTTAAAGCGATTGAAGCAGTAGATGAGTGCCTAGGGAAAGTCGTGGATGCGATCCTTGCAAAAGACGGCTATGCTATCATTACGGCTGACCACGGAAACGCAGACGAAGTGATAACAATGGAAGGCAAACCAATGACTGCTCATACGACTAATCCGGTGCCAGTCATCGTTACGAAAAAGGATATCCAACTTCGCGACGGCGGCAAACTTGCCGACCTCGCACCAACGTTCCTGACCCTTCTCGGCGGCCAACAGCCTAAAGAGATGACAGGCGAAACGTTAATCAAAGGCTAGTTTTTGAAATCAGGAAAAAGCTGATCGACAGAGGGCCCCTGCAGAACAGTCTTGTTCCTCACCATAAAATCTTGTTTGATAAGGAGAGAAAATTTATGTCAGCAATTATTGAAGTATATGCTCGTGAAGTATTGGACTCCCGCGGGAATCCAACAGTAGAAGTAGAAGTTTACACAGAGTCCGGTGCATTCGGCCGTGCGATCGTGCCTAGCGGTGCATCCACTGGTGAATACGAAGCAGTTGAGCTTCGTGACGGCGACAAAGGCCGCTACCTTGGAAAAGGTGTACAAACTGCTGTTGAAAACGTAAACACACTTATCGCTCCAGAATTGATCGGATATGATGTTTTGGATCAAGTCGGCATCGACAAAACGTTGATCGATCTTGACGGAACAGAAAACAAAGGGAAATTCGGAGCAAACGCTATTCTTGGTGTTTCCATGGCTGTAGCACGTGCTGCTGCTGATCTTCTTGGTCTTCCTTTGTACATGTACCTTGGAGGATTCAACGCAAAAACTCTTCCAGTTCCAATGATGAATATCCTAAACGGCGGAGAGCATGCCGATAACAACGTTGACATTCAGGAATTCATGGTTATGCCAGTCGGCGCACCAACATTCTCTGAAGCACTTCGTATGGGAGCTGAAATCTTCCACAGCCTTAAATCTGTGTTAAAAGAAAAAGGATTAAACACAGCTGTAGGTGACGAAGGCGGATTCGCACCAAACCTTTCTTCTAACGAAGAAGCGCTTCAAACAATCATGGAAGCGATCGAAAAAGCTGGATATAAACCAGGTGAAGAAGTTCGTCTTGCAATGGACGTTGCCTCTTCCGAGCTCTTCAACAAAGAAGATGGAAAATACCATCTTTCTGGTGAAGGTGTTGTTAAAACATCTGAAGAAATGGTTGCTTTCTACGAAGATCTTGTTTCTAAATACCCAATCATCTCCATTGAAGATGGCTTGGATGAAAACGACTGGGAAGGCCACAAGCTATTGACTGACCGTCTTGGCGACAAAATTCAGCTTGTAGGAGACGACCTTTTCGTAACGAACACAAACAAACTTGCTCAAGGTATTGAGCAAGGTGTGGGTAACTCCATCCTTATCAAAGTTAACCAAATCGGTACGCTGACTGAAACATTCGACGCGATCGAAATGGCTAAACGCGCAGGCTATACTGCAGTAATCTCTCACCGTTCTGGTGAAAGTGAAGACAGCACAATCGCTGACATCGCTGTAGCGACTAACGCTGGACAAATCAAAACAGGTGCTCCATCCCGTACTGACCGTGTAGCGAAGTACAACCAATTGCTTCGTATCGAAGACGAATTGGCAAGCATCAGCCGCTACCCTGGATTGAGCGCATTCTACAACCTTCAAAAATAAGCTATTTTACGTAAACCGCTTGAGACCTGATCAGTCTCAAGCGTTTTTTTTGTGAGGAGGACTCTGCTGATTTCGTGATTGGCGCGTATTTTAGGGAGATCCGCATGTATTTCAGGAAGATTGGCATGTATTTTTGAGAGATTGGCATGTAAATCCTCAAGAATGGATCGTATTTACAAAACACAAATTTGATGAGACTGCAGAAGAGGAGAAATAGCGCTTTTTAGCGAAATAAACTGGAAAACATATGAAGGATGTGATTCCTAAATTGTGAATGAACAAAAACTGCCCATATATATTCGGAAATTAGAGGCTTTATTACGAAGACTTCCGATAAATCACCAAAAACGCACAAAAATTGAACAGAGTTATGCCAGACAAATGGCAGGATACAAGGGTGAAAAGGCAATCGCATATTACCTTGAACGACTTCCCAAAAAGGAGTATACAATTTTTCATGGGCTGCGGCTTCTAGAGGGATCCTATTACTTTCAAATGGATTACCTCATCCTATCTTCGTTCTTCTTTTTAATCTTAGAAGTGAAAAACTTATCCGGCATTCTTACCTTTGATACAAACTACCGACAATTAATCCGTGTAAATAATGAAAAAGAAGAAGCTTTTCCTGATCCGCTTTTGCAGGTAGAGCGTCAGCAGAACCAGCTAACATCTTGGTTAGCTGTAAGAAAACTACCTCGCATTCCCATCGAGTCCCTTATAGTCGTAAGCAGTCCTTATACCCTCATTAAAAATCCTCTTACCCCTGATTTATCCCGCAATATCATCCATGGCGCCAACCTTCCATCGGTAATCAGCAGCTTACAAACCCGTTACACAACTCAAATTATGACAAATAAAGAGGTCAATAGAGCCGCAAAGCAATTCAACAAAAACCATATTCCCTTCAATCCTGACATACTATCAAAGTTTCAAATACAGCCCAATGAGCTCTTAACGGGCGTTTATTGTTCAGTTTGTTCTTCTATAGGTATGAAAAAGCTGTATACGAACTGGATTTGCTCTTCGTGTGATCATTCCTCCAAGATCGCTCATCTCCATTCATTAGATGACTATAAGCTTCTAGTTAGCTCTACAATTACAAATCGAGACCTCAGGGGATTTTTAGGATTGACTTCTCCCTCTATTTCAGCGAAAATCCTCAAATCTCTAAACCTCCCTCACACGGGAACCTATAAAGACAGGAGATATCATCTTTAAATTTCAGGAGCTGCATATTATGATAAAATAAATCATTTCATACTCGGTACAAACGGGGAGGTTTGGAGCATGCCGAAAATGGAGCTTGAATTTGAAAGACTGAAGATCAGGGAAATTACGGTGAATGATGCCTCTGTTATCGCACAATGGAAAAGCGGTCCTCTCTTTCGGAAAATGTCTACAGGTTCTATGACCATCATTAATGAAGGCAATCAAAGGCAGGATATTGAGAAAAGCTTAAGCCAGATGAACGAATCTTACTTGATGATTATCGAAAAGAGGAGCTCGCAGCCTGTTGGATACGTCCGTTTCAACTGGATGGGAAGCTCGCAGCGTTATGGCTGGCTTCGGTTCGGACTCGGTGCCGAACAAGGAAAAGGATACATGGGGGAAGCACTGGCAGGCATCTTTCAGCACCTGTTTCAGCATGAGACCTACAGGATTGATGCTGAGGTCTACGAATATAACACAAGAAGCCTGAAGCTCCTGAAGTCCCTGGGGTTTCAAAAGGAAGGCGTCAGAAGGCAAGCCTACTTTGACGAAGATCAGTATTTTGATATACATGTTATGGGCCTGCTCAAGAGCGACTGGCTGGAAGTCAGCCCGCAGTCCCGGGCGTCATTGAACATAAATTAAACTTTTCATTTTGCCGGTAAGAGGTATAATGGATATAGCTGAATATGCGGTTAAGGTCCGTTTTGTGTCAAATAAAACGTTAAAAGGGAAGCTGGTTCAAGTCCAGCACGGTCCCGCCACTGTAATCGGGAAATCTTCTTATGTTTCCACTGTTCTGTCAAAGAATGGGAAGGAAAAGAAGATTGTTGATCGAGAGTCAGGAGACCTGCCTTAATTGCCTGTGCGAACCTTCGAGGAAAAGGTGAAGCAATTGTAATCATTTATTGATTAACTGTTGATTCGCTCTCCGAAGGGAGGGCTTTTTTTTGTTTTGCACAATCCCAGCTAAATGATACATACAGGAGCGTGAAGGAATTGAAGAAGTTTACACAAATTGCGATGATGCTGATGCTCGTGATCGCCATCATTGCCGGTTGTTCGGCTGGAAATCAGTCAACTGACAAAAAGGAAACCGGTGCCAATCAGGCAAAGAGTGAATTCCCCGTAACGATTAAAGATGCGGCGGGTGAGAACGTAAAAATTGATAAGAAACCAAAAAAGGTCGTCTCGCTCATACCGAGTAATACAGAGGTCGCATTTGCACTTGGCTTGGATAAGGAAATTGTCGGCGTTTCTGACTTTGACAACTATCCAGAAGCAGCTGTGAAAAAGACTAAAATCGGCGGATTGGATTTTAACGTGGAAAAGATTGTTGGCTTGAAGCCTGATCTCGTTCTTGCTCATGCCTCCAGTGCGCATACTTCCAAGCAGGGAATTGATCAGCTTAAGAATGCCGGGATCAAAGTAATTGTGATCAATGATGCGCAGAACTTTACGGATACATACAAGTCCATCGACATGATCGCTAAAGCGACGGGCACTCAAAAACAAGGTGACAAGATTGTAAAATCCATGAAGGATGATCTGTCAGCGATCAAGGAAAAAGCAAAACACGTAAAGAAAGAAAAAAAAGTTTGGGTTGAGGTTGCTCCAGCTCCGGAGATTTTTACTGCCGGCAAGGGTACATTCATTGATGAGATGCTGAACGCCATTCATGCCAAAAATGCCGCTGGGGAATTGAAGGGATGGGCAAAGGTATCTGAAGAGCAGCCTGTCAAATACAAACCGGACGCGATCGTCACAACGTACGGCTATTACTCCAAAAAGCCGGTGGAACAGATTATGGCCCGTAAAGCCTGGAAGGACGTTCCTGCGGTAAAAAACAAAGAAATTTATGATGTGCACTCTGATAAGGTGACACGTCCGGGACCGCGATTGATTGAAGGAGTGGAGGAGCTTGCAAAAGCCATCTATCCGGAAGTATACAAAAAGTAAAATTATCATTTCATATACAGCAGTGCTTCTGCTGTTGGGCTTAGCTGTTGCCTTGGGGATATCGGTAGGTTCTATACCTATCCCCCTTTTTCATGTAGTGCAGATTTTAGGAGCGAAGCTTTTCCACTATCCCGTACCAGCATCCATTGATTCTTCGATCGTTAATATCGTCATGGAAATCCGCTTTCCACGAGTCGTGCTCGCTATGCTTGTCGGCTGCTCTTTGGCGCTGGCGGGAACGGCATTTCAGGGGCTGCTGAAAAATCCTCTGGCCGATCCTTATACGCTGGGTGTTTCATCCGGTTCTGCTTTGGGCGCTGTGGCTGTGCTGTTCTTTGGCATTCAGCTGCCTATACTGGGGAGTTTTACACTTCCGGTGGTTAGCATCATTACCGGCTTTCTTACCCTTGTTGGGGTTATCTATTTTGCTCGCCTTGTGCAGCGCAGCCTGTCTGTTGAGACGATTATTTTGGCAGGGATTTTAAGCAGCTCGTTTATAGGTGCTGTAACGTCTCTTTTAATCGCTCTGACTGGTGATGAATTAAGACAGATTATCGGCTGGCTGCTCGGCAGCGTATCCATGAGAGGATGGCCGTATGTTCAGCTCATCGCTCCGTTTTTGGCCGCAGGGCTTTTGATTCTTCTGGCAAGTGCTCGTGAATTAAATGCGCTTTCCTTTGGCCAGCAGGATGCAAAAACCATTGGTGTTGACGTGAAAAAACATACGTCACTCGTACTGTTCGGGGCCTCGCTTCTGACGGGATCTGCAGTAGCGGTGTCAGGCACCATCGGGTTTGTCGGCCTTGTCATCCCTCACATGGCCCGCATGATATGGGGAGTAGATCATCGCCATCTGCTGCCGCTGTCCACGCTTCTGGGCGGGGTGTTTCTCGTTCTGGTTGATCTCATCGCCCGAACGATCATCGCGCCGACGGAGCTGCCTATCGGTGTCTTGACAGCGATTATCGGAAGTCCGATCTTTGCCTTAATCTTTATTCGCTATCGTCGAAAGAAGGTGACCACATGATCCAGATCCAGCAGCTTACTGGAGGATATGACGGAAAGCCCGTCGTAAAAGATCTTTCTTTTTCCATTGAAAGAGGAAAAATAACCGGCATCATCGGACCAAATGGGAGCGGGAAGACCACTCTCATGAAAATGATGAACGGAATGCTTTCCCCGCAATCCGGTGAGGTTCTTATAAAAGGAAAGCCAATCAGCAGCTACTCTGCAAAAGAATTGGCAAAAATTATTGCCGTTCTTCCTCAGCATGCGGAAAGCTCGTTTGATTTTACCGTCCACGAAGTGGTGGCGCTCGGCCGGTATCCCTTTTACAAAGGATTGCTGAAACAATCAACGCAGAAGGATGAAGAGATGGTCCAGCGATCCATGGAGTTTACAGGCGTCCAGCATTTTGCGGAGAAAAGCATTCAATCCCTAAGCGGCGGGGAACGGCAGCGGGTTCTTTTAGCTAAGGCGCTTGCGCAGGAACCGGAGATTCTGCTGCTCGATGAACCGACAAACCATCTTGATCTTTCCTATCAAATGAAACTCATGGACTTGCTCAAAGATTGGGTGCAGGGCTGCCAGTTGACGGTAGTTGCCATATTGCATGATTTGAATATTGCCAGTCTGTACTGTGACCAGGTTCTTCTTCTCGATGACGGAAAGGAGAAGGCGGTCGGAAAGCCTGGTGACATTATGGACAGCATCCTGCTGGAAGGTGTTTATGATACGAAGCTGAGCAGGCAGGAGCATCCGCAGAAGCCGAAGCCCCTGATCGCACTGGTGCCAAGTGAACGTGAGGAACAAAAGAAAATAGAAGATATTGAGCTTCAAACCACAAGTGAAGCGATGGTGTTCCGAAGCCCCTATTTTTTAAAAACGATGTCTTCTGCCCTGATCGGCGGAGGGTTCTGCTGGGCGAATACGTTTGTTAACCGACATGTGGATAAAAACTACAATTATGACGATGCACATTCTGAATATGAAGCGTATCTGCACTCCCTTCCTGTCAATCCGAACGAGACCATTGGAATGATGACAGCAGCACGGCTTGAGGATGCAGGTATGGTATCAATAGAAAAAGAAGGAATCAAGATCCTTGCTGCAGCAACAGCAGGAACATCCAATGCGGTAGATGCTGCACAATCGTGGCAGCGGAAGGATGATACTGTGGCGATCGGTACGATTAACATCTGGCTCTTTATTGAGGGAGAGCTAACCGATGAGGCATTTGTTCAGGCGATGATGACAGCGATAGAAGCAAAGTCGAGCGCTCTCAGAGACTATGGAATTAAAGATCCTATTACTGGAACGATTGCTACAGGCACTTCGACTGACAGCCTTTGCATCGCATCGACCCAGGAAGGAGAAAGAATGAGGTACGCCGGTACGATTACACCGATTGGAAAAGCGATTGGCCATACGGTCTATCAGACGGTGGGAAAAGCGATCGAAAACTATAGAAAGAGAATGGCACAAACATGATCATTGCTCTTCATTTATTATCCATTATACTCGCTTTGATCATCGACCAGCTCATCGGAGACCCTCGCTGGCTGCCGCATCCGGTAAGAGGGTTTGGCAAAATGATTTCTCTTATGGACCAGGCACTGAACCGCGGGGGCTGGAAAAAGCTGAAGGGTTTGATCATGCTTTTTATTCTTCTTTCTATTACAATAGTGCTAACTTTTATCATCGTACGGTATGCTTATTCCATCCACCTTGTGTTAGGGATATTCATAGAATCTGTGCTCATCTCAACGACCATTGCAGCTAGAGGGCTTAAAGAAGCAGGATTATCTGTCTACGCCCCCCTTCTTCGCGGTGATCTGGAGGAGGCTCGAAAAAAATTAAGCTGGATAGTCGGAAGAGATACAGAACATCTGCCGCATTCTGAGATTGTAAGAGGGACAGTGGAGACAGTTGCCGAAAATACGAGCGACGGGGTAACCGCACCTCTTTTCTTTGCTTTTATTGGAGGAGCACCGCTTGCCTTGCTGTACCGGGCAGTGAATACGTGTGATTCCATGGTAGGCTACAAGAATGAGAGATATAAAGAGTTTGGCTGGGCATCTGCCCGGCTTGATGATCTATTAAATTACGTGCCAGCCCGGCTAACTGCGCTTCTTATGGCTGCAGGAGGGCTGGGGAAAAAACGGTTTACCTTATCGTGGCTGAAGGAACAGGCAAGGAACCATCCGAGCCCGAACAGCGGATGGGGTGAAGCGGCAGTCGCGGGAATTCTCGGCATACGGCTTGGAGGCACGAATTATTATAAAGGCCAGGTCTCCTATCGCCCGTTCATCGGCCGTCAGACCTACAGCCTGAAAGCTATACATATAGAAAGAACAATAGCCATCATGGAGCGTGCTGTCATGTGGTTTACGATCATTTTGATCGCAGCGGGAGGGATGTATATTGTTGCTGCCCAATCATGGCGCTAATCCGCAGCTACTGGCCAATTCCTTGAAGATCAGCCTGGATGAAAACAGCATTGATTTTAGTGTGAATGTAAATCCGTATCCTGCACGAAGAAGAATGAAGGATATGTGGTTCAGCCTTTATGAAGATATTCTGCAGTATCCTGATCCCTCGGCTGAGCCGTTCGTTCAATTCGTTTCTGAAAAAGAAGGGCTGAATGCAGACCAGATTCTCGCAGGGAATGGGGCTGCTGAACTGATTTTTCTCATTGCTCAAGCCTATCGGGGCACGAACGTACTGATTGCAGCACCTGCTTTCTCAGAATACGAGGATGCGTGTAAGGTGAACGATTGTAATGTGGACTTCTATGTAACCCGAAAAGAGAAAGGCTGGCAGCCGGATCTCCAAGAGCTGAATGAAAAACTCCACGGGAAAAAGCTTTGTTTCCTTTGCAACCCGAATAATCCGACAGGAACAGCATTGGATTTGAACAATTTGGAAGCTATCGTTGCTTTGTGCGAATGCCACCATGTTACACTCGTCGTGGATGAAGCGTTTGTTCACTTTTTAGAAAAGCCCGTATCCGCCGTTCACTTGATGAAAAAGTATTCCAACCTGATCCTCCTGCGGTCATTGACGAAGATGTTTCACTTGCCGGGACTTCGTTTAGGGTATGCCATGTCATCCAAAGAACAGATCGGAAAATTAGAGAAATTTCAGCCTCCCTGGAGTGTGAACGGTCCTGCCCAAAAGCTTGGTATACTCTGTCTGGAACAAGAAGAATTTGCAGATGAAATTGCGATGAAAACAGCAGTTGAGCGAGAGCGGATTTTTCCGATCCTCGACAAGCTTGGATTTGAAACCTCTCCTTCCACCGTTAACTTTTACTTGTTAAGGGAGAGTGGAGAAGAAAAGATTCAGCTTGCTCTCATTAAATATTTAATGATAAAAGGGATGATCGTCAGGCATACGTTTAATTTTAGAGGGCTGGATGGCCATTATATCCGCCTCGCCATTCGAACTCCAGAGGAGAATGACCGCTTATTGGCTGCACTTGAAGGGTGGAAAGCGAGATGATGATCTTTATTACCGGAGGTGTCAGGAGCGGGAAAAGCTCATTTGCCGAAATGTCCGCCGTTTATCATGGAAAAAATGAGAAACCGCTTCACTATATTGCAACGAACGAACATCAGGATGGGGAGATGAGTGAGCGGATCGCCAGGCACCAGGCGGATCGTCTGAACAGCGGGTATAGCTGGAGGACGTGGGAACAGCCAAGAAACATTCATGAATTGGTAAATGAATATGGAAAAAAGGATGTCATTCTCTTGGACTGCTTGACCAATCTTGTCAGCAATGAGCTGTTTGACGGCTGGAAAGAAAACAACAACCAGTGGGAAAACGAAATGTTCCGATCAGAAGTATTCCGCAAGATCATGGATGGATTAAGAATGATTAAAAAAAGCAGCGCCGCACTCATCGTCGTATCAAACGAAGTGTTCCAGGACTTGCCCTCTATTGATGAAGGGACCTTCTATTTTATGAAGATGATGGGGGAGCTTCATCAGCAGATTGTCTCTGAAGCGCATTGGGTGTACCAGGTGGAACTGGGCATGCCCATTTTGAGGAAGGGGTATGATGCAGATGAAAAACAATGCACCTCCTGTCCGGTTTAATGCCTTATACGGTTTTGGCCTGGCTCTTCAGTTCTTAACCGCATTGCCGATCCGCACTGCGTTTCCATGGACAAAAGAAACGAGCAGGTGGAGTGTGTATTGGTATCCAGGTGCCGGACTGCTTCTCGGAGGATTGGCTTCTGTTCAGGCTCATTTCCTGGCGCAGCAAAACGTTATCCCGGTGTCGATGACGAGCTTTTATCTGTTCTGCTTCTCGATCGTTTTGACAGGCGGCTTGCATCTCGACGGGTGGATGGATTGCAGTGATGCCTACTTCTCATACGGCGATAAAGAAAAAAGGCTGCAGATCATGAAGGATCCCAGGACTGGAGCATTCGGTGTATTGTCTGTCCTTTTTCTATTGAGCTGGCGGTTTCTTTTTATCTATGAAACAGTGAAAATGGTTCCGCAGCACGTTTGGCTGCTGTTTCTGCTCATTCCTTTCTTCGCCCGAATCGGTATGGGCAGCCTGCTGGTTTCAGCTCCTCTTGCCAGAGAGGAAGGTATGGCTTTTGCCATGAAGCAGAACATTTCAGGCAAAGCCTTTGCTGTTTATGCGATCTATCTCCTGCTGGCAGGGATTGGAGCATGCCTTACAGGAGCGATTCTTCTGTTTATGAGCTTGTTCCTTTTAGGCTTAGCTGTATTTTTCTTAAGTAAAACGTTCTTTCTCCGCCAGTTTGGAGGGATTACGGGAGACACACTAGGCGCACTTTCGGAAGGGATGGAAACATGGCTATGGTTCGGAGGCTGGCTGTTACTCTCCTTCGCCACGGTCTGACGGAGGAAAATAAACAAAAGAAATATATCGGGTATTGTGATCCCCCCTTATGTAAAGAGGGGCGGATTGAGCTAAACAAATTACATAGAAATGAAGGGTATCCCGAGCCGGGTGCTATCCTTGCAAGTGATAGAATGCGATGTATAGAGACCGCTGAGATTCTTTTCCCGGAGAGTAAGCTGCAGATCAGTCCGGCATTTCGCGAGATGCATTTTGGGGAATGGGAAAGAAAAACGTACGGCGATCTTTGCGGAATTCAACGTTACAGGGACTGGATTGATGATCCTATTGGAGTCTGTCCTCCTGGAGGAGAGAGCTATCAAGACTTTGAAAATCGTGTTCGCGGTGCCTGGCACCGTGAGATTTGGCCGTCGGCGGAAGAGAACGGGCATGTAATCGTTGTTACTCATGGAGGCCCAATCCGTTATTTATTGTCAGAGTTTGCTCCGGAACGAAGAGAAATGTGGGCATGGCCGGTCTCACATGGCAAAGGATACACCCTTTACTGGAATGAGACCAAAGGGAGGTTGAAAAAACGATGCACTTTGTTACAGGAGGCGCCTTTCACGGCAAAGCCAAATGGGTGCAGCAGCACTATTCTGCCTCAAGGATAGATGAAGGCTGGTTCAATAGCTATGAGAAAGCTGGCTGGGAAACGGGTGATTTTACAACTTCACTCGTCGTTCTTGAAGGATTGGAGCAGCTTGTGAAGAAGGTTGTAGAGAAGAACGAAAGCGGCGGAAGAACAGCTCTGCAAAAGAAGCTTCAGACCTGGCTCGCTTGGGAGGCTTCTGAACCCGGTCGCTGTCTTGTTCTGATCGGAACAGACATCGGTAAAGGAATTGTGCCGATGGAAAAGGAAAATAGATTATGGCGCGATGTGACCGGCTGGTTTTATCAGGATGTAGTCATGGCCGCCGAGAGAGTCGATGTTATCTGGTATGGGCTGCCACAGACTTTAAAATAGGCTCTTTTCTAAAGGCTTTTTTCTAAAAGATTGTTGTTTTTAGAATATTTTCGTCTTCATTGATTGTTGATTGGAGTGCAAGGTGCGAGACTCCTGCGGGGAAAGCGTGACAGGTGAGACTACGCAGGCGCATGCGCCGAGGAGGCTCAGCGCACGCCCCGCGGAAAGCGAGCATCCTGAAACGTAAATCGACCACCCCAAAAAGCAACAAAGATTGCGAAAACAGCCTTTCTAAAAGATGGTTGCTTTGGGAACCTTATTGTAAAGAGCTTCATTGACAAGTTGATTGAAGTGGAAGGTGCGAGACTCCTAGAAAATGAATTTCACATTTTCTTCGTGCGATATAACGCTGCCGAAGCCTTCCTTGTCTTGCGGGAGGATGTTCACCGCCCGCCCCGCGGAAAGTGAACATCCTGAAACGGAAATCAACCACTCCCAAGAGCAACAAAGGTTACGAAAACAGCCTTAAAATAATAAGGAGATGATTAACAATGAAGCTATACACGCGTACAGGAGATGAAGGGAAGACTAGTGTGATTGGAGGAAGGCTTGATAAGAATCATATCAGGGTGAAAGCCTACGGTACACTGGATGAATTGAACAGTTTTGTCGGCCTGGCGGTTACCAAGCTGCAGGACGCCAAGTTCGATGACATCCGCAATGAACTGGTAAAGATTCAGCATGAGCTTTTTGACTGCGGCGGAGATCTGTCTTCAGTGAAAAAGGACTATCCTTATAAAGCGAACGCGGATATGATCACGTTCTTGGAAGAGCGGATCGACGAGTACATTAAAGAAGCGCCGGACCTGGAGCGTTTTATTCTGCCGGGCGGTTCTGAAGCGTCGGCTGCTATTCATGTTTGCCGTACGGTAGCAAGGCGCGGGGAGCGTGAAATCGTTGAACTGAAGCAGGATAATGAGATCAACCCGGTTGTTTTAAAGTACGTGAACAGACTATCTGATTACTTTTTCGCCATCGCCCGTGTCATCAATTTCCGTGCCGGTGTCAACGATGTGGAATACGAGCGGAGTGCCATTGTTTTCCGCGGAGGAAAACGCAAAGCTGATGCTGAATAAAAAATTCACCATATTTATCGCTTTCC
Organism: Fictibacillus marinisediminis; assembly: GCF_023149135.1. Lineage (NCBI taxonomy): Bacteria > Bacillati > Bacillota > Bacilli > Caryophanales > Fictibacillaceae > Fictibacillus > Fictibacillus marinisediminis. Next base: position 3,428,668 of record NZ_JAIWJX010000002.1, on the reverse strand, counting down.
TCTCCTTGTCTGTGGCTGGTTCTTTTATTAAGATTCCAGCCCTTGTCGGGAGTGTGGCCTTTGATTCCATGCCGGCACTGGCCGCCGGAGCACTGATGTCTCCTCTAGCAGGAATGGCTGTTGGCTGTATAGGGCATCTCATGTCTGCCGGCCTATCTGGTTTTCCGCTGGGGCCGCTTCATCTTCTCATCGCTGTTCAGATGGGGCTGCTAAGCTTTAGTTTTGGAATCCTCTATCGGCGGAATTTCAAGATGGCAGCGATCCTGGTCTTTATTGCAGGAAACGGCATAGCGGCACCGCTTTGTTTTTGGCCGGTACTCGGAAAAGCTGCGGTACTTGCTTTTATCCCTGGATTAGTTGTGGCAGCAGTGCTCAACGGGGTGGCAGCTCAGCTGCTCATTCCAAGGCTGAGGCCTGTCTTTGACCGATCAAACGTAAGGATAAATCATGAAAACAAATCGTGATGTAACGTTATTGGAGTTGGGTTCAGATGAATACATTGTGATGGCAGCCGATAATTCAGGAGCGATTGGAAACCTTCCTTTGGATACAGTGCACGTTCCTTATTCTATCGTAGCGGCTTTCGGTGCCCGAGTCTGTGTTATGGAAGTGATGGCGGCTGGAGCAGTGCCGTTTTCCTTTCTCATTCATTCTTTCAATGGGAAAGAAGCATGGACGGAGCTTGTAAGGGGTGCGGAACAGACGATTGCTGAGCTGGATTTAAAAAGTGTAGAGATTACAGGAAGTACGGAAAGCAACATGAAGATGCTGCAGTCTGCTTCTTCTTTTACGATGATTGGCAAAGCAAATCAAGCGGCACTTCGGCTGAACTTTACTCCGCCACATGCAAAATATGCTGTGATCGGCGTGCCATTGGTTGGAGAAGAAGTGATTTCCCGCCATGAGGACGTTCTTCCGCTTTCCCTTTTTCAAAAACTTTTACATACGGAAGGGGTTTATGAAATCCTTCCCGTCGGCTCGAAAGGCATCACACATGAGCTCGAGATCTTAACCAGGAGTTCAAGAACGTTTACATGCAGCCTGCCGATGGAACATTCAGCAGGCCCTTCAACATGTGCGCTGATCAGTTATGAGCCTGAGTATTCTGCCAGCATCCAAAAGCTTTGCGGGAGGCATTTCTACGAGCTTACAGAAGCCGGATTGTAAATAGACTAACATAGAAGTGGTTGATTTCCGTTTCAGGCTGCTCGCTTTCCGCGGGGCGTGCGCTGGAGTCTCGCACCTTGCACTCCAATCACATTAGCGATGAAGATTATCTACAAAAATGCGCTCCCGAAGAAACCACAGCTGTTTTCGTCATCCTTGTTGCTTACTGAGAGTGGTTGATTTCCGTTTCAGGCTGCTCGCTTTTCGCGGGGCGTACGGTAAACCATATCGGCGCAAGCGCCTGCGTGTCTCACCGAAAATATAACCTATTTCAATTGCGCCCGTTCATTAAAAAACGTGCGGTAGCCGTACTGGACGAAGATAATGACACTGAAAGCAACAGAGCCTGCGATGCCAAGCATGATGGCGATCTGGTATTCGATCGCGGTGATCGGAGAGATGCCGGACAAAATCTGCCCGGTCATCATTCCCGGCAGAAATATGATTCCCATCCCGACCATGGAGTTGATGGTAGGCAGAATAGCGGAATCAAACGCCAGATCCACAAGTTCTTTAGTGGCGGCCTTTGGAGAAGCACCTAGCATAAGAGCCGCCTCCACCATATGTTTTTGTTTCTCCATACCTTCTACTAAATGATTGACTCCAAGCGTTACGCCTGTCATCGCATTTCCGATGATCATTCCGGCAATGGGTATCACATATCTCGGTTCATACCACGGAGAGAACTGGATGACCACATAATTGAAAAACAACAGACTGATGAGAGTTCCGATGGTCATTGAGAGAGCGACTACCTTTTTCAAAGATGGAGACAGTTCGTGTTTTATTCGTTTAAAGACGTTATAGACCGCAAAACCTTCCATAAGAACGAGAATGAGGACCGTTAATGCAGGGTGAGGATGCTTGAGCAAATAAGTGAGAACATAACCGGCTAACACAAGCTGGATCGTCATCCGCAGCGTACCGATTACGATTTCTTTTTCCCTCGCTATTCCTCTCCACTTTACAATGATTGTTAAAATGACAATGAACAGGTAAGCGGAAAGAAGCTGCCATAATGAGATATCAATAACCTTATCCTTCATGCTCCACGCCCCTATTCTTTTGATTGATGTTTTCCAGCTGAATATTTACATCCGCATAATGCTCTGCAATTCGTTTGGAGTGGGTAACCATGACGACCGTTTTTTGTTTTTCCTTGGATTTACGCAAAAAGGAAGAGATGACGTCATCCGCTGTTTCGTCATCCAAAGCAGAAGAAGGCTCATCGAGCAGATAGACTTCCGCATCCATTAAGAGCACACGTGCGAGAGCAAGGCGCTGCTTCTCTCCTCCAGAAAGGTCTCCGGCTTTTGTTTCCAATGATTTTTTTAGGTAAACCGTATGTAAAGCTTCTTCTAGTTCAGCATCTGCTGGCAGGGGTTTCTCTGAAAAGGAAAGACCTGCTGTCAGGTTATCTTTTACCGTTCCCGGAAAAATCGCAGGCATCTGCTGAAGCATGACGACATTTCTCCGATGAAGAACAGGATTCAGGGCTGCCACATCCTCTCCCTTGTACAGGACGTTTCCTCCATCCGGTGAAATCAAGTGGTTCAGCATTTTTAAAAGGGTGGTCTTTCCACTTCCGCTCTCACCCGTAATAATGCTTACTTTGCCTTCTTCAATAGATAATTCCTGAAAAGCTAGAATATCTTTATAGACGATTTCTTTCAATTCAAACATGGGCTCGGCCTCCTCTGTTCTTATTTGAAACTATTCCCAAAAACTCTTTTTGCTATCATGGATAAAATAGCTTGAACACATTGCCTGGAGAACAGCTCGTATGGTACATTAAAGATAAGTGTAATGTTGGTCGTGGAGGTGTGACAAATGGAAACAGCTGCAACAATTTTATTGGTGATCGTTTCAATCGCCCTTATCGTAGTCGTCGTTCTTCAATCTGGCCGTTCGGCAGGATTATCCGGAGCGATTACGGGTGGTGCGGAGCAATTATTCGGAAAGCAAAAAGCCCGCGGAATGGAAGCCGTGCTAAGCAGGATGACTGTGATCTTAGCTGCTTTGTTCTTTCTTTTGGCGATTGCCGTAGCTTATTTTATTTAATGATACCTTAACAGCAGGTGAATTTTCACTTGCTGTTTTTATTTTTGCATCTAGCGTATACCGAGCTTTTTCCAGGTGCCGTATGTTATGATTTTTTACGGGCATAAAAGGGTAACTTAACTTAAAAAAGGTGATTGTATGATTGGCTGTCTATGTTTGCATGGCTTTACCGGCAGTCCGTATGAAGTCCAACCAGTTACGGATTATATAAGGGATCATACCGACTGGCTCCTGTCTGTCCCCACCTATCCGGGGCACGGGGAGAAGCTCAAGCTGAGAGGCATTACACACAAGCTTTGGATCGATGAAGCAGAAAGCGCTTTTCTGGAATTGAGAAAGAAAAGCGATACCGTTTATATACTCGGATTTTCCATGGGCGGCATGATCGGCGGATATCTTGCTTCAAAGTATGGATGCGACAAGCTGATCCTTCTGAGTGCAAGCGCCTATTATATGAATCCATCTCAAATGGTGAAGGATATAAAAGAGATGGTTGTGAAGGGGATGCAAGGGAATTTAAAAGACGATGAGCTTTACCAGCGCTATCGTAAAAAGTTTTTGGAGACACCGCTTCGTGCAACATTTGAGTTCCGCAAGCTGGTCAAAACGCTGAAGCCATCTTTTCAAACGATTCATGCTCCAACGTTAATCGTTCAAGGCGAAAGTGACGGACTTGTGCCAAGAAAAAGTGCGGAATACTTATATAAAACCATACCTGCACAGAAGAAAAAAATTTGTTATCTGAAAGAATCGAAGCATATGATCTGCCATGATGTAGAGAAGGATCAGCTTATTGAGGAAGTCTTTCAATTTTTAATGGAACAATCGTAATAAGGGAGAGAATGCATCATGATGAAAATAGCAGCACCAAAACCATTTATGTTTGAAGCGGGAAAGCGGGCGGTGTTATTATTACATGGATTTACCGGCAGTTCTGCGGATGTCAGGATGCTCGGCCGCTATTTGCAGAAAAAGGGTTATACATCCCACGCGCCGCAATATAAAGGGCATGGTGTCCCGCCGGAAGAACTCGTACATACAGGCCCATCTGACTGGTGGAGCGATGTGATGAAAGGATTTAATCATTTAAAAGAAAGCGGCTACGAAGAAATTGTCGTATGCGGATTGTCACTAGGCGGCGTTTTCTCTTTAAAGCTGGCGACGGAACAGCCGGTAAAAGGTGTCATTCCAATGTGTGCTCCTATGCATATTAAGAGTGAGGAAACGATGTACAAAGGGGTACTTGCCTACGCTCGCGAATACAAAAGCAGGGAGAATAAAACACAGGAGCAGATCGATCAGGAGATGGAAGCGTTCAAAAGCACGCCGATGAATACATTGAAGGCGCTGCAGGATCTGCTCGGAGAAATAAGAAATTCCATTGATATGGTATACGCACCTGCCTTTGTGGTACAGGCTAGACATGATGAAATGATTAATACAGAATCAGCGAATATTATTTACAATGAAGTAGAAAGCGATCTGAAAGACTTAAAATGGTACGAACATTCAACCCATGTGATCACACTGGGAAAAGAAAAGGAACAGCTTCACGAAGATGTTTTCAATTTCTTGGAGAAGCTCGACTGGTCCGTGGAATAAGCTTTTTGCCTTAAAGGAGGAAAATTAGTGGATAAACAGCAATTGCTAGCGTTTATGAAAGAAGAAGCCTATAAACCGCTCACCGTTCAGGAACTGGAGGATGCGTATGGTTTTCAGGAGGCGGAGGATTTTAAAGATCTCGTCCGCACGCTGAATGAAATGGAAGAGGAAGGCCTTGTCGTCAGAACGAGAACAAACCGATACGGTCTGCCGGATAAAATGAACCTTGTCCGTGGAAAGGTGCAGGCTCATGCCAAAGGGTTTGCCTTTGTTATTCCGGAAACGGGAGAAGGGAAAGACATTTATATCTCCCAATCCGATATGGGCAGCGCCATGAACAATGACATCGTGCTTGTTCGATTAAATACGAATTCAAAAGGATCACATCCGGAAGGTACGATTATCCGGATTCTTGAACGCGGGGTCACAGAAACGGTAGGAACCTTCCAGGAAAGCCGCAGTTTTGGCTTTGTGGTGGCGGACGACAAACGAATTCCAAACGATATTTTCATCCCTGCGGATGGCGTTAACGGAGCGGTTGAAGGGCACAAGGTCGTTGTCAAAATAACGAAATATCCGGAAGGACGGAACAGCGCTGAAGGAGAAGTCATTCACATTCTCGGCCATAAGAATGACCCTGGAGTGGATATTCTTTCGGTTATTTTTAAGCACAGCCTGCCTCGTGAATTTCCGGAAGCTGCGCTTGACCAGGCGAACAGCGTTCCTGACACGATCGATCCGGCAGACATCGAAGGGCGGCGTGACCTTCGAGAGGAAACCATCGTTACGATTGACGGAGAAGACGCGAAAGACCTGGATGATGCCGTTCATGTCATCAAACTGGATAACGGCAACTACAAGCTCGGTGTTCATATCGCGGACGTCAGCCATTATGTTACGGAAGGTTCACCGATCGATGAAGAAGCCCTTGAACGCGGAACAAGCGTATATTTGGTGGACCGTGTAATCCCGATGATTCCGCATCGATTGTCTAACGGGATCTGTTCCTTGAATCCGCGCGTGGACCGCTTAACGTTATCCTGTGAGATGGAGATCACGCCAAAAGGGGAAGTCATCAAGCATGAAATTTTCCCGAGTGTTATCCGCACCGTTGAACGCATGACGTATACAAACGTCAGGAAAATTCTTCAGGAAGAAGATGAAGAAGTATTAAAACGCTATGAGCCGCTGATCCCGTTTTTTAAAGGGATGGGTGAGCTTGCTGAAGTTCTTCGGAAGCGCCGGTTCAAGAGAGGTGCCATCGACTTTGATTTTGCTGAAGCAAAAGTACTGGTGAACGAAAACAGTGAACCGCAGGATGTTGTTCTTCGGGAACGTTCCGTGGCAGAGCGTCTGATCGAGGAATTCATGCTTTGTGCGAACGAAACCGTTGCTCAGCATTTTCATAAAGCAGAATTGCCTTTCATGTACCGGATCCATGAAGACCCGGATGCAGAGAAGCTTTCGCGGTTCCTGGAGTTCATCGCTATGTTTGGCTATGTTTTAAAAGATGCGGTTACCGAAGTCCATCCGCTTGCACTTCAAAAACTCCTGGAGGAAGTAAAAGGCGAGCCGGAAGAAATGGTGATCAGCAAAATTATGCTCCGATCCATGAAGCAGGCAAAATACTTCCCTGAGAGCCTTGGGCACTATGGATTGGCAACCGAATTCTACACTCACTTTACATCGCCGATCCGCCGGTATCCCGACTTGATCGTCCATCGCTTAATCCGAACCTATCTTATTAATAAGAAAACAGATCCGGCAACGATAGGGAAGTGGACCGCACAGCTCGAGAAGATCGCGAAACATGCGTCAGAAATGGAACGCCGTGCCGTAGATGCTGAACGTGAGACGGATGATTTGAAAAAAGCTGAATTCATGCAGGATAAAATCGGTGAAGAATACGATGGGGTTATCAGCTCCGTGACAAACTTTGGCTTGTTCGTAGAGCTTCCGAATACCATAGAAGGCCTCGTCCATGTGAGCTATCTGGCGGATGATTATTACCGTTATGATGAAAAGCATATGGCGATGATCGGAGAACGCACAGGGAATGTGTTCAGAATTGGTGATGAAATCTCAGTTCGCGTCATTAACGTTAACCTGGATGAACGCGCGATCGATTTTGAAATCGTCGGCATGAAAGGCACACCAAGAAAACGGGGCAAAGACCGTCCAAAAGTGATCGAAGGCGGTGATCGCAAACGGAAGACACGACGTCCGGAGAACGAACGCGGAGATAAAGGCGGCTCTACTAAAGGCAAGAAAAAGCCGTTCTACAAAGGGAACATAACGAAAAAGAAAAAGAAAAACAAAAAGAGGTAAAAGCTAGGGCGGGAAACGTTTTTGTGATGAAGTCCAGTCACATTGACGTTTCCTGACCAATTTAGTATAATTAAGTTTGCACTGTTTGGGGGAGGTCAGGAACATATGCCAAAAGGAGAAGGAAAACTTGTCGCACAAAATAAAAAAGCGCGGCACGATTATCATATAGAAGAAACCTTTGAGGCAGGAATCGTCCTCCAGGGAACAGAAATCAAAGCCATTCGAGCTGGCCGGATTAATCTAAAGGATTCATTTGCCCGCGTACAAAATGGAGAAATGTTTCTTCATAACATGCATGTCAGCCCGTATGACCAGGGCAATCGCTACAATCATGATCCTTTGCGAACCCGCAAGCTGCTTCTTCACAAGAAGGAAATCAGCAGACTGCTCGGTGCAACGAAGGAGCAGGGTTACTCGATTGTACCGTTGAAACTGTATTTGAAAAATGGCTTCGCTAAAGTTCTGATAGGCCTTGCGAAAGGTAAGAAGAACTACGACAAGCGTGAAGATTTGAAGAAAAAAGATGCAAAACGCGAGATCGAACGAGCCTTCAGAGACCGCCAAAAGGCATAAACTGGAGGGTGCGTCCGGTTGAAAAAACACCGCAAAAATGCTATAATAACTTTGTTGCTGACAATTGAATAAATGCAGCAGCTTTAACTTTTCCCGTAGATTCACCCCGGGATATTCCATGGGGACGTTACGGATTCGACAGGGATAGTTCGAGCTTAAGTTGCGAGTCGAGGGGGTCGGCCTCGTTAAAACGCCAACGCCTATAACTGGCAAAACTAACAACAACCTAGCTTTAGCTGCGTAATAGCACTTTAGCTGATCCTCCCTCCATCGCCCATGTGGTAGGGTAAGGGTCTCACTCTTAGTGGGCTACGCCGGCTGTCCTCCGCCTGAGGACGATGGAAGAGCACAATCAGGCTAGCGCTTCAAACGCCTGTCGATAGGCAAATGAGGCTGCGAAACGCGAATGTATCGACTACACTCGTAGAAGCTTAAGTGCCGTTATCTTTGGACGTGGGTTCGACTCCCACCGTCTCCACCAATACATAATGTTGGTGGTTTTTTACATATTTCTTTGCATAGAGCTCTAAGACCTAACCGTGTTAGGTTTTTTTTATATCTGTAATATCCCATGTACAATTGGGAACTTACAATCTTAAGGGACAGTTCATTCAATGGTTTACCTGAAGAAAAAGAAAAAATGGCAGCATGTTGACGCCATCTAAAAGGTTATTGATAATATTTTGCCCATTCATTAAAAATGGTTGGCGAAATCTGTTTGACCCCTTGAAGGAATTCCTCTGCATATCCGAGCTTTTCAAGACCCGATATTAACTTCATGGGATAAGTTCTATCAGTGGTAAATGCCCTTTTGTGGTCGATCACTTTTACCTCCCCCTTCTCGTTGAAGTAAATATGACGTACCTCTGTATCGTGTCTCAAAAAACCTATCCTCTTAAATTCAGAAAGCATGTATAATATTTGTTTTATTTTTGAACCAGAAAAACGTTTCTTTTTTTTGAGGTATTTTTTCAGATTGTATCCGTTGATATACTCCATGACAATATAGTTGGATCCATACTCATAGAGTCGGGGTATGATTGGGGATGATTGTCCTTTCTGTAATGCCTTCAGTTCAAGTTTTTGAGTTTTTTCTTTCCAGAAAATTTTTACACATTTATTGTGACTAATTTGAAAAACCGCTCCATCACCGCCCTTGCCAAGCTGTTTGTATTTTGTGAGATTTTCCAAATCTAATTTTCCTTTATTCCTGGCTGCTATTGCCGTTATACTTTCCATTCATACACTTCCTTTATTAAAATTAGACTTCAGCAGCAATTCAATTCGTGTATTTAAGTTTTTAACGTTGATCTGCTAGTATAAACCCAATTCCTTTCCCCAGCTGTTTATTTTTTCAATGTATCTTTTTAGCAGAACACTTTGTTCTCCATTCAATACCCTTCTAAGGTGATTTAGGAGTCTTTTCTCTAATGTTCTTTGTAAATAAGCCATTTTTAATAGCTTTAGGGTGTCTGTATGAAAGGTTATTCCTTCTTTTTGCATTTCCTGAGCGTATAACAGCATGCAATGACTTCTTATTTCTTCTTCCCTTTTTTGCCAGTCCGTTCTGAAATCAATCAACAATTCAACCAGAACAACCATATCAAATGAACAGGGTGCATACTTGGCAGACTCCCAGTCAATCATTTGAATGCTCCAATTTTCTTCATCCCTGCCGTCTTGGCAGCAAAGATTATGAAGATGAAGATCACCGTGGATGAGGCACTGGCCTGCTTCCATAATTTCCGGAAAGAAAATTGGCCCCTTTTGCAGGATATTTTGAATAGTGTTGTATCCAGGTTCTACTATTTCTCTTACAGCTGGATCTTTCATCGCAAGATCTAGATATTCTTTTGTTTTTTCAATATGGTTGCGTCTTTCTGTGTTTGCCAGCGCAGAATCAAATCGGGGCAGCCAGTAATCAAAAGAATCCTTGTACCTGGTTATCCGATCACCAAATGTGCGGGCATGGAATTTTGCAGCAGTCGGAATGATAAGATCGAGATGTTTGGGCGTAATCTTGATTTGCCCGCGCAAAGGTTGAACAAATTCTGTAAATAGCCAGATTTCGTCATCATTTATTCTTTCCTCAATCCAATACATTTTTGGCATAAATTCAGCCATGGCAGTATATCCGCTGTGATACATGTTAATTTCCACACTATGATTTTCATTAAAAGGTGGTTTATATATTTTGAGGACTACTGGAAGACTGTTTAGGCCATCTGTAAGGATCAGTTTCCAGATACTTGTTTTTTCCCTGGAATTTTTAAGACATTCTATTTTATCTTCAGGCAGCGCAACTTCATTTTTTGAGAAAAATTCGAACTTTTTTTTCCATCCAAATTGATCCCACTGTTTTACGATTTCTTCTTTACTGCTCAATGCAGAAATCCCCCCTAATTTATATTGAAAAACTCATTTTCTTGTCCATAAATATCGAATGTGGGACACAAAGCTCCTTATAAATGGAAGTGGATCCTTCCAGCTGAATAAAGCTTCTACCTTATGTCCGGAAAGGCTTTTTATCCATTCGGTGATTGTCATTTTCCCGTTTTTTTTGTTTTGGCGGAAGGATAGAAAATCGCGGACCAGGTAAACCCATTTGATGCCCTCTGTCTGTTTCGTCACTGGGGAAGGATTTTGTCCAGTTACCAGCAAATAGTTCAAGTATGCTAAATTCACACCGCAGGCTATTGACAATCTTTGGGTTAACCCAATCCTGGGGTTAATCTCAATAAATTTCAACTTGCCGTCTCTTTCATCCCTCTTAAATTCCGCAATTGACAGGCCTTTTAACTTGATATTACGCAAAAATGGCACTGCCATATTTATTACGTCCTCATCCCTGATACTTAACGCCATGGCGGTTGAACCGAAGTCGGGAGGAAATTGGTGGAGTTTTTGATTCATCCAGAGTCCAATTAGATTCATTTCCTCATCAAATAAGGTTTTTACTGAATAAATGGATGCCTCTTCTCCAGGAATCACCTCTTGAATCATGAGCTCTCCAAAACGGCTGTAAAAGAGGTACTCTTCCCTTAACTGGACTGGATTTTCAACTAATATTGCTTTTCTATACAGATGATGATCGATACGGTTCCGGAAATTGGAGGAAATGACTGGTTTTAATATACAGGGGAACATTACTTCAGAAACAATCCGCTCAAGATGATCTTCATCATCAATAAGGAACGTTTTAGGACATGGAACGTTATATTTTACTGATAAATCGTAGGTTAATCTTTTATCTAACACAGCCTCGATTAATGAATGGTCAGGTAAAAGAAAAAGATAATTCAAAGACAACTGATCTCTGTATTTTGATATAAAGCGTACATAGTCATCCGATCCAGCGTAGAGTACCGCTTTCTCCTCAAATGTTTGCCCTAGCCTTGTAAGGTGCTCTATTAATTTTTCTTCCTCAGAAACAGGATTAGGGCATACACCGCAGCTTGCATATCTGGTTTTTCCAATTTTTTTCTTAGTCTCTGTATCAAATGCATATACTTTTATGCCTTGTTCGGCTAAACTCCGAACTATCCCGATCCCAGTCGCACTTAAATCTAAAACTACGGCTGGTAGATCATGCCTCACTGCATCTCACCTCTGTGCAAAAAAGATTGATAAACTTCCTCAATCTTTCTAGCCATACTGGCAATCGTTAAATGCTGTTCAGCAAAGCATTTAGCATTTTGTGCTAAAGAATTCCTTAGAATGGAATCGTCCAGAAGGATCGTTAATTTTTCAGCTAGTTGTTGAGAGTTTCCCGGTTCAGCTATAAGCCCCGAATGATTGTCCTGAATAATTTCCGGTATTCCGCCACAGTTTGTTGTAATGATCGCCTTCCGGGCAAACATCGCCTCTATCACAGAAATGGGAAGTGTATCACTGGTAGTTGGCAGGACAAAAATATCTGATCGTTTTAATATTTTTGGAATATCCTTTCTCCTTCCTAGAAAATACACATTTCCCAGCTGTAAATCCTGACATTGGCGTTCAAGCTCTTCTCTCATTGATCCTTCCCCTACAATCCATATTTCTACATTTTCAAGCTTGTTTCTAATGAGCCAAAGTGCTTCAAACAGGTATTTATGTCCTTTACGCGGCCGAAGGCGAGAAATACAGGTAATAATTGTCTTATCTGCAGTTTTCCTTGATTTCCCTGGAGGGGCAATTCCAAAATCAATTCCAGTGTAAACAGTTGTCAATTTGCTTTCCTCAGTACCTAAACTGTTTAGCAATGGTCGAAAATATTCACATAAACTAATGATATGGGTCGAGCTTTGAACGGCTTTTTGGTCAATGGCCAAAAAGTAGGCTTCTTCTACAGACCCTTTTTCAATTAGATTAAACTTTAGCCGTGTGTGTGTCATAAATCCGTGGGGAGTGAACAGCAGCGGTTTTTGATAACCTTCATTAAGCTGGCACATGACATTTGCTGTAAACCGATCTTGTGCGTGAATAATATCATACCTAGAAATATCCACGCATTTTAGCATCCATTCATATCTGCGCATTTGCCAAACATTTTGGATGATCTTTTCACTGAAGCTTCCATACCTTTTAACAAAAAATTGTTTTACATCCTCCATAATTGTTTGGCGCATTCCGTCAATGCCATCATTTTCGAAGTGGTTAGGTGCAGCAATATGGACAATATGGCCTAAGCTTTCCAATCCTGATTTAAGTGCAGTGATGTAGTTTTGCAATCCGCCAACAAAAGGGTAGTTCCAGAAAGTAGTGATTAAGATTTTCATGTTTTTCTTTTGTTTTAATTCAAAGGGTTTCTGGATATCTGGTTTGTTTTTTTCTTTTTTAAAGCTGTTGTCAGTCCATAATATTGATCCATTGCAGATACTAAATGGGGATAGGGGATAAATAATGGAGGCTGTGTTGAATATTGACGGTCTGTCATTTCCATACCCTCCTGATGATTTCAAACGCTTCCGCATAATCTACTCCAACCGTCATGCCTCGAACCTGTGCTAATGATTTCACTCCTTGATATGAACGGGGATGAGGAAAATCCATCATCTCTACGTGATAAAATGAAAGAGATTGGAGTTTATCATCAATGGTTTCCGTTATATCCACAAAATAGTTTGGTTTAAATTCTTTATCGTTCGTATGTTGACTCCATTCAGACGAAGAAACTGTTTCAAAACAGAGTATTTCAGCAGCCTTTTTCCCAGGCAATGGCCTGGCTGAAGTAATTACGGCCTGGTACAATATTTGATGGTCCCGGTTTAGGTCTCCGTAATGATGAGTAAAAATCATGGAAGGTTCATACTTGGCCAAAAGCGCTTCAATTTCTTTAGTTAAAGAATGTAGAGGGAGAGTTTCTAATAGTAGATTCGGATATTCTAAAAAAACAACCTCTTCTACCCCCAAGTATTTATTAGCCTTTAACATTGATTCTTTAATGCAATCCTCTTTTTCCTTACGCCCCTTTGCAACAACCACGGAAATCACTTTATAGCCATTTTCAACCAATTTTTTTATTGTTCCACCAGGGCCAAGGATTTCATCGTCTGGATGAGCAGCAATCACAATTACATTGGTACTCATGTATTTCACCTCGAATTTTTTTCGTTCTTTTATATATATGGACACACCATTAGTTAGGAAACTGACATTAGTGGAAAGGAATTGGAAATTTATCATACTGAATGAATAGACTGCTGTTTTTACGGTTAAGGTTTCAACAATATGACGATTCCTTCTTCAATAAAATCATTGGCAGGTCCTTTTATTTACTTATAGAGAGTTCCGGTTTGAGTTTAAAACAAATTAGAATGTGGAACATGAATAAGCAAAGCTCATTAATTGAAAGACTTTTTGGGTGTAAGCAAAACAGGAGGTAAGTATGATGAATGATAATGAAAACAATAAGCCATCAGAAGATAGTAAAGAGGCGTCCGTTTCCAGAGCCCTCATAGGAGGAGCCGTCGGGGCAACCCTAGGATGGTTGTATAAACCTGAAACACGCAAATTAGTGGTATCTCACATTAGACAATCAGAAACCATAAAAACTTTAGCTGCGGAAATAGGAAGATCGGTTCAAGAAAGGGTAACAGAACAAGCATTGAAAAATATAAAATCAACGACAGCGGGTTTCTTAAATAAAGATAAAAGCAAGGACACTGATGAGGAAGAGAAGGCGAGAAAAAATGAAGATAATGAATCAGCAAGGTATTCTGCACTAGAAGAGGAGAATAAACGGCTAGCAAACCAATTACAGAGGCTAGAAGAAAAATTAAACAAGCTAGTTGAGTAAAAAGTACTGTTCTTTAAATAAGTCTATACTTTCAGAACCTGTCCATTTTTTATGTATATGGACAGGTTTTTTGATGTGACCCGGCTCCTTTTGTTACTAACAAATTCCTTTTCTTTATTCCTTTTCTCTTATCAACGTATTATTGGATTTCCGTACTAAATGGACCACAAATATAGTAAATATAGTTTTTATTGAAAGAAACAATGACTAGGAACGTTATAGTCATATTGTTTGAGTAAATGTAATCTAACTGTAATATTTTTAATGTTTTTATAAAAATCACAAATAAAATACTGCCAAAGCAGTGTTTTTCATTTTTCAGCAAGATTGCGCTGACATAATACGTGAAAATAATGGTAAGAAACACAGCGTTCCAACGGGTCCATGTTTTTATTGCGTTAGTAAAGGGGTATAGCGTGTTTATGGAATCATTAATTTGATTTCGTTTGTTGAGTACATTCACAGACAACCTTCATTGAGTAAAGGTTCACTTATTTGTGAAAGGGGGGATTTGGTGACTCGGCAAACATCAGGACAAAGCAAATTAAGAAAAGGCACACTTATAGGAGGACTACTCGCGAGTACAGCTTCTTTTATGATCCCGAGCGTCAGAAAGAATGCAAAGAAAGGGATACGAAAAGGAGCAGTGAAAGCAGCTGTGAAAGCAGTGAAGAAAAGCCCTTCCGGTTTGAAAGATAAAGCTAAAGAGAAGGTAAAAGAAGAAGCCAAGGATCAGCTTAAATCAAAATTTCAGGAAGAGCTTCAGTCCAAAGTGAGTAAGGCTGCTGAAAAATTGGAAGATGCGAAAGAAAAGAACGCTGATAAAGTTCATGGCAAAGCTGAGCAAGCAGCAGACAAAGTAAGGGATGTTTTATTAAATGTCCAGGATAAACTTAAGAATTTAAAAGAAGCAGGAGAAGAGTTTCAGGAAAAAATTAATTCCAAGAAAAAAAACACGAAGCTTAAAAGTGTTAATGATATCAAAGGGGCTAACAACATTAAAAGTTCAAATCAGTTGAAAAGCTCCAATGATATTAAAAGCTCAAAGGATATTAAACGAGCAACTGATATTAAAACCATCAGTTCCTAATAAATCTTATTTTATTTAAAGAGAGGAGAATGAAAAGATGAGTGTTCAAAAAAGTACGGATAGTTCAAGTCTTGCAGAGGTTATCGACCGAATTCTTGATAAAGGTGTTGTCATCGATGTATTTGCTCGAGTTTCTCTTGTAGGAATAGAATTAATAACTATCGAAGCTAGGGTAGTTATTGCAAGTGTCGACACATGGCTTCGATATGCTGAGGCAGTTGGGTTGCTGCGAGATGAAGTTGAAAAAGAAGGCCTGCCATCTCAGTCCAATGAAAGAGGCAGCCAAGCCTTTAGCATTTAACTATTTTATGGCCAGAGCAATGTAAAAGCTGCTCTGGCCACCTACTATAATATTTCTAATAGCAAAGGTGGAGGCTGTCAATGGAAATAAAAGAACTAATGGAAGCCGTAAATGACTTTTTCAAAGAGCATGTAGCCCCCCCTCACAAGATTACATCAGTTGAAGGCACGGAAGATGAAGGCTGGAAAGTCATTGTGGAAGTGATCGAAGAAAAAGATTACATGAAGAAATATGCAAAAGATGAAATGTTGGGCGTCTATCAAGTTTCCTTGAACAAAAAGAAAGAAGTAACGTCTTTCACAAGGATAAACATCCGATATCGAAGTGCTATTGCTGAAGACTAGGAGGCGATGATGGGTTGGAATGGGGGAGTAAAAAATGACGGTCTTAACGGAAAATAAAAACAAAGTAAATTCAGATTTACTGCAGCATGACGGGATAAAAAACTTAATTTCTCGTTCCTTAAACTATCTTTCAGCTGGTTATCCCGTCCATTTCACAGGACCGCCTGGAGTTGGCAAGACGACACTCGCACTCCTTTTAGCGAAAAAGCGGAAACGTCCCGTTATGTTAATGCATGGGAACCGGGAGTTATCGAATGCTGATCTAATCGGGGCCTATACAGGATATACCACCCAAAAAGTGGTCGATAATTTTATTCGTTCGGTTTACAAAAAAGAAGAAAATGTTACGGAAACGTGGAATAACGGAAGATTATTGGATGCTGTAAAAAATGGGTACACATTGATTTATGATGAATTTACCCGTTCTGAGCCCTCAACTAATAATATTTTCCTTTCAATTTTGGAAGAGGGGATTTTACCGTTATACGGCACAAAGCAAAAAGATCCCTTTATGAAAGTCCATCCGAAATTCACAGTAATCTTTACGAGCAATCCTTCTGAATATGCAGGCGTTTACGAAACACAGGATGCTTTATTAGATCGTCTCATTACCATTCCGTTAGATTATACAGACAAAGATACTGAAGCCGCCATTGTCTCCAGCAAAACAGGTGTTGATTCAAATCAAGCAAAAGCCATAACAAGTTTTGTTGCTGCTCTCAGAGAAAAATGCAGTGAAAACAGCAATAACGGACCAAGTCTGCGGGCTTCTATTATGATTGCAAAACTTGCAAATGAGGCCGATATCCCAATAAACGGTAAAGATGAAGATTTTCAGCGGTTATGCCTGGACATCTTATTCGCACCTGTCGCCAAATGCATGGATGAGAAGGATTCATCAAAGCTAAGAGAGCTAATAATAAGCGAATGCAAAAAAGCAGTAAAGGAGTGAGCGATCAATGAGTCAATCAACAGGTATTTATATATTTTGCGGTATACAAACAACAGAGGATAAGTATCAGTTTGGAAATGTCACCATTGAAGGCCAAGAAAGATCAACGTTTACCATTCATTATAAGGATGCAGCCATTGTAGCAGCAGAAATGCCAATGAAAATTTATCATCCCAATAAGGAAAACTTAATGGCCCATCAAGATGTGATATCTTCTGTTATGGCTCAAAACGATACGGTCATTCCCATTAGTTTTGGAAATGTGTTCAATTCAAAAGAAGATGTAAAAGTTCTACTGGAAAATTTGTATCCGCAGTTTGAACAGTTGTTTCCAGAAATAAAGGGGAAAATAGAACTTGGTCTAAAGGTAATGGGCAAAAAACAATGGCTGGAAGAGGAAATTAATAAAAAACCTGAAGTAGAACAAATGAAAAAAACGGTTCAAGGCAAGTCTCAGGATGCAGCGTATTATGAACGCATTCAGCTTGGCGAAATGGCTCAAAAATTTTTCAGTTCTCTTCAAAATGATATTAAAGCGGAAATCTTTAATCCATTAAAAGAAGCATCTACAGCTTCAAAAATCAACAAGCCGATTGGCGAAACCATGCTTTTGAATGCAGCCTTTTTAATTGACCGCGATAAGGAAGAACTCTTTGACCAAAAAGTAAATGAAGTTCATGAAAAATGGGAGGACAAACTCGATTTTAAGTATTCCGGTCCATGGCCCGCCTACAATTTCATCAATATTCAGCTAAAGGTTGAGGAAGGAACATGATCCACAAACTTTTAATGTCCCCGATGAATCTTGTCATTAAAGTTGGTGAAAAGGTTAAAGAAGAAGTGGATCGGGAACTGTATGACATTTCATTTATTCAGCAAAAATTGATTCAGCTTCAAATGATGTATGAACTTGAAGAAATACCGGAAGAGGTCTACAAGGAACAAGAAGAAGTATTGTTAGTAAGATATGAGATAGCAAAACAGCGGGAAATGGAAGAGTGGGAGAATTTGACGAAGAAGCAAAAGTGAGGGAATAAAGATGGCGAAACTCGTTTATTTATATGGACTTATTCCCACCGAAGAAGCAATAAAAGACGCAGTTCCTTCTTTTCGGGGGTTAGATGAACAGAATGAAGTATATACCATTCAATTAAATGAAATTACGGCCGTTGTCTGTGAGCTTGATGCAGACACGTATTCAGAAGAATCAATTAAAGAAAAAATGAACAACGACATGGAATGGCTTCAAGGAAAGGCGCTTCATCACCATGAAGCTCTATTGGCACTCCAAAAACAATATACAGTAATTCCAATGAAATTTTGTACGATTTATACAAGCGAAAATAGCTTGAGCGAAACAATTGAAGAGCACCAAAAGAAGATCACCAACTCGTTCACTCAACTCGCAGGCAACGAGGAATGGAATTTGAAAATCTATTGTGACCACTCAAAATTAAAAGACTTTATCAGTGGCCACAATTCATTAATAGAAGAAAAAAAAGAAGAGATAAGCAAATTGCCTCCTGGCAGACAGTTCTTTGAAAAAAGAAAGATCGATCAATTGGCAGACCAGGAGTTAGAGAAAGAAATAAATAAAACGTGTGAACAGATTCATGAGGAACTTGCCAAATTCTCCCTTCATGATTCAGTAAAAAAAAATTGGGGTAAGGATGTAACAGGGAAACAATTCGATATGTGCTGGAATAGCGTATACCTTATACCAGCAGATACAGTGGAAGAATTTTTAGAAGAAATTAAAAAAGGAAAAATGAGCTCGCAGAAACTGGTTGGAAGTTCGAGGCTTCTGGTCCATGGCCTGCCTACCATTTCGCAAGCTTAACCTGAAATGAGGGATTAGCTCATGGGACATAGAGAAGCCATTGAAAATAAGGAAGTTACTCTTATTGATATCTTAGATGTGATTTTAGATAAAGGTGTCGCCATCAAAGGAGATCTAATCATTTCAATTGCAGGAGTAGATTTGGTTTATCTTGATCTGCGTGTGCTGATTGCTTCAGTTGAAACGCTTGTGAACTCATCTTCAGGCAATCGTAAAGACATCTCGTCCGACCAATTTGATAAACAAAGGGAGGGCCTAATTTATGCAAACAAATAATCCATCCAGCGGAAAAATTCATCTGGATCCCGATAACGCTGAGCATGGCTTAGCACAGCTGGTTCTGACGGTCATTGAATTGTTAAGGCAAATCGTTGAAAGGCACGCCATCCGCCGGGTGGACGGCGGAAATTTAACCGATGAACAAATTGAAAACCTTGGCGTGGCATTAATGAATTTAGAAGTAAAAATGGACGAGCTTAAAACCATTTTTAATTTAAAGGATGAAGATTTAAATATTGATCTTGGGCCATTAGGGAACCTATTATGAGACAGACGTGCAAATTAAGGAGTGATAAAAATGGCAGTACAGCATGCTTCAGAGTCCAGCACGATTGTCGATGTATTAGAAAAGATACTGGATAAAGGTGTCGTCATTGCTGGGGATATAACGGTTGGTATCGCTGATGTAGAGTTGCTAACCATTAAAATCCGCCTGATTGTGGCCTCTGTAGATAAAGCAAAAGAAATCGGAATGGACTGGTGGGAAAATGATCCTTATCTATCCTCCAAGGCTTCAGAGGGGAACCGAACATTGGAAGAAGAAAACAAAGAATTAATGGAGCGGATCCGACTTTTGGAAGAGAATGCAGGCAGTAAATGATTGACTTTCAATCATTTCAAATAAAAAAGTTAAAGATATTAAAGGAGGAAAAATAATATGGCTACTAACCAAACTGAAAATACCCAAGTTGAAAATCAAACAGGTGAAAGGAAGAAAAAGTTAAGTGAAAGTCCCGTAAATAGAACACTTGTAGGAGGAGTTGTAGGTGCTACTGTAGGATTGCTTGCTACCCCGAAAACCGGAAAAAAAATATTGGCTGGTATAGAAAAAGCCAACCTGAAAGATAAAGGTAAAAATATAGGCAGATCAGCTAAAGAAAAGCTAAGTGGCGTTAAAGAAACCGGGTTTGCCAAATCACAGCAAGCAGCTACAGGTCTAAAAGAAAAAACATCCAGTTTCTTTAAAAAAAATAAGAACCATGATAACGATCAAAGCGAAGAAACGGATGTTACAAATGAAGGGCAAAGTCAAGATAATGGAAATAACGAAAACAAACAGTATCAAGCACTCGAAGATGAAAATAAGAAACTAAGCGAACGATTGGAAATGTTAGAACAGAAATTGCAGCAAATGGTTGATGCAAGTGAGGAAACGGATGAAGAAAATGATAAAAAAGATAAAAAGAAAAAGAAGAAAAAGCAAGATAAAGAAGAGCAATTAGAGCTGGATAATGAAGAGGATGAGGAAGAGGAAGAGGAAGACGGAAACAATGTAAATGAAGACGAAGATGATGAGGAGGAAGAGGAACAAGAGGAAGATGAGGAAGAAGACGGAAACAATGTAAATGAAGACGAAGAAGATGAGGAAGAAGAGGAAGACGACGAAGAGGAAAAGAAGCCTGCAAAGAAAGCAACAAAATCAAAAACCAAAAAGACACCTGCAAAGAATAAGAATTCAAAGAAAGCAAAAAGCAGCAAATCAGAGACATCTCTTTCCAGCAATGACGATACATCTTCGAAATAAGAGGAGGATATTTGATGAGTTCAACCACGTCATCCCAATCTAAAGACAGCATACTTGAATTTTTTGTGAAGGCCTGCAATAAACATGGGTTTTCATTAGATATTACGTTAAATGTCAAAGGGGCTGTCGTTACAGGCACAACAATCACCGCTCAAGAATACTTCGAAACGCTGGCTGAAACGTTTGAGGATGGAAATGAGATCGCTCAAGAGATAGGCGAGCGCCTTGTTAAAGCTGGTGAGGCAGCAGAAGACGACAATAACAACAGCGATATTAATTTCATTCATTTAAAGAACACACGAGTGTTTTGTGGTGATAGTAATTCAACTCCATCTAAGGGGAAAATTCTTTGGAGAGGAAAGTTGGATCAGGTTGATGGATTTTTCCTCGGAAGAATTTCTGACAGTAAAAGTTAAAGTAAAATGGTTAAATAAATCAAATAGAAAGGCTCTTTTCTAAAAAATTGTTGCTTTGGGAATCTTTTTGTAAATAGGCTTCATTGACAAGTTGATTGGAGTGCAAGGTGCGAGACTCCTGCGGGGAAGCGGGACAGGTGAGACCCACAGGCGCTTGCGCCGAGGAGGCTCAGCGCACGCCCCGCGGAAAGCGAGCATCCTGAAACGGAAATCAATCACTCTCAAAAGCAACAAAGGTTACGAAAACAGCCAATAGAAATGTTTAAAAACCAGTTAACTTATAAATATAGTTAACTGGTTTTATTTTAGTTTTTTGAACATGTTTTGGCCAATTAAACAGTCAGTGTAACTTTTTCAATTACCGATCCAGTTTTACAAGTTCCGCATCTTCATTTGGATGGTCCAAAATCAAATCTCTAATAATATGAGAGCCAAGCATGCTGTATACGGTTCCGTTTCCTCCATACCCAAGCAGATAGTACTGCCGGTTTTTATGAGGATGCTTTCCGATGAATGGAAGGTTATCGAGGGATTCACCGAAACTTGCCCCCCAGGCGTATGCAATCTTTATAGGGAGATCAGGAAACAGTTTTTCAAGCTCCTGCTGAATCCGCTCTGCACGGTTGGCGATCCATTCTTCACTTTGGGGCGCTTCAGGCTTATCTTCATCCAATCCGCCTGCAATAATGCGATGATCAACGGTTGTCCTCATATAAAGGTAAGGACGTTTCGTTTCCCAAATCATTGCGTTATCTTCCCAGGAAGACAAATCTTCAATCGGTTCAGTCGCGATCGCATAGGATCGGTTGATGTCTGATCCGATTTTTTCATTAATGGGGATAGAGTCATATCCTGTTGCATAAATCAAATGGGATGCTGAGAAAGTGCCGATGGAGGTGTGCAGCAAAATGCCGTCATCTTGTTCTTCTGTCTCTTTAGCCTCCACATTTTCAAACAAATGAATGCCTTTTTGCTCCAAATATTCCAAGATCCCCTGGATAAACCGGTAAGGATTGACTTCTGCATCTCCATGCGTAATTAAAGCTCCCGGTTTTTCAAATGGCAAATGCTCTTTCATGTCCGCTTTGGTCCAATATTCAGCAGGAAAGCCATGCCTGGATAAGGCCTCATATTCCTTTTGCAGCTTTTGAACATGTTCCTCGGTACTCGCATAGCAAATGCTTTTTCGTTTGATCATATCCGCTTCCCGGGGAAGTGTCTCAGCTACCTCTTTCAGCTGGTCTACTGCTTTCTGGCAAAGCTTATAAAAGTGCACGGCTTGATTCTCGCCAATCTGATCAATCAGCTCATGAAGCATAATATCATTTGAAAATTGAAGAAGGCCTGTGTTGGCAGAAGAACTGCCCGCAGCCATCTCCCTCTTATCGACAATGGCAATATGCAAACCTTCCTGTGCGAGAGTAAACGCCGTTAGAGCGCCGGACATGCCGCCGCCAACGATTACTGCATCATAATGTGTGTCGATTTCCTGTCTTCCTTTTATGGTCTTCTCACCGTCCAGCGTGGTGGGCCAAAAAAGGCTGCCGTTATGCAAGTCCATATCTTTTCCTCCCAAAATTACTGCGTATATAGTACTTTTACCCTATATACTTAGTGAGTTAAACAGAAAGTAGTTGGAAGATATAACATGAGTGTAAATGTGAGAAGGCAACTGTATTTAAAAATTTCATGACCAAACCTCCTTCAAGGCTTTAAATAAAAGGAGCCGTTGCTAAGTAACGGCTCCACTCAAATTACTGTTCTTTAGCGGCTGAAACCGCAGAAACACCACGCTGAGCGAATACTCTCTTCGCTACTGCAAGAGCGTTAAGTATACGAGGGAATCCAGTATACGGAATGAGTTGAATGAAGCTTTCTACAATTTCAACGGGAGTCAGCCCAGCTGTCAGCCCAGTATTTATATGAAGTTCAAGCTGTGGTTCAGTACCTTGGGTAACAAGTGAGGCGATCGTGATTTGTGCCCGCTGTTTATTGGTTAAACCTGAACGTGAGTAAATATCGCCGTATCCAAATTCAATGATAAATTTTGCTACGTCTGGAGCAATATCTTTTAGGTCATCAGAAATTTTTAAATGAGTAGAAATCTCCTTGTTTTCAGTTAACGTATACTCCATTAGTTTGTCGAGTCCATGCTGATAACGGTCTGTGCTGTTCATGATCAATTCCTCCTGAAATAATAATTGCTTAACAAGACCTACTTTATCTCACATCGATTCATGCGTAAAATACATAGTAATTATAGGAAGTATTCGTTTTGGGAATGATACTTTTCTAAAAAAGACCTGTTCTAGTCGGCAGGTCTTTTACAATCTTCTTTTCAAATCTTCAACTTCTTTCTCCAAGTGATGAATCTTTTTGTTCAGGTCATCATTGGGTGCCGTGATCTTTTTGGTAATAAGAATGATTGTACCGATCGGCATTACAAGCCCGCCGATCATCGCAATCATGAAAAATAAATACAAATCTGACATTAAAACATCTCCTTTAAATGTTCACACTTTAACATTATTATAAATGTAATGATATGTATAACCCTCTGGGTTTTTCACTGATCTACTATTTGCTGGGGCTTTCTGTGCAGGGGATCGGACAGTATTTTTTCTTAATTCCTTTTTTGTCGAAAATCAACAATATGCTTTAACTAAAGCCTAAACAAAAGTAAAAAATCATGGGCATTGATTTGCCCATGATTTTTATTATTTAATCTGTTTTCCGTTAAACACTTTAAGTTCCATTGGACGGCTGAGATATTCAGGCGCTTTAGCAACGAAGGAAGTGAAGTGTTTGCTTTTATTGTGAGCATCTACTGCTTCTAGATCCTGCCACACTTCCACCATCATGTAGGCATGTTCTTCTGCTGTATCTTTGAACAGTTCGTAAGAGATATTGCCGCTTTCCGCTTTTGAAGCTGAGATAAGCTGTTGAATCTCGTTTACAAATTCCTCTTCTTTTGCTGCATTAACATAATTTTTTGCGTGAATAATGATCATTCTTATTCATCCCTTCGTTTTTTATATAAAATTTATTTCCACTCCGCCACTTCTTCAACAGGAAGACGAACAGACGGATACCCAGTATTCGCTGCTTTACCGATGGAGATCAGCATAACCGGAACGTAACGGTCTTTATCCAATCCAAAAGCTTCAGCAATTTTATCTTTCTCATAACCGCCGATGGGGCATGTATCATAGCCATGGGCACGGGCGGCAAGCATAAGATTCATGGATACGAGGCCGCCATCGATTAATACCGTCTCCTTATTTACCTCAGGATCAAGAGTATCAAAGTGAGCGGTGAGTCTGCCCATCATTTGTTCTTTTACATCTTGCGGCATGTAGCCAAGCTCAACGGCTTTGCTGTAGATTTCTTCACCTTTATCGAAGTTGTTCAAATCTCCGAATACAGCAATCATGGCAGATGAAGTTTCCACTTGAGAGTTATTAAAACGGGCAAGCGGAGCGAGCGTTGCTTTTGCTTCATCGCTTTCAATGACTAGAAAGCGCCATGGCTGCATGTTAACAGAAGAAGGTGCCAATGTAGCTTTATTAAGTATTTCTGTCATCTCGTCCTTGCTGATTTTAACGGATGGATCATAATAGCGAATGGAACGGCGTCCAGTCAAGATGTCATTAAAGTTATTCACTAGTGTTGTATTCATGGATAGATTCTCCTTTTTACTTATGATGTTTGTCTAAGGTGCCAAAAGGCTAACCTTCAATCTGGTCAGCGTTATGCTGCATGCGTTTAAGCATATCTAAAAGAACTGGAAGCTCTTCCTCTTTAAAGTCTTTCAAAAGGTTAGAGACAAATTGATCTCTTTCTTTTCTGTAGGCAATGATTTCATTGCGGCCTTGATCGGTAAGGCTGACGAGCGTTACTCGGTTATCCTTGGGATTCTTCCGCCTTGCGACCATTCCTGAGAGTTCAAGCTGTTTTAAGTGCCTTGTGACAGCAGCACTGTCAATATTGACCTCTTTTTGCAGGGTGGTCTGGCTGATCTCCTCCACTTCATATAGATGATGAAGGAGCTCAAGCCTGGACTGGCTGATTCCTGTACATCGTTCGAATTTCGGGCTGATCTGGTTGTGAAGCTCCCGTAATGTATAGGCGATATGTGTTTTTGTAGCACATGATTGGTTCAAGTAAATCTCCTCTTTCGTCATTAAAAGAATGATTGACCGGTTAATCTTTGACACCTCAATTATTGATACATCAAATAATATAACGCGGTTGTAAGAAAAAATCAAGGGCAGAGCTCAAATCTTTCAAACTTAAGGTTTGATTAAGGTTCGTCAAGTAGACTCTGTGTATACCTCATAAAAAATACAAAGTAGAAATGACTTTAATGATAAAGGAGTGGTGAGCGATGAACAAAAAGGTGAAGTGGTCCGTAATCTCTGTCAGCACCCTTGCATTCTTCACGCTTGGCGGACTGGTTGCAAAAAATCAAAACACAGGGACGACAGTGCAGAATAACCCGTCACAAGAGAGTGGCAGACAAGACATTCAAGATGATATTAACGATCAGGGTGATTCCCCGGCGTTTACGGATAATGGGCAAAGCGATGATTTCAGCCAGGGAGAAGGCCAGTCTTCTGATTGGGGACAAGATCAGTTTCAGCAGGGAGCACAGGGCGGGTTTGATCAGGGCCACGGAAGCTCGGGTTCTTCACGATGAAATTCAATGCGATGAACTGTACCACTCAGCTTGATGGAATGGACATGGAAACAAAAATGCATGTGAAGAATGAGATGCTGGATTTTGAACAGGTGGCGAGCCGCTTTCTTCCAAATAAGGCGCTTGAGGTGATCAATAATGCTCCCTTAAATGTTCCTGTTTTTCTGGAGGAACCGCTCGCTGAACTGCTGGAACATTCATTGCGGCTGGCAAGAAAGACGGGTTATTATGTCCATCCATTTGGCGGAGATAGTATGAAGGCGGCAGGATATGCTCAATCCTTTGAAAAAGGAGGAAAATCCTCCGAGAAGGAGATGGTTTCCTTTATTACGGAAAATCAATTTAACGAGCCGATTGATCAGCTGACAAAAAACTGCATCATAAAGAAACAGCCTTTTTCGTTCGACTTTGGCGGTTTTGGAAAAGGATTTATTGTCGATCGGATGAAGGAGCTGTTCTTAGTGGATGAAAAGGAGAGCTGGCTG
The DNA here is from genome assembly GCF_023149135.1 of Fictibacillus marinisediminis. Classification (NCBI taxonomy): domain Bacteria; kingdom Bacillati; phylum Bacillota; class Bacilli; order Caryophanales; family Fictibacillaceae; genus Fictibacillus; species Fictibacillus marinisediminis. The sequence goes on along the minus strand of NZ_JAIWJX010000002.1, from coordinate 3,402,726 downwards.
ATTAATGCAGGAGGAGATTTGCTGGTGACAGGCACCCGGGAAGCAGGAATCGAACATCCCATTCAAATGGGGAGGGATATGATCCGGCTGCAGCTGACCAACTGTGCGCTTGCCACGTCTGGGAAAAATGTTCGGAAGTGGAACATGGGCGGCAGGGAGTACCACCATATTTTAAATGGACGGACCGGAAGGCTTGCCAACAATGAGGTACTTCAGGCAAGTGTCATCGCTGAAAATGTCATGGAGGCAGAAACCGCAGCTAAAATCTTTTGCATCCTTCCTTATGAAGAGGCTAAAACATTGCTCTATCGAAATTTCCCCTGCATTGCTTATTTTGTTTATTTCGAGAATGACAGAATTGCAATCGGCGGAAATTCCTCGTTATATAAAAAACTGGAGGTGGCTCATTGAACTGGATCTGGTTTTTCATACGGGTAACAGGTTTAACGGCTTATTTATTGCTGACTTTATCCTTACTGGCAGGCATTATGCGCCATGTTCCGCGCAACAAACCTCGCAGCAGCCATTGAAAAGACCCGCCAAATCGGCAGGTTTTTATTATGCATTTTGATTAAGTTTTAGAAAGTTTTCGTTCAACAAGGCAATTTTGTAAGGGAAAAGTTCAGCGGTCATGACTCCTTCTTTTACTGCAGGATCATTTTCCATCATCGTTCTGGCATCCTCTTCCGTATCAGCCAGCAAAATGACAATGCCGAACGTGGTTTCATCCATGTTCAGGGTCCGGCCGGCCATAATGAGTTTATCTGCCATCTTTAGCTCCTGCAGTGCTTGAAAGTGATCTGATACGATGCTTTCCTCTTTTTCAGTCCAATTGTTTTCATCTACTAATCGTGGAATCAATTTTAACGTATAGATAAATTGTTTTTGTGTCATTTTGCGGCTCCTTATATTCAATTTCTTCGTATGTCTATAGTCATTTTTTATTTGGAATTAAAGAAGCTCAATCCCCATAATCCGCGCAATATCTTTCCTGTCATTCTCTAATTCCTTTACCCCTTTCAGGTTGGCAAGCATGCCCTGGAATACCATCTTGTTCGGATCTGTTTTTTCATTTTCACTCAGCAAGAATTCGATGACACTTTTCAGCTCGTCCCTTTTTTCAGCGGGGAGAGGGAGTTTATCCAGCGTTTTTCCCATGTTTAAAAGCTTTTGATGAATGGTATCCTGTAGAGATTGTTCCGTATGGAGATGAAGACGGGAAAACAGGTTTTCTAAGTTCTTGATCGAAATCATCGTGGACTTCGTTTTCAGCAAACCGGCAACGATGTCATCCAATCTCTGCAGCAGGAATTCAGCCAGTGCTTCTGGCTGGAGAAGCTGATCATCAAAAATAAAAATACGAATGTATGTGTTTTGAAGACCCTGAGCCATCAAAATTAAATCCCCCAAATGAGGAGTAATTTCTTCTCCGTACAAAGAAAGCAGGTTTGTTTCCAGCCATTTCATCGATCTATATTGTGTTTTCAGCATGTGCTTCCGCATCTCTTCATTGATCGTTGAATTCTGTTCTCTAAAATGCATGATAATGAAGTTTTTATGCTCTGTGAATGAAGTAAACAGTGCGACCATTTGCTTTTTTATTGTTTCGCGGGGAGGAAGATTTTGTTCCCCGATTTCTGAGATCTTTTGACTGATTTTATCGTTGTAGTAATGGAATAGGGCAATCATCAATTCTTCCTTAGAGGAAAAATAATTATAAAAAGCCCCTTTTGACATCCCGGCATGATCGGTGATGTCCTGAATGGATGTTGAATGAAATCCTTTTTCCGCAAATAAGGCAATCGCCGACTCAATGATTTCTACTTTTCTCTGTTTCATCCCTTACCTCCAAGTAAACGTCTGATTCTATTATCTTAAGTACATATTTTTTCGTCAATTGAAGCTATTATTATTTCTTGCATTCAGGGGAACGGTCCTTTATATTTATATCTATTATGACCGTTCATTTATATTATACCACAACCCGACTGGTCAGTCATACGTTTGGAAGGAGAAGAAAGAATGAGTTCAATCATCAGGTTCTGTCTGAAGAATAAATTTGCCATATGGCTTTTAACGCTGCTTGTTGTTGCAGCTGGCTTGTACTCTGGTTTGAATATGAAACTGGAAACGATGCCGAATATTAATACACCGATCGTCACAGTATCCGCGGTATATCCGGGTGCTACTCCAGAAGAGGTAGCTGACAAGGTGACCGTGCCGATTGAGCAGAAGGTGAAGAATTTATCGGGTGTTGATTCCGTAAGTTCCTCTTCATATCAAAATATCTCTTCTGTCCAGATCGAATACAATTTTGACAAGGACATGGAAAAGGCGAAGGAAGAGGTGCAAGAGGCTCTTGCCAGCATCAGTCTTCCTGATTCAGTCGATGACCCAAAAGTATCCCGTCAAAGCTTTAATGAATTTCCGATTTTATCATTAAGTGTTTCGGATAAAGATAAATCACTGAAGGACTTGACCAACGTGGTAGAAGATGATGTCGTACCAAGACTTGAAGGAGCTGAAGGTGTTTCCTCTGTCCAGGTTGCAGGCCAGAACGTTGAGGAAGTCCAGTTAGACTTTAAACAAGATAAATTAAAAGAAAAAGGACTGACAGAAGATGCTGTTAAGCAATTCATCCAGGGTGCGAATTCTTCCATGCCGCTCGGTTTGTACAACTTTAACAACAAAGAAAAATCTGTAGTTGTCGATGGTAAGATCACAACCATCAAGGAACTGAAGAACCTTGAGATTCCGGTTACTTCTCCTGCTCCAGGACCAGGGGCGGGCAATGCACAGCAGGCAGGAAAGAGTCCTGCAGCTACTGGTGGTGGAAATGGCGGACAAAGTGCCGAAACAGCTGTGGATCAAGGGACACAGCAAGGCGCACCGGGTGCTGGTCAAAAAGGAACACCCGCAGCTGGAACTGCTCGACAGCAGGCACAGCCTTCAGAGCTGCCGACTGTTAAATTAAAAGATATCGCGTCGATCAAGTCGGTAGGAAAAGCAGAATCGATCTCCAGAACCAATGGCCATGAATCCATTGGCGTTCAGATCGTTAAATCTGCGGATGCCAACACGGTTAATGTGGCAGACGACGTAAAAAAAGAATTGAAACAAATCAAAAAGGATCACCCAGGATTGAAAACCGTTAATGTGTTCGACCAGGCAACACCAATCAAAGAGTCAGTCAGCACGATGCTGAACAAAGCGCTGATCGGCGGATTGTTCGCCGTGATTATCATCCTGCTTTTCTTACGGAATTTCCGTTCAACTGTGATCGCGGTCATCTCGATCCCGCTCTCGTTGCTAATGGCCATTCTTGCACTGAAGCAGATGGATATCACGCTCAACATTATGACACTCGGTGCCATGACGGTTGCCATCGGCCGGGTAGTCGATGACTCGATCGTCGTTATCGAAAACATCTACCGCCGAATGTCACTAACAGGCGAACACATCAAAGGCAAGGTACTGATCACATCAGCAACACGTGAGATGTTTATCCCGATCATGTCATCAACAATTGTCACTATCGCAGTATTCCTGCCGCTCGGCCTTGTTAAAGGACCTGTCGGAGAGCTCTTCCTGCCGTTTGCTTTAACGATTGTTTTCGCCCTCGTGGCATCCCTGATCGTGGCCATAACGGTCGTTCCGGCGTTTGCAGATTCCTTGTTCAAAAAAGGGTTAAAGAACAAGAAGGAGGTCGACCACGATAAATCGGGTGCACTTGCAGGCTTTTATAAAAGAGTACTGAACTGGTCACTCAACCATAAATTCGTTTCATTCGGACTTGCCATCCTTCTGCTAGCCGGAAGTTTGTTCCTTGTTCCGAAAATCGGCGTCAGCTTTCTGCCGTCCGATGATCAGAAGATGGTCATCGCAACGTTCAACCCAGAACCGGGGCAGACGAGAAAAGATGTGGAAAAAGAATCCCTTAAAGCTGAAAAATTGCTCATCGACCGTAAACATGTGAAGACGATCCAGTATTCCGTTGGCGGTGAGAACCCGATGAATCCGGCAGCGAGCAACCAGGCGATGTTCTTTATGGAGTATGACAAAGATACCCCGAACTTTGAAAAAGAACAGAAGCGTGTTATTGATGACCTGCAGGGAACAACGAACAAAGGGGAATGGAAGGCACAAGACTTTGGAGCTACAGGCGGAAGCAATAAGCTAGAGGTTCAAGTCTATGGAAACAACATCAATGACATTAAGCCTGTCACTGAAAAAGTCCAGAACATCATGGACGATAAGAATTCCTTGAGAAATGTGGATTCCAGCCTGTCCAAATCGTACCAGGAATTCACGATTGCCGCTGATCAGAAAAAGCTGAGCAAGCTCGGTCTGACCGCCAGCCAAATCGGCATGGAACTGAATGATTCCGGCGATAAATCAGCGCTGACCACTCTGAAAAAAGACGGCAAAGACATTAACGTTTATGTAAAAGTCGACAAAAGCAAATACAAAGACATTAACGATCTAACCGATAAAAAGCTGCAGTCTGCTACTGGCAAAGTGGTTGCCATCCGTGACGTAGCGAAAGTGAAAAAAGGTGAAACGGCAGACACGGTTACGCGCAAAGACGATAAGATCTATGCGAGTGTCAGCGGCGACGTCACCAGCAAAAATGTAAACAAAGTATCTGCAGATGTGAAGAAAGAAATCGATAAGCTTGATCTTCCTAATGGTGTAGACGTGAAGATGGGCGGGGTAACCGAGGATATCAATGAGTCCTTCAGCCAGCTGGGACTTGCGATGCTTGCCGCGATTGCGATCGTTTATTTTGTACTCGTCGTAACGTTCGGCGGAGCATTGGCGCCATTCGCCATCCTGTTCTCATTGCCGTTTACTTTAATCGGTGCACTTGTCGCACTTTATATCTCTGGTGAAAGCATAAGTATCTCTGCTATGATTGGTGCTTTGATGCTCATCGGTATCGTAGTAACAAATGCGATCGTGCTGATTGACCGCGTCATCCACAAGGAGAACGAAGGTTTATCGACGCGTGAAGCGCTGCTTGAAGCGGGAGCAACCCGTTTGCGTCCGATCCTGATGACCGCTCTTGCGACCATTGGCGCATTGATTCCGCTCGCTCTAGGCTTTGAAGGCGGCGGTTTGATCTCCAAAGGTCTTGGCGTGACCGTTATCGGCGGTCTTACAAGTTCAACACTGCTGACTCTTGTGATCGTACCGGTCGTATACGAGTTCTTGATGAAACTGACACGTGGAAAAAAGAAACAGCTGAATAGTTAATCGATGATGAGCGGGCTTGCCGATTGAGGCGGGCCTGCTTTTTTGTGGAGGATTATTTAATGGAGGGGGAGAATTAATAGGTGGGAGGCGATGAGAAATGATTGTTGAGGAAATGATGAACAAGTTAGAGGAATTGGTGGTTGGGTTGAGGAGGTGGGAGGAGGGCGCAAATGATTGTAGCGAAAACAGTCGAACGGTGTCGAGGTTATCCTGTTTGAAAATAAAAGATGAGTTTTTGAACATAAAATCATTTTTTTGAACATAAATCCGGATTTTTGAACATAAATTAACCTTTTTTGAACATGAAATTTTTTAGTCCCCTAATTACAAAAGCTAATCTCATTAGTCAAACCAATTTTGTTTGAAAAACTCTTCAATTTTTGACTGGGAGTGAAAATATGATCGTTAAAACCCGGAATCGCCCGTTATACATTCAAAAATTACAGGCTTTATTGCGCAGATTGCCAAAAAATCATTCGAAAATCCCTTTCATTCAAGAAACGCTCGCAAAACACACCGCCGGCTATAGAGGAGAGCACTCCATAGATTATCCCCTAAGCTTTTTATCCCCGCAAAACTACTATATAGTGCATGACCTCCGATTACCCCATAATGAATATCACTTTCAGATCGACACCCTGCTCATATCCCCGTATTATCTCTTCATTTTAGAGGTGAAGAACATAGCTGGAACTTTATTTTTTGACCAGGACTTTCACCAACTGATCCGAACTTTAGACGACAAAGTAGAAGTCTTTCCTGATCCCATTCTCCAAGTCAAACGTCACAAAGTTCAACTTACCTCATGGCTTAACAAGCATAAACTCCCTGATATTCCCATAGAAACACTGGTAGTAATCAGCCACCCGAACTCACAGATTCAAACCTCTCCTCCACATCAGCAATACGTTCGCAGGAAGGTTATTCACCGCAATGCCCTCCCGTTTAAAATTAACCAGATTGAAGGCCGCTATAATGAAGCGATATTATCGATAAAACAACTAAAAAAAATAACCCGCCTTCTTCTAAAACAACACAATTCATCTGATTCCTCTGTTATGGAACAATTCAATATTCATTCAAAAGATATTATTAAAGGGGTCCATTGTCCCGAATGCTTTCAAATACCAATGGAAAGAGTGCATGGTACTTGGCTTTGTGCTCAATGCTTACATACCTGTAAAACTGCGCATATTGAGGCTTTGAGAGATTACAGTTACCTCATCCAATCAACCATTTCAAACCGTGAAGCTCGGGACTTCCTAAAAATTAATTCAAACCCCTTGGCCAGTCGAATCCTTCAATCTATTTCAACAGAGACTGAAGGAAACCAAAGAGGAAGAACCTACCATCTCACCTTCGAAGACTAGCCACCACCCCAACGCATCATTTCCCTTTTTCCTCACATTCCCGTATACTCAGATATTAAAAAGGCAGAGGAGAATGGAGAGCATGCAAAAGAGTGAACCCGTACTAAACGGCAACAAAGGAAGGCTGCTGATCAGCTGTCCGGACAAGCCGGGAATTGTGGCTGCCGTTTCGAAGTTTTTATATAGCCAGGGAGCGAATATCGTGGAATCCAATCAATATTCTACGGATCCGGCGGGCGGCACATTTTTTATGCGTATCGAGTTTGAATGTGAAGATTTGGGCGAAAACGCTCCAAATCTAAAAGAGGCTTTTACCGCAATCGCCGAAAGTTTCGAAATGGACTGGCGCCTCTCGCTGGCATCCCAACTAAAGAAGACGGCTATCTTTGTTTCAAAAGAACCACACTGTCTGCTCGAGCTGTTGTGGGAGTATCAGAGCGGAGAACTAGACGCGGAAATTGCCCTTGTGGTCAGCAATCATGAGGATTCAAGAACGCTTGTCGAATCGCTCGGCATACCCTACCATTACATACCGGCCAACAAGGACATCCGTAAAGAAGTGGAAGAGAAACAGCTGCAGCTTTTGGAAGAGTATCAAATTGAGCTTATCGTCCTAGCACGTTACATGCAGATTTTGACGCCGGATTTTGTATCGAAGCACCCGAACCGGATCATCAATATTCATCACTCCTTCCTGCCGGCGTTTATTGGTGCCAAGCCGTATGAACGGGCGTACGGAAGGGGAGTGAAGCTGATTGGTGCGACCTCTCACTATGTGACCAACGATTTGGACGAAGGTCCGATCATTGAGCAGGGAGTGGAGCGGGTCAGCCATCATCATAATGCGGAGGATCTTAAGAGAATCGGCCGTTCCGTTGAGCGCAGTGTACTTGCCCGGGCGGTAAACTGGCATCTGCAGGACCGGGTGATTGTTCACGAAAACAAGACAATCGTTTTTCATTAATTCGAAATTATTTTTAAAATAAAACTTTTCGTCCCTCCATTGTAAAAAGAATGTTGATATATTAAAATGACCTTTATTCCTAAAGACTAAAATAGTATCCTTGTATAATATCAGTACAATCAATCGGTCTGATAGTTTCTACCTGGCAGCCGTCAAATGCCGGACTACAGGGAAGCGTGAAATTAAAAAAAGAGTCTCGATCTCAACACGGAGCAAGACCGATCACTTTTCCGGACTTTGCTCTGCTGTATGACAACGTGTATTGCTCTTATTTTCATGCTTTCTGTCCAATTTGGCTGAAAGTAGGGAAATAAGGGCATTTTATATACGGAAAAACATACAACGGGAGTGGTTGGACTTGTATTTTTTGATGAATCTGTTAGGTGTGCTGGTTGTGGTCGGAGTTGTTTATTTATGTTCTCCGAATCGAAAGAACGTAAAATGGAAATCCATAGGGATTCTTTTTGCGGTTGAATTGCTTATTACGTGGTTCATGCTTGGTACAAAAATTGGAACAAAAGTGATTGATCAGTTTGCGTCATTTTTTTCTTGGCTCATTGCCTGTGCAAACGACGGAACGGCCTTTGTATTTCCTTCCGTTATGGCAAATAAGAACATCGATTTCTTCTTTAGTGCTCTTCTTCCTATTATTTTCGTCGTTACGTTCTTTGATATTCTTTCTTATTTTGGAATCTTAACGTGGATTATCGATAAGGTTGGCTGGGTCATCTCAAAAATTTCAGGGCTGCCGAAGCTTGAAAGCTTTTTCTCCATACAGATGATGTTCCTTGGAAATACAGAAGCACTTGCGGTGATCCGCCAGCAGCTGGTCGTGCTCAAACAACACAGGCTGCTGACGTTCGGACTGATGAGCATGAGCAGTATCAGCGGGTCCATTATTGGAGCGTATTTGACGATGGTGCCGGCAACATATGTGTTTGCGGCTATTCCTCTCAACTGTTTGAATGCCTTGCTGCTCGCAAGCATTCTGCATCCGGTAGACGTGGCAAAAGAGGAAGATGTCGTCTATGTTCCGCCAAAAGAAGAGAAGAAGGATTTCTTCTCTACGATCTCTAACAGTATGCTTGTCGGGATCCGCATGGTCATTGTCATCCTTGCGATGGTGATCGGTTACGTGGCGCTGACGTCCGCTTTGAACGGAATTCTTGGATTCTTTATCAATGGACTTACGATTCAAAAAATCTTCTCGTTCATCTTCAGCCCGTTTGCCTTTTTACTAGGGCTTCCGGTTCATGATGCAATGTATGTCGCAAAATTGATGGGAATCAAGCTAGCAACCAATGAGTTTGTGGCGATGATGGACTTGAAAAATCAGCTTAACAACTTGCCTCCGCATACGATTGCTGTTGCGACAACGTTCTTAACATCGTTTGCGAACTTCAGTACAGTTGGTATGATCTACGGAACGTACAACTCCATTTTAGGAGAAGAAAAATCAACGATCATAGGCAAAAACGTCTGGAAGCTGCTCGTCAGCGGAATGGCCGTATCACTGCTGAGTGCAATGCTTGTCGGATTGTTTGTTTGGTAATATATATAAAGCCTTCTGGAAACGCGTTTTCCGGAAGGTTTTTTGTTTTGAATTTTTTTACATTGAATTTATTGACGAATAACAAACAGAATAATATTATGTTTGTAAATAAATAAACTTTTATAGGGGTTGTTTGCAATATGTTGATATCGGATTTGTTTTGGGAAGCGTCATTGGAAGATTTGAAAAAGGGTTATGTAGAAGAACATCATCACTTTGTTTGCCTTTTATGCGGGAACATCATTGAAAAAGGAATCATCTATCCCGAAAATGATGTACTTTACGAAGCGGAAAAATATATGACTCTTCATATCGGCCGTGATCACTGTTCGGTTTTTGAATATTTGATCGGACTCAATAAGAAACTGACAGGCTTAACCGATCACCAGAACCGGCTTCTCCGGCTTTTTTATGAAGGAAAAAGCGATGAGGAAATCAAGCAGGAAATGGAGGTTAGCAGCACGTCAACCATCAGGAACCACCGTTTTGTGCTGAAAGAAAAAGAGCGTCAGGCGAAAATGCTGCTGACGATGATGGAGCTGCTGAAGGAAAAGGATCAGCATGCGCCCCCAATGATCGCACCCCATCAGACAGCGACGATGATTGATGACCGGTATAACGTGACAAAAGAAGAGAAGGAGAAGATGGTGAAAAAGTTCTTTATTGAAGGAACAACGGCTCTTAAGGCGTTTCCGTCAAAAGAAAAGCAAAAGCTTGTTGTTTTGCGGGAAATCACTTCATTATTTTCTTCTGATACAACGTACACCGAAAAAGACGTCAATGAAATCCTGAAGACGGTTTATCATGACTACGTTACCTTGAGAAGATACATGATTGCCTATGGATTTCTGGACAGGAAAGCAGACGGAAGCTCGTACTGGCTGAAAAAATAAGGCTGTTTTCGTAACCTTTGTTACTCTTAGGAGTGGTTGATTTCCGTTTCAGGATCCTCGCTTTCCGCGAGGCGTGCGTTGAGCCTCCTCGGCGCAGGCGCCTCCGGGTCTCACCTGCCCCGCTTCTCCTAGCCGTAGTCTCGCACCTTGCACTCCAATCAACTTAGCAATGAAGGTTCTTTAAAAAAATGTTCCCAAAGCAACAATCTTTTAGAAAGCAGCCAAAAATAAAGAGAAAGAAGGAACATATTTTGGACAGGAAAAAAGAATTAAAGCAACAGTACATGGAAACAAAGATTGAAGCGGGTGTTTACCTGATCAGGAACACCGCCAATCAAAAAATCTTTATAGGAAGCACAAGGAACCTAAAAACGCTCAATGGAAAAAAGTTTGAGCTGGAGCAAGGCAGCAGCATGAACAAGACACTCCAAGAAGAATGGAATGAGTTCGGTAAAGACGCCTTTGAATTTGAAGTGCTTGAGGTTCTCGAGAAGAAGGACGATGGATATTTTAATGAGAAAAAAGCACTTGAAAAACTGGAAGACAAATGGCTGCAGGAGCTTAAGCCGTTTGGAGGCTTGGGATACAATAAGGAGAAACCGCGATGAATGCGAATGAAGCGATACAAGAGAATCCTTCACAGATGACGGTAATGAAGCCGATGCTTCTGTTTCTCGTACCGCTGCTTTTCAGCAATGTCATGCAATCGATCGGGCAGCTGGTCGGGATGGTGATTATCGGGAGATGGCTGGGAGTGGACAGCGTGGCTGCCATCTCTGCTTTTTTTCCATTGTTCTTTCTGCTGATTTCTTTTGTGATCGGAATCGGTTCAGGAAGCTCCATCCTCATCGGGTAGGCTTTTGGGGCAAAGAATGAAGAGAAGCTAAAGGCGATTGTAGGCACGACCCTGACGTTTACCTTTTTATTAGGTGTAGTGCTGGCTGTGCTTGGGGGTATTTTTACGTATGACGTGCTGCGGCTGATCGGGACGCCGGAAAATATCATCCATGTGAGTGTGCACTATGCAAGAATCTTATTCTGGTCGCTGCCGATCCTGTTTCTTTACTCGGTCTACACGACCTTTATGAGAGGGACAGGAGACTCAAAGACTCCCTTTTATTTTCTGGTCATGAGCACAGTGCTCAATGTTGCGTTGATGCCGGTATTCGTTTTTGGGTGGGCAGGTCTTCCGGAAGGCAAGTGTATGGAGCAGCATATTCCTCTGTCGTATCCACAACCATCACTTTTTTTGCCATGATCTTTTATTTAAGGAAAGTGGGTCATCCGCTGCAGTTTGATTCTTCGATTACCAGCAAACTGAGAATAGACAAAGAACTGCTGAAATTGTTGCTTCGTCTCGGCATTCCTTCGAGCATAAGCATGATCTTGCTTTCTATTTCAGAAATTGCCGTCATTTCCCTTGTTAACCGCTACGGATCAGATGCGACAGCAGCGTACGGCGTGGTTAATCAGGTTGCCAGTTATGTGCAGATGCCGGCGATCAGCCTTAGTATCGCCGTATCCATCTTTGCGGCGCAATCCATTGGGGCCAACCAGATGGAGCGTTTGAAAATGGTCATCCGGTCCGGCCTTCTGCTGAACTATTTGCTCGGCGGAGGAATCATCATTATCATTTATTTCTTCTCAAGGCCGATCTTAAGCTTGTTTTTAACAAGCGGAGAAACGGTAAATATGGCACAGAGTCTGTTAATGATCACGCTGTGGAGCTATGTCATCATGGGCCACTCGGCGATCCTTAACGCAACGATGAGAGCAAGCGGGACGGTTCTCTGGCCGACGATTTTCAGTATCCTTCCGATCTGGCTCGTCGAAGTGCCTTTGGCGTACTATCTTTCTCAATATACGAGCCTTGAGATCAGAGGAATTTGGATTGGATATCCTGCTGCCTTTATCGCAGGTCTTGCATTGCAATATGCGTACTACCGGCTTTCATGGAGTAACAAACAGATTGTCCGTTTGATCAATTAACAAAAACCTCTTTGGATGAAACCAAAGAGGTTTTGTTTCGTAGTAGTTAGTGGAATGCTTGTTTCAGGAGGTATACATGCAGAATTGGATTACAGATATTATTGAACAATTTGGTTATTTTGGCGTCTTTTTGATGATCGCCCTTGAAAATATTTTCCCGCCCATTCCCTCTGAAGTCATTCTGACGTTCAGCGGTATGATGACGTCTTTCTCTAAACTCTCGGTGTGGGGAGTCATTCTGGCAGCGACGGCAGGCTCGGTTTTTGGAGCTGCTGTTCTTTTCAAAGTGGGTACGTATCTCGATGTTTCACGTCTTGAAAAAATTGTAGACCGCTGGGGAAAAGTCCTGCGGTTAAAAAGAGAAGACATTTATAAAGCAGATTCCTGGTTTGATAAATATGGGTATTGGGCCGTTCTTCTGTGCCGGCTCGTTCCCCTTATCCGAAGCCTTATTTCGATTCCGGCGGGGATGTCGGGCATGAGGTTCAGTCTTTTCCTGCTGTTTACAACGATCGGCACGCTCGTGTGGAACACGATTCTCGTTTATGTCGGAGCAGCGTTCGGGCGCAATTGGGAACAAGTCGTTCAATTCATGGACATCTATTCCAACATCATGTACTCCTTGCTAGCTGCTGGACTGCTGGTATTCGTCCTTTTATTTATGAAAAAAAGAAAGCAATAAAGCTGTCCGCCATTTGAGCGGACAGCTTGTTTATTTTGTCTTTACTGCTTCGGGATACACGTGGGACTCTGTTTTTTGATTGAACAGCGAAAGTACTCCTGACGCGGTAAGAACGCCTAAAATTACACATCCGACTCCAAGCAGCTGAGGGTAGGTGATAGATGTCCCAGTCATGGCGGATATGATCATCGTAACCACGGGAACCAGGTTGAAAAATAGGGAGGTCTTGCCGGCTCCAATTTTTCTGATACCAAGGTTCCACCATAAATAGCCAAGTACGGTCGTACATATGGCCATAAAAAGAATAGCTCCCCAGCCTCCAAGCGGAATGTGAGGTGTGTAGGCCGGTGGTCTTGAAAACAAAGAGACGGCAATTAATGCGGCAGCACCGATCAGCATCGGATATGCCGTCGTTTCAAGAGAAGAGCTGTCTTTCACCCATTTCCGTCCTAGCACTCCATAGCTTGCCCAGCAGAGGTTTCCTCCCAGAATGATAAGATCTCCTTTAGAAAAGGATTGGCTCATTAACGTTTCCCAGGAGCCTTGCGTGATGACTAAAACGACGCCAATAAAGGCAAACCCAATTCCGGCCATGCGCTGTTTTGTCAGTTTTTCTTTTAGCAGGAACAGTGCTAAAACCGACGTCAAAATAGGGTTGGTGCCCATGATAAGCGCTCCACTGATCGGTGATGTATATTTCAATCCCGTGAAAAACAAAGTGTTAAAGCCGAACACTCCGATGATGCCGAGAGCCGCATAAGCCGCTAAATTCCGGGATAGCGTTGTTTTCTTCACGCCTTCTTTAACGATTAAAATCAGTAAAAGCACGATTGCAGCAATACCAAAACGCCAGGCGGCTGCCGAGGCCGGTGAAAAATACCCTACTGCATACTTGCCGAGATTGAATGTGGCTCCGGTAAACACCGCAAAACCGAGCAGCATGAGATAAACTGAGAGATTCTTCATTTCTTCGCTTCCTCTTCCAATAACGTGTGATACGTTTGAAGCTTCTCCCTGGTGATTTCCATAATGGCTTCCAATTCCCGTTTTTTGTTCTCCATGTTTTTTAGATGTTTTTCTAAGATGTCCACTCTTTTCGACAGTGTAGGAGCGGGCTTGTAATCGGGATCTTCCTCCAAACTGTCCCAAATGCAGCCATCCTGTACAAACTCTTTTACCTCTTCCAATGGCATGCCAGTATCCTTCAGGTTTTTTAAAAACTTGATGAAAGCAATATCTTTTGCTGAATACAGACGCTTATGGCCATTCTTCCTTCCAGGTGCCGGCAGCAAGCCCAGTTTTTCATAGTAACGCAGTGTATAGGCACTGATGCCGGTATCCCGGGCTGCTTCACTGATCGTGTACATAACCAATCATTCCTTTCTTTCACTTTCTTAAAGCTTACAACTTAGAGCAGGCTCTAAGTCAATTGGATATTTGGAAAAAAATAAAAATAGGCAGTGGTTTTGGGAATGTGAATTTGTGGTAAATTGCTTTGATTAGCCAAATCAGTGTCTTCGGAAATTTTTATTTTGGATACATATATATTTTTCAGGTTTACCCCGTAAGATAGCACATAAGGTTTGTTGCAGCAGTAAAAACAAATCACAGATAAAAGAGGGGTCTGGCGAAATGACTGAATTAACGAGGATGAAGACTGTGCTCGTAACGGGGTATGCGAAAGCGCCACAGGGCAATTATATGTTTGAAGTCTGCAAGACATCGGGCATCGTCATGGAAATCGATACGGAGACCAATGTGATCGTCAATGCTGAGTTTACGTTTGCCACGGAGCTGGCACGCGATTTTCTGAGAAGGGTCATCGTCAATTATAATTTAGCACAGGGGATCGACGGATTGATCCAGAGGATCGAAGACTATTATTATACCCCTTCCACACCTTCCGTCATCATGGCAGTCAAAGCCGCCCATAAACGGTATTTAGAGAAAATGAGATATTCCCAAGCGGCAACCTGATCCTTAAATCTTTAAACCTATTAAATGGCTGGCAAACTGTACTGATCGGCTGTGTACTCATGTTAATTGTTCTGGGCATTTCAGAACTTCAGAAGTTGTTTTATATAGAGTAGAAAGGGCTTGTCCATTCGGATGGGCTCTTTTTTTATTCGTGAAGAGGTTTTTGGTAAAATAAAGCCAATTAGAAGAAGGAAGAAAGTTTAAAAGAAGGATGTGAGCAGCGGAACGTATTCTGCTGAATAAAAATGAAAATTATCATTGCGGATGACAATTCCTTTATTCGAGAAGGAATGAAAATCATATTAAGCACGTATGGAGATTTTGAAGTGCTTGCTACCGTCAATGACGGTCAGGAAGCCGTTGATTTTTGCAAAAATAATGAAGTGGATGTTGCACTTCTTGATGTGCGGATGCCCAACATGAACGGTGTGGAGGCGACGAAATTCATCGCAGAACATACGTCGTGCAAACCCATGATCCTGACCACCTTTGATGATGACCAATACATATTTGATGCTATAAAAAACGGGGCAAAAGGCTATTTGTTAAAAAACACAGAGCCTGAACGGATCCGCGATGCCATTAAGAGTGTCTATCACGGCAACACGGTAATGCAGGAGGTCGTTCTGGATAAATTGAAATCGAATATCGATGGAAGCAAAAAGGCAGAGACAAAAATTGATGCCAGTCTTTTTACCGAACGGGAGATGGGAATCATGGCGCTCATCGCCAAGGGATACTCCAATAAATCCATCGCGAAGCAGCTTTTTATCTCAGAAGGAACCGTCGCCAACTATATTACCTCTGTATTAGGAAAAACAGGTCTGGAGCATCGAACACAGATTGCTATTTACTATTTAACAGGATCTTTGGAGTAAGAGGTAAAACAATGGAGCTATGGATCATTTACACCAAGCTGATCGTCGTGCTTTTTCTTGCGGTCAGCTATGCCCATATGAATGTGGAAAATCTGCCGTGGATCATATTTTGTCTCCTCTTATACGTGAGCTTAAATATCATGATATATATATTCAGCCGCGAGAAGTTCCAGCAAACGGTTCTGCTTGTTTCAATTCTGATGACCTGCCTGGCCTTTTATTATGTGGATCCGCTGTTTATTTTGCTTTTGCCATTAAATCTATATGAGCTGGCCTCACCATATTTCAAAACGAAATGGCTGCTGCTGGCTCTGGGCCTAATTCCGGTTTTGTATCTGCCTCAAAATAAATACTTATTTGGGTTGGTTTCTGCCTTCACCTTTGTTGTACATACGATGACCACCCGCTATACAGAAAAACTGATTCAGTATGAAAGCAAGCTGGACAAGGTGAGGCATGATATGCAGCGTCTGACGTCAAGCCTCAATGAAAATCAGGAGTATATCAAGCAATCTGAATATACGCATCGGCTGGAGGAGCGGAACCGCATCTCACAGCAGATCCATGACAGCATCGGCCACTCCATGACAGGGGCATTGATACAGATGGAAGCAGCAAAGAGCTTGATGGGAATGGATACGGAGAAAGCGAAAGAACTCTTGCAGAATGCCATCGTCATCTCGAAAAAGGGAATTGAAGATATACGAATTACCTTGAAAAATATGAAGCCCCCCACTGAACAGATGGGGGTTCAGCGAATGAAACTGATGATTGAAGAGTTTTCGGTAAAGCACCGGATCAAGGCTCCTTTCGTATACAAAGGGAATATGGACATGATTACTCCTATCCAGTGGAAGATTATCGCGGAGAACGTGACCGAGGCGCTTACGAATTCCATGAAATATAGCAAAGCGACGGAAATAACGATTGAGATTCAAGTGCTGAACCGCATGATCAAAGCGGAGGTCAAGGACAATGGAAGAGGAGCTGTTAAAGTGGTAAAAGGGCTTGGAATCATGGGGATGGAAGAGAGAACAGCCTCTGTCAACGGAACGATTATTGTGGACGGAGCGAACGGGTTCTCTGTTACCACGCTGCTTCCTATAGGCAAAGTGAAGGGCCTCATATAAAAATAGTGAAGATTCTCATGTGAAAAGAGTGAACTAATGCACTGACGTTGGTTCACTCTTTTTCCGTATAATGACAATATAAAGAATACATGAGGTGAGATGATGAACGTTTTAGAAATCAATAACCTGACAAAAAAATTCGGTGACTTCATCGCTGTAGACAATATGTCCTTAACCATTAAAGAAGGTGAAATTTTCGGGTTCCTCGGTTCGAACGGAGCTGGAAAAAGTACAACGATCAACATGATTGCAGGTTTGTTAAGAAGCAATGAAGGAGAAATCAAAATCCTTGGCAAGAACATTGCAAACAACAGCAAGTTCGCAAAGATGAACATCGGCATCGTACCACAGGATCTAGCCATCTATGAAGATATGACAGCCTATGAAAATATACGTTTCTTCGCAGGACTTTACGGACTCCGCGGTGCAGAACTCAAAGACCGGGTAGAGGAAGCACTCGAGTTTGTCGGCTTACTTGATAAACAAAAAAACTTTCCAAAGAACTTTTCCGGCGGGATGAAACGAAGGCTGAACATCGCCTGTGCCATCGCGCACCGTCCGAAACTGATCATCATGGATGAACCGACGGTCGGGATTGATCCACAATCCAGGAACTATATTTTGAACTCTGTCAGAAAACTGAACGAGATGGGATGCACCGTTATCTACACGAGCCACTATATGGAGGAAGTAGAAGAAATCTGTTCAAGAATCGCGATTGTGGATCACGGTAAGGTCATCGCAGAAGGAACCAAAGAACAGCTGAAAGCCATCATAACAGATACAAAAGACATCTGGGTTGACGTTAAATCAAACGATAATATTGAAGAAAGCATTTTAAAGGACATCAACGGCGTGAACACAGTGCAGGTTGAAGAGAACATCGTTAAAATCAATTCTCATGCCGAAGTCAGCAACTTAAATAAAATCATTCAATATTTTATCAACCGGGAAATCGAAATCCGCTCACTGCAAGAACAGGCACCTAACCTGGAAACCGTCTTCCTCACCCTAACCGGAAGGAATTTGAGAGATTAAGGAAAATTGGCGTTAGCCAATTCTTCCTACCTTAATGAGGCTTACGTCAGAAGCCAATTAATCCACTACGGCGAAAGAGTAAATAGGAAAAATCGGCTTAGACGATTTGTTCCCACATTCATATTCTTTTGCGGGCTTTAAGGAAAAATGGCGTTAGCCAATTGTTCAAGGAAAATTGCGTTAGCCAATTATTCCTGCCTTTAATAAGCTCTACGAAGCTATAAACTTCTTTATAAAAATAACTAAGGAGGACTTCTCCCTTGAACATATTCAACATTGCACTTCATCATTTAAAAATCAGCATCAGGGATACCAGAACGTTGATTTTCATGCTGGCATTTCCGATCGTGATGATGCTGGTTCTTGGCTCTGCTTTATCCAATGCGTTTGATAAAAATATCAAGATTGATAAAATGCAAGTCCTATATAAGGAAACCGGGGATACCAGCTTCTCCCCGTATTTTAAAGAATTTACGAAGGCTGCCAAAAAAGAAGATATTTATTTTTATAAAGCTCCTGACAAGATGGATGGAAAAAAAGAAGTAAAACAGAACCGCTATGATGCTTATGTGGAGGTTTCCAATAATGGCTTAACCTTTTACGGAAGTGAACGAAACAGCATTGAGAGCAGCATTGTTCAAGGAATGCTGACCGCTTTTGCAGATAAATACAATCTCGTCAGCCAAGTGGCTAAAGTGAAGCCGGATCAGACACAGACGGTGCTGGCCAGCGGTACAACGGGCGATTACGTAAAAGAGAAGTCATTGAACGCCAATAAAGCACCGGGATCAATGGATTATTATGCGGTGGCCGTAACAACGATGATCGCTTTGTACGGGGCGATGGGGGCATCCTTTTTGCTCAGGGGAGAGAGAACACGAAATACAGCGGTACGTTTGGCAACCGCACCGATCACCAAGGCTGAAATTTTTCTCGGGAAAATTATCGGAAGCATTGTACTAAACCTGCTATCTCTTCTTCTCATTGTCACTGTGAGTTCCTTGCTGTTTAACGCAAACTGGGGGGAGCATCTCGGCCTGGTCATTGTTATCTTACTGTCTGAAGTATTCCTTGCCGTAAGTTTCGGTCTTGGGGTCAGTTACATGGCAAAAACCGGTGAGGCTTCCAGGACGATCATCCTCATTGTCGTTCAGCTCGCTTCCTTCTTCGGCGGGGCATATTTTAAAATCGATAATCCTGATGGCTTCATGAAGCTGGTCACGAACCTTTCACCACTGACTTGGGCAAATACAGCTATCAATAAAATTATCTACAATAATGATCTTGCGGCTTCACTGCAGGTTATTGGATTAAATCTCGGGTAGCTGTCATCTTTTTAACCATTGCCATTGTTGCTTTCAAACGACGGGAGGGCTTTTAAGTGAAAGAGATTCTTTGGCTCATAACAAATTCTCTGCGCTCCATTATAAAGAATAAAAGAAAGCTGTTCACCTACCTATTTGTACCGCTGATCGGCATTCTCATTGGAATTGCAGCGTATGGAAACACTGGTCCTGCTACCATGCATGCTGGCGTCGTCAATCAAGATAATGGGGAAATTGCCAATGACACGGTTAAATTTGTCGACGGATTAACCAATGTAAAAGTGAAAAACATTAGCTCTTCAGAAGTGAAAGATCAAATTGCTTCAGGAAAGCTCGACTGTGTTATTGTCCTCAATTCCGGCTTTTCAAACAGTGTGCTGAACGGCAACCCCGATCACATTGAAATCGTATCCATCAAAGGGGCAACCATCACTGGTTTTGTGAAAACCTATGTGAATAACTATTTGTCTAGCATCGCTTCCTTAAGCAAGGCAGCTGGCGGAGATCAAGCTGTGTTTCAAAAAATGTATGACCAGTACCTTGCATCAGATTTTCAAGTTTCAGCTCATTCACTCAAAGATACTTCAAAAAATAATGATATAACGAATCAGACGGTCGGTTTTCTTATCATGATCATGCTTTCATGTGCGGGCGGATTATCTGAAATTATCCTTCAGGAAAAAGAAAACAGAACCTATCTGCGGTTAATGTCAACACCGATTAACAGCCGAAAATACGTTTTCTCAAATGTGGTTGTTAACATGATCATCATGACGGTACAGATCTTAATTACACTGACGTTTATGACTCAAGTGTTCCATATTTCTACGGGGATCCCGTTCTTGACGATGGTAGAAATATTAATGATTTTCGCTCTTGCAGGTGTTGGATTATCGCTTGTCATTACTGCATTTGCATCGACCACGACTTCAGCTGGAGCACTGCAGAATTTGATCATGACACCATCGTGTCTGTTGGCTGGCTGCTTCTGGCCAGTAGAGATCATGCCGAAGACGCTGCAAAAAATAGCAGATTTTCTTCCTCAGCGATGGCTGCTGGACACATTTACTCAGCTGCAAAAAGGCCATTCGCTAAGCAGTCTTTCAATGAACATCTCCATTCTTTTCGCTTTCGCATTAGCCTTCTTCATGATTGCGATCTATAAGTTCAGCCGCGGCAACAATGTAAGGAACTTTATTTAATAAAAAGCTCTGTCAGTCCATGTTGTTGATAACAAAGCCTAATAAAAATCCCCTTTGGATGGTCCAAAGGGGATTTTTTATTATGGTTTTAAGACGACTTTAATGCATTCATCCGCATGATCGTTGAAGGTTTTGTATGCTTCGCTCGCCTGATCAAGAGGTACTCGGTGTGTTATGATCTCAGTCGGATCAAATTCCTTATTGGCAATTTTATCAAATAACATCGGCATATAGTGGATAACAGGGGCCTGACCCATTTTCATCGTGATATTACGCTCAAAAATGTTTCCAAGCGGAAACATGTTGTACATGGATCCATATACACCAGTGAGTTGGATGGTTCCAAACTTTTTAACGGCATTGAGGGCGATCTGAATGGCACTCAACGTACCGCCCTGCAGCTTCAGTTTTTGTTCAATCGCTTCAACAGGTGACTTTTTGCCGTCCATTCCTACACAATCGATAACAACATCTGCGCCGCCGTTGGTGATTTCATGAATGTGTGCACCCATGTTATCGAATTGATCAAAGTTAAAAGCTTCGACATTGTTCATTTTTACTGCATGATTTAGACGGTATCTTAAGTTATCTACGGCAATGACACGCTTGGCGCCTTTCATCCAGGCGAATTTCTGTGTCATTAAGCCAATTGGACCACAACCCAGAACAACGACTGTGTCACCTTCTTTTACCCCGGAATTTTCAACGCTCCAGTAGGCTGTAGGAAGAACATCAGACATGAAAAGCACAGCTTCATCCTCAAGTTCCGCTGATTCAGGAATGACAAACGGCATAAAATTCCCATAAGGCACACGCAAATATTCGGCTTGTCCACCGCTATAGTCGCCGTAACGGTCCGTAAAGCCGAAATATCCGCCTGTATCAAATTCAGGATTTCGGTTGGAATTATCACATTGGCTTTCCATTTCATGCTGGCAATAATAGCAGTGGCCACAAGAAATATTGAAAGGAAGGACGACCCTGTCTCCCTTTTTTACTTTGGTGACATCAGGACCAACTTCTTCTACAATACCCATTGGTTCATGTCCAATGACATAATCCTTATGTGCCGGAAGCGCTCCCTGATAAATGTGGAGATCTGATCCGCAGATAGCGGTTGAAGTAATGCGGACAATGATGTCTTCCTTTTCCTGTAGTTTGGGATCTTCAACATTTTTTACTTCGATTTCTTTTGCTCCCTGAAAAGTAACAGCCTTCATAATCAACCTCCTAAAATTGGTATAGAATACTATACCCCAAGCGAGGTTTTTTTTACCCTTCATTTACATAAATACAAAAGAGCAGTCCCTCTAAGGAGGAACTGCTCTTTTGTTCCTCAAGGAGGAACTGCTCTTTACCTGTTTTTTATGGATTTGTCGACCACATGCCTGCGTTTTTAATAAAAATACGCGGATTTAATTTTAACTGGGAAACCATGAACTCGGCCATATCCTCAGGCTGTATCACTTTTTCTGGATTGCCGTCCGTCAGATTTGTATCAATGGCCAAATCTGTCGCCACTGTGCTTGGTGTTAGGGCACTGACACGAATATTATGTTTCCTTACTTCAAGCATAAGAGATTCGGTTAGACCTAATACTGCAAATTTAGAAGCACTGTACGCACTTGTTACCGGTGCACCTTTTTGCCCTGCTGATGACGAAATGTTAATGATATCGCCTGCTTTTCTTTCAATCATTCCCGGCAAGACTGCTCTTGTAACGTTGTAAACACCCATTAAATTGACGTCTACGATATTTTTCCACTCTTCAGGCGAAAGTTCTAGGAATCCGCCAAACTTTGCGATCCCGGCATTATTTATTAAAATATCGATGGAGCTCAGTTCATCTTCAATGCTTTTTACAGCTTGAACAACAGCATTGCTATTCGTAACGTCAGCTTCTGCAATCGCCACCTTCACGCCATATTCCATCAGTTCTGCTGCTGTTTTTTCGAGATTTGAACGGGTTTTTCCGATAAGGCCAACATGAATGCCTTCATTCGCAAAAGCAATCGCTGTTGCACGGCCGATTCCTCTTCCAGCTCCGGTGATGAGCGCTGTTTTCCCCTTTAATGTTTGCATCTACGCTTTCCTCCTTTATGTAAAAACAACTGGAAGGACGCCAAAGGCAGTCCTATCCTGTTTTTTTATTTGGATGCAATGCATCCTATTCCAAATTTGCATGGCGCCCGAACATGGTATCCGTATCAAGCTCTTTCCTTTCCATGAAACGTAAAATAACAGCATCGAAAAACAGCAGAAGAGTTTGTTCGAATAGAGATCCCATAGGCTGAATGGTCTTATAGTCATTTTCCGATTGATCCTTTGGAGAGCCTGGTAATTTTACGCAGACATCGGCCATTTTACCAAGAGTCGAGTCGGGAAAGATGGTCACTGTAATGACTTTACCGTCAATGCTTTTCGTCTTTTCGGCCATTGAAATAAGGCTTTTTGTTTCTCCGGAACCTGAACCGAAAATGATGAGATCGTCTTCAGTCAGGTTAGGGGTCACGGTTTCACCGATGACATAGGAATCCAATCCCATGTGCATCATTCGCATGGCAAAGGATTTTCCCATCAGTCCGCTTCGGCCGGCTCCTGCAACAAATATCTTCTTGGCTTTCAAAATTTCATCTACGAGCTTTTCAGCCTCTTGATCTGAAATTAAGTCCGCTGCCCGGCTTAATTCCTTCACAATTTCCGTATAATAATGTGAAGTATTCATTTGGAAAATCCTTAGCTTTGTTTTACTAATTTTTGGATTTCAGCTGCGGTTGCTTTTTTATCATCTTGTCCAGTAATACCGCCGCCGACAATAACCAGGTCAGGCTGAGCTGCAACAACTTCAGGTAATGTTTCTAATTTAATTCCGCCTGCGACAGCCGTTTTTGCGTTTTTAACGACGCGTTTGATCGCTTTTAAGTCTTCAAAAGAGTTTTTCCCGACAGCCTGTAAGTCAT
Organism: Fictibacillus marinisediminis; assembly: GCF_023149135.1. NCBI lineage: Bacteria > Bacillati > Bacillota > Bacilli > Caryophanales > Fictibacillaceae > Fictibacillus > Fictibacillus marinisediminis. The sequence goes on along the minus strand of NZ_JAIWJX010000002.1, from coordinate 3,379,510 downwards.
AACCTGTATGGACACAAATATAATCAACACCAAGCTCATCAAGCTCTTTTGCTCTTGTTTCGATATCTTTAACGGCAATCATGTCCACAAGGATTTTTTTGTTTTGTTTTTTTGCTTCATCAACCGCACCTTGAATGGATGCATCTTCAGCTGCTCCAAGGATGGTAATGATGTCAGCACCGGCTTCAGCAGCCTTCATGACTTCGTATCCTGCAGCATCCATAATCTTTAAGTCGGCAAGGACTTTCAAATTTGGAAATGCTTCTTTCATTTCTTTAACTGCTCTAAGGCCTTCGTTGATAACAACCGGGGTACCGATCTCAACGATATCGATATGTTCTTCAACTTCTTTCACCAATTTGATGGCTTCTTCTGTATTTACAAGATCTATCGCTAGTTGTAATTCCATTTTTACATTCTCCTTCTGTGGTGTTTTATCTATGTTGCACCTCATATTATTTCCTTTGGCGGCTACTTTTAAAAAGTCCGTCAAGGATTAGTTGTAAGTATACTCTTCATGATTACCTATTGTGAAGTACTGACTTTAATATTACATAGTGTTAAAAAGTATACTATAAGGTATAATAAGGGTGGAGGTGATGTTCTATGTCACGAATGGACGATAAAATGTTTAACTGTGAGAAAGAATTAACGTTATCTGTCATCGGCGGCAAGTGGAAAATGATTATTTTATGGCACCTTGGGAAAGAAGGAACAAAACGCTTCGGTGAGCTGAAGGCTCTTATACCCGCCATCACTCAGCGCATGCTCGTTAATCAGCTTCGTGAACTGGAAGAGGATATGATTGTCCATCGCGAAGTTTATCCTGTTGTTCCGCCAAAAGTTGAGTATTCATTGACGAAGCAAGGTGAGAGCCTGATGCCGATTCTTGATGCCATGTACCAGTGGGGGAAGGATTACATGGTGACCATGGATATGAAACCGATAGATGATGCAAAGTAATTAATCCCGTCCGGAGAGGGACGGGATTTTTTTGATGTATCTTCAAGTAACCTAACCTTGAACTGATTCTATTTGTAAAACATTTGTATTTCACCATAACAAGAATTAAACTATGTATAATATTCTGAATATATATGTGGGTTTTGCATGCCACGAGAGGTGAAAACATGAAACAGGAAACCATGGAACAACCATTCTTTAATCAAGAACGATATCCGTATTCTTCCCGGCGTTCAGTAACCTACGGCAAAAAAGGAATGGTCGCAACATCTCAGCCGCTTGCCGCGCAGGCAGGCCTCGATATCTTAAAAAAAGGTGGAAATGCGATTGATGCTGCTATTGCGACGGCTGCCTGCCTAACAGTAGTTGAGCCGACATCCAATGGAATCGGGGGAGATGCTTTCGCTCTGGTCTGGACAAAGGGAAAGCTGCACGGATTAAATTCGAGCGGTCCTGCTCCAAATAACATCTCGGTTGAAGCGATAAAGCAGGAGGGTTACGACAAGATTCCGAAATACGGCTGGTATCCGGTTACTGTCCCCGGAGCTCCTGCGGCATGGGCAGAATTATCGCGCCGTTTTGGAAAGCTGCCGCTGACTGAGGTGCTTCAGCCGGCCATTACATATGCAGAAGAAGGTTTTCCGGTTTCTCCAGTCCTTGGAAAGTATTGGAAAAGGGCTTTTGAATCTTATAAAAATGAACAGAAATCCGATGAGTTTAAAAGCTGGTTTGAGACTTTTGCGCCTGATGGAAGAGCGCCGGAAATCGGTGAAGTATGGCGCTCACCCGATCATGCGGCTACTTTAAAAGAGATTGCTGAAACGAACGGAGAATCTTTTTACAGAGGGAAATTGGCTGATAAGATCAGAACAGCCTCTGAAAATGAAGGGGGTTTCCTGCGAAAAGAGGATCTTGCGGCCTATTATCCAGAATGGGTAGAACCGATTAAGGCGGAGTATAAAGGATATGAAGTATGGGAGATTCCTCCGAATGGCCAGGGAATTGTTGCTTTAATGGCACTTAATATCTTAAAAGGGTATGATTTTCCTGAAGCGGAAGCTGCTGATCGGTATCACAAGCAGATTGAAGCGATCAAGCTTGCTTTTATGGATGCCAAAAAATATGTGACAGATACTACGCATATGAAAGTAACAGCAGAAGCTCTTTTATCAGAAAAATACGCAGAAGAGCGCAGACAGCTCATTGGTTCAGAAGCGATGCTTCCTGAGCCGGGAATACCTCCAAAAGGCGGCACAGTCTATCTTGCGGCGGCGGATGAAGAAGGGAACATGGTATCCTTTATCCAAAGCAACTACATGGGTTTTGGTTCTGGAATCGTGGTGCCTGGCACCGGGATCAGCCTGCAGAACAGAGGCCATGATTTTTCCCTGGATCAGACCCACGACAACTGTCTTCATCCAGGAAAGAGAACGTATCATACCATTATCCCGGGATTCTTGACGAAAGAAGGAAAACCGATCGGTCCTTTCGGCGTCATGGGAGGATACATGCAGCCCCAGGGGCATGTCCAGGTCATCATGAACACGGTCGATTTCCAGCTGAATCCACAATCCGCGCTGGATGCGCCAAGATGGCAATGGATCGAAGGGAAGAAGGTACTGGTAGAACGTTCACTGCCGCAGCATGTTGCCGAGGAATTGGCGCGAAAAGGCCATGATGTCAAAGTTGCACTTGATGCCGGAAACTTTGGGAGAGGCCAGATCATATGGCGCAATCCTGAAACCGGCGTACTGGCCGGCGGAACAGAAGGCCGGACAGATGGAGCAGTGGCTGCATGGTAGAAATAACTTTCATAAGGATTTGATGTTTTCATGACCTATTTACAATTATTTATCGCTTTTTTTCGATCAGGCATTCTTGGCTATGGAGGCGGTCCGTCTTCCATACCGCTCGTACATAAAGAAGTGGTCGGAAAGTTTAAATGGATGAACGATGAAGAATTTGGAGATGTGCTTGCCCTTGGAAATGCCTTGCCTGGTCCGATCAACACAAAAATGGCAGGATACATCGGATACCGGGTGGCAGGTTTATCCGGTATGCTTGTTGCTTTGCTCTCTTCTATTCTTCCTACTATTATTCTGATGATCGTCCTTCTTTCCTCTCTCGCCCAATATAAAGACCAGCCATGGGTTCAAGGAATGACAAAAGGCGTGCTTCCTGTTGTTGCAGTTATGCTTGCGGTGCTGTCGTGGCAGTTTTTCACCAGCGCAAAGAAAGGTCTGGGAGTTAAGCTCAGCCTGATTCATGTGGCAGCAGGCATCCTGTTACTGCAGCTGCTTAAGGTGCATCCTGCCATTTTAATAGGGGTTCTCTTGGCTTATGCTCTACTAAAACCGGCAAAGAAGAACGATGAGGAACCTGCTCAGAGAGGGGAAGGTATGGGATGATTTATTGGCACATTTTCCTTGCTTTTTTTATCCCGGGCATTCTGGGGTATGGGGGAGGCCCGGCCTCTATTCCTCTGATTGAAAATGAAGTTGTGGGCCGTTATCACTGGCTGACCGTCAATCAGTTTACTGAAGTGCTCGCGCTTGGCAATGCACTCCCGGGTCCGATTGCCACAAAGATGTCCGGCTATATCGGTTACACGCAAGGAGGAACTCTCGGCTCTTTTGTGGCTGTTTTTGCAACGGTAGCGCCTTCCCTGGTTTTGATGATCGTCTTCCTGAGTGTCATCTATAAGTTCAAGGATTCACCAAGAGTGAAAAAAATGACGTTATACGTAAAACCGACTATTGCCGTTCTTCTCGGAGTGATGGCTTATGATTTTTTTGCAGAATCTGTCAGCTCTTCCGGCTGGATACAAACCGCAGCCATAGCCGCCATCAGTTTTCTATTAATGCAAAAATTCAAAGTATCTCCAGTCATCGTAATCGTGGCTGCAATTGGTTACGGGGCTGTTTTCATGGCATAAGAAAAGAACTGACATTGTCAGTTCTTTGTTTTACTTCACCGTTCTTTGGCTGCGCAAAATGATCGGGATAATCGTTCCTGCAAGGACAAGACCGAATGCGATTGCCCCTGAAATCAGAAAGGTTTGTGAGCCGAGCTGGATCGCGGCGTTGTAATCATTCTCGACCAGCTGTCTCATCGTGTCATAGGCACCGCCGCCTGGTACGAGCGGGATAATGCCGGAGACACTGAAGATGATGACAGGCATACGGTGGATCCGGGCATACAGGTGGCTGATGGCCGCTACCACAAATGAGGCCATCGCGGTGGCCAGAACCAGGTCGAACTGGCTGTTTCCTGACATCCCTTCAAAGATGAGCCAGCCGACCATCCCGCAGATGCCGCCAGGGATGACAGCTTTTTTTGGAACGTTAAACAGAATACCAAACCCGGCCGAAGCAATAAAGCTCGTCCAAATGGCTTCAATCATGTGCATCGTATTTCCTCCTCACAGCGTAACGATAACAAAAGCAATACCGGTACCGATGGCAAAGGCCGTCAGCATCGCTTCAGCTCCTAATGAGATGCCGGAAACAAGGTGACCGGCCATCAGATCTCGTACCGCATTTGTGATCAGCACACCCGGCACAAGCGGCATCACGGCTCCGATAATAATTTTATCGAGCTGGTCTCCAATGCCGGCCGTGATGGCAAGCTTGGCGATCAGGCCGATAAAAAAGGCAGCAAGAAGCTCAGAGAAAAAGCGGACCGAAATGTAGCGTTTTGAAAATAAGAAAAGGGCATAACCGACACCTCCGGCGATCGTGGCAGGCAAAAAGTCGTTCCAGTTTCCTTTGAACATGAGGCCGAAGCAGCCGCTCACGAGAATGGCAGCCACAACCTGAACCCATGTTGGATACGCTTCAGGTGTGACTTCGATCTTTTTCAATTCCTTTTTTGCCGTCTCCAGTGAAAGGGATTCATTGGCCACTTTTCGTGACAGATCATTGACGAGAACGACGACATGCAGATCTGTCGACCGGTCGAGGATCCTGACAATCTTCGTATAATCCTTTGTTTTTCCCTTTTCAAGCAACGATAGAATAATGGCGGTCGGTGTAACGAAAACCTGGGCGGCTTCCATGTTATAGTTTTGCGCAAGCCGGGTGATCGTATCTTCAACCCGGTAGGTTTCTGCACCATTTTGAAGCATGAGCCTGCCTGCCAAAAGGCATACTTCCATTACATCTTCAATTTTATTCTTAGGCATAGTAGGCCCCCTTTAGGAGATTAGTTCATAGATTCTTCTGCTGACTTTAGAAATTGCCTGCCTGCAAAATATACAGCGGCTGCAAATAGACAAGCGGCAAATATAAATTCTGCACGATTTCCAACCTTGTAAAACATTGAGCCGATCATCGGTCCGGCCGCCATACCCAAGTACCGGAAAAAGTTATAAACGCCTATGGCTGTTGCACGATTATGCTGAAAAGCCCGTGCCAGCAGGGTGGTTTGGACAGGGAGTGACAGCCCAAGACAAAGACCGAAAAGTGAGATGCTCGCGATTAAAACGGGCAGTGATACTGAAGATAAAAAAACAAATAAAACGGTGGCCAGAACATTTAAGGTTGATGTTACAATCAGGAAATTTTTCGGATTGCCCCTTTCCTGGAGCTGTCCGCCAACATAGCTTCCTGCCACTAAGAACAAGGACATTGGAAGGAAAACCAAGCCTTTTTCGCTGGCCGATAAACCATATAAGGCTGCGAGCAGATGAGGCAGGAAAACGAGAAAATTATAAAACGTATAATATTGAATAAATCCAAGAAGAACGATCGCAAGTGCGGTTCTTTTCTTAAGTACAATGGTGAAATCCGAAAAGCTGAATCCTTTTCTTGATTCCCCTGCAGGCTTTGTTTCAGGAAGCAGCTTCAAATTAGCAAAAAACATCACCAAGCCAGTTCCTGTGAGTACCCAAAATACACCTTGATAACCAGTATACCCTCCAACAAAGCCTCCAACAACAGGCCCAACTACCGGGCCGAGCGCTACAAGCATTTGAAAGGTTCCCATAGAACGCCCAAGGGCTTTCCCTTCAAATAAATCTCCGATGACAGTGGTTGCGACGACAGATCCTGCTGCGATTCCTGCTGCCTGAACAGCCCGGAATACGAGGAGTGTCCATATGTTAGGGGATAACGCCGCACCTGCTGAAGCTGCAACATAAAGAAGAATAGCAGGAAGCAGCACTTTTCTCCGGCCGATCTTGTCCGTCAACGGGCCATAAACCATCTGCATCATAGCAAGTATGAACGTAAAGATGGAAATCGTTAAATTCACAATGAACCCCGAGGTCTGAAATTCATGCTGAATTTCAGGGAGGATCGGTGTATAGATCGTTTGTGTGAAGGGACCGAAGAATGCAGCAAAGGCTACACAATAAAGTATGATTTTTTTATTCAATGAAGAGATCCGCCTTTCCAATATAACCGCCTATTCATTTTAAAAAACAGATTTAAAATTTCATAATATTAACTTTCTGACTTTACTATTTTACACTTTTCTTATCATACGGCAAATCATATATTCACCAATAGAAGAAATAGAATAAACCTTGCTTTATTTGCTCACTCTAATGATAGGAGAATAGCTTTAAAGGGAAGGTGAAGGAGATGCCGGAAGATGAACAAGTCAAGCAAGAATCAGAGGAAATCAAACCGGTTGACTCTGCGGCTGCAAAAAACCTGGAGTTTGTAAATCAGGCCCTTCATCAAAGCAGTGATTTGAAAACAAGAGATATCATTCATAATGATTCAGCAGGTATTGTCATCTACCTGGAATCGATCGCTGATACAGAAAAAATTCAAAACAGCATACTGGATCCGTTAAACAGACAGCCGAAAATAAACATCATGGCAGGTATTACGAATGCAGAAATGATACAGCTTAACGATTTGAATGAAGCCATAAAAAGATTGCTGACGGGAAACTGCCTTCTGCTTTTGGACGGGATGGACAGTGTTTACGCCATCAATGTCCAGTTGGAAATTACCCGGCCTCCTGAAGAGCCCTACAATGAAAAAGTTGTCCGCGGTTCGCATGAAGGCTTTGGCGAAAACATGAACCAAAACCTCGGGTTGATCCGCAAACGCATCGAAAATGAGAGTCTAGTCTTTAAACAGTATATCTTAGGTAAAAAAACAAAAACAAAAGTGGTCATCGCTTATATGGATGATTTGGTAAACAAAGAAATATTGGCGGAAGTGGACCGAAGAATCTGTTCTATTTCCACAGACATGATTTTTAGTCCGGGCTTTATAGAAGAGTTTTTGGAAAATAATTCATTCTCGCCTTTTCCGCAAATGCTTCCTACAGAACGTCCGGACCGGACGATGGCACACTTAATGGATGGAAGGATTGCTCTTCTGGCAGATGGGAGCGCTACCGCATTAATTTTACCGGTTACATTCCTTTCCTTTTTTCAATCACCTGATGATTTTAACAGCAGGATCCTCTCAGGTTCTTTCTTCCGCCTGCTGAGGATGGTAAGTTTTCTGGTGGCCATGACACTGCCCGCGATTTACATAGCCATTATTGGATTTCACTTTGAGATCTTGCCGAATGAACTCGTACTTCCTATTAAATCATCATTGGAAGGTATCCCTTTTCCGCCTATTGTTGAGGCCTTCATCATGGTGTTTACAATAGAGCTGATCCGCGAGGCGGGGGTGAGGCTGCCCACTCCGATCGGTCAGACCATCGGTATCGTTGGAGGTTTGGTCATCGGTGATGCCGTTGTAAACGCCGGCTTTATCTCCAACGTGATGGTCATTGTTATTGCGGTTACAGCGGTCGCATCGTTTACAGTTCCAACTTATGAAATGGGTGCTTCGATTCGTATCTTGACTTTTCCCCTGATGATTGCCGCCTCTCTGCTTGGCTTTCTGGGCATTGTTATGGGGCTGATGGTCATCCTGCTGCATCTGTGTAAATTGGAATCAGTGGGCACTCCTTATTTCTCGCCTTTTGGGCCGCTTAATCTCAGCGGCTTAAAAGATGCAATCGTACGCTTTCCGTTATGGAAAATGAATGATCGGCCGATGGACACTTTGCCCCAAAAAATAAAGAAACAAAACAAAACCAGAGGATGGAATAAAAATGAAACTAAGAAATAAGGACAATATTACATCCTTTCAGTTAATTTTCTTCATCGTCCAGGCTCAGGTCGGAGTCGGAATCTTATCTATGCCATACACTATTTACACACAAGCTGGACATGACAGCTGGATCTCTGTATTAATCGGAGGCTGTATTGTACAAATTCTATTGGTTTTATTCTGGTACACCATGAAAAGATATCCGGCTATGACCATTTTTGAAATCTTTGATCATAGTGCGGGCCGCTGGATTGGCGGAATGATTAAATTTCTATATATCATTTTTTTTATTTTGATCGGCGCGAGCATTCTTTCTCTATTTGCAGAGATGATCAACTTATGGATTCTTCCTTTGACCCCCAGGTGGCTGCTTATTATTCTAATGGCGGTTATCGGTATCTATGCAATAAGAGGGCCGGTTAAATTTCTTGCGAGGTTTTTTGTATTTGTCTCTATCATGCTGATCATTTTTGTATTACTTGTCATTTACGCTTTTTTTGAAGTGAATTACTTGAATATTTTCCCGGTAGGTGAGAGTGGCTTTTTTCCAATTTTAAAAGGGACGGAAAAAGCTTTTTTCTCCATGCTGGGATTTGAACTTTTTCTGGTCATTGCCCCTTATGTAGATTCAAAGCCGATTAAGAAATTAAAGTCCATTTCCATCGCCAATCTAATCGTTACATTGTTTTATGCTTTCTTAACACTGATCTGTATTCTCTTCTTTGGTATTAATGAATTTAAACTGGTACCCCAGCCGCTCCTGTATATGATAAAATCCTTTTCATTTAAAGTTCTTGAACGGATTGATTTGCTGTTTTTGTCCATGTGGATCGTTTCGGTTGCCACATCTTATATGGCCTTCTTGTTTGGCGCTTCAAGAGGAATGATGTCCTTTTCAAAAAACATCAGGATCATACTCCTTTCGTTATTTTTGCTGCAATACCCACTGTCATTCTTGCGCTCATACCTGAGGGGGGGTATGAGGTTGGAAAGTTTACCAATTCCGTGACGTATTTAAGCTATATATTCGTAATCGGGATACCAATCCTGTTTTTTATCATAACTGCTTTTACCTATATAAAGGAGAAGAAGGCGTTATGAAAAATAAATGGACAAAAATAATCTGCGTGCTGTTCTTGAGCGCTTCGATAATCCCCTTGATGACAGGATGCTGGGATCAGCGTCTTATTAAGGACTCCAGGCTTATTTTAGCAGCAGGACTAGATCTTGCTCCTAACGGAAAAATAAGGGACACCGTCGTATATCCAGTTGTAAACAAACCTTCTCAAGCAGTCGCTATGGTAAAAAGTGTGGTTGCAACTTCAACCGGAGACACCACACGTGATGCACGTTTTAACCTCGATAAAAAAGTATCGCAGATGTTCGATGCTTCAAGAAACCGCATCTTCTTATTTGGTGAAAAGCTGGCCCGAAAAGATATGTATTCCAGCCTCGATGTCATTTACAGGGATCCAAGAGGTTCCGTAAACGCCATGGTGGCTGTTGTGAAGGGACAGGCCGAAAAAGGGCTGAAAATTCAGCCTCAGGATTCAACGCTATTGGATATCTATTATCCTGAACTGATAAGAAGTGCCAGTAATATCGGGCTCTATGATATAGAAACCGTCCAATCGATCTGTACGCTCATGTTTGATGAAGGTAATGATTATCTGCTGCCGTACTTGAAAATCAGCGAGAAGCAGCAAAGAGCAGCAGTGATTGGAACAGCGATGTTTCATAGGAACAAAATGACGGGTTCATTGAACGGTAGAGAGTCGACTCTGCTGCTGCTTTTGAACAATGTTAAAAATCCTTACCCTCGATTTACATTTAAAATCAGCAAAAAGCAAGAAATCAATGAAAAGAATTACATGACCATTCTTGTTAATGATATTGAACGGAAAATGAAAATTAACATTTCCCACAATCAAAAAGTGCATGTTAAGCTAAATTTGGAAATGGATGTAAATGTAAATGAACTTCCGATGGATCATCTGGACAATCCCAAAAAAGCGATAAAGCTGGATCGTATATTATCACGAGAAATGAATAATCTTGCTAAAAAAACGATTAATAAGATGCAAAAAGCCAACTGTGATGAGCTTGGGATCGGCAAGAAGATTAGAGCGTTTCACAATTCCGATTGGAAGAGGATGAACTGGGATAAAGATTATTCAAAGATCATCATTGAACCAAATGTAAAAGTTAAGATTACCGGGCATGGCATTATTAACTAATAAATAGGCTTGAGCGACCGATATTAAAGGTGGAAAACCATTAATAGGGGGAAATATTAATCATGCGTAAAAAGGCAATAAAAATGATTTTGTCAGCAGTTCTGACCGCCAGTATCATACTTCCATCTCAAGCCCACGCAGCCGCACCGACTTACACGGTGACTCCGAGCAGTAAAACATATAAAGGGCTCATGATGAACTTCAGTACGTACAATTCCTATACGAAGCATTATTACCTGCTTCGGTCCTACCTTGAGCAGCTGGAAAAGACCGGGGGAGGTACCCTCATTTTAAACAAGGGGACGTACACGATCTCCAATACACTGTATGTTCCTTCGAATGTAACGCTTAAATTTAAGGACGGCGTGAACATTGTGAAAGGTACAAAGACCGGTACGAGTATCTTTCCGTCAGCGAAATCTATCTTTCAGCTGATCCGTCCATCCAAATCAGCGAAGAGCGGAGTGTATGGAGGATATAACGGAGAAAAAAATATTTCTTTCATAGGGGAGGGCTCTGTCGCTGTTGATATGAAATATACACAGGATGGGATTGCCATCATCATGGGGCACAACCAAAATGTTAAGGTAGAAAACATCACGTTCCGGAACATGCAGTCCGGCCACTTTATTGAAATGGATGCAACCTCCCATGCAACCATCGTCCATAATCGTTTTCTTAATTCCAAGCCGTCGCCTAACCGGAATAAAGAAGCGATCAACCTTGATACGCCGGATCATTCCACATTAGGCTGGAGCCAGAAATGGAGCACGTTCGACCGGACACCTAACCAGAATGTAACCATTGAAGATAATGAGTTTTATAATCTTGACCGTGCGGTAGGGACTCATAAATATTCTGGCGGCAAATATCATGATCAGGTTGTCATCAAGGACAATACGATAGAAAAAACGCGCGAGGATGCCATTCGTGTCATGAACTGGTCAAATGCTGCCATTGAAAACAATACCATTAAAAATGTCGCTGACGGAACGGGGAGTTACAGGGGGATATTGGCCAGTGGTGCCATCCATCCGAAGTTTAAAAATAACGTCATAGAGGATGCTGCAAGACCTATGCAATTTCTCGTGTGGCGAAACACAGGACCGGGTTCACTGTACGATACAATCTATAATGATTTAAATGAAGAGGATATCAACGCTTTAAAGACGAATAAAGTGAAGACACCGACAGAAGGATTTATCCGGATCAATAAAGAATATAATTACTTCACAAAGCAAAATACCGATTTAATTCCTGTGGAAATCATGAACTAACTGGAGGAGTGAGGCTGGCTCACTCCTTTTATTTATAAATTAATAAGGGAGGAAGAGGTCAATTAAAATCGCTGCATTCCGTTCTTTTTTTGCTGCAGGAGGAATCATCATTTTACTGTTGGCATCCTGTACGATTCAAGTGGATAAAAAAGAAGAAAATGTTATCGTAATTCCTGATGTAAACTATCAAGCGGATCAAACGATGCAGTTGAAATTAAAAGAGATGAGAAAGAAAAAGCCGGATGGCGAGCCGCTTTATAAGGTATATAAAGATCTCCCCTTAATTGATGTGCATAACCACCAATCTCCAGAGTTTCCTTATAGGGAATGGGATAGACTTGGAGTGGATCGTACGGTTTTATTTGGTGGTATTTCAGAACCAGAGGCAATGAAAACAGATGAGCTCGCCTGGAAGGATTATGAGGAACGCCCTGAGCAGGTGTATCCATCCTTTGCAGGCATCAACATTTATTCTGAAAAAGGGATAGCTTATACAAAGAAAAACCTTGAAAAAGGGTACTTAAACATCGGTGAATTGGCGGCTGCTTCAACTTATTCGCCAATTGTCTCTTCTGTTAAATGGAAGGCGGAAACTCCGTCTTCAGGGAAACTCAATGAGATTTATAAACTGGCTGGCCGGTATAAAGTTCCTGTTCTTTTGCATATCGATCCTGCTTATGGTCCGCCTATAGCGGGATTGCAAAGGGTGCTTACCCGTTTTCCGAAGGTCAATTTTATTTACGCTCATGCCAACGTTGCCTCCTCGCCAGAGAATATAGAAGCATTGCTTTCTAAATACAGCAATTTATTCATTGACTTTTATGCAGGATATACTGAATATGACGAAGGCAGTGAATATGAACTGAAAGATTTTGTGCCCTTGATGGAAAAGTATCCAGATCGTTTTTTGTTTGGCAGTGATTCTGGATATGGAATTGGGTATGATGGGGCTATTGCCGCTATTTATGAGATGATTGATCTATTAAGCGATAAAACAGCAGTGAAAGTAGCATATCAAAACTATGAATCACTGATTGAAAGACAGCCTCCTACCCAAACACAAATGAAGAAAATTAAATCACTTTCGAAAAGTTCGGCAAAGTATAAGCTGAACAAAAGAGAAGCAAACGACCTGATCATGAAGCTGACGGACAAGCGCAAAAAAGAAGGATCCTAAAAGGATCCTTCTTTTTGAGCTGATTTTCTAAAGGATTAGATCCAGCTAAAGCCGAAACCGCAGCAACAGCGGCGGCGTCTATGGCAACCGCAATGTTTTTTCTTGCGCTTTTTACAGAAGCAAGAGCTTGAAGAAGAAGAGGAAGAAGAAGATTCGCATTTATGTTTCTTTCCTGTGCTGAACTTTTTGTGCTTTTTTTCGAAGCCCATTTGTGCATCCCCCTTGAAAGTGGATTCCAGAAATAAATTCCGGTTAAGATATCATATGTGAGGATGCAGAAGGTGGACTAGACCTCTGTTCTTGTTTTATAACTATTTTTCAAAGTTTAGTAGAAATAGATTTTTGTCTATGGAATAAGCAGCTTATAATTTCCACTGGCATTCACCTCTTCAATCCTCTTTCCCCAAACGGTTACTACCCTTCGTAATTTCTCCAAACCATCTATTCATGAACTTTATGAACAAAATGCTCTTTATGTATAAAACAGTCATTTTAAAACACTTTTTGATATGATAGTTGAATATATGTACTAGGCAACGCTGATTTTTCAGGCAGGTATTGACTATCTGTTGAAGTTGAAGGGGTGCAATGCTGATGTTGGAAGGAAACAAAAACGTATCTGCGATTTTGCAGACAGCATGTATAGGGATCACGGGTGCACTCCTGTTCCTGTTGATACACATGCCATTGCCATGGCTGTTAGGTTCGCTCACTGCTGTTGTGGTATGGAGGAAGTTATCAAGACGGACGCTGTACTGGCCGATCGGATTCAGGCATACAGCTATTATTTTTCTGGGATCGATGCTAGGAACTTCTTTTACAGCAGGAACAGTAAAAGAAATGGTGCTTCAGTTTCCTTTTATGGCTTCTACAACCGTTATTACGGTTCTATTTTGCCTCGTTCTGGCTTTCTACACGGTAAAACACATAAAAATTGATCTGGCGAGCAGCATCTTTGGAAGTGTTCCCGGCGGAATGTCACAGGTCGTGGTTATGAGCGAAGAAACGATGGAGGTGGATACAACAATCGTCGTCCTCATGCAGACGATCCGTTCAGTATCTGTCATCTTTTTCGTCCCCTTTTTAACGATTCACGGAATTGGCGGTGAAGTTCGTCCATCTACGGCTCCACAGGTGAATGCTGCTGAGTCGGGGACATGGATGCAGTATGCTGTTTTTGCTGCTATCGCCTTGTTTGGCGCCTGGGGAGGAAAGAGGATCAGGCTTCCAGCCGGCTTTTTGACAGGATCTCTGATTGCTGTCGCAGTGTCCGTTTCGTTAGGATTGCAAGCCCCTCATGTTCCGTCATATTTCATTCTCATCGCCCAAATTTTCCTCGGAATCCACATTGGTAGGCAGTTTAATCCACAAGTGGAGGGAAATGTGAAGAAACTAGGCATCTACACGATTGGAAACAGTCTTTTGCTCGTCCTGTTTTCCTTAGGGATTGCTTTTTTGCTCAGCAAATGGACGCCAATGGACTTTACTACCGCGTTTTTGAGTGCTGCACCAGGAGGCATCGCTGAGATGGGAGTTACCGCTTCGGCAGTTCATGCAGATCTTTCCATGGTTACTGGTTATCAGCTGTTTCGTATCTTTTTTATTATGTTTGCTGTTCTGCCCCTGGCTCAATGGTGGGTGAGAAAACGGAAAAAGATAGCTAAATCAGCATAAAAAAGCTTGAAGATCATTATGATTCTTCAAGCTTTTTTTTATGGCTTTTTTAGTTTTTACCCTAGCGAAGTTGTTTGAATATATTTGGATCAATTATTCTGAGTTTGGCTCAATTATCATCGGATTAGGCTCAATTCCAGCCTTGCTTCGCTCAATTCCATGATATCAAGCTGATTTCCGCACATCTTCAGACTGCTGTTTCCCCTTGTGCAAGAGAGACACAGCGAGATACAGGACGAGAAAGACTGCCATAAACAGAGCGGATAGGCGATACATGCCGGCATATCCCTGATGCATGGCGATCAAACCCAGCAGCATCGAACCTGCAGCTACTCCTAAGTCGAGCGAATTAAAGAACATGCTGTTGGCTAAGCCGCGTTGTTCCACGGGTACTGCTTTTATCATCCAAGCCTGTACGGAAGGCTGAATCATGCCATACCCAAAGCCATAAAGCATCGCTGACAGGATGATATACCCTGTGGAAGAGGCTATGGAAAGCGTATAGAGACCGTACATCACGGAGAGGGCACCCGCTGTCAGTAAGCTAAAATGACCTTTGCTGTCAAAAATCTTTCCGGAAAAGGGACGGATGATAAAGATGGCAAGGGCGTTGAATAAAAAGAAGTAGCTGATATGGGTGAGGTGGGCTTCTTTGCCAAATAGAGCAAGGAAACTAAGCAGCCCTCCATACGTAATGGATAATAACAGGTTTAATAGCCCAGGAAGAGCAATCTTTTTAAGGGCTTCTCCTGTACTGTGATTGGCTTTTTTTAATGGTCCCGCACTAGGCGGGGCTGGAAGAACGGCGGCGGATCGGTTCACGAACGCCAGCGGGAAAATAAGAATTAATACAACAGTCCCTACAGTTGTCAGTGTTCCAAACCCGTAGTTGCCAAGCAATGAAAGCCCGATAATTGGGCCGAGTGACATCGCTAAGCTCGTTGAAAGCCCGAAATAGCCGATACCTTCACCCATCCGTTTTTGGGGTATAACGTCAGCTGCCATGGTAGGCAAGGTTGTGCTTGATAGTCCGAAGCCTATCCCAAAAAGCACACGCATGACAAGAAGGAGAAGAATAGATCCGCACCAATAATAGCCGGCTGTCGATAGTGAGGCGATGGCGATCCCACAATATAGAATGACAGATGCTTTTCCTTTTCGAAGAATTCCCGCTGCAAAAAAACGGGTGGCGATGGCAGAAAGAGCAAACAGGCTCGTAACAAGGCTGACGGTAAAATCACTGGCTTGAAAGGCATCTTTCGTATAGACAGGAAACGAAGGAAGTATCATCTGCAAATTTAAAAATAAAAGAAAATTGCATACGGTTATGATAATAAATTCCTTGCTCCAAAGTTTTTCTTGGTGTGAATTCAATTGCATGGCTCCTAACTGTTGATGATGTCATCAATATTTTTGCTTAATTTCTCAAGGACTTCTTTAAACCGTTCCACTTCTGCCGGTTCAATTCCAGCAAGGATTTCTTTCATGGTTTCAGCTTCAATGGGAACGGTCTTGGAGGCGATTTCCTCGCCTTTTTCCGTAAGGGAGACGATAAAAGCTCTGCGGTCCGTTTCGCTCATTTGCTTTTGAATCAGTTCTTTTTTCATGAGGATATCGAGGATTCTAGCCGTGGTTGGCTGGTCTTTAGCCGTCCGGCGGGCAAGTACTTTCTGGGTAATGCCCCCCTCCTCGAATAACTGATAAAGAACCGACCATTGTTCGGGTGTAATATCAAATTGACGAAAGCGATGCATGAGCAAATTTATTGTTTTCCTGCTTGTCTGGTTAATTAAAAAGCCGACAGAAACATCTTTATGTTGTGATTGCAAAACCATCGTTCCTCTCATAATAAATACTTGTTAAGACAATTATAAGTAAAACATATATTTTTGAAGAATGCAATACACACAAAAAAAACCGCTGCCAGAAGCAGCGGGGAAACATTCGAAAAATTTTCAGACCTCAGGATAAAGTTTAACAAATTATGTAAAAATAGTCTACTTTTTTTAAAGTGCTGCTGATACCATTAAAAGGAGAGAGACTGAAGGGAGAATGAAAAATGCCGGTATTTCAGCAGCAGCGTTATCAATGCAAAACAGAGTGGGGAGTCAGGGGAGCAAGGGAAGCAGCAGAGCGGGGAGACATTATTGTTGTGGTTGATGTTTTAAGCTTTTCATCCACCGTTGTTACGGCACTAAGTTATGGTGCTAAGATTTTTCCCTATCCTCCGCCGATCAATGAAGAAGCCAAAAAATATGCAGAGGAAGTCGGAGCAGAGCTTTTATCAGGAAGAGCAGAAGCATTGAAATGGGGGACGCATTCTCTTTCACCGGCATCATTCAGTTTGCATGACCAAGAAAAGAAGTTTGTGATGTGCTCGTTGAATGGTGCAGCGTGCATTTGGGCTGCCAGAAAAGTTCCTGCACTGCTGATCGGCTGTCTGCTGAATGCATCGGCCGCTGCGGAAAAGGCCGAACAGCTGCAAAAGCAGTCAGGTGCTGACATCACCGTGGTGGCATGCGGTGAGAAATGGGAAAATCCGCAGGAGGCTGAAAATAACATTAGACCAGGTATCGAGGATTATCTCGGTGCGGGTGCCATACTTTCGAAACTTAACGGAAGTAAATCGCCTGAAGCACAAGTATGTATAGGCGCTTATCTTTATCAGAAGGAAAACATTCAAGAAGTCATTTGGAACTGCGGCAGCGGACTGGAGCTGCGTGAACGCGGATTTTCAGAAGATGTGCGGCATTGTACGAAGCTGGATGAGTTTGAACTTGTACCCCAGTTGAAAGGGAATGTTTTTGCTAGGAGCTGATTTCATGGCCTGTCCCATACCAAATAAAATCCTGATCGGATAGGCCAAAATCAGGATCTCTATAGGAACAACCTGCAGTGCATTATATTACACCCACTTGTAAATCAGCTTTTGATAGATTTTGTCTGATGGTTTTTCGCTGTCAGGGTAAATATCGATGATCATGATTTTTTCGCCATCAATCGTTTTTTCGAATGTCTCCCCGATCCAAACCTTCATTTTTTTACACTTCCAAAATCATTTTGAAAGGCCAGCAGTGCCGTTTTTGAACAAATATCAATATTTACACCCTGTTTTTGAAGTTTGGTAATAAGCTCCTTAAGTTTTTTTGTCATGCTTCCTCATTCCTTTTTATTAGAATAAAGGCATATCAGCCCGCTTACCTTTAATCAACCATTCAAATCCAATTCTATTTCTTCTGTTCTTATAAACAGTATACCGCGTATAGGTGTTTTCATTTGACTTTTGAAAAAAATCCCACAACTATTGTTTTTTTCATCGAAAGTTTGGATGAAAGTAAAAGAAATATCAAAAGTGTTGACCTTCATGTATATACAAGTTACAATACAAAACAAGACATGTATATACAAGTTTTCACTTTTTATGAAAGCGATTTAAAAACGCACTGCTTTACATCACTTTTCAAAATTCAGTCTTGATTACAAAACGCGTGAACAAGGCTGTTTTATAAAAGTTATATGTAAACGGTATCAAGGAGGAAGGTTATATGGACATCAGGCAAACCGCTGAACAAATTGTAGAAGCTGTTGGCGGTAAAGAAAACATCGGTGCAGCAACTCATTGTGTGACCAGACTTCGCTTTGCACTAAATGATGAAAATCAAGTCAACAAAGAAAAGCTCGAAAATATTGATGCGGTGAAGGGATCTTTTTCCACAAACGGCCAATTTCAAGTCGTCATCGGACAAGGACTCGTGGACAAAGTTTATAATGAGCTCGTCGAGGCTGCAGGAATAGGTAAAGCAACAAAGGAAGACATCAAAAATGCAGCTGAACAGAAACTGAATCCTATACAGCGGGCCGTAAAAACATTAGCTGATATTTTTATTCCCATCCTTCCGGCAATCGTTACAGCCGGTCTGCTCATGGGGATAAACAATATCCTTACTGGGCCAGGGATTTTTTATGAGGGGAAATCTTTTGTCGATGTAAATACCGCTTGGAAAGATCTTGCGGATATGATCAATGTGATTGCCAACACAGCATTTGCTTTTCTTCCTGGATTAATCGGCTGGTCAGCCGTCAAAAAGTTCGGGGGAAATCCTCTGCTGGGGATCGTCCTGGGTTTGATGCTTGTGCATCCAAGTCTTCTTAACGCATGGGATTACGGAAAAGCGCTTGAAGCTGGAAAAGTGCCGCACTGGAATTTATTCGGTTTACAGATTGAGAAGATCGGCTATCAAGGCCAGGTGCTTCCTGTTCTACTGGCATCCTATGTGCTGGCGAAAATCGAAGTGTTTTTAAATAAAAAGGTACCGGATGCGTTTAAATTGCTTATCGTTGCTCCGATTGCCCTGCTCGTTACAGGTTTTCTTTCCTTTATCGTTATTGGCCCGATTACATTTGGAATCGCAAACTTTTTAACGGATGGACTTGTCAGTATTTTTGACAACTTTGCTGCTTTAGGAGGGCTTATCTATGGCGGTCTCTACGCTCTGCTTGTTGTAACAGGCATGCACCATACCTTCCTGGCGGTAGACCTTCAGCTCATCGGAAGCAAGGGAGGAACCTTTTTATGGCCGATGCTCGCTCTTTCTAATATTGCTCAAGGATCTGCAGCTCTGGCTATAATGTTTATCTCAAAAGACGAAAAGGTAAAAGGATTGTCCTTTACATCAGCTGTTTCTGCGTATTTAGGAATAACTGAACCTGCACTGTTTGGGGTGAATCTGAGGTTCAGATATCCCTTCATCTGTGCGATCATCGGTTCTGCGATCGCGGGGGTTTTCATTACTATAAATAAAGTTAAAGCTTCTTCCATCGGTGTCGGTGGAGTACCTGGTTTCCTTTCTATTTTCCCGGATAAATGGGCACCTTTCTTTATTGGAATGGCCATCGCAATTGTCATACCGTTTGTATTAACATACCTCTTTGCCAAAGTAAAAAAAGCGAAATAACGGCCAAGTACAGCTGGCTCACTTACATGAGCCGGCTTCACATTTATAAATATTAGACAGATGGGCGGTGGACACTATGGAACAGCCATGGTGGAAAAAATCAGTGGTTTATCAGATTTATCCAAAAAGCTTCAAGGATACAACCGGAAACGGTACCGGAGATTTAAACGGAATCATTGAAAAGCTGGATTACTTAAAGCTTCTCGGTGTAGATGTGGTCTGGCTGACTCCAATCTATGAGTCTCCGCAAAAAGATAACGGTTATGATATCAGTGATTATTATAAAATTCATGAAGAATATGGCTCCATGGACGATTTTGAACGGCTGCTGGATGAAGCGCATAACCGTGGCATTAAAATCATCATGGATATCGTTGTGAATCATACATCTACAGATCATGCATGGTTTAAACAAGCCAGCTCTTCAAAAAACAATGAATTTAGAGATTTTTATATATGGAAAGATCCGAAAGTCGGAGCTGCACCGAATAACTGGATCTCCAAATTTGGCGGATCAGCGTGGAAATATGATGAAACAACAGAACAGTATTATTTGCACCTTTTTGATGTATCACAAGCCGATCTGAATTGGGAAAATAAAAAGGTCCGTAAAAAGGTGTATGAGATGATGAACTTCTGGTTTGATAAAGGCGTTGACGGTTTCAGGCTGGATGTGATTAATCTTATTTCTAAAAATCAGGATTTTCCGGAAGATGACGGATCATTACCGCCTGGTGACGGCCGCAGATTTTATACGGACGGCCCAAGGGTGCATGAGTTTATACAGGAGATGAATTCTGAGGTCTTTTCTAAGCATGACAGTCTGACCGTGGGAGAGATGTCTTCCACTTCCATCGATCATTGTATCCGATATTCCAGGCCGGAAAGCAAAGAATTAAGCATGACGTTTAACTTCCATCATTTAAAAGTTGACTATCCTAATGGAGAAAAGTGGACGGCCGCTGATTTTGATTTTCTTTCGTTAAAAAGGATTCTTTCTGAATGGCAGACATGCATGAATGAAGGAGGCGGGTGGAATGCGCTGTTCTGGTGCAATCATGATCAGCCTCGAATCGTTTCCCGATATGGGGATGATGGTGAACATCGGATAACTTCGGCGAAAATGCTGGCGACGGTGATTCACTGTATGCAGGGTACTCCTTATATTTATCAGGGTGAAGAGTTCGGCATGACAAATCCGGGCTTTGATTCCATCGAAGACTACCGTGATGTTGAAACACTCAATGTCTACCAAGAGTTAAAAGAGGCAGGCAAAGATGTACAGGAGATTATCAAGATACTAAAGCAGAAATCAAGAGATAACTCACGTACTCCTGTACAATGGGATGCTTCGCCAAATGCTGGTTTTACCTCAGGTACCCCTTGGATCAACGTTGCGCCTAATTATAAAGAAATCAATGCACAAAAGGCCGTTCGAGACGAGAACTCTGTGTTCAGCCACTATCAGAAATTAATCTCCATGCGAAAGTCGCTGGATGTTCTAACAGAGGGGGATTTCAACTTAATCCTCAAAGACCATCCATCTATTTTTGCCTATACGAGAAATACTCCAGATGAAAAACTGCTGGTCATTAATAATTTCTATGCTAAAGAAGCGGTGTTCCAAGCACCTCAAGAGCTTGTACCTTCAGGGAGAAAGGCAGAGGTGATCCTGTCTAATTATGAGGATTCATCCCATGAATTCCAAGGAATGAAGCTGAGACCCTATGAATCCATCGTTTATCGCATTATAAAGTAATGGTACAATAAATGTGGTGGTAAAAATGAAAACAAACAAATATTTGGCGATCTATCAAGAGATATCCCAGCAGATTGAAAAAGGGGAATTTGTTGCAAGAAAACAACTGCCCTCTGAGCATGAGCTGGCTGAGCGATACAAGACATCCAGGGAAACGATCAGAAAGGCTTTAAACTTGCTTGCTCAGAACGGTTTTATCCAGAAGATCCGCGGGAAAGGCTCAATCGTCCTTGATCTGGCTAAATTTGATTTTCCTGTTTCCGGACTGGTCAGCTTTAAGGAATTGGCCTCGAAATTGGGAAAACCTTGGAAAACAGTGGTTCATGAATTGGAAACAATCGCTCCAGACGTTTTTTTGCAAAATGAGCTGAATTTGACAAAGAACGATACCGTTAGGAAAGTAATAAGGATACGGGAGATAAATGGGGAAAAAATTATCCTCGATAAAGACTTTTTTAACGAAAAGTTGGTTCCAGGTTTAACAAAAGAAATCTGTGAAGATTCAATCTATGAATATATAGAAAAAGAACTTGGTTTAACGATCAGCTTTGCCAAAAAAGAAATTATTGTTGAAGAACCGACAGAGGAAGATCAAATCTTGTTATCACTCAATGGCTTTCATAACGTTGTCGTTGTTAAAAATCATGTCTATCTTGATGATGCAAGCCTTCTTCAATACACTGAATCGAGGCATCGTCCCGATAAATTCCGATTTGTTGACTTTGCAAGAAGAAATCATTAGGTTACGCCAGGCAATGCGACCATTGCCTGGTTTTTTATTTTCATCCATTAAAAATGTTACTATAGTAGAGGATGCTTGGATACATAAGGAGGGAACACCATTGGCAATGGAACGTGACTTATACGAGTATTTGATGCGAAACACTGCAGCTTTAAGTGAGGAATGGCTGAAGCTTCAGGAGGAAAAATTAAGTCTCAGCGGCTCTTTAGAAGGAGTAAGCGCAGAACGAATACAGCATAATCAAACATTTATTGAGAATATGGCCAAAACGTTTATCAGTGACGACGTGAACTTTTCCGCGTGGTCAGAGCAGGTGGCTGTAAGAAGAGCAAATGCAGATACCCCGTTGCATGAAACTTTGGAAAACTTTAAACATTTCAGGATTGTTTTTTGGAATCTAATCATGGATTTTGTACAAGAGAATGAAGCAGAAATCTCCCTTCAAACGCTGGGACGATGGAGCAAAAAAGTGAATGCGGGTTTTGATCATGTCATTGAGCTTTTTACGGTTTATTTCCAGCAGATCAGTGACGCGAGACTCTTGTCACAGCAGCAGATGATCTTGGATCTGAGTGCGCCGATTATTCCCGTGTTTTCAGGGATCGGTGTTTTGCCGCTGGTAGGCGAAATTGATACTTACCGCGCGCAAATGATTAAAGAAAGCAGTCTTGATAAATGCACAGAATTAAAACTTGAACATTTAATCATTGATCTCTCGGGTGTTCCAATCATGGATACGATGGTAGCGAATGAGCTGTTTCAAGTTGTACGGGCGCTTGCTTTACTCGGTGTTGAAACAACAGTAACTGGAATTCGTCCGGAAATTGCACAGACTGCGGTTAACCTTGGATTGGATTTTTCCAACATATCAACGTATGCCCATCTTCGCCAGGCGCTCCCGGTGATTATTAAAAGCCGTCAACTTTCATAACCTATTGTTATTTCAGCCACCTTTTAACTCAGGTGGTTTTTTTAATAGGGTGAAAATTTTAGGATAAAGCATCCACTATGGAGGGTAGTATATGTATATGTTTATTTGCTGTGTGAAACATATTTAAATATGAAAAGTTGAACAATATAAAATTTAAAGGAGGTTGATGGTAGATTGAAATATCTTATTTTTATTTTAGGGCTTGCTGTTGTATTTTTGCTTGCTTATGCCGTCAGCAATAATAGAAAGCATATCAAGTTTAAACCTATTATTATCATGCTTGTACTTCAGGTCCTGCTGACTTATATCCTGCTCAATACAGGGATTGGTTTAGTAATTATCCATGGTATCTCTAATCTTTTTGAAAAGCTGCTCGGGTATGCAGCAGACGGTGTAAACTTTGTTTTTGGCGGAATTGCAAACAAAGGGGCTTTGCCATTCTTCTTTAATGTTCTCCTGCCGATTGTATTTATATCCGTTCTGATCGGAATTGCACAGCACTTAAGAATTCTGCCTTTCATCATAAAATGGATCGGATTTTTTCTAAGCAAGATCAATGGTTTAGGGCGTTTGGAATCCTATAACGCAGTGGCTTCAGCAGTCTTCGGACAATCGGAAGTTTTTATTTCGGTTAAAAAGCTGCTTGGCCATATGCCAAGGCATCGTCTGTACACGCTGTGTACGTCTGCGATGTCCACAGTATCAGCATCCATACTTGGTGCATATATGACCCTGATTGATCCGAAGTATGTTGTGACGGCCTTAATGCTTAATCTTCTTGGAGGATTCATCATTGTAAATATCATTAACCCTTATGAAGTAACAGCAGAAGAGGATATTATCGAGATTCAGGAAGAAAAGCAAACCTTTTTTGAAATGCTGGGGGAGTATATACTGGACGGGTTTAAAGTAGCAATTATTGTGGGAGCGATGCTGATTGGTTTTGTGGCGCTGATCAGTGCCGTTAATGATGTTTTCAATATGGTGTTCGGCATAACGTTTCAAAAGCTTCTCGGATATGTGTTCGCTCCGTTCGCCTTTATTGTCGGTGTTCCTTCTTCTGAAATTGTAAAAGCAGGAACGATTATGGCAACAAAGCTTGTATCCAATGAGTTTGTAGCAATGCTTGACCTCGCCAAAATTAAAGGACTTTCAGAGCGTACCGTTGGTATTGTATCGGTATTTCTCGTTTCTTTTGCCAACTTTTCTTCAATCGGAATCATAACGGGTGCGGTAAAAGGCCTTCATGAACAAAAAGGGAACGAAGTAGCAAAATTCGGACTGAAATTGCTGTATGGAGCCACACTCGTCAGCTTGTTATCAGCAGCAGTCGCAGGGATCATGATCTAGTGTTTTATTAGAAAGGCTGATTTAAATAAAATGGGCTCTATGTGGCCAACATAGAGCTTTTATTATGGCTTTTTCTTGTGAATACAGTAAAATTAAAGGAAGGTTGATTTCGCCAAGCCTCGAAAGGACTGGTCATTATGAATCATTTAAATAATACACAGATTAAGGTGGGAAGTGCTGAATTCAGCTGGAGACCTGCTGATGGAAGCTTTTTATTCGAAGGGGATGATGCTATTCTCTTTTGGATTAATTCCGCTTTTAAAACATTTCTTGACACCATTGAAGAGGTATCCGGGGATGAGTCAGCTAATGTCGTACTTGAGACAACTGGATATCGGATGGGTATCATCGTTGGAGAATTCTTTTATAATGAGGGAGCCAATCCGGCAGATGTCTTGAATGTACTGCCAGGGATTTATGCTTCTGCCGGATGGGGAACCTTGGAGATCGAAGAGTTGGATGAAAAAGAGAAGAAAGCTGTTTTGCGGATGAAAAACAGTTGGGAATACCGGATCAATAAGCTGCAGAAAAAGAAGAATCATGGAACATTCATTCCTGGACACTGGGCAGGTGTACTAACCGGATTGTTTGGAGAGAACCTCTGGTATCGAGTGACTTCCAGCCAGCTGGAAGGTGATGAACATTGTCAGTTTGAATTCTATCCCTCATTAATCACCGTTTCTGAAAATATTCATGAACTTTCAAGAAGGAGAGAACAGGCTGAAATATTTAAGCTTGAAAATATAGTGGAAGAACGGACGAAAGAATTGTCCGATCTGCTAAAAGTTATTTCTTCACCTATCATTCCTGTTTTGGATCATATTGTGGTCATCCCATTATTGGGCAAGTATAACGAAGACCGTTCTAAAGAATTGCTTGAAAAAACCATCAATGAACTTCCGAAATATGGAGCTGATTTTTTAATCCTTGATCTTACGGGATTGGATGAGGACATTAGCGAGTATACAATTTCTCTGTTTCAGCAGCTCATTGCGGCTACGACATTGCTTGGCACAAAAACGATCATGGTAGGAATTTCACCGGCACTTAGTATAATGATGACAAATTCAAATTATCATACTTCGGATATAAAGTCCTTTGCTAATCTAAAGCATGGCATTCATTATGCCCTTGCTGAAAGAGGCCAAAGGATCATATAAAAAAACAATCGCAGCCAATGGCTGCGATTGTTTTTTTATTGTTGATAAGGTGGTAGCATCAATTCTTGAGCGCAGTTTGGACAATACGTATAGCGTTGTTCTTCAACAAGAGAATGTACTTTATCTTCGCTGTTTGTGAAGTCACGATAATTGTTAAGGATAATGTTATGCTGGCATGCGTGGCAGATGTATGCTGTACGATGTATAACCAAGGATTTATGATCAACTAAGTACTTTGACATAGAAACCCCCCGCATTACTCTGACATAACTTTATCTTAACATATTAATATTGCGAGAACATTACAATGGTTTAAAGGCTTCCATTGATTTATAGTTTACTTCCGGGGAAATAAGGGGAATATTTTAAGCTAAATCATTAAATCTAATTGAAATTAAATCCGGAGGCTTTCACCATGAAAAAAAACACATTAATTATTGCATCCTGTCTGATCGTTTTAATCACAGGCATCCTTTTTTCCATCACAAGGCTTAATCTTCCTTCTGTTCTGTCCTCTATGACCCATTACGGAAAATCAGAAATAAAAAACGATGGCAAAGAATTTAATATTGTTGCATTGGGGGATTCATTATCATATGGTGCAGGAAATTCAGGCAACAGTGGTTATGTAGGAAAAGTGGAAGAACGACTTGAAAATCACATGAAAAGTGAGATTACAGTCAAGGATTACGGAGTTCCTGATGATACAAGCGCCTTATTGTTAAAGCGTTTAAAAAATGAACAGTTAAAGTCATCCATCGGTTCTGCCCGTATGATCTTTTTAAATATTGGTATGAATGATTACTTAAACAGCCTGCTCCTTACTAAAACCCACCCGGATCGAAAAAAAGAAATCATTGTAAAAGCACAGCAGAACTATCAAAATAATTTAAAAACGGCAATAAAAGAAATGAGAAAAGAAAATCCAAAAGCAAAAATATATCTGGTAGGCATTTATAACCCATTCACAAACCGCAAAGATCACCTCCCTGAAAGCAGTCTGGTTCAGCAATGGAACAAAAAGGCACAGGTAATAACGGCTGAACAGAAGAATACCCGGTTTATTAATGTAGAGGGCGTCTTCTCGGGGAAAAACAAAAAAGCTTATTTTGCAGACGAACTTCATCCTAATAAAAAAGGATATGCGTTAATCGGTGAAGAAGTTTATAAACGTTTAGAGTTAAGTTAAGTCAAAAAAAATCAGCCCTTAATGGCTGATTTTTTAATCATTATGGCGGGCTTTGCCGCCTTTCTTTCCAGTTCTTCTCTAGACATATTGTGACTATTGTTCCTGGCCATTTGGAATCACTCATTAAGTAGAATTAATTTTAATTTGGCCTTAGTTTTGAGCATCGGATAAGAATCCGGTGCTCTATCTACGCTTACTGTTAATCTACAAGACGGACCAGCATATGAGCGAGTGCATGCTGCTGATCTTTGTCTCCTACTTTCCATAATTCCTGAAGGAGTTTTTCTTCAGAGTTTCTAGGGTCTTCATGTTCAGCAAGATATCCAGCTACTTTTTCAGCGGCTTTTGCCAGCTGCTCTTCACCTAATCCTAACTTTTGGCCTTTACTGACTTTGTCTGATAAGTATCCTTTAAATTCCTCAAAATCCTGTAAAATTTGATCTTTCTTTTCGGAGTCCATATTTGCTACTTTCTCGTCCACATTGTTCACGTTTGTGTTAGCCATTTTCTATTCCTCCTAAAAGTTGAGATATAGGAGTAGTACCCGATTCGATATAAAACGAACCCTGAAATTCATAAAAAATACGACAGAGGTTATACAAATATTCTACATTTTAATTTCATGATGCTGAGGTTTTTGGGGACGCTCTAAAATGTTGATTTTGATTTTTATACCTCAAAATGGTTTCAAAATTGAAAATTTATTCCAAGTTATCTATATTATATATAAGAAATTTGGAGGAGAAGTAAGATGTGGAGAGGTTCAGCAGCTATTTGGGGTGTTCGTAACATCGGTGAAGGTCTTTCCGCAATCTTTACAGCGAAGCGTTGTCGTTCGATACGTCGTAGATCCATATTTACTCCAAAAGATGACGATTCAAAAATTATCGGTCAAGGCCGCATCGTGAAGACCCGACTCGATGATAATGTTTTAGCTGTTTTCGATATCTGAATATTGGAATAACTCGAGGCGAGGGGAGAAAGCAAATGAACCTAGAACTGATGGATATTTTTCGCATGGAATTTGACTTTAGTTGGGATACTGAGACCTGGTTTTTACCTTTAGAATCTGCTCTTGAGGGTTTAAATTCCACAGATGCAAGCTGGCAACCCCCTGGAGGAGGGAATACAATTTGGCAAACTGTGAACCATCTAAATTATTACAACGCCCTACTTGTTAGACAAATCAATGACACAACGCCTAGAAAAAAGGCATCTAATAGCAAGGCTGCATTTGGAGATATCGGGGAACCAGCAGATTCTAAATGGAAGGCAGTCTTGGCAGAGAATACATTTGGAGATATCGGGGACCCAGCAGATTCTGAAAAATGGAAGGCAGTCTTGGCAGAAACACGCCTAATTTGTGAAAATTTGCGTAAATCACTAGCACAAGTTAATGACAGTCATCTGGAAGAGGAACATGTTGGGGGTCTGGCTCGTCAAATTTTGCACAACGTATACCATATAGGGCAAATTGTATTAATTCGCAAACAACAAGGCTCTTGGCCAAAGGAGCGAGAATAATTTGTATATTCCGCTATAGGGCGCAATGCTAAAGTATTGGATTGCGCTCGTTATTCTATTATAGGGGGCTTTAATGAAACAGACAAGGGAACTTCTAAATGCGGAAGTTCCCTTAATTTTGGTTTAAAAATCAACAATATTGTTTAACATAGCCCCAAAAATAAAATGCAGCACCCATAGAATAGCCTCAATTAAATACGGCTATACACATATTCTATTCTTCTAAGGATTTAAAACAAAAAGGGAGGAGGAAAAAAGACCATATCAATGGAACTGTATGTGAGCAATAAGGCAAAAATCATTTACCCATTCAACGGTAATGAAGTATTATTTTAGTTAAGGTTTGAGACAAGTGCGCCGCTAGCACTGGTTTTCCGTAATGATAAATGGAGGAGAAGTGATATGGGACAACAAGCAATTATAGCGCTCAGCATATTTTTAATTACATATGGCTTAATTATTTCTGAAAAAGTGCACCGTACCATTATTTCCATTCTTGGTGGAGCGCTTATGGTCGCTCTTGGCGTCATTGACCAGGAAACGGCCATTCATCATATTGATTTTAATACAATCGGTCTTCTCGTCGGTATGATGGTTATTGTAACCATAACGGCGGAAACCGGATTATTCAAGTTTATTGCGATTTGGGCAGCAAAAAAAGTAAAAGGAGATCCGGTCAAGACCCTCATTGCGTTAGGTTTGATTACAGCTATCGGTTCGGCCTTTCTTGATAATGTGACGACGGTTCTGCTTGTTGTACCTGTTACCTTCAGCGTAACAAGAAGGTTAAACCTTAATCCGATTCCTTTTTTAATGACTGAAATCTTTGCGTCCAATATCGGCGGAACAGCAACGATGATTGGTGATCCGCCCAACATTATGATCGGCAGTGCGGTAAAGGAGCTCACCTTCTTGTCCTTTATTGATAATCTTGCTTTAATCTGCGGGATCATTTTAGTGATCACAATAGCCATTATGGCTATCTTTTATAAAAAAGGACTCAAAACTAAAACTGAGTTAGTAGAAAATCTGATGAGGCTGGATGAAAAAAAAGAAATTGTAGACCATAAGCTGCTCCGTAAGTGCTTGCTCGCACTTGCGATTACCATTGGCGGATTCTTCCTGCATCAGTTCATTCATGTGGAAACCGCAACCATTGCCTTGTTTGGTGCCTTTCTACTCTTGTTGCTGGCGGGTGAAAAACACCTGGAATATGCTCTGGAAAAAGTAGAATGGACCACTCTGTTTTTCTTTGTGGGATTGTTTGTTATTGTAGCGGGGCTGGTTGAGACTGGGATTATTGCAAGTGTGGCTAAACATGCGATGGAGTGGACAGGCGGAGATTTAAAGGCGACGACTTTCTTAATCTTATGGATGAGCGCGATTGCTTCTGCTTTCGTGGATAACATACCATTTGTTGCGACGATGATTCCGATGATTAAAGAAATGGGGCATATGGGAATCACTAACCTTGAGCCCTTATGGTGGAGTTTGTCACTCGGAGCCTGCCTTGGCGGCAACGGAACCTTGATCGGTGCGAGTGCCAACCTTGTGGTTGCCGGACTTGCGGGTAAAGAAGGCTATCATATTTCGTTTGTTAAATATTTGATTATTGGATTCCCCTTGATGATTTTATCCATTCTTATATCAAGTGTTTATGTTTATCTTCGGTATCTTATGTAAAAGGAAGAAGGGGCTGTCCAAGAAGTCTGTAAGCTGTTGATTTCCGTTCCAGGGTGCTCGCTTTCCGCGGGGCGTGCGGTGAGCCTCTTGGCGCTAGCGCCAAGAGGCTCACCTGTCACGCTAGTCCCGCAGGAGTCTCGCACCTTCCACTTCAATCAACTTTTCATTGAAGATTTTCAAGCCAAAAAGGAGCTGCTGAAGGTCAATTTTCGACTTTCAGGACAGCCCCTTTTTTATTGTGCGGTTACGTAACCATATTGTCCAGCAATTACAGGGAACGATTTGGCTGTATTTGTAATAATGACGGTGGTTTGAAGAGTGATCTGATCAAAAAGCCACCTACCCTCTTCGTTATGCATTCTGATGCAGCCGGAAGAAATATGCTGGCCGATGGAGCTTTCATTGTTGTTACCGTGGATGGCATAGGAGAGTTGAGGGTTTACGGATAAGCCCATCCATCGGTCGCCGAGCGGATTTTTAGGATCGCCTCCAGCAATATGTTCTTTGTAATAGGGCCTGTTTTTAATCTTATTGGCAATTTTATAGATTCCCTGGGGAGTGGGGGTCGAAGATTTACCTGAAGCAATTGAAAATGTTTTTACAAGCGTCCCGTTTTTATAATAGGCGAGCTCATTGCTATGAAGGTTAATGATCAATAGCGGATAGGCAGAAGGGCTTTTTACCTCTTGGTTCGTTTCCTTATCTTGAGATGGTGTTGGGTTCACTGGTGGTTTTTGAATTTTTTCATGATTTTCTTTTTGCTCAACAGGAGGATACTTGGCTGAAGGATGAACGGATTTCGGCGAGCTAAAAGAGGAGTGCTGATAGAAATAATAAGAAAAAGCAAAAAGCCCAATGGCCAGAAATACAAGAATTCGGTATCTGAGTTTCACAGTTGATGTCCTTTCTATGAATGAAATAGAAGAATTGGATGATAAATAAAAAAATCCATCCTATTTCATTAGACGTCATCAGGCACGGAATGGTCTCTGTCCGAAATAAAAATGAGCAAAGCGCCTAAGAACAAAGCATGAAAGTTGCGAAGTGTACATAAACGAAGTAGGGTAAATATAATAAAACAGAGTTTTTCTGGGAGAGAAAAGCCGGTATAGACGTAATGTCCAGCTCCAGCGCCCAGGGCTGAAAACATGGTTCGTGTTTTCAGCAAAGGTCCTCTTAGGACGAATTATGGACCACAATTTGTCTTTGGTCGCTTCACTCTTACTCCTCAACACAAAAAGCGTGTTGCTGTGTAAGAGTTCCAGCGCTTTTCGGACCTTAACGGGCCGCTTGCGCTTTTCTTATAAACTATACTATAAAAAGGCAGTTGGTGAGACAAAATGGAATTTATCCATACTGAATTTCAGGCTCGCTGGATGAAGAAATTACATGAGCTTAGTGAGAGATTTGCAGAGCGCGCTCCCGAACATGACCAGCAAGGCACTTTTCCATTTGAGAATTTCAAGGAATTGGGAGAAGCCGGTTACTTATCCTTGACCGTCCCTAAAGAATACGGAGGCCAGGAGATCAGCCTTTATGACTATATCCTGTTTCAGGAACAGATTGCCCGCGGAGATGGTTCTACGGCATTATCAATAGGATGGCATCTTGGTGTGGTTATGGACTTGTCTGAGCGAAAACCATGGGATCCTACAGTCTTTGAGAAACTCTGCAAACGCATTGTGCATTCTCGGAGTTTGATCAACCGTGCTTCTACTGAACCGGCAACAGGAAGTCCGACTCGAGGCGGGAAACCTCAGACGATTGCCGAACAAAAAGGGGATCAATGGATCTTAAACGGAAGAAAGTCCTTTACTTCCATGGCTCCTGCTCTTGACTATTCCATTGTGTCAGCTTCGGTCAAAGATTCAGACCAAGTATCTTCATTTCTCGTGTCACATAAACTTCCTGGTGTTTCCATTGAAGATAAATGGAATACACTGGGCATGCGGGGAACTCGGAGCGATGACCTGGTTTTAAAAGATGTGGCCGTTGAAAGGGATGATCTTGTAGAAACGGCCGATCAGGAGAATAATCAGCAGCTTCCAAAAGCCTGGCTGCTTCACATCCCGGCATGTTATATCGGAATCGCCAGAGCTGCCCGCGATTATGCGGTTTCCTTTGCAAAAGACTATAGACCTAACAGCTTGAAAGGACCGATAAGTGAAGTTCCTGAAGTGCAAAGAAAAATTGGATTGATGGATTTGGAGCTGTTAAAAGCAAGACAGCTCATGTACGGAGTCATTGAACAATGGGAAAAGTATCCGGAAAAACGCCAGTCACTCGGCAGTGCGCTGGCTGCGGTGAAATATGCAGCGACAAACAGTGCAAACGAGGTGGTGGATTTGGCCATGAGGATTGTTGGAGCACACAGTCTGTTTCAGGATAATCCCCTGCAAAGATACTATCGAGATGTGCGGGCAGGCCTTCATAACCCTCCGATGGATGACGCTGTTATTTCCATGTTTGCACGAAATGCCTTGAATGACTGATTAACAGGAAAGGGAGATCAAAGTTGAGATCTTCCTTTTTTGTTTTGGAAAATATTGTTTGGCCTTCAAGAAAGGATAATGACAATAAAGCGCAGAATATGTTGTATACAGGAACATCTTGAAAAGGGGTGGACAGGATGGAACGCAGTTCTGCAAATCAGGCGGCAAATCTCATTGGTGATTCAGCGGTACAAATGCTGCACAGTAATGGGCTTTTAGTGGTCAGTGAAGAGGAATGGTCAACTCTTCAGCAGGAAATGAATACCTCAGAGCTTGAGATCAGAAGATTGAAAAAGGAATTGCTTCGATATGCAAGAAAAATCGCAACCTGGAAAACCTTTGGTAAATCGTGCAGCTAAGGTAAGATGACTCTTTTTTTGGACTTTTTGCTGAAATAAGAGTATACATACAAAAAACGGGGAAGAGTAAATGAGAGATTATTTTACTCTGTTCTTCACCCCTTTACATAGGGTAGGGGGGTATGGTAATATGAAGGAGAAAAGGAGGCTGGTTGATTTGGAAATACAAGAACATGAATCGCATTGTTCAACAGAAAGAAAGAGCCACCATTCTGATAAAATGAAAAGCAATCTGGTGACCCGTTTAAATCGTATTGAAGGACAGATTCGGGGTGTAAAGGGTATGATCGAACGTGATACGTACTGTGATGATGTTCTGACCCAATTATCAGCCATTCAGTCAGCGCTAAATAGTGTCGGAAAACTGCTTCTTGAAGGACATATGAGAAGCTGTGTTGTTGAAAGAATTCAGGAGGGCGAGCTGGAAGTGATCGATGAGCTCTTGGTTACTGTGAAGAAATTAATGAAATAAATCATACGCCAGGGAGGTATAATGATGGAGAAAATCATGCTGAATGTAAAGGGAATGTCTTGCGGACATTGCGTCAATGCTGTAGAAGGAAGCGTAGGGAAATTAAACGGTGTTCATCATGTTAAAGTACAGCTGGAGGAAGGCACCGTTGAGGTAGAGTTTGATTCCAGCAAAGTTAATCTTGAAGAAATTAAAGAAACCATTGATGACCAAGGATACGATATTGCTTAATTGAAAGGACCAAAATGGACCGTGCTTAAACAGCACGTTCTCTTTTGGAAATAAATATACCCTGTTGGGGTATTGGAGGGTATTCTTATGAGTGATAAATCAAAAGAAACGAGTATCCCGATTTCAGGCATGACGTGCGCAGCCTGTGCATTGAGAATTGAAAAAGGCCTTAAAAAAATGGAGGGTGTTTCTGATGCAAATGTGAATTTTGCTCTGGAAAAATCAACAGTGGTTTATGATCCTGAATTAGCAGGGCCGAAAGATTTTCATCAGAAAATCAAAGATCTCGGCTATGATATTGCGGGAGATAAAGTGGAATTCAATATAAGCGGAATGACCTGTTCTGCTTGTGCTGCTCGAATTGAAAAAGGGGTAAAGAAACTGAATGGCGTACTGGATGCGAATGTGAACTTAGCGCTGGAAACAGCAACGGTCAGTTACCAGCCTTCTGAGATATCTGTTTCTGAAATGATTAAAAAAGTAGAAGACCTTGGATATGGGGCAAGTTTGAAAGAGACAGACGGAAATAAGACTGCAGATCTCAGAGAAGAGGAAATTCAGAACCAAACCGGCAAGTTCCTGTTTTCACTTATTCTTTCTTTGCCACTTTTATGGGCCATGGCCAGTCATTTTTCGTTCACTTCCTTTATCTATCTGCCTGATATGTTCATGAATCCATGGGTGCAGCTCGCATTGGCCACGCCCGTTCAATTGATTGTCGGGAAACAATTTTATACGGGTGCATATAAAGCACTGAAAAATAAAAGTGCAAATATGGATGTACTCGTTGCATTGGGCACATCAGCTGCTTATTTTTACAGCCTTTATTTGACCATACAGGCAGCAGCCAATGGCAATAACATGCCTGAACTCTACTTTGAGACTTCGGCTGTCCTCATCACTCTGATTTTACTCGGTAAATTGTTTGAAGCGAGGGCAAAAGGAAGATCTTCTGAGGCTATAAAAAAACTGATGGGACTTCAGGCAAAAACAGCGCTTGTAATCCGTAATGGAGAAGAGCTGGAACTGCCATTGGAAGAAGTTGTAGCAGGAGATGTTGTTTCAGTCAAACCGGGTGAAAAAATCCCAGTTGACGGAGAGGTTGTTGAAGGCTATTCTGCTGTCGATGAATCCATGCTGACAGGGGAAAGTGTCCCGGTTGATAAAGCATCAGGAGACACGGTCATTGGAGCAACGATCAATCGTAATGGTTTTTTGAAAATCAAGGCAACGAAGGTTGGAAGAGATACAGCGTTGTCCCAAATCATTAAAGTGGTGGAGGAAGCACAGGGCTCAAAAGCACCGATCCAGCGCTTAGCAGACAGGATTTCTGGGATTTTTGTTCCGATTGTCATCGGTTTGGCCATTGTAACCTTTCTCATTTGGTTTTTCTGGCTTGTACCCGGAGACTTTTCAGGAGCTCTTGAAAAGCTGATCGCCGTTCTTGTCATTGCCTGCCCATGTGCGCTCGGTCTGGCAACCCCGACATCGATCATGGCCGGATCGGGACGTTCAGCTGAGTTCGGCATTCTTTTCAAAGGCGGGGAGCATCTAGAAAATACACACCTGATTGATACCATTATTTTAGATAAAACAGGAACAGTCACGAACGGAAGACCGGTTTTAACAGATATATTGCCTGCTTCAGGGCTTTCCGAGCAGAAGCTGTTAGTTCTTGCTGGTAGCGCTGAGAAAAATTCAGAACATCCTCTCGCCCAGGCGATTGTTGAGGGAATGACGGAACGCGACCTCATGCCTCTTTCCTCCAGCAGATTTGAAGCCATACCCGGACACGGTATCCAGGCTATGGTCGATGGAAAAAGAGTACTGATAGGTTCAAGAAAGCTGTTGAATGATTATGATATACCACTGCAGGCTATTCTTGAAAAGATGGAAGAGCTGGAAGAGCAGGGCAAGACGGTGATGCTCGCAGCTATAGATGGAGAGTACAGCGGGATGGTGGCGGTTGCCGATACGATTAAAGAAACATCCAAGGAAGCCATCAGCCGTTTAAAAGCGATGAACATTGATGTATGGATGATTACCGGAGACAACACAAGGACCGCAAAAGCGATTGCCGATCAGGCTGGCATCGAGCAGACTATTGCAGAAGTGCTGCCAGAAGGAAAGGCTGAAGAAGTGAAAAAACTTCAGCAAAAAGGAAGAAAAACGGCGATGGTAGGTGACGGTATAAATGACGCACCAGCACTTGCAGCAGCTGACATCGGGATGGCAATTGGAACAGGCGCGGATATTGCGATGGAAGCAGCTGATATTACCTTGATCCGCGGTGATCTGAACAGTATTGCTGACGCTATTTTTATGAGCAAGCGCACGATACGGAACATTAAACAAAATCTTTTTTGGGCGTTTGCTTATAATGCACTTGGCATCCCGATCGCTGCCAGCGGGTTTTTGGCTCCGTGGCTCGCAGGAGCCGCTATGGCATTCAGCTCGGTATCGGTTGTATTGAACGCGCTTAGGCTCCAAAAAATTAAACTGTAGAGGTGAGTTTTGATGAAAAGCAAAATCATCCGCAACTGGGTGCTGTCTGCTGTTGGTATCCTCATTCTGATTATGGCTGGCTATGCTGTTTATGACGTTTTAGAAGGCAAGGACGGGAAGAGGGAGCAGGCCGGCCATCAAGATGGTCATTCAGAAATGTCTGGCATGGACCATGGTAATAAACATGAAGAACATGATGGACATGGTTCTGGTGATTTGGCCAAAAGTGAGGTTAAGCCTTCCGTCAGCTACAAGGATGGTGTCATTTCGATTCAGTTAAAAGATCAAAAAGGCAAGCCTGTCGATGAGCTGGAGTTCAATCATGAAAAGCTGATGCACTTCATTTTGGTCAGCGAAGATTTAAAACAATACAATCACCTTCATCCTCAAAAGACCGGTAAAGGCTCGTTTGAAGTAAAGCACAGACTGCAGCCTGGAACCTACAAAGCATTTGTAGACATCAAGCCCAAAAATAAAGCTTATGCCGTTGCCCCGTTGAAAATTGAAGCGGGTAGCCATGGAAACCATACTCACCAGCCAGAGTTAAAGGCAGATACCACTTTTTCAAAAACAGTTGATGGACACAAGGTATCAATGACGCCAAAAGAATTTCAAGCTGGACAGCCTGTTACGCTGCAATTTAGCATGGGTGATGCAAAACCTGAACCTTATCTTGGAGCACGTGGCCATGTTGTGGTCTTAGATCATACAGGAGAAAAATATGTCCACGTTCATCCTTCCACTCCTGAAGATACAAAATTTGAGACGGAATTTGAGGAACCTGGACTTTATAAATTATGGGCGGAGTTTAAGATCAATGGGAAAGTGACCACCTATCCGTTCATTATTGAAGTGAAGAAATAGCAGAATACAATAAAAGCTGACTCATCTGAGTCAGCTTTTATTGGTATAAATTATTGTTTGTGATGTGTCAGTGGAGATTAGTGCTTTCAGTTTGTGGTCCTGCTGAGAAAGAATGTTTTTTATTTTTTCTAATGCTGAAGAAAATTGCCGCCAGCCAAACGACGACCAGCACGGTATAGACCGATTGCAGTGCAGTACCGGAGATTCCAGCGGACTGCAAAAGCGTCCGGGCGTTCGTTACAATAATCAATCCTCCAACAACCACACCTAAAATATGTGAAGGGATAATGCGGACGAGCCATGCGGCGATCGGTGCTGCGATTAATCCTCCCGCCATGAGGGCGATAACCCACATCCAGTTGACCTGCTCCCATCCGAGAGAGATGAGGAAACCGAGTGTAGCAGAAACGGCAACAGCAAATTCGCTCGTATCCACGGAACCGATAACCTTTCTTGTTGTTGTGCCGTTTTTGGCTAACAGGACAGGTGTGGCTACCGGTCCCCAGCCTCCTCCTCCGGTGGCATCCAAAAAGCCTGCAACAAGTCCGAGCGGGATGAGCTGCTTGCGGCTGAACGCTTTTTCATGATCAGCAGGCTTGGTGTTCTTTTTAAATAAAAATCGGTACAGAATAAAGAAACCAAGGAACAGCAGGAAAAAGGAAATATACGGTTTTACTGCGTCGCCAGGAAGATTGGATAAAAAGCAGGCACCGGTAAATGCCCCAATGGATCCCGGAATAATGAGACGAAAGATAATTTTACGGTCAACATTACCGAACCTGATGTGTGATGCACCTGAGGCGGCTGTCGTAACAACCTCTGCAAAGTGAACCGAAGCCGAAGCAACCGCCGGAGCGATCCCAAAGGCCAGCAGCAGGGAAGTCGAAGTCAGTCCGTAAGCCATACCGAGAGACCCGTCAATCAGTTGTGCAACGAGTCCAATCAGGGCCAGGATGATCAGTTTTTTCATTTTACTCCTCCTAACAAATAAAAGGCCCTTAACAGTAAAGTTAAGAGCCTTCGGTTTTTCCGATCAGCAGTGTATCTCTTTTCGAATTTAGTATCTACTATATTCAATGGAACGAAAGTCTGTCAATAAAATTTTCGGATATTTCAATAAATATTTTTTAATCCGATAAGAATAATAGGGTTTTCGAAAGCATAAATGTGTGTTATTATTTAAAAAAATAAAAAAACTTATCCAGAGCGGTGAAGGGAACTGGCCCGATGAAACCCGGCAACCTGCATTTTTTTTGCAAGGTGCTAACTCCAGCAGAATGTTTATTACATTTTGGAAGATAAGGTAATATGTTTACCTCGTCAGTCTTTCCGAAATGGAAAGGTTTTTTTATTGCCATTTTAATTCCTAAAAAAAACCGAACAAAACATATTAAACGAGGAGGTTCTGATGTGGTAAACGGTAAAAGCCAGGAAGAAATTTTTGAACAGTTAAAAGAAATGCTGAACAGTATCAAGTATGGGTCCATCACGTTAATTGTTCAGGATGGAAAGCTGATTCAGCTGGAAAAAAACGAAAAGGTACGTTTTAAATAAATATTCGCTGACTAGAAAACTAGAGGCGGTTTTAACATAGCAGGATGGCTGCTTATGGTTAAAGCTGCCTTTTTTATTGGAGGGGTGGTTAACATGCTCAAGTTTGACACATGGAAAGAACAGGAGTTTACGTTTCCGGAAGACAGTGAAACGAAGGGATCACTCGAAGTACTGAAATGGGCGTATGAGCAATATGGAGATGCACTGGTTTATGCTTGCAGCTTCGGTATAGAAGGCAGTGTCCTGGTGGATCTTGTATCCAGGGTCAAACCAGATGCAAGAGTCGTTTTCCTGGATACAGGCCTTCACTTCAAGGAAACGTACGAGGTGATCGAAAAGGCGAAAAAAAGATATCCAGAAATGAAGATTGAGATGAAGAAGCCTTCGCTGTCCTTGTTGGAACAGGCGGAAAAGCATGGCAGCGAGTTATGGAAAAGAGAACCGAACCTCTGCTGTTATATACGAAAGGTAGCCCCTCTCGAGGAAACACTGGACGGAGCACCGGCATGGCTGTCAGGTCTCCGGAGGGAGCAGTCGGCAGGGAGGAGCAATGTTCAGTACGTCAATAAGGATGAACGTTTTAAATCCGTGAAAATCTGTCCGCTGATCCATTGGACATGGAAGGAAATTTGGAGATACGCCTACAAGCAGAATCTGCCCTACAATCCGCTTCACGATCAGGGGTATCCGAGCATCGGCTGCGAGCCGTGCACGCTTCCGGCTGACGGGTCGGGTGATTCCCGCTCAGGACGCTGGTCAGGGCAAGGGAAAACAGAGTGTGGACTTCACGAATAATAAAGTAAAATTACAGGAGGAATTAACATGACATCAATTTTGCCGCATGGAGGAAAGCTGATAAACCGTTATGAACCAAATCTGCCAACGGACCACATTCAAAAGGAAGTGGAACTGGATGCTACATCCTTAAGTGATCTTGAACTGATCGGTGTAGGAGCCTACAGCCCAATTACCGGTTTTCTAAATGAAGAAGACTATCAATCTGTCGTTGATTCTCTACGTCTTGCTGATGGAACGGTTTGGAGCATTCCAATCGTCCTTCCAGTTCATGAAAAACAAGCCAGGACGCTATCAGCAGGAGATCAGGCGAGGCTCGTATTTGAGGGTGTAACGTACGGAGTCATCGAGGTGGAAGACCTTTACCGCCCGGACATTAAGCATGAAGCAGAGCAGGTCTACCAAACGGCAGATACTGCACACCCTGGGGTTAAAAAACTTCTGGAACGCCCTTCTTACTATGTCGGAGGATCAATCACTCTCGTAAAGAGGCCAGAAAAACAGAGGTTTACTGAATATCGTC
Organism: Fictibacillus marinisediminis; assembly: GCF_023149135.1. Taxonomy (NCBI): domain Bacteria; kingdom Bacillati; phylum Bacillota; class Bacilli; order Caryophanales; family Fictibacillaceae; genus Fictibacillus; species Fictibacillus marinisediminis. Next base: position 3,340,024 of record NZ_JAIWJX010000002.1, on the reverse strand, counting down.
TGGATCCAGCTGAAACCCGCCAAGTCTTCAGAGACAGGGGATGGAATACAGTTGTAGGTTTCCAGACAAGAAATCCTGTGCATAGAGCACACGAATACATTCAAAAAACAGCCCTTGAAACCGTAGATGGACTGTTCCTGAACCCGCTTGTTGGAGAAACGAAATCCGATGATATTCCCGCTGATGTGAGGATGGAAAGCTATGAAATCCTGCTTGAAAACTATTATCCGCAAGACCGGGTATTCTTGGCCGTATTTCCGGCAGCGATGAGATATGCAGGACCGAGGGAAGCCATTTTTCATGCGATGGTCCGCAAAAACTTCGGATGCACACACTTTATCGTTGGAAGGGATCATGCAGGTGTGGGTAATTATTATGGGACGTATGATGCACAAAAAATCTTTTCCAGGTTTACTCCGGAAGAACTAGGCATTACACTGATGTTCTTTGAACATAGCTTCTATTGTACAAAGTGCGAAGGAATGGCTTCATCGAAAACATGTCCTCACAGCAAAGAGGATCATGTGATTTTGTCAGGCACTAAAGTGAGGGAACTGCTGAGAAATGGAGAGCTTCCGCCAGCCACCTTCAGCCGCAAAGAAGTCGTAGAAGTACTGATCAAAGGTCTGAAAGAAAAAACAGTAACCGCATAAGGAGGAACATGATGAGCCAAATACAGAACATTACATGGCACCAGGCGGCCGTATCAAAGGAAGACAGAAGAACACAAAATGCCCATCATAGTTTCGTAATATGGCTGACAGGGCTATCGGGTTCAGGAAAATCGACTCTTGCCAATGAGGTTGCTAAAGAACTGTTTCGGCGGCAGGTGAAAAACTATGTGCTGGATGGCGACAACATACGCCACGGCTTAAATAATGATCTTGGCTTTTCAGACGAGGACCGGAAAGAAAACATACGCCGGATCGGTGAAGTATCCAAGCTGTTTGTAGACAGCGGAACCGTTGTGCTGACGGCATTTATCTCACCATTTAAGGAAGATCGGGATCAGGCGAGACAGATCTTAGGCAGTGATGAATTCCTTGAAATCTTCGTAAAATGTCCGCTCGAAGAATGTGAAAACCGAGACCCGAAAGGACTTTACCAAAAAGCAAGAAAGGGAGAGATCAAAGCATTCACTGGGATCGATTCCCCATACGAGGAGCCGGAATCTCCAGAATTTACAGTGGATACGAAGTCCTCGACGATTGAGGAATGCACGGCCGAAGTCATCTCTTTTCTTGAAAGCAAGAATCTGATCAAAAGGAAGGAATAATCGTGGCCTATAACAGCAACAGTTTTGAAATCTATGAAAGGGAAACGATACTAAACAGCTGAGGCAGGTGAATGGAATTGAGCAAAGTGTATTTAGTGGGTGCTGGACCGGGGGATGCGGAATTAATCACCATCAAAGGAGCAAGATGTATTAAGGAAGCTGATGTTATTCTTTATGACCGGCTTGTTAATAAAGATCTGCTGGATTATGCAAAGCCAGGTGCAGATTTGATCTATTGCGGGAAGCTCCCTAATCTTCATACGATGCAGCAAGATACGATCAATCATTTTTTAGTGAAGTATGCCAAAAAAGGAAAAGTTGTCACCCGGTTAAAGGGTGGTGACCCTTTTGTATTCGGCAGGGGCGGTGAAGAAGCGGAAGCTCTAGTTAAAAATCATGTGGAATTTGAAGTGGTTCCGGGTATTACATCTGGAATTGCTGCACCGGCTTATGCTGGTATACCAGTTACTCATAGAGACTATGGAGGCAGCTTTGCAATTGTCACCGGCCACCGGAAAGAAGGAGAGGACGAGAAGCAGAGATGGGAAAGCCTTGCTAAAGGAATTGATACACTTGCAATCTATATGGGTGTTAAGAACCTCCCTTACATCTGTGAAAGTCTCGTAAAATATGGGAAGAGCAAAGAAACACCAGCTGCTTTAATTCAATGGGGAACCTTTGGGGAGCAGCGGACGGTTACAGGCACTCTTGAAACGATTGAAACAGTAGCACGGAATGAAGGGATTCAAAATCCAAGCATGATCATAATTGGAGAGGTAGTCAAACTCCGCGAAAAGATCAGCTGGTTTGAAAAGACGCTAATAGAAAAGGATTCTTCTATTATAAGTGAGGCGTTGTAAATGAAAGCATTACTCCTCATCTGCCACGGCAGCAGAACAAAAGCAGGCACGGAAAAAGCATTGGAATTTGCGAAACGGTGCATGGGAGCCAGCGACTATCCCATTAAGGAAGTTTGTTTTCTGGAACTGTCAGCACCTGATATTTCCAAAGGGATTGAAGCATGTGTCCGTCAAGGAGCAGCCTCTATCTGCGCAATACCGGTTCTTTTATTAACGGCAGCTCATGCAAAAAAGGATATTCCAGAGGAAATAAGGCTGCAGCAAGAACGGTATCCAAATGTAGAGATATCGTACGGGAAACCTTTCGGAGTGCACGATTCTCTCTCACATTTATTATGGGAGCGGATTACAGAGTCTGTTGATACGTTTCATAAGAACGCTGTAATCCTTCTCGTTGGAAGAGGAAGCAGTGACCCTGATGTGAAAAGAGATCTCAATGCCATTGCTGCAAATTTACAAAAGAACTATGAGGTGCCGCGGGTTGAAACGTGTTTTTTGACGGCTGCCCAACCTAGCTTTGAAGAGATGCTGAGGCTCTCAGGCTGGGGCTATCAGCAGATCATCGTTGTTCCTTATCTTCTCTTTCCCGGCATCCTGCTCAGCGGGATGAAAAAAGCCATAGCACAACAGCAAAAACAGAGTGATCAAAACTTTATTTTGTGCGAGGCGCTGGGATACCATCCTGTTCTGCAAGACGTTCTCCTCACAAGAATTGAAGAAGCAGAAACGAAAAGTGCGGTTGTGTAGCCATGTATCCGATCATGCTGAATCTAAAATGTAAGTCCGCTGTAGTGATCGGCGGAGGAGCTGTCGCCCATCGCAAGATTTTAGGATTGCTTGAGGCAGGAGCAGCAATAAAGGTGGTTAGTCCTGAGGCTGTTCCGGCGATCCAAAAAATGCAGCATGAACATCTCCTGAAATGGGATGAGAAATCTGTGGAACCAAGTGATTATAAGGACGCATTTATCATTTTTGCAGCGACCGATCAGCCTGAAGTGAATCAGCAGATTGCCGAAAATGCAGGAAACCACCAGCTGGTTAATGTCGTTGATCAGCCGGCACTTGGAAATTTCTCGGTTCCCGCGGTAGCCAGAAGAGGAAAGCTGGTCATGGCTGTTTCAACAGGAGGAGCAAGTCCGATTCTTGCCAAACGGATTAAAAAAGAGCTGCTGGCTGCTTATTCAGAGGATTACGAGGCCTACACTCAGTTTTTATTTCGATGCCGAGAGCGAATTAAAGAATGGGAAGTCTCTTTAGATGAAAAGCAGTCGCTGCTCCATGAGCTGCTGGAAGAACGCTTCATTCATTCAAGAGATGAACAGGAAAATTTCATACGTACTCTAGAACAGAAAGTCTCCTTTTAAAGAGGCTTTTTTTCTTTTTGTAAGATGAATAATAAATAATCTGAATTTAATTTCCAAAATATGAAACTTTTTCATGTTTTATCCGTTTTTATAATTAGAACAACATGAAACTTTGTGGAAGTTCGACAATTTTTACCAATTATTTCAAACGATTTATGCTACGATATTCCCAGATATGGAGAGGGGGAAGGTGAATGGCTGATTACATACTTAGGTGGTTAAAACCTCATTAAGAGAAGGGGGAAGGCGTTATGGATATTATGGGGTATCCGATGGAAACCATCTATTTAACCGGATTAATCGTATTTGGATGCATCACCTTTCTATATGTTTTGGTCAGTGATCTCATCCATGGAGCATTTGAGGTTTTTTCCCACATTCTCAGTCCGACTCTTGTACTTTCTTTTTTTACGATACTGGGTGCATGCGGCTATGTATTGGAAACAATAACATCTGTTAACAGCTGGTTCATCTTAGGTATATCGGCAGGATCGTCTTTAATCCTTGTGTCCTTGCTGAACATTTTTGTCCTGATCCCGCTTGCCTCCGCAGAAGCGTCACTCAATTACGCTGAGGAGGATTTACGGGGAAGAATCGGTAAAGTGATTACTTCCATCCCGTCCGATGGTTTTGGAGAAGTCTTTATTGAGGGGATCAGCGGAAATATTGCCAAGACAGCGATCAGCCTGGATAATGAGCCGATCGGGCAAGGATCCAAGATTTTAATCGTGGATGTGAAAAGCGGCGTCGTTCATGTTATGCCTTATGAACAAACCGCATTATTGTAACTAATGAATTGGAGGAATGGAAATGACACCTATTTTTATCGCTGCGGGAATTGTTTTGTTTGTTGTAGTTGCCCTGATTTCTGTTTTTATTACAAAGTATAAGACCGCAGGGCCAGATGAGGCGCTGATCGTAACTGGAAGTTTCCTTGGCAGCAAGAACGTGAACATCGATGAATCAGGAAACAAGATCAAGATCGTTCGCGGGGGAGGTACCTTTGTATTCCCGGTCTTCCAGCAGTCCGAGCCACTGAGCCTGCTTTCAAGCAAGCTTGAAGTTCAGACACCGGAAGTTTATACGGAGCAAGGGGTTCCGGTCACAGCGGATGGAACGGCTATCATTAAAATCGGCAGTTCGATCGGGGAAATTGCAACAGCAGCTGAACAGTTTCTTGGAAAAACGAAGCAGGACCGCGAGCTCGAAGCTAGAGAAGTATTGGAAGGCCATCTCCGTTCCATTCTCGGTTCCATGACCGTGGAAGAAATCTATAAAAATCGTGATAAATTTTCTCAGGAGGTTCAGCGCATTGCTTCTCAGGATCTGGCGAAAATGGGTCTTGTGATTGTATCCTTTACGATTAAAGATGTAAGGGATAAGAATGGATACCTTGAGGCTCTCGGAAAACCGAGGATTGCCCAGGTGAAACGAGACGCTGACATTGCAACGGCAGAAGCTGAAAAAGAAACACGCATCAAACGGGCACAAGCGAATAAAGAAGCACAAAAATCCGAGCTTGAGCGTGCGACAGAGGTTGCAGAAGCAGAAAAGATAAATCAGCTGAAAATTGCAGAATTCCGCAGAGAACAGGACATCGCAAAAGCAAAAGCGGACCAGGCATACCACTTGGAGGAAGCGCGCGCCAAACAGGAAGTTACTGAACAGCAGATGCAGATCAAGATCATTGAGCGCCAAAAGCAGATTGAATTAGAAGAAAAAGAGATTGCGAGACGCGAGAAACAATATGATTCTGAAGTAAAGAAAAAAGCGGATGCGGACCGTTATGCAGTGGAGCAAGCGGCAGAAGCGGAAAAGCGCAAACAGCTCGCTGAGGCGGATGCCAATAAATATAGAGTGGAAGCGATGGCGACAGCGGAGGCTGAGAAAGTACGTCTTGAAGGGCTTTCTAAAGCAGAGGCTGAGCGGGCAAAAGGGGAGACAGAAGCAGAAGTTATCCGTTTGAAAGGTCTGGCTGAAGCAGAAGCGAAGCAAAAAATCGCCGAAGCCTTTGAAATGTTCGGCCAGGCAGCTATTCTCGATATGATCGTGAACATGCTGCCGGCGTATGCGAAAGAAGTCGCAAGCCCGCTGTCCAACATTGATAAAATTACGGTTGTGGATACCGGCGGCAGCGGTGAAAACGGCGGAGCGAATAAAGTAACCGGCTATGCGACCAACCTGATGGCATCTCTTCAGGAAACCCTTAAGGCCTCATCTGGAATAGATGTAAAAGAGCTGATCGAGAATTTTTCAGGCAAAGGAAATGTGAGACAGAGCCTCGACGGACTGCGCTATGACCTTGCCCAAAAGAACCATGAACCCGCACCATATGACCGCAGTGAAGATCCATTGCCGGTAGAATAAAACAACTGAGATCCCCCTGTGACAGGGGGATTTTATGTATTTCATGAGAAGAAGGAATAACCGGGCAGGTAACGCAAAAGAATTTGGAGATCTTCAATGATCATTTTCCCCCCGTATCCTAAAAAAAGAAGGCCGAATACAAGATCCAAAATCGCTTGAAAGCGGGCCATTCCTTCCCGGATCAGCTGCATGCCGACAATAGGAAGAACTGCCAGATACCAGCAGGAATTGCCAGCCAAAAAGATAAGAGCGTTACTGAATGGTTCGGAAGCAAAATTTTCTGCGGTCACAAACTGAGGGAAGATACTAAGGAAAAACAGGCTAACCTTTGGATTTAGCAGATTGCTCCAAAAGCCCCTCTGATAGGCGAGCAGTGCCGACAAGGCCATGGAGGTGATGCTGGATGAATGGGCAGCCTGGGCTGAAATTCTTCTGAAAATATTATTGCAGCCTAAATAAATTAAATATGCAGCCCCAGCCATACGGATAAACAAGTATAATAGAGCTGATTCTTTCAAAATGACAGAAAGTCCGAGTACGGCGAGAGTGAGATGCAGGATGAAGCTTGTACGATTTCCTAAAAACGTGGCGTAGCCCATCCGCGTGCCATGGCTTAATGTATGCTTTGTCATTAATAAAAAATCCGGACCTGGCGAGGCAGCAAGAGCGAGGCCAAGCAAAAATAAAACGAGCATAGTTTGCCTCCAATTGTATTGGCTTGTATACTCTCACTATATGTTTGTCTGTAAGGTTTCAGACACAGAAAGAATAATTAGAAGACCCGGGAGTTGGAACTTTGAAACTATTTCATTATCATTTTTGGACAGATAGAGTAGAAGAGACAGAAAGCTATTATCGGCGTCTGGGCTTTCAAGTAGAAGGCAGATACGCAATGGAAAAAGGAACGGTAACTCCCTACCATCCTCCATTGGAGTGGGATGACTTTCGTGAGAATGCTCTTATTTTTCGCATTATCGAAGTCAGAAAAGGAAATATCAATATAACGTTTGGAGCTGGAAAGAAGCCAATCTTTGACCACATTGGATATTTAGTAACCGATGAAGAACTGAAACAGCTTTGCAACCGTGCTGATGTGATGGGATGGAAAACAGAAGCAGGTGCCCGCAGGACCTTTATCTATACTCCATACCGGTTCAAGGTCGAGCTGCAAACCCGCAAAGATGCAGTATACGAGGGGGATGGCTCTCTGGCCAGGCTGGTAATCGCAAGCCCTGATGAAGCATTTGAAAGAGAACTGGAGAGGCTGTTTCATCGGGAAATGGAAGAAATCAGCTTTGTTCAAGGAGCACAGCTTCACCTTCAGGAGGTTTTCATGGAAGGTGTGGAAGGAAGCAGCAAAGACCCGAATAAGGTCATTGTGACCGGATTAAACGGCGGGAAGGGGCTGTCCAAGAAGTCTGGTAGCTGTTGATCTCCGCTCCAGGCTGCTCGCTTTCCGCGGGGCGTGCGGTGAGCCTCTTGGCGCAAGCGCCTGCGGGAGTCTCACCTGTCACGCTAGTCCCGCAGGAGTCTCGCACCTTGCACTCCAATCAACTTTTCATTGAAGATTTTTCACGTCAAAGGAGCTGCCTGAAGGTCAATTTTCGACTTTCAGGACAGCCCCCTTTTTTAATAGTTGGTTTTGTTAAAGCTCAATGCGGATTTACATTCAGAGAAACTTCACATACGAATGGCCCTTCAATCCTATTCCATCCAATTTCACAGAACAGATAGCTTGAACTCTTTTAATCCGTACACAAAGGTGCTCTCGATCGGTTCAAGGGAAAAGTTGCTGCTTTTCTCAAATTTGGGATATCGTTTCATCCATTCTTCAATGGCGATTTCTGCTTCCAGCCGGGCAAGCGGTGCCCCAAGGCAGAAATGGATGCCTTTTCCGAAGGCGAGATGAGGATTTGGCTTTCTTTTGATATTGAATTGGCCGGCCTGTTCAAATTGCTGCTCGTCCCGATTCGCAGATCCCATCCATGCCACAACAATATCGCCGGCTTTAATCTGGGCATCTCCAAGAATGATATCTTCTTTCGCAACACGGCTCATCGCCTGTACAGGAGAACGGTACCGCAGCACTTCTTCGATGGCAAGAGGGAGAATGTCTTTTGGATTCCTGAGGATTTCCTCATAAATATCGGGGAACTCTGTGAAGCAATAGAACGCATTGCTGATTAAGTTGGTTGTTGTTTCATTTCCTGCAACAAGCAGCAAAATGCAGAATCCGATGATCTCGTCTTCAGAAAGCACGGTGCCCTGAGCTTCGGCTCCGAGTAGAACGGAGATAATATCTTTTTCAGGGTGTTCTCGTTTATTACTTATAATCTCTTTAAAATAGACATACAGCTCATGGTACGTTCTTTGCTGGTTTTGTTCCAAATGTTTTATAGCCTCGGGGCTGTTGTCTTTTGGCCCTGCGACTACCCATTCAGACCACTCTTTGAATTTGGATTGGTCTTCGATGGGTACCCCAAGTATTTCAGCGATCACCATCACCGGAAGCGGATAGGAAAATTGTGTTACGATATCTATTTCGGATGCTGGATCAATCTCGTCTAGAAGCTGTTTCGCGATACGTTCGATGCGGGGACGCCATTCTTTCATGACTTTTGGAGTAAAGGCTTTTTTCACGAGAGAGCGCATCTGTGTATGTTTTGGCGGGTCAATGCTGATCAAACTTAATTCAATTGGGGACTTTTGTTCATCCTCCTGTTTTTTTGACCGGTTGGAGGAAAACAGTTCTTTCGTTTCCAGAACGTACTTTACACTCTGATAATCAAAGGCATCCCACGCCCCCCGTCTTTCATCCTTGCGAACTGGGCTTTCTTTCCGCATTTTTTCATACCAGGAAAAAGGTTCATATCTTTCTTCTTTCGTCGAAATTTCCTCTACTTGCCGAAATGCTGTTTGAGTAGAATTTTCCATGGTTATATTACCTCCAGTTTTTGGTAGTGGCTACATAAAAAGATTACATCCAATGAAATGAAAGTACAAAGAATATCTCTCTAAAAATTTTAGTATTTTAAATATTCTGTCCTTGTGATTAGTTTTTCTTATGTGATTGGTATGTTTATTAGTAATTTTCTTACATGTAGCTTATGCATATGATGAGATTGAGGGAAAGGAGAGAGGATAGATGGATATTAAAGCGAGGGTTCAGCAGCAGTTTGGAAAAAATGCTGAAAAATATGTGAGCAGTCCCATTCATGCTAAAGGGAAGGATTTGGCACAAATGGTGGAGATCTCGAACGCAGAGCCACAGGACCGTCTGCTGGATATTGCAACAGGTGGCGGGCACACCGCTAATGTATTTTCTCCACTCGTTAAAGAAGTGACCGCGTTGGATCTGACGAGCGAGATATTGGAAGCTGCAAAAAGATTTATAGAAGGAAACGGTTATCATAATGTCTCATTCGTCAAAGGTGATGCGGAGAAACTTCCTTTTTCAGAAGAATCTTTTGAAGTGGTTACGTGCCGGATTGCACCTCACCATTTTCCGGATCTGCAATCATTTATCTCGGAATCCTACAGAGTGCTGTCACAGGGCGGAACACTATTAATCGTAGATAATACGGCACCGGAAAGGAAGGAGTATGATGAGTTTTATAATGATATAGAAAAAAGAAGAGACCACAGCCATTACCGCGCTTGGAAAAAGTCCGAGTGGATAACGTTTTTGGAAAAAGCCGGTTTCAGGATAGAGCAGATCAATGTTTTTAAAAAGACATTTACGTTTGACAGCTGGTGTGACCGGATGGAGTTGAAAAAGGAGGAAAAAGATCAGCTGATTAAAAAAATGACAGATTCACCTTCACATGTTAAGAAATATTTTAGCATTATGGAGAAGGATGGAAAGGTTCAGGAATTCAGCGGAGAAGCTGTTCTGATAAAGGCCGTCAAATAAGGAGCTGAGCATTATGGCAATTGACTTTCATGGAAAGGATAACAAATTATCCTACGCCACTAGAACAGCAGCAGATGATTGGAAGAAGCTGATTGAACAATATCTGGCTTTGAAGGATTTTAGCGCGGTAGATATCGGCTGTGGAGGAGGCATCTATACGAAAGCACTGATTGAACTGGGCGCCAAGCAAGTGGCTGCTGTCGATTTTTCAGTAAAAATGCTGGAAGCAGCACGCGAGAACTGCCAAGGTTTTGGAGGACGTGTTCAGTATGTACATGGATATGCGTGGAATACAGGGCTTGAATCGCTTACCGCGGATGTCGTATTGGGACGGGCAGTGATTCATCATTTGACCGAATTGGAAGGATGTATATCAGAAGCCTTTCGCTTGTTGAAACCAGGCGGAATGTTCATCATTCAAGACAGGACACCTGAGGATTGTTTGCTCCCAGGAACAGACACACATATCCGGGGATATTTCTTTGAACAAAATCCAGAATTGATGGAGAAGGAAATCGAGAGGCGTTTTACAGGCGAGCAGGTTCGAGGAGCTCTTGAAAAAGCAGGGTTTTCACATGTTGAAGAGGTCAAGCTTTGGGAATTGAGAAAACAGTATTCTTCTGTAAATGACCTCTCGGAGGACCTTAGAAAACGTACAGGACGGTCGCTGCTGTTTGAATTGGACGACGAAAGATTGGAGCACCTAATCCAATACATTGAAACAAAATTGCGAGATGAACAGGAAATAATGGAACAGGACCGATGGACACTTTGGTTTGCCAGAAAAGGATAATGGTTAGGATGAAGGACTGCTGAGTGCAGTCCTTTTTTTGGGTTCCAAGTGAGAAGGAATGATCAACGAAAGTACGAAAAATATATACTATGAATACATTTCAAAATACAGCAATTTCCGGGGAAATGAAAAAGAAATCGAAATTTGCGGCGAAGGGGTGTTAGAGAGAGATGGATCATGTTCTTATTCAATTGATTTTACTGACTTTCGTCATTCATGTGATTGATACTCTTGGCTATTCTGTTAGACTGAACTCTGTTAAAACAGGGCAAGTGGCATTATCTTTTTCCATTTTTAATCTTTTTGTACTAGTTTCAAGAACGGCAAATATGTTTCAGGCTCCCTTGATCGGAAAGATAATAGGGTTTAGTATTGCAAAAGATCTGGATCCCCTCAGTGATATGAGATACGTTATTGCCGCTGCTACAGCAGGCACTCTGGCAGGGGTTTTTGTAATTCCCACTTTCCTGAAAATTTTTCAGATCGGGGTGAAGAAAATTGCATTGTCAGGATCTGTTCCTTCCCTCGTGTTTGAAGCGCTGCACGCAAACAATATGAAACGCATTGTAAAAAAAGCAACGGTTCCGAAGAAGAAAATGCTTCAAAAACTGCGGTTTAGAGAAATTCCTAAAAGATTCTTGCTTCTTCATGCGGTAGTAACGGGTATCTATACAATAGGGGTACTTGCCGCCAATTATTCCTCATTGCTGGTTCCATCCCAAAATCAGCTGGCAGCGGCAGCTTCATCCGGCATGATTAATGGAGCAGCAACCATCATGCTTACCTTCTTTATTGATCCAAAGTCAGCGATCATTACTGATCAGGCGATCAGAGGAAAGCGGCCCTACGGCGATGTGAAAGCGCTCGTTATCTTGCTGATCACGACTAAGCTGATCGGAACCGTGCTCGGGCAGCTCCTCTTCCTGCCAGCAGCAAAAATCATCGCCAGTTTTTATCAATAATACAGAAAAGCTGAAACGCCTGTTAAAAAACGACAGGCACTGGAGGGCGTTGCCATAAAACGCTTTTTGTTTTCTGGCAAAGATCGAAGTGGCAGAGTCTTTAGGCGTTGAAGCTAGATCGGAAAAGCTGAAACGCCTATTAAAAAACGACAGGCACTGGAGGGCGTTGAAGCTAGATCGGAAAAGCTGAAGCGAAAAATCACATCTTTTTAGAGAGGAAGTGATTCGGTTGGAGATAAGAAAAGCCATTCCGGGAGATGAAAAGGGAATAGCTTTCGTGCAGGTTGATAGCTGGAGAACGACTTATAAAGGAATTGTTAACGATGAATACTTGGAGCAGATGAAGGCAGAGGACAGGCAGGATTTGTGGATGGGCATCATTCAAAAGCCACTGGAGAAAAGTTTTTTATATGTGGTATCTATTAATCAGGAGATTATTGGCTTTTGTTCCGGCGGTCCCAATCGCTCAGGCCGCTTTCCTTATGAATCTGAACTGTATGCCATCTATCTCTTGCAGGAGTATCAGAGAAGAACGATCGGCAGCAGTCTAATCCGGCATTTTGCTCAAAAACAATACGATTCCGGCTATCGTACATTGCTTGTTTGGGTTTTGAAAGATAATCCATGCAAAGCAGCGTATGAAAAGCTGGGCGGTATAAAGCTTGGGGAAGAAATAATACAGATTGGAGAACAGCAGTTGACGGAGGAGGCTTTCGGGTTCGATCTCGTGAAACTGCTTCAGCTATAATTCATTTCTACGCTGAAGTTTATGGCGTATGAAGATTCTTTCCATGAGCTTAATGAGCTGATTTTCATAGGCGGATTTTTCTTCTGGACAATCCGTGCGGTTTATTTTACTTTTTAACTGCTTAACCTTTTCTTTTTCTTCTGGTGTTAACTGATGGGAAAGAATCATAATTTCCTCCTTATGAAAAGAAAATGTAAGTTAACCTTATCATGATGCTGGAAAGGATTTCTATAGTTATGTTAAGTTTTCTTACATTGAAAATGGCCTGTAACGATGGATGATATATCCTTCGTTACAGGCCTCATTTCTGCTGAAGACTAGGATTTCACTTGAATAATGATTTTCCCTTTGGCATGATGAGATTCGCTTAATTCGTGAGCTTTTCTTACACCCTCTTGGGTTAGAGGAAAGGTTTCTCCCACAAAAGGTTTAATTTTCCCTGCCTCAATCAACTTTCCGATCTCAGCAAGCTGGTCTCCGTCAGGATCCAAAAAGACAAACCCAGCTTTGACAGAATGATTGGTAGCCTCCTTCTGTACCGGTGGGCTGACAATGGAAACGAGAATTCCACCCGGCTTGATCACTTTATAGCTGTTATGCTGCACTTCCCCGCCGATCGTATCAAACACGATGTCTACGGGTTCAATCGCTTCGGCAAAATCTTTTACTTTATAGTCAATAAACTCATCTGCACCAGATTCTTTGATAATCTCCTCTGAATCCTTACTGCCTGTTGATAGCACATAAGCTCCTTTTGCTTTAGCAAGCTGAATAGCAAAACTGCCGACTCCTCCTCCGCCTGCGTGAATAAGGACCCTTTGTTCTTCCTGGATGTGTGCAAACTCCACCAGGCATTGCCATGCTGTAAGGCCAACGAGGGGAATAGAGGCTGCTTCTTCATACGTCAGGTTTTTTGGCTTGAAGGCGACCAATTCTTCATCAGCAGCAAGCAGTTCAGCATAGGTGCCGTCCCGTTCTGTTGCCGGCCGTGTAAATACTTCGTCTCCCGGTTTGAACTTGGTCACAGAAGAGCCGGTCTCTTTCACTACTCCCGCTGCATCCCATCCAAGTATTATTGGAAAAGTGAAGGAAAGGTTGTCTCTCAAATACCCCTCACGAATTTTCCAGTCCACCGGGTTAACGGAAGTGGCATGGATCTCAATGAGGACATCTTTCGGACCTGGCTTGGGATCGTTCACTTTTTTCTCCACAAGCTGATCTCTTCCTCCATATTCATTAATAACAACTGCTTTCATTCCTTTTCACCTCTTCTATAGTAATCTCATCATAGGTAGCTTTCCCTGTTGAAATGAGGTTAAATCCGGAAAGTAACGGTTGACAGTTTTCCTATTGCATTATATAGTGATTTTTAATCGTGAGGTTAGTTGAGAAGAGTTGAGTGGGAACAAAAGAACAGAGCAGAGCCGAGCTGAGATTAGCGGTTATGGTTGCTAATCTTCGTCTCTCGTAAAGAAGGGATGATAGCCATGATTCAACCATCATTGGAAGAAGTACAACAACTGGCAGGAAGCTATAATTTAGTTCCTGTAAGCATTGAGTTATTCGCAGATGTTCATACAGTCATTGAACTGTATCAAACGTATTATAAGGAAGATTATTCTTTCTTGCTTGAAAGTGTAGAAGGCGGCCAGCAATGGGCCCGGTATTCGTATATCGGAAAAAATCCCTTTATGGTGGTCTCGTGCAAGAAGGGTAAAACAACGATAAAGAAAAAAGGCCAGGATGAAACCTTTACAGGGCATCCTATTGATATTTTAAAATCTCTCCTCAACCAATTCAAAAGTCCCGCGCATAACAATCTGCCTCAATTTGCAGGCGGTGCAGTCGGTTATTTCGGCTATGATATCCTGCAATATTTTGAAAACATTCCACCTCACAGCAAAGATGTCATCAATACAGATGATATGAAATTTTTATTCGTAGATGAACTGATTGTCTTTGATCATCTAAAACAATCCATACAAATCGTCTGCAACCTTCATGTTCCGGAGAACCACTCGGAGCAGCAAATTGAAGAAGCCTACAAAAAAGCTGAACAATCCATACATGATACGCTGGCACAGCTTGAAAATAATGTGAATCACCCTGTTCCAGCCTTTCGCTACCTTCCTCAGCAGGAAGTTGATATAAGCGCCGTACAATCTAATCTGACAAAAGAAGAGTTTTGCAGGATGGTAAAGCGAGCTAAAGAATATATTACTGCCGGTGATATTTTTCAAGTTGTGCTTTCACAGTGTTTTGAAAGTGAAGCAAAGGCGGACCCGCTGACCGTCTACCGGGTTCTGCGGATCGTAAACCCATCTGCCTACATGTATCTCCTGAAGATGCCGGATGAGACCATCGTTGGTTCATCACCAGAATTGCTTGTCAAAGTAGAAGGACAGCAGGTAAGAACCAGGCCGATTGCCGGAACTCGTCCCCGGGGAAAAGACATGGAAGAAGACCAGCTATTAGCAGAGGAATTATTGGCGGACGAAAAAGAAGTGGCAGAACATATCATGCTTGTCGATTTAGGAAGGAACGATATCGGCAGGGTTTCAGAATATGGCAGTGTGGAAGTGTCCTCATTTATGGAGATTGAGAGGTACTCTCATGTCATGCATATCGTATCGGACGTAACTGGAACGCTGAGAGGCGATAAAGACTTCTTTGACGCTCTGATCTCTTGCCTGCCAGCCGGAACGCTGTCCGGAGCTCCGAAAATCAGAGCCATGCAGATCATATCAGAACTTGAGACGCAAGCGCGAGGAACGTATGCAGGGGCCATTGGATATTTATCATTTTCAGGGAATATGGACTCCTGCATTACGATCCGTACGATTCTGTTTAAAAATCAAAAAGCTTATATTCAAGCGGGGGCAGGCATCGTCGCTGATTCTGTTCCGGAGAACGAATACGAAGAGACCTTCAATAAAGCGAAAGCCTTGCTGAAAGCCATTCAAGTGGCTGAAGCGATGGAACTTCAAGTGTAATAAAAAGTGGGTGTGATTGAACCGCCCTTTGAAAAGCAGAAGGGTATAAGCAAGCTTTTCCCATCTGCTTTTCAGGCGGTTCATTTGTTTCACAAACCAGCCGGCTCTTATCATCGCCAGCGATCACATCCCTACTAAAGGAGAAAAAAATTTGAGGGTCTCTTTCAAGCCTCAGTAGGGGTGCACAATTTGAATGACCTCAATATAGGTCTTTACAAAATCAATAAAAAAAGGCTCTTTTCTAAAAGATTGTTGCTTTAGGAACAAGTAAAGAATCTTCATTGACAAGTTGATTGGAGTGCAAGGTGCTGGACTCCTCGAAAATGAATATCACATTTTCTTCGTGCGATATAACGCTTCCGAAGCCTTCCTTGTCCTGCGGGAGGAGCGGGACAGGTGAGACCCACAGGCGCCATGCGCCGAGAAAGTAGGCGCTGGCGCCGGTAACGCTCACCGCACGCTCCGCGGAAAGCGAGCAGCCTGAAACGGAAATCAACCACTCCTAAGAGCAACAAAGGTTACGAAAACAACCTAAAAAAAAGAGCCCAGGAGGTTCTTTTTTTATCGAGTTTTTTGAACTCCATGTGTAATAAAAAAAGAACCTTGGAGGCTCTTCTTTTAACGCAATGTTTTCTGAATGTACTTTATGGTTTTTCGAAGATCTTCAGCGGAAGGCCTTCCGAAAGGGCCGGTCTGAACGCTTAGATAAAGAATTCTTTTTTGCGGATCAACGAGAAAAACAGCCGGTTCTCCATGTGAGCCATGATCATCATAATAGGTATCATCATGGTAATAGACGCCGTAAGCCTTAATGACTTCCTGATCCTTGTCACTCAGAACGGGGAAAGAGAGTGTGCTGCTTTGCTTCATTTTTGCCAGGTTGGCGGTTTCGTCAGTAGAAATGGCAAGAATGTGAGTATTCAGCTCACGGAACGTTTCTTTATGCTTCTCAAGATCCTGGAGCTGTTCGTTGCATACCGGGCACCATTCTCCGCGGAAAAATACAAGCAAGTGAAAGCGGTCATCCGTTTTTAAATGGTCATAAAAATGAAAGGATTCTCCTTCTGCTGTTACTGCTGTAAAGTCAGGGGCCTGATCGCCCAATTGGAATTTTGGCATAATGTTATCCTCCTTTTTTTACTACATAAGTATTCCTTAATCGTCTATAATTAAAACCTTGAATGCTTTGTAATAAAACAAGGGCATTTTTACCATTCTATAGATATAGGATGGTGATAGATTTGGATCTTTTAAAAGAACTGACAGAAACCAATGGTGCTCCAGGCTTTGAAAACGAGATACGAAAAATTATGAAGCGTGAGATCGAAAAGTCCGGTGCACCGCTTGTTTATGATCACATGGGAAGCATTTTTGGCGAGAAAAAAGGGTCGGCCGATGGGCCTAGAATCATGCTTGCCGGCCACATGGATGAAGTAGCTTTCATGATCAGCGAAATTACGAAGGATGGCTATTTGCGGTTCGTTCCGCTTGGCGGCTGGTGGGATCAAGTTATCCTTTCCCAGCGAGTTCACGTGATTACAGACAAGAAATCGTTCACGGGTGTGGTAGGTTCAAAGCCTCCGCATATATTGACTCCGGAAGAACGGAAAAAAGTTTATCCGATGCGTGAAATGTTTATCGATATTGGGGCGAACGATAAAGATCAGGTGAAAGAATGGGGGATCAAGGTTGGAGATCCGATTATGCCGATCTGTCCGTTTGAACTCTTGCCAGATAACGATACAATCCTGGCAAAAGCATTGGATAATCGTGCGGGCTGCTATCTTGCGCTGGAGGTGTTAAAGCAACTCAAAGACAGTGACCACCCGAACACTATTTACTGTGGAGCTACAGTTCAGGAAGAAGTCGGCTTAAGGGGAGCAGCAACCGCACCGTATGCCATGGAGCCTGATCTTGCGATTGCAATGGATGTTGGGATCGCGCAGGATGGACCGGGTGACAACTCCAACAAAGCCAAGCTCGGAGCTGGTCCGCTCATAACATTCCTTGACTCTTCAATGGTTCCGCACGTTCCACTGCGAAACATGGTGATCGAGATCGCCGAGAAACATAACATCCCTTACCAGGTGGATGTCATGCTCGGCGGAGGAACGGATGCCGGCAGGTTCCATTTGTTTAAAAAGGCATTCCTTCTCTTGTCATCGGTGTCGCATCGCGCTATATCCACAGCCATGTTTCCATGGTCAGCAAGAGCGATCTGGAAAACACAGTAAAACTATTGGCGGCAGTGGTTAAAACGGTCGATCAGAAGAAAATGGAGTCCCTGATAGATTTTTAAACAAAATAAGCTACAATAGAGAAAAGGTGTTCTTTTTGAACGCCTTTTGCTTTTGAAATCACTTGTTTAAAAGGAGATCAACAAATGAGTACAACATTTCTGTTTATTGGCGCAGGCCGCATGGCAGAGTCAATGATTAAAGGACTTCAGTCTTCTAAAGACCAAAATATATCGATCATTGCAGGAAATCAGGGGAACACGGAAAGGCTTCAGCAGCTATTTTCGTTATATGCTGTGGAGACGACAACAGACTGGATTCATCATGTGCGGGAAAGTTCTGTCATTGTTCTTGCCGTTCCTCCTGACGCCCATGATGCTGTCTTAGAAAAACTTTCAACCGCTATCGATGGCCAGCTTGTCATTTCCGTAGCGGCTGGAATCGGACTGAAAAAACTGGAGGATAACCTTCCTTCTCGCACACCGGTAGCCTGGGTGATGCCCAATACGGCTTCAGAGGCGGGAGAATCCATGTCCATTTATACACATGCTGAAACCTTGGATGCTAACCAAGAACAGCAGCTGAAAATTCTGTTGGACAGTATCGGCTCCTCCGAAAAATGCACTGAAGAGCAGATACATAAACTTACTGCTGTTACTGGGAGCGCTCCAGCCTTCCTTTATGAATTTGCTTCTGCTCTCATTAATGCTGCTTCAAGTTATGGGATATCAGAAGGCCAAGCACGGAAGCTCGTTTCACAGATGATCTATGGTTCTGCGGTGATGTTAAAAAGCGGTTTGTCACCGATTGACCTTAGGGAGGCGGTCACTACTCCAGGTGGTGCAACAGCGGCCGGGCTGGAGATCTTAAAAGAAGCTGATTTTGGACAGCTGATCCAAAAGGCGGTTCAAGCGACCAACGAACGTGCAGCTGAGCTAGGCAAGGCATTGAAAGAATGACAGACATCAAAACCGTATAGGGGTAATCTATGAGTAAAACGATTTTGGATTTTATTATTCACTATGAATATGTCGGTATCTTTCTTGCTCTTGCCTTTGGTTTAATTGGTCTGCCGGTTCCGGATGAAATTTTACTCACCTTTACAGGCTATCTAGTCTACGAAGGAAAAACAGGGTTTGCATTGACCTTGTTGTCTGCCTTTTTGGGAGCGATGTCCGGAATCTCCGTCAGTTATTTTCTAGGCTATAAACTTGGTCTGCCATTTCTGAAAACGTTTGGCCCTAAAATTGGAATTACGGAAGAAAAAATAGAAAAAACACAATGGTACTTTCAAAAGTATGGCAACCTGATGATTATCATCGGTTATTTTATTCCGGGAATCCGTCATATTACTGCTTATATCGCGGGTATTTCAGCCATGAAATTTAAAAGGTTTGCGCTGTATGCCTATTCAGGTGGATTAGTCTGGAGCTTCACGTTTATCATGCTCGGAAAAGAGTTGGGCAGAAAGTGGAGTGTTGTTGAGCAGTACTTTCACAACCTGGGATTCTACGCTATTCTCACGGCTGTAGCGGCAGTGCTGATTATGTGGCTTATCTATAAAGTTAAAATGAAACGTGCGTAAAAAAAGGACCTGATGGGAGCCCATCAGATCCTTTTTATTTTTGAGGTTTCATCCAAAGGCGGCCGATGCCATTTTGCAGCATCCGCAGCAGGAATAGCGTTCCATAATAAAAGGAGAACACGACGATCAGCAGAAGGGTGATCGACTGGTGGTTTTCATAGTGGGTGGTATGCATAAGTTCGCACAGACAGATGGTTGCAACTCCTGATGCAATGAACGTAAAGTATTCTGCGAGCTTAGGCTTGAACTTCACCTCTTCCACGATGGTGTGGTAATGGAGGAAGGAAAGTAAAACCCCGCTAAAGTTCACTGCAATAATGACCCCATGGATGCCAAACGACGTTTGTGAAGCAAGGGAAAGAATGAGCAGGATAGACAGGATATTAACCCATATGGTTTGCGAGAACACATCTCTTGCTCTTCCCAGGCCAAAAAGGATGGCCTGAAGCGGTGCAAGCAAATAATGAAACAGAATAAAGGGTGAGAGGAGCATCAAAAACTGGCCGGCTTGTGGAGAATGATAGAAAAGCACGGTAAGTTCGTCTGCAAAAAAATACATCACGATCGAGCACGGAATGCCATAAAGAAAGGTAATATGAAAAGCCTGGTGGATCCGCTGATGCAGCCCTGCTTCATCCTGTTTGGAGCGTGCTTCGGAAATGGAAGGAACGAGTGAAACATACAGTGAATATCCGATAAATCCCGGAAAGTAGCCGATCGTCATCGCAAACGCCGTAAGCATGCCATACTGTTTAGTGGCGATTGATGCTGTAATTCCGGCGAACATTAAACTTTGCGTGATCAAAATCGGATTCACTGCAGCAGTAAGGGCGTTCAGGATGCGGACTCCAGTCGTAGGAAGGCTTACTTGAAACAGCTTTTTTAAGATGCTTCTTCGCGGAACAGGTGTGAAATCTGATTTCGAAACATCTTTTAAGTTTCGCTGCCCTAGTAAAAACGACGTTGAAAAGAAAAACAGTGAGACAAGCTCACCGGCCCCAATTCCCAATACAGCAGCAACAACTCGATATTCTAAGGGCAAACCTTTCATATATTGCAGGACGTAAAAAATAAAACTCAGCTGCGCCGTTTTTTCTAAAAGCTGAGCGATTGCTATGGGCTTCATTTTTTGAAGTCCGCTGAAGTAGCCTTTCAGAATAGAGGTCGTTCCTATAACCGGCACGATCGGGATGAGAGCAAGCAAAGGATACCCGAGCCGAGTATCAATAGTCTCCCATTTTAGAAGCAGCAGCGTAACGGCTGCACTGATCAGCACAAGGAGCAGGCTTAATCCCATGATGACGTAAAACGATACCTTAACGATCTGGAGCCTCTGTTTGTCATTCTGATGTACTTCCTCTTCGGCCAAAACCTTTGAGAGGGCGGTTGGAAATTCAAGAGCGGCAATCGTGATCAAAAGTCCGATCACCGGCAGTGCCATCATGTAAAATCCCATACCTTCACTGCCCAATGATCTTGCGAGAAGGACGCTGACTACGAATTCCACGACTTTTGTGTAGAGCATTGCCAAAGATAAAATAAGTGTTCCTTTTAGAAATTTTCCCATGATTTCACCCTTTGTCCAATTCATCTCCTTAACATGTATATGACATATGAAGTGAAAAAGAAGAGAGATTTATTATGTCGAAAAAAGGAGTCTTTTGGATTGGAAAATAAAAGAATTGTAAAAAAACGATACAAAATTGTATATTTTCGGTAAAATAGAGATACTATCCTAAACTAGTTGGTGTTGTATGGAGATCTTTTTACAAAATCTTTTTCATCATTACGGGTATTTTGCATTGTATTTCCTTCTTGCGCTTGGTGTGATCGGTCTTCCAGTGCCGGATGAGTTTCTGCTGACCTTTGCCGGTTATATCGTTTACACGGGTGAAGTTTCTTTTGCTTTGACACTGCTCGCCGCTTTTGCAGGATCAGCGACCGGGATTACGATCAACTATTGGCTCGGAAAGAGCTTTGGTTTACCCTTATTGCTTAAATATGGACCGAAATTTCACTTATCAGCACATAAAATACACACCTCACAAACTTACTTTCAGCGTTTCGGAAAACCATTAATCATGTTTGGCTACTTTATTCCAGGAATCCGGCATCTCACAGCCTATTTTGCAGGGATGTCCTCGCTTCCGTATCGTGTATTCGCCTTTTATGCGTATACCGGTGCATTTATCTGGAGTTTTCTGTTCATCATGATCGGCAGAACGGTAGGTGCAAAATGGTACCTTGTTACCGCATTTGTTCATAAGGCGAGCCTTCTCGGCCTGGCCGTTTTTATCATTGCAATTGCTGTGGCTGTCTATTCTTTGAAAACAAAGGGAAGAAAATCACAGCGATATGACGTTTCATGAGAAAGAGTGTAAGAATAGAGAAAAAGCCGCTTTGGAGGCGGCTTTTTTTGATGTGTTTTTTTAGGTGAAGTAATTCGGCGCCAGGGAGTGGGAAATGATCACCTGGGAGAGGATTCGGGCGGCTGAACCAAATAATCGTGCGGCAGCCCGCCATTGGGCAACATCATCGACCGCAGCCCCCGTCACTCAGCAACCTATCTTTTCCTTAACCTCTTCAAGAAATGTTCTCGCCCGCCGGCGAGCTTTTTCAGCTCCGTGCAGGAGAATTTCATCCATTTTCTTCGGGTTGTTCATGAGTTCTATATAACGCTGCCTTGGTGTTTCCAAATAGGCGTTCATAACATGAAACAATTCTTTTTTAACTTCTCCCCAGCCCACTCCATTCTCATATCTCTCACGCATCCTCTTCACCTGCGCTTCTGATGCAAATTCTTTATAGATTAAGAACAAAGAAGAAAGAGCTGGGTCTTTTGGGTCCTCAGGTAAACTAGAATCCGTTTCAATCCGTTTGATTAGTTTCTCTAACTCTTTCTCCTCATTAAAAAGAGGAATCGTATTGTTATAGCTCTTACTCATCTTCCTGCCATCAAGCCCCGGAACGACTGAAGTTGCTTCGTCAACCTTGTATTCAGGCATTTTGAATGTCTCGCCATATATATGGTTGAAATGTCCGGCGATGTCTCTGGCGATTTCCACGTGCTGAATCTGGTCTTTGCCGACAGGGACAATATCCGATTGAAACAATAAAATATCTGCGGCCATTAAGATGGGATACGTAAACACACCCATATTGATACCGGAATCCTGCTCGAGACCGTTCTGCCGGTTTTCTTCAATCAAACCTTTATAAGCGTGGGCGCGGTTCATCAAACCTTTTGGTGTGAGGCAGGAGAGAATCCATGCGAGCTCCAAAACTTCTGGAACATCTGCCTGGCGGTAAAAGGTTGATTTTTCGGGGTCAAGACCGAGTGCAAGCCAGGTTGCCGCAATGCCATATACATAATCCTTGAATTGGTTTGCATGTTGAACGGTTGTTAAAGAGTGGTAGTCTGCAATAAAGTAATAAGGTGAATAGGCATCGTTTTCAGCCAGCTGGAGAGCTGGTTTAATGGCTCCAATATAATTTCCGATGTGCGGCCTTCCGGTAGACTTGATTCCAGTCAGTACAATTTTTTTCTCCATTTAATCTCCTCCTGTCCAATAAAAAAGGGGCTCCTCATCCTGATTAAGGACGAGAAACCCCGTGGTGCCACCTTGATGAACTGCTCTAAGCAGTCCGCTTTAACAGTATCCAAAGACCGAATACCTGTCTCCTTCTAACGGCGAGACCTTCCGTCAAAGCCTACTCCCAGCGGTTTCGGTTTGAGGCTCAGAAGCCCATTCAATTGCATTTCCACACTGGCTCTCACCAACCGCCAGCTCTCTGAAGTGTACGTGCCATCTACTCTTCTTCTTCATAGCCATGTATCGTTTTCATAATGTTAAATGATGGATATTAATAAATCAAGCTAAAAATTATATAAAGGTACCACGCAGTCCTTCACGTCATTTCTCGGTGAGTTGACAACCGGTGATACTTCAAATGCCTCCATCTGTTCACTATCATATGGAGTGAGGAGAGATTTTAAGTACTCGTTATCCTGAATGGAAGGATCCAGCCAGCTTTCTTCTGCTTCTTTTGTCAGGATGACCGGCATGCGGTCGTGGAGGTCTTTCATCAATGCATTCGGGCGTGTTGTGATATGAGTACAGGACGTAATCACTTCTCCATTTTGTTCCCATTGATCCCAGAGGCCGGCAAAGGCAAAAGGTTTACGGTTTTTCAGCCGGATATGAAACGGCTGCTTTTGTTTGTCTTCTCTTTTCCATTCAAAAAAGCCATCGGCTATCACGAGACAACGCTTATTTTTCAAGGGACCTCTAAATGAAGCCTTCTCATCCACCGTTTCGGCCCGGGCGTTGATCATCTTGTAACCGATCTTGGGATCTTTCGCCCAAAAGGGAATCAGCCCCCAGCGGTGCATTTCCGCTTTTCGTGTCCCTCTATCCGAGGTAATAACAAGCACGTTTTGTGATGGAGCGATGTTAAAGCGCTGAGGCAAGGTTTTGGGAATCGTGATATCAAACTCTTCCTGAATAAAATGCATATCCGCATACAAAGAATATCTGCCACACATACGAAACAGCTCCTTTGAAAGATTCTGCTTCTAGTGTAACGCAAGGCAGCTCACTCGCAAACATATATATAAAGGCTCTTTCCTAAAGGCTGTTTTCGTAACCTTTGTTGCTCTTAGGAGTGGTTGATTTCCGTTTCAGGATGCTCGCTTTCCGCGGGGCATGCGGTGAGCCTCCTCGGCGCACGCGCCTGTGGGTCTCACCTGTCCCGCTTCTCCCTCAGGAGTCTCGCACCTTACACTCCAATCAACTTGTCAATGAAGGCTGTTTACAAAATGACCCAAAAGCAACAATCTTTTAGAAAAGAGCTTTCCTAAAAGACGAAAACAGCCCCATAAAAAAAGGGAACCGTAAAAATAACGGTCCTCCAGTCTGGCATTAACCGATGACAGCCAGTTCCTTTTCTTTTGTGTTCAATTTATCAGCGATGTCACGAGCGATCCAGACTCCGCACGCGCTCGCCTGTGCAAGTCCTCGCGTAATCCCTGCGCCGTCTCCGCCGACATAGAGGCCGGAAATCTCTGATTCAAAACGGTCATTCAGCTTCGGCCGGGCAGAATAGAATTTGGCCTCTACTCCATAAAATAATGTATGTTCTGAAGAAATACCAGGGGTTACTTCATTCAGTGCCTCTGTCATTTCAATCAGGCTTTTCATCGTGTTATAAGGAAGAACTAAACCGAGGTCACCAGGAACCGCCTCTTTCATTGTTGGATTAAGAAAGCCTTCTTTGATCCTTTTTTCAGTGGAACGGCGGCCTTTCTTAATATCTCCGTACTTTTGTACGACCAAGCCTCCAGAGGATAACTGGTTAGCAAGCCTCGATACTTCATGTGCATATTCCGTTGGCTCATCAAATGGATCATCAAATTTATGGGACACAAGCAGAGCAAAGTTGGTATTCGGGCTTCCGAGAGCAGGGTCTTTGTAGGCATGCCCGTTTGCCAGCATGATGCCTGAATGGTTCTCGACCACTACGTGTCCTGACGGATTGCTGCAGAACGTTCGGACTCTTGTGCCGACGGACGTGTTGAACACAAATTTCCCTTCATATAAATGCTCGTTGATTTCCTCCATCACCACGTTTGACGTCTCTACACGGACACCGATGTCCACTTGGTTAGCTGCCATTTTCAGCCGGCGTTTTTTCAGAATCTTGGTGAGCCATGATGAGCCATCGCGGCCTGGAACGATGACGATTTTATCCGCAGAGAGGATCGTTCCGTCTTTTAATTCCACGCCAGTTGCTTTGTGCGTGCCATCCACTTTTTCTGTAACAAGATCCAATACTTCTGCTTTATAGCGCATTTCGATTTTTTCTTTTAAATATTCATAGATGCTGGTCAAAATTGCAAGGTTTTGTTCCGTTCCAAGGTGGCGGACCTGTGCACGGAGAAGCTTCAATTCAGCAGCATACGCGCGCTTCTCAATATCTCTCACTTCATCAGTCAGCGGGTCAGTAATGGTTTCTGTCGCTCCATGTTCAAGGTTAATGCTGTCTACATATTTTATAAGATCAATTACGGTTTCATCCGGCAGGTAATCAGTCATCCATCCGCCAAACTCACTTGTAATATTAAACTTTCCATCAGAGTAGGCTCCTGCTCCTCCAAAGCCATTCGTAATCGAACAGGCTGGAAGGCAGCCGGCAAATTCTTTTCTTCCGGCAGCAGGCGGGCACTTTTGAATTTTCTTTTGCAGAATCGGGCAGTTTCTTGAATAAATATCATGGCCTTTATCGATCAATAAAATGTTGGCTTCCGGCATTTTGCGAGTTAATTCATAGCAAGAGAATATTCCGGCCGGACCAGCTCCAACCACAATGACATCATATTTATTATTCATAAAAAGAACCTCCCATGTTCAAGCTTCTGCGTGTTGTTTCACTCAACCTTAGTAACTATATCAAATTCCGAAAACAAAAACAATAAAATTTACGAACCTTTAATTTAAAATTAATTATAATGTTCGTATTTAGGTCTTGAAAATGGAATAAGTAACCTCTTTATCCGCTTTCAATTTATAAAACCCATAAAGATTGATAACGTGTAAAGCGCTTGACATAAGTAAGTTACGTTTGTTATCATACTTACTATAAGTAAGTTAAAGTGTTTGTTCTTTATTAAAGGGAATAGTAACAGGGTATATATGAAGGGAGATATGATTGTGGAAAAAAGGACAAGTGGAATTCACCACATTACAGCTATTGTTGGGAATCCCCAGGAAAACGTTGATTTTTATGCTGGGGTGCTGGGGCTGCGCCTCGTAAAGAAAACAGTAAACTTTGATGATCCGGGTACGTACCATCTCTATTTTGGAGACGAGGAAGGCTCACCAGGGACGATTATGACTTTCTTTCCTTGGCCTGGCGCATATAGCGGAAGAACAGGAGCGGGACAGGTGGGTGTCACGGCGTTTGTGGTACCTGAAGGAGCATTAACCTTCTGGGAAGAGCGTCTAACTAAATTTAACGTAGCTTTTGAAAAAACAGAGCGCTTTGGCGAGCAGTATTTAGCCTTTGATGACCCCCACGGTCTTCATCTTGAATTGGTAAGCCGCAGTGAAGGGAAAAACAGTACATGGTCATTTGGCGGGGTATCTGCCGAGGTTGCCATCAAAGGATTTGGCGGTGCGGTATTGTTGTCAGGTGCTCCTCAAAAAACGATGAGATTGCTGACTGATGTCATGGGCTTGGAAAAAACAGGAGAAGACGGTAATTTCATCAGGTTTAGAGCTGCATCCGATCTGGGAAATATCATCGACATTAAAACGTCAGCCGTTGGAAGAGGAACGATGGGTGCCGGTACTGTTCATCATATCGCCTGGCGGGCTTCCGATTATGTGGACCATGAAAACTGGAGATCACATGTTCAGCAGAGCGGTTTTGAAGTAACACCAGTTATTGACCGTCAATATTTTAATGCGATCTATTTCCGCGAATCAGGTGGTATTCTTTTTGAAATCGCGACTGATCCGCCTGGATTTGCACGTGATGAGCCGAAAGACATTATGGGTAAAAATCTTCTTCTTCCTCCGTGGCTTGAGCCAGAGCGGGAAAAGATTGAATCTGTGCTTATGCCGGCAGAAGTCCGGGTTTTGAAGGAGGATGAAGTAAAATGAGGCATTTATTTAAAAAAGGAAGAAACGAAAAGGCACCAGTATTGCTTCTGCTCCATGGAACAGGTGGTACGGAAGAGGATTTACTGCCGCTCGCCTCAATGATCTCACCGGAATCTTCTATATTAACTGTCAGAGGAAACGTCACTGAAAATGGAATGCCTCGCTTCTTTAGAAGGTTGGCTGAAGGGGTCTTCGATGAAGAAGACTTGAAATTCCGCACGAAAGAGCTGCATGACTTTTTAGATCATGCGGCCGATGAATATGAGTTTGACCGGCAGAATATCGTAGCGGTCGGCTATTCGAACGGTGCGAATATCGCCGGAAGCCTTTTATTTCACTATAAAGGAGAATTGCGCGGCGCAATCCTTCATCATCCCATGGTGCCATTAAGAGGAATCACACTGCCAAATCTCGAGAATGCAGCAATATTTATAGGCGCCGGTAAAAATGATCCGATCTGCCCTCCACAGGAGACGGAAGAACTGGAAAGCCTCCTGCAAGGAGCAGGAGCGAATGTGGAAACGTACTGGGGAGATTACGGCCATCAGCTCACACAGCCTGAGGCAGAGGCTGCACGGGACTGGTTTCAAAAGTATTACTCTAAAAGCTAATCGAGAGAGAGGGGATTCTGCATGAAATCGATCGACCCAAAAAGTTTGTCCGCTAAAGAAAACTATAAGTTTCTTACAGGAAGTATCATTCCGAGGCCGGTCGCTTTTGTTACGACCACAACAAAAGAGGGTATTTTGAATGCGGCACCTTTCAGTTATTTTAATATAGTCAGTTCAACTCCTCCGCTCATTTCTGTTTCTGTTCAGAGAGCGGACGGCCAGCCGAAAGATACGGCAAGGAATGCAATGGAGGCTGGTGAATTTGTTGTTCATATCTCGGATGAAAGCTATGTAGAAGCCATCAATCAGACAGCAGCAAGCCTTCCGCCGGATAAGAGTGAGGTCGAACTGGCCGGACTTACCCCCATTAAGAGCACTAAAGTAGCTGTTCCAGGCTTAAAAGAAGCAAGCATCCGCTTGGAGTGTGTCCTGGAGCAGTCCATTCCGCTTGGCGGAAGTGAAGAAAATCCGGCATGTGATCTGCTCATCGGGGAAATCGTCCACTATCATATCAGAGAAGATTTGTACGAAGAAGGACGCGTTGATGCTGCAGGATTAAAGCCTATCAGCCGGCTGGCGGGCAATGATTACTCAAAACTTGGGGAGAAGTTCACGATTGAACGCCCAAAGTAATAAATACTGAATAAAAGACCTTCATCTCACATAAGGAGATAAAGGTCTTTATTTTCATTGAAAAAGCTTATTCATGAATTCCATCCAGATACTCATCTCAAACTGATGCTTGAAAGAAACCCACAAGTTTTTTTCACTTACCGTGAGGATGGAGGCAGCTGTTTGCTTCTCATCCGCTCTTCCATCCCATCCACTTCAGAGGGCTCCAACGTTGTTAATCAAACTTATTTGAGAAAGATACAAAGAATCATAAGAACCGTAGGCACTCCATAGATCAGTGACTGCTGCATCGTCATTTCCTTATCAAACCGTTCTTTCCACGTTTTATAATTTGCACGTCTCTCTACATACCAGTTACCACTGTTCATCAGACGGACACCTCTTTACTTGAAATTTATTAGTTTGTGTTTTCCCGTTTTATTAGAAGGATTAACCTGTTCATCCCAAAAAGTCATACTTTCATTGAGTGTATGGTAGCATGATAGAAAAGAGCAATCACGGGGAGGAAATGGAATGGAATTGGTTCAGACTCTCGTCACCGATCGGCTGATCCTGCGAATGTTTGATGAAGAAAAAGATGCTGAAAACTATGCACGGGTGCTTGGGCAGGATGAGGTAGGAAGGTATTTGCCCAAACGGGGGGCTTATTCACCTGAAGAAGCGATGCGAATGATGGCTTTTTTTATTAAAGGCTGGGAGGACCGTGGATTTGGAACGTTTGCCGTTCAGATGAAAGATGGGGAACTGATCGGCCATTGCGGATTGAATTACGTAAAAGATTTGGATGAAGTCGAACTTTTATATGCTTTCAGCAGGGAAAGCTGGGGCCAAGGATTTGCGGCCGAGGCAGCGGCAGCCTGTGTAAAAGCTGTGTTTGAAAGACTGCATCTCGACCGATTAATTGGGCTTGCAATGCCTGCAAACCAAGGTTCAGGAAAGGTTCTGAAAAAAGTTGGGATGGCCAGGGAAAAGGATATAAGCCTATGGAATATGGAGCTTCAGTATTTTAGCATGACAGCAGAAGATTATTGGAGTTCAAAAAAAGATTTATAAAACGAAAGCTGAAGTGAGGGGTTATTGCTTCGGTTATTTTTTTAAATGGATTAAAATAGAAACAGAAAGTGAAGTAGCCAGGAGGGAATATCATTGAAACATAGGTTAGGTATATTTTTCATAGCGCTGATGCTCATGGTGATCGCCGGCTGTTCGGACGGTCCTAAACCGGAGCCGAGATTAAAAGATTACATGAAAAACTGGCAGTCTATGAAGTTTGATAAGATGTACAGTATGCTGTCAGACAAAAGCAAAAAAGAGATTACAAAGGATGAGTTTGTGAAGAAATACTCAGCGATTTATGGCGGGATTAAAGCACAAGACGTTTCGATCAAACCTGTTATCCCGAAAGAAGAGCCTGAGCCGGACAAGAACGGAAACATCACATATACATACACCGTAAAAATGGATACGCTCGCTGGCCCTGTTCAGTACAAGAATAAAATAAAAATGAAAGCGCAGGAAAAGAAAGACAAGAAAGACTGGTACATTGATTGGGATTATTCACAGATCTTCCCGGGCATGGCAAAGGGAGATAAAGTGAGGGTTCAAACAAACAAAGCGAAGCGGGGAGAAATCCTTGACCGCAATGGAAATGGACTCGCTGTTAATGGAGTGGCTTCCCAGGTAGGGATTGTCCCTCAAAATCTACCAGCAAATAAAGACGCAAGCAAGGAACAGCTCGCAAAAGTGCTTGGTATTGATAAGAAGACCATTGATAACGCTCTGAATGCTTCATGGGTGCAGCCTGGATTCTTTGTACCGATTAAGACTATTGCTGAGGAAGACCCCCGTCTTAAAAAAGTCGCGAAAATCAAGGGAGTGAGCACTCAGTCCATCGAGACGAGAGTGTATCCGTATAAAGAAGCGGCATCCCATCTAACAGGATTTGTGCAGCCTATTAAAGCAGAAGAGCTTGAAAAATTAAAATCTGAAGGCTACGAATCTACCGATGTGATCGGAAGAAGAGGCCTTGAGAAATTTTATGAAAAGCAGCTCCGCGGGAAAAACGGCGGATTGATCAGGATCGTTGATTCTGGTGAAAACGAAAAACGAACGGTTGCCAAGAAAGAAGCGGTGGATGGAAAATCAGTAACACTGAACATTGATATGTATCTGCAAAGCGACCTCTACAATCAGATGAAAAAGGATGTCGGAACAGCTTCGGCCATCAATCCTGTAACAGGAGAGGTTCTTGCCCTTGTGAACAGCCCGGGTTTCGATCCGAATGATTTTGTACTGGGGATCTCGGGTTCACAATACCAGAAGCTTGAAAAAGATCCGAAGAAACCGATGTTAAACCGTTTTGCTTACACGTATGCCCCTGGATCCACGTTTAAGCCGATTACGGCATCCATCGGTCTGGAGACCAATAAGCTGAATCCAAACAAGGAAGTCGCCATCTCCGGGAAAAAGTGGCAGAAGAAAGGCTGGGATAAGAAATTTGTAACCCGGGTTTCTGCGGTGCCATCTGTTAATCTGGAGAAAGCCCTCATGTATTCCGATAACATTTACTTTGCCCAAACAGCACTGGCCATCGGAAAAGAAGACATGGTGAAAGGCGCAGAAAAGTTTGGTTTTAATGAAGACATGCCGTTTGATCTAGATTTCGAAAATTCTTCACTGAAGAAGGAAGACATTGATTCAGAAGGTATGCTTGCTGATACCGGATATGGGCAGGGAAGAGTGGAAATGAACATCCTGCACCTCGGGCTTTCCTATACTCCTTTTATCAATAACGGGAATTTAATCGCACCGCAGCTGGTGAAAGCAGATAATTCGAAAGCTAAAGTGTGGAAGAAAAACGTCATTTCCCCGGAAACGGCTACAAGAATCAGAAGTGATCTGGTAAAAGTCGTTGGGGATAAGAGAGGAACAGGATACAAGCCGCCACTTAAAAATATCGTACTTGCCGGGAAGACAGGAACGGCAGAGCTGAAGTCCAAAATTGGCGAGAAAGGCCAGGAAAATGGTTATTTCGTTGCGTTTAACCAGGAACAGCCAAGTCTTCTCGTCTCCATGATGATTGAAAATGTACAGGACAAGGGCGGCAGCCATTATGTTGTTCCGAAAGTGAAAAATGCATTTAAAGAATACATGAAAGAAAAGCCTCTTCGTTAAGAAGAGGTTTTTCCTGCCCGAGAGTAGAAAGATAAATAGGATTGTTTTCCTGCTTTCATAACACTGAATAAAGGGTGATCTCCATGCAAACACATCTTCTTTTTAATATGAACATTGGCACACAGAAACCAGAGAGCATACGGAACACAGAAACAAAGTGCCCTTTTTGTGAAAGGGAAAGCCTGACAGACATTATCGAAGAAAAAGGAGAAATCATCTGGCTCAAGAATAAGTATCCGGTGCTTGCCAACGCGTTCCAAACGGTTCTGATTGAAACAAAAAAGTGTTACTCCGAGCTGTCTCAGTATTCAAAAGAACATCTATATGAACTCTTTGAATTTGGCCTTTCTGCATGGGAAAAGACCATACAAAGCGGAGAATACCAATCCGTGATCTTCTTTAAGAACCATGGACCGTATTCTGGCGGAACACTCCGCCACCCGCATATGCAAATTATAGGATTTAAAGAAGCAGATTATCATCAGAATATCCATCCGTCACAGTTTGAAGGAATCCTCATTGAACAACAGCCCGGCATCGAATTCAACATTTCAACAAAGCCGAAAATGGGATTCTATGAACTGAACATTCTGCTAGAAGACCGGAGCAAAGTAAAAGAGCTCGCTGATTATATTCAGCTCTCCACCCATTTCTTGCTGAACGGGTTCAGTAAATCCTGCAACAGCTATAATCTCTTCTTTTACCAGTGGGAAGAAAAAATAATTGCCAAAGTCGTTCCGCGATTCGCCGCCTCCCCGTTGTATGTCGGGTATTCCTTTCCGCAGGTGGCAAGCAACATCGACGCTGTTGCTGAAAAGATCAAACAAATGTATCTATAGTTTGAAAAGCGCTCTGTATGTTCGAGCGCTTTTTTGTTTTTTACTGAAACGTTTTTTGCTCGGATACGACTTATTTAATAGAACAACCTAAAGGGATAATTAATGTGAGGAGGCGACCCATTTGAAGATCTTTGTGTCCATCCTGCTGACGGTCCTTCTGGCTGGCGCCGTTCAGCCGATTCATGAGAGCCAGGCCGCACCAAGTGACATGATCCCTAAAAAGAGTAAGCTGTCGGTTCCCAATCATAAAAACGGGCTGCTGCCCCTGCCTGATAAAAAATCCAAAAAGAAATGGATGAAACCAGCTCCTGCTCCTGTTAAGCCCATCCCGATTCCAAGACCGATGCCGTATTTAAAAAAATAGGCTGTTATCGCAACCTTTGCTGCTATTGAAAGTGGTCGATCTCCGTTTCAGGATGCTCGCTTTCCGCGGGGCGTGCGCTGAGCCACGCTTCCCCCGCAGGAGTCTCGCACCTTACACTTCAATCAATTTGTCAGTGAAGATTCTAAACAAAAATGTTTCCTAAGCAACGATCTTTTAGTAAAGAGCCAAAAAATAAAGCGAAGACCAAAAGGCGAGAACATGCTTTTTGGTTTTTTTATAGGAAATTAATCCCGACGCAACCTTTTCCCCAAAAGAAACAAGGGATTTTTGCATGAATGGGGAAGTAGTAAACTAGGTACAAATGAGGACTGAAGCAGCAGATTCAACAGGATAAAATCTTTATTTATCTAAGGGAGGAATTTGATGATGATGAACGTGCCATTAAGAGTAACAGCCATGATGGAGCATGCAGAAGCGTTTTTTCCAAAAAAGACAGTAATCAGCCGGACCGCATCCGGCATCAGAACGTTTACGTACCGTGAGATCGCCAACCGGACAAGAAGACTGAGCAGTGCACTCAAAAAGATTGGCGTTCAAAAGGGAGATAAGGTAGGGACGCTCGCCTGGAACCATCACCGCCATTTGGAAGCTTACTTTGCTATACCCGGTGCAGAGGCCGTTCTTCATACGATCAATATTCGCTTGTCTCCCGCTCATATCGCGTATATCATCAATCATGCAGATGATAAGGTTCTTCTTATTGATCAGGACATCCTGCCGCTGATTGAAAAATTAAAAGATGAGATCACAGGGGTTAAGGCGTTTGTCTTGATGACTGATGAACCTGAACTGCCGGATTCAACGCTTGAACCGCTGTATCATTATGAAAAAATCCTGGAAGAAGGAGATCCTTCTTTCAACTTTAATCCGGATATCGATGAAAATGAACCAGCGGGCATGTGTTATACGTCAGCCACGACTGGTAATCCAAAGGGTGTGGTCTATACGCACCGCGGAATCGTGCTTCACAGCATGGCGCTCGGACTGGCAGATGGAGGCAGTGTATCAGAGTCGGATATCTGCATGCCTGTTGTTCCGATGTTTCATGTGAATGCCTGGGGCCTTCCGTTTGCCGCCGTTTGGTTCGGAACGACACAGGTGCTTCCTGGGCCGCAGTTTACACCGAAGCTGCTCGCGGAATTGATCGAACGGGAGAAAGTTACGATCACTGCTGGAGTTCCGACCATCTGGCTTGGCCTATTGAAAGAGCTGGAGGAAGGAAACTATGATACAGGAAGCCTGCGTTATATTTTATGCGGTGGTTCAGCTGCTCCTAAAGGAATGATCAAAGCCTTTGAGACGAGGCACAACATCCCGTTTGCTCATGCATACGGTATGACAGAAACGAGCCCGCTTGTTATTTTTTCAAGAATTAAAAGCTATCAGGAAGACTTGGATTATGAAGAAAAGCTGAACATTCGGGCCAAGCAGGGCTACCTCGTTCCCGGTGTGGAAATGAAGGTAAAAGGTGCAGCAGGTGACGTGAAGTGGGATGGAAACGAGATGGGCGAGCTGCTTTTAAGGGGCAACTGGATCGCCGATGAATATTACGGTGATGAAAACAGTACGGCGTTTGAAGACGGATGGCTTCATACAGGTGATGTTGTGACTGTCGATGAGGAAGGAACGGTAAAAATCGTCGACCGTACGAAAGATCTAATAAAGAGCGGTGGCGAATGGATCTCTTCTGTTGATCTTGAAAACGCTCTCATCGCTCATGATGATATATACGAAGCGGCAGTGGTTGCTATACCAGATCCGCAGTGGCAGGAAAGACCGGTTGCCTGTGTCGTATTAAAGGGCGGAGCAAAAGGCAAAGTGACAAAGGAAGACATCAAAGAATACCTAAAACCGCAATTTGCAAAATGGTGGATCCCGGACGATGTGCTGTTTTTGGATGAAATACCAAAAACGTCTGTCGGCAAATTTTTAAAAAGAGCGTTGAGGGACCAGGTGAAAGACCATTATGCCGGGGCTCAAACATTGGAAAAGTAAAGGAGAGAGCCGCCTTGCTTCAAAGAGGGCGGCTTCTTTCATAAATAATGAGGTGGCAAGATTGTTAATTACAGAAAACCAATTTAAGGACGAGCTCCTCGAGACGGTCCTTGATAATGCGTTCCATTGTGTCGTTGTCGTGGATGCGAGTGGAGTCATCACGTATATCAATAAAGCTTATTGTGATTTTATAAAAGTAAATCAAACTGAATCGATCGGGAAGCATGTCACCGATGTAATAGAAAATACACGGATGCATATCGTTGCCAAAACCGGAAAAGAAGAGATAGCCGATCTTCAGTATATCGAGGGAAATTACATGATCGCAGACCGCATTCCAATCTTCCGGAACGGAGAGTCTGTGGGGGCAGTTGGAACGGTCACCTATCGTGATACCGAAGAATGGCGTACGATGAATTCCCACATTAAAAATCTCTTAACGGAGCTGGAATATTACCGAAACGTGCAGGAGGAGAATACCGGAGCCAAGTATTCTCTGCATGATATTGTGGGAAAATCCACACAGATCATGGTTATGAAAGACCGAATCAAAAAGGTCGCGACAAGCGAGGTTGCCGTGCTCATACGCGGGGAGAGCGGGACCGGTAAAGAACTTTTCGCACACAGCATCCACCAGCTCAGCGAGAGGAGCAATAAGCCGTTCATCAAAGTCAACTGCGGGGCCATCCCTGAGCAGCTGCTCGAATCCGAATTGTTCGGGTACGAGGAAGGAGCTTTTACCGGAGCAAAAAAGGGCGGAAAGCTAGGGAAGTTCCAGCTGGCAGACGGTGGAACGCTTTTACTGGATGAGATCGGGGATATGCCGATGCACATGCAGGTCAAGCTGCTTCGTGTTCTTCAGGAAAAAGAAGTAGAATCAGTAGGCAGTGTCAAACCGGTAAAAGTCGATGTCCGTGTTCTCGCTGCTACAAATAAGCCCTTAGAGAAGATGGTAGAAGAGCAGCGGTTTCGTGAAGATCTGTTTTACCGGATCAACGTCATCCAGATTAATATTCCTTCGCTGCGCGAGCGGCCGGAAGACATCGAGCAGCTGTCACAGCATTTTCTCCAAAAAATCAATAAGCGGACAGGCAGAAGAATTCTCGGGATGCATGAGGACGTCACCCGCCGTTTCACCAAGCATAACTGGCCGGGAAATGCCCGAGAACTTGAAAATGTGATGGAAGCTGCCGTTCACATGTGCCAGGGAGAGTGGATCACACAGGACGCCCTTCCCGATTATTTAAAAGAAGATACGGTCATGGCACTGGGAGCGAAAAGCCTGAAGGAAATACTCGAGGATACTGAAAAAAGAGTGCTGCAAGCGGCATTACGGGAGCATCATGGCGACAAACTTCAGGCCGCGAAAAGCCTCGGAATCGGGAAAACCAGTTTGTATGACAAGCTGAAGAAGTATGGGGTGGAGTAGAGAAGTTTTTGAGTAGCTCCTGGGTTTGTGTTGGGTCGTGATCTAGTTGATATAATCTGAATTTGGCGGGTAAAAGTCTTGTTTTGGCGGGTATTTTATGATTTTGGCAGGTAAAGGGAGCATTTCAGCGGGTAAATCACCCATTTTGGCGGGTAATCTGAATTTCAATTTTTGCCGATGGAGATTTAGCTCGCTAAATCTCCGCCGTGTATAATTTTTATAAAGGAAGTGACATTTTTGATCATTAAAGAACGGAAAATGCCGCTTATTATTCGAAAATTAAACGCTTTACTTAGACGGCTTCCGCAGCATCATCCTCAGAGAAAGGATATTGAGGCGAGTTTTGCTAAATATATGGCCGGTTACAGAGGAGAAGAGTCTATTGATTACGTATTAGGTTTTCTGCCGGAGGAGGAATACTACATTCTTCATGATGTAAGGCTGTCAGACGGAGTTCGTTATTTTCAAATCGACACTCTTATAGTCTCATTGAAATTCATTTTGTTATTAGAGATAAAAAACATCTCTGGAACTCTTGTTTTTGACCAAACGTTTAATCAATTAATACGAATCACCGACGAAAAAGAGGAGGCGTTCCCTGATCCTATCCTGCAAATACAGAGACATGAACAGCAGTTCAGAGCCTGGCTACATCAACATCAACATCACCTTCACCTTCACCAAATCCCCCTCGAAAGCCTCGTTATCATCAGCAGTCCCTACACCTTAATTAAAAATTCTAGAGATAATCAAGCAGAACACCTTGAGATGGTCATTCACAGTGGTAAATTGTCCAAAAAAGTAAATGATTTTGAAACGTTATATCATAATCCGATCCTAACAGACAATAGACAAGTTGATAAAAAAGCTGCTACGACAAATGAGTAAAAAGCACACGCCTTTAGGCATTGATTTACTGCAGCGGTTTGATAACTGATGAACTGTTAAAAGGGGTTCACTGCCCCGACTGTGGTTATTTACCGATGAAGAGAATGCAGGCAAAGTGGATATGCCCGAAATGCCTGGCTACATCAAAAGATGCTCACCTTTTGGCATTGGTTGACGATGAATTACTCCTGGGCAGTGCAATTAATAACCGCCAATTTAGACAATTCCTCCTGATCTCTTCCTCTTCAATAGCACACAAGATGTTATGTTCCATGAATCTTCCAGTGTCAGGATCTTTTAAAGATAAAATTTATTTTTTACATCCATCTGAATAACCCCTATTCCCCCCACTCAACCTCACTTATTTTCCAGGAAGACCATGGAGATAACCGTGCCACAGTAATGTACAGCTGGGCTTTTTCTGCCCCCACATTCTTCCGAAAAATCACCGTTTTAACGGGAATAATGGTCTTGACGGCCAGATGCTTGCGTGATTCCTTTCCGCGGATGTCGTAATGAATGGCTGATATGCTGCGCGCTGACTTCAGCAGTTCTTTTCGCACTTTACCTTTCTCAGGCAAGACAGGCTTCATCAAATCTGGATCGTTTTCTTTTAGCGCCAGCAGGTACATTTCTACCACTTGATGGGGGTTCGCATGATGGGCATAATCATCAAGCTTGCCGCCTGCTTTTAAGATCATCATTTTATGAGAGGGGTCAGCGTTCCGCGTCTTGTGGGTGGTGCTGCCGGCAAAGTGAATGCAGAAATGCCCGGGGAATCCATTTTGCAGGGCACCGTGTCCATGGGGCATCCCATGCATGGAGGCGGCCAGCATTTTACCTTTTACGGGAATCAAAATCGCTCTTCTTCGCCAGCTCCATTTTCCGTTATAAAGATGCTTCAAGACGGCTGTATCCTTGTAGGTTAAGGGCTGAACGTCCGCATGTTTGTTTCCTGCCCGGCGTTGGACAGAAAAATAAAAGCCGGTCTCCAGATCAATGACCTTGAATTTTTTTCCTTTTGGAAGGAGCTTGTCTACTTTTGACCATCGGACAATTTTTCCTTTTTCGGGTACGGGATAAACTGTGAACGGAAACTCACTGGTAGCTCCCGAATGGATGGGCAGTATCATCATAAAAATCATAAAAGCAAGCAAGGCAATGCTGTATTTTTTTCTTATCATACTATTCTCTCCTTGAAATTATCATCTTTTTTAATATGTCAAGAAATGTTAAAAATAAACGAGATCTAAGCGAATAGACAATAAGTTGTGGGAAATTTACTTTTTTAAGGGATGACCGACAAAATAAATGCTTATTTATGTTAAGATTGTAACAATTATGAAATATTAAATGTCTATTTATTAAAAGAAAAAGGAGGGATAGAATGGCGATTGTAAGAAAAATGCTGATTCAATTTATGCTGACGGTTGTTTCCATCATCTTAATCAGTGGATTGCCGGTTCTATTCTTAACAAAGAGCCTGCCTTTATATTGGGGAAAAGTAAAAGAAGTGGGTACGTCTTTGCTTCATCCAGGACATTTGGAATACATACGATACAAACATTCACGGCCATTATTCCCGGATTTTGTGGATCCTTATTTTTATTCATTAATCATACTGCTTACTTCGTTTATTCTGGCATTTTTTCTTGCCCAGCTTCTGGCATGGCTGACGATGATATTGCCCGAACAGATCAGAGCTGCTATTAAAAATCTGCTGACATTTCTAGAGTCTCTTCCCGATCTGCTCGTATTTGCCCTCGTTCAGATATTTATCGTGTTCTTCTATAAGCAGACGAATATTCTTTTATCAGATGTTGCTTCTGTCGGGGAACAGCGGATTTATGTCATTCCCATCATGTGTATGACCATTTTGCCGCTAATTTATTTTTATAAGATGATGGTTCTGCTGTCAGAGGAAGAAAGCAGGAAACCCTATTTTGAATTCAGCCGGGCAAAAGGGCTAAGGAAAATCTATGTCTTATTGTTTCATGTGACGAGAAATACTCACGAAACGCTTTTTCATTTTTCCAAAACGGTTCTTTGGTTTATGATCTCAAATCTGCTGCTTGTGGAATGGATCTTTAACATCAATGGGATCACGTATTACCTCTATTCGGATTTCAGGCCGGAAATCATGGCAGTAGTCTTAATTTTTATTGCATTCCCGTTTTTTGTTTTCTTCGCATTCCTTGAATTCTTGTTGTCGATCCGTATACGGCAGGAGGTGGGGGCATGATCAGAAGCGTAAAGTTTTGGATCGGCTGTTTTGTACTGGCTGCCCTTGTCGGTTCAAGCCTTGTCCATCAGTTTGTCTTTGACAGCAACATTAAAAAAGTAGTTGTATTGTACAACGAAAAAGACGAGGCAGTTAAAGCTGCACCGCTGCCAGCCTCCCTTGAAATGCCTTTTGGAACGGACAGGCAGGGTTATGATATGTTCGCAAAAGTAGT
The DNA here is from genome assembly GCF_023149135.1 of Fictibacillus marinisediminis. NCBI lineage: Bacteria > Bacillati > Bacillota > Bacilli > Caryophanales > Fictibacillaceae > Fictibacillus > Fictibacillus marinisediminis. The sequence continues at coordinate 3,300,852 of NZ_JAIWJX010000002.1, read as the reverse complement.
GCAGGGTGCCAAATACACGATTCCCTTTGCCATATTAATCGCCTTGCTGCGCGTGGTGATCGCCTTTTTTATCGCCATTCCGTATGCTTTTTATTTTCCGCTCTGGGCAAGAAAAGGTCTGGAGAAACTGTTAAGCTCCTTTTATTACGTCCCTTTGACCATCCTTGCTATTTTTTTGCTGCAGCCTGTGCTGACGGAGCAGCTTTCCGGAGACAAAGAATACTTCACCTATAGTTTTTTTATGAGAATTTTCCTTGAGGTCAGCATTCTTACGCTTCTCGTCGTGCCCCTGGTCAGTGTGATGATCGGAAATATGATAACCGCTCAGCTAAAAGAAGAATTTATCCAAAGTTCACAGGTGCTTGGAGCGGGAAAGCTGAGAATCTTCATGAAGCATGTTGTACCTCACCTGCTGCCAAAATTATTCATTGTCGTTACACAGCAATGCGTTTCAGCACTGATTATTTTTGCGCATTTAGGTTACTTTCAGCTGTTTATCGGGGGAACGGATGTCTGTTATGCGCCGTTCTGTGATATCCCTCCGCAATCCATATCCAATGAATGGTCAGGGCTGATCGGTGAGTATTATCAGAACATATTCGCTCATCCACTGATCGCACTTGGCCCTGTTATCATGTTCGGAATTGCGATTTATTCCTTTAATCTCGTGACGGAAGGATTGCAGACGCACTTTGAATCAGGAAGGCAGAGGGAAAAAGCAGACAGAGAGGAAGAGAAAGAGGACAAAATCGTGACCGGATCTACAAACTTTAAATTTATTAATCAAGAAGGGGCATAGCGCCTCTTTTTTGTTTTTCGGGCTTATCGCACTGGGCCAAGTAATCACCTTTCTCCATGTGTCCCCATATCTTGTATATTATCCTGTGTGAACAGGGGGGCTAAAGTTGATCTATGTAAAAGGAACGCAATTGAATTCAATAGAAGAAATACCGGGGAGAGGACAATTTTCAGAGGCCCAGCGCGGAACTGCCCTCAAACTGCTGAACAGCAGAGAGTCCTTTTTTTATGATAATCCCCGCCAGCTCCAGTTTGAGATTACCTATCGTGCCAACATTGTATCATCAGCTTATGCACTAAAAGACAGCGGAGCAAGGTTTGCGACGTTCACAACAGCGAAAGCTAACCGTAACTTCTGGATCCTGACCGCGTACGGCGGATTTCTCTTAAGGCCCGATGTCACACCGGCGGATGCCATTACGGATATCTTCGTCCAGGGGAGAAAATACGGATTCGAGTGTACGACTGCCATGATGATTATTCTCTATAAGGCGCTGTTGGAAACGATCGGGCCATCGACGTTTAACCAGCTGTTCAAAGGTCTTTTGTTATGGAGCACAGAGCATGATGAGGATCTTCAGCTAACGTCAGTCTACCAGGGAGATTCGCTGCCGGGAGATATCCGCTATATCCAAAATCCTGAGTTTCATCCGGCAACACCGCAGTGGCAGGGTGAGAATCTCGTTGATTTAGGAAATGGGATGTTTTTTGGCCACGGTATAGGAGCAGGAATGCTAGGAGAGTTTATTGATGTACTCAATCAGAGAAGAAGGCCCGGAGCGACGACATCTGCTTTTCTCACAAGACAGATCATCCGGCCGAACTTCAGAAGGATGGCAGAATATACAGGTCATCCGCTGCGCCGTTTACTCGTGTGAAAAGTCCGCCCGGCAGCAAAAACCGGGTGGGCTTTTCCGTACACAAAAAAAGAACTGGCAGAATTTTTTCAGCCAGTTCTTTTTCATCGTTTTATTGAATGTAAGGAAGCGGGTTAACCGCATTGGTTTTGTTTACGTTCCACGGACCTTTGTGAAGCTCAAAGTGAAGATGCTGGCCAGTAGAATGTCCTGTACTGCCCATATGTCCAAGAGTTTGGCCCTGGGATACGGTTTGTCCTGTGCTCACTGCACGGTCTCTCATATGTGCGTAAACTGTTGTATAAAGCTGTCCATCGATGTAATGAGACAGGAATACAACATTACCATACGTAGACGACGTATATGAGCGTGCTACTGTACCGGATGCAGAAGCATGAATCGGAACATAGCCAGCCTTGGCAATATCAATCCCGGCATGAAACTTGTTCCATCTTGAACCGAGCTGAGAAGTTACATAGCCAGCTGACGGGAAGATGAAAGATCTTGCCGCACTCGGTGCTTCATAAGAAGGCTCAGGTGCTGGTGCAGGAGCAGGTGCCGGCGCCGGTGAAGAATGGCGGGAAGGCTGCTTCGCTTTTTCCCTTGCTGCACGTTCAGCTGCTTCTTTTTGCTGTGCTGCACGTTTTGCTGCGGCCGCTTTTTCTGCTGCTTCACGGCGGGCGCGTTCAGCTGCTTCTTTTTTTGCTCTGGCAATCTCTGCTTTAATCGCTTTCTCTTGATCAGCAAGAAGTGCGTCTTTTTCTACCAGCTTGCCAATGTCATCATGAAGATGCTGCTCTTCACTTCTGAGGCTTTTCATGATTTTGTTTTTCTTGGCTTTATTGTCTTTTAATTGGCTGTTAAGAGAATTCAAATCTGATAGTTTGCTGTTTAAAGAGGCAAGCTGGGATTCAACCTGCTGCTTCTTTTTTTCGACATCTTCTTTGTCGCGTTTATGTTCTTCAAGAATTGTCTTATCTTGTTCGGCAATGATATTCAGGCTGATCATACGGTCAAGAAAATCACCGAATCCTTGGGAACCGAGAAGAACGTCAAGATATTTTACGGCACCGCCATTTTCATACATGTTACGGACACGATTTTTTAATAGGGCGTCGCGTTCTTCGATTCGTTTTTCCAGGACAGCAATTTCATTTTGAAGCTGTTCAATGTTTGCTTTTGTTTCAGCGATTTCATTTTTCTTTGTCTGAATATCGCCAGTTGTTTTTTTCAAAGAAGCTTCAAGCTTGTCCAGCTCTTTAAGAAGCTGGTCCTGTTCACCCTGAACCTCTTTGACTTGTTTGTTTTTCTTTGATTTTTCAATGTGGTTTTCAGCTTGCTTTTGTTGAATGTCTTTTAATGTTTCAGCGGATGCTGTTGTATATGTAAATCCGGATAGTCCAATGGTTAATGATAAAGTCGCTGTTAAAATCTTACTTTTCAACTATAAGTCCCCCTCAATGTGCAAATGTTACCAATCTATAAATCACAAAAGTAATTATATCACTTAAAAACCGGTTATTTTCGTGAAATAATATTACAGTTATATTTCAAAATGTTACAAAATACGAGTCGAAGTGACATTAAGTTATTTTTTTACTTTAAAAGGAATTTTTATGGGAATAAAATAGACTGTGTGGTATATTTAATAAAAAAGTCTTACTATTAAAAAAGCTGATGAATGATAGAAATAAAAGAGGAGTGAATCAGCAATGGATCAACTGCTGACGATGCTGAAAGATTTAACAGATGCACCCGGTGTGCCCGGGAATGAGAGAGCTGCCAGAAAAGTGATGGAAAACTACATATCTCCCTATGCTGACCGAATAGCCCATGATCATCTTGGAAGCCTGATCGCAAAGAAGAAGGGGAATTCGGATGGGCCGCGTATTATGATCGCAGGCCATTTGGATGAGGTCGGATTTATGGTCACCAATATTACAGAGAAAGGTTTTCTTCGAGTGGAGGCCCTTGGCTTCTGGTGGATGCAAAATATGATGGCTCACCGTGTAAAAGTCATTACGAGAAAGAAAGAGCTAACGGGAATCCTCGGCTTTAAGTTTCCGGATGTCCGCAACTTAAAGAAAACGGTAGAAATAAAGGATATGTTTGTGGACATTGGAGCGGAGAGCAGACAGCAAGCGGAAGCGTTTGGTGTAAGGCCTGGAGACTCTGTTGTTCCTGACACTGAATTTTCTGTTTTGGAAAACCCTAAATATTTAGCAGCGAAGGCTTGGGACAACCGGATTGGATGTGCTGCAGCTATTGAAGTCATGAAAGCCTTGCATAATCAGGAACACAGCAATACCGTTTATGGCGTAGGGACCATTCAGGAGGAAGTTGGCTCCCGCGGAGCAAAAACCTCTGCAGCAGCCATCTCGCCTGATGTGATGTTTGCTGTGGATGTAACGGTTGCTGATGATGTACCTGGAGACAGGGGATTTGTAAAAAACGGAAAAGGTCCTGCTATTATTTTAAAAGACAACTATCATATTCCGCATAAAGGATTAAGAGACTTTGTGATTCAAGTGGCGGAGGAGGAAGGCATTCCTTATCAGCTGGCTACTCTTGAAGATGGAGGAACGGATGCAGGAGAAGCTCAATTTGATGGCAAGGGCGTTCCCGCTTTATCCATCACCGTTCCTACCCGGTACATCCACAGCCACAACAGCATCCTGCACCGAGATGATTTTGAAAATACGGTTAAGCTGGTCACCGCCTGTGTGGCAAGAATGGATAACGATTGGCTCGAACGTCTGCACGCTGAATAAGAAAGCAACAAAGGGGCTGTCCAGAAAGTCGAAAATTGACCTTCAGGCAGCCCCTTTTTGGCTTGAAAAATCTTCAATGAAAAGTTAATTGAAGTGGAAGATGCGAGACTCCTCGAAAATGAACTTCACATTTTCTTCGTGCGATATAACGCTGCCGAAGCTTTCCTTGTCCTGCGGGACTAGCGTGACAGGTGAGACTCCCGCCAGTGCTTGCACCAAGAGGCTCACCGCACGCCCCGCGGAAAGCGAGCAGCCTGGAACGGAAATCAACAGCTTACAGACTTCTTGGACAGCCCCTTTTACGGTCCAGTGGAAGAGTGCAGCATCGAAAGGCACCGCCGGATTTTATGATTTCAGATATATCAACCTCGATCACTTCATAACCGTTTTCTCTTAATTTTGCGTTAATCTCCTTGTTGACGGGCAGAGCAAGAACCGTTTTATTGCCAATCGAAAGAATATTTGTGCCAAGCGTGAACTGCTCTTCTTTATTAATCTCGATCGTTTTATATCTTGAAGTTAGTAGTTTGAGTTCTTCTTCATGAAAAGCGGGCGGATAAATGATCGCTTCCTCAGGTGAAAGAATGTTGAATACACAATCCAGATGCAAGTATTTTTCGTTGAAGGGCACCGGAATAACATTGTAATCAGACTCATGCTGCATCAGGCTTTCTATCGCCGCCCTGCTCGTCCTGTGGCTGACGCCTACAAAGACCGTCTTGCGGTCCAGCAGGACATCACCGCCTTCAATGCTGTCGTTCTTTAAGTCTTTAATGGTGATATGTTCTTCATTCATCCATTCTTTTAATACTTTTTCTTCTCCCTGTCTGATCTCCCGTCCCATCTCAGAGATGTAGAGGGTGTGGCCGATCGTGAATCCGATATCGCGGGTAAACACCTGCTCCGGATATTTTTCAAGAGGAGGAAGCTGGTGGACTTTAATCCCTCTGTCCTCCAATGCTTTGGAAAACTGCTTATGCTGCTGCATGGCTACTTCAGTGTCTATGTTTTCATCTGCGTAATATTTTTGAGTTTCGTTGATGACTTCCCGGATTTTCATGAATTTAGGCTGACAAAGAATTACGTCTTTTAATGCTTCATACTCACTATAGCAGGCCATATTTTCTCCTCGTTTTCATAAATTCTTTTACATGGCTCGTTAAAGCTGAAAATGACTCCATCTGCTATTCTTGCCATGAACAGGATAAAACATGCCATTAAACCTTACTATTCATTTGTCAACAGCTTGGAAATGGTATAGGAAATCAAGTCCTGTGTTTGAACGAACGAGTTCACATGAAGCCGTTCTGTCCATTTGTGCGCATCACGTCCCAGCGGACCGAGATTCATAACCGGCATTGTCATTGCTGCCATCTCATCGATCGGCAGCTTGTACCGCTCGCCGAATACCGGCATGTTTTCAAGCAATGGTTTTAGTTCGTTCTTTTCAAATGGTAAGCCGATGTAGCTTAGATCAGAAAGCCCGGCAAAATAATTCTGTTTTCTTAGAGTGATCTGATGCTTTTCTTTCGCAAACTGAATGACTTCACGGGAGGTTTGCTGAATGAGTGCATCATCCTTGGAACAGACAGCCGGATAAAAAGGCGGAGCATAAAACAAAACCATCATCGGCGCGTATTGCTTGCATAAGCTTGCCAGGTCATTCACCAGCATGGTCGTAACATCGCGGTCATCCAGATGAGGATGGTTGGATAGGATATAATTTTCACGCCTTGTGATTTCATCCTGCCCGTGCAGTTTGACCGCACGCTGATACAGTTCTTGAAAAGTGAAAACGGATATGGAGGTTTCTTTTACATCAAAAGGGACAAGTTTCGAATATTGCAGGGAACGCTCATATAAAAAGGATTCTATCTGCTTTGCTGCTTTCTTGGCGAGTGTTAACAGCTGCGTGTTGATATCCCCCAATGATCTTTCCATCATAAGCAGATTGAACATGGTCACGGCAACATGCGGAATCTGGACAGAATAATGATCTTTTAAATCTTTTTGAACGAGGTTGGTTGGAGGAGGAATCGCTTCATCGTCCATCGTTTCACAAAAGTCCATATTCAACTCAAGCATTCTTGTAATTTCTGAGGCCATGAGATTTCCGTTTAAACCGCCAAAAGGCTCGCCAACATGTGTTTCGCGGCCATAACAAAGAAATCCGGGCAAGATTTTGCCTACCGTCCCTGTATAAAGATAGTGGTTCTGGTCACCGGGATAACGGGTAAAAGCAGGTTCCCCGTTCAAACAGGCTTTGTACGTAATGCTGTACTGATTCTTCAGCTGCTCTAATACCGGTACAGCAGCAAGCATTCCCGCAGAATTAACTTCTTCATCGGGTACAGATACCATGAGGATGTTTCCTGGGAATTTACCGTGTGCTGCTTGCTCGACCATAGACATATGGAGGGCAACACCGGCTTTCATATCCATGGTTCCCCGTCCGAACAGCCAATCTTCTTCCTCTATTTCTTCTTTTAAACCATCAGGCAGTGTATCAGCTTGGTAAAACTGTTCTGTTAATTCAAAAGGCCGAAAAGCTAAATGCTTCCAATCACCGAAATCTTCCACATTGACGACATCGAAATGGCTAAGAAGGATGATGGTATCCTCGTGTGAGCCGTTCTGTACAAAAGCGGTTAATAGTTTTCGACCATCAGGCATAGGCTGAAGCTGCAAATGATCAGGTTTTTCTTTGAAATAATCGAGAGACCCCAGCGTGTAATAGAGATGTTCGGCCATCGCAATCTCTGCCGGCTGCTGAGATATACTCGGAATTTCCACAAGCTCTTTTACAAGGGCTGTCAACCCTTCTTTGTTTTTCCATCTAAACATACGATCTCCTCATTTCCCTTCATTTTCTTTTCTATTATCCTACCACAAACTTTTAAAATCTTAAGGAAGTTTGAAGGTTCAAGGGAAGGATTGACATTGGGGAAATCTGTTAATAATGAACGACCCGCAAAACTCGCGACTGATGAAAAATACAATGTATTTACAGAGGTTAAAGTCTACACCCATGATGCCGGTGAAGTAGAAGCCGTATCTAAAAAGATTGAGAAGCTGGCCTACAGTACCTATTCCGCACAAAACGAATTAAAGGAAATTAACATCGTTTTCCTGATTATAAAGATCGGATTGATTACAGTTGGAACGGTAGCCGTATTGATTGCCTCGATTGGCATCTTCAACGATGACAATGGCAGTCACTGAAAGGGCCTAAGACATTGGCATCATGAAAGCCATCGGAGCCCATCCGGCAGTCATCAAAAAGATTTTCTTGATGGAGAGCCGCTTTATCGGATTACTGGGTGCTTTTTTTTTTTGAACGTTAATTGCCTATCTTTTTAGTTATGGTGTCAATATGTTTCTTCCTGTTCTGATCCATCAATTTTTTCATGAAAAACCGTCTGAGAACTTTTATTCCCGTAACGCTTCCGCTGATCTGCATCGCTATCTGTTTTGGCGTAACCCTGATACCCGGTTTGCGGCCAGCAGTAAGAGCCACCCAGGTGGACGTTCTGAAGGCGCTGCGAAGGGATATTTAATTCCAATAAACCGTCTTTCTAATAGAGGTGGTTTTTTTCTTACAAAGTTAACTCTATAACTTCCTTTTCTTGATAAGATGAAGGCAGAAGAATTATGTCTTGAGAGGGAGACGAATCACTGAACTCAAAATTAAAAGACATTGGAACAGGGCTGACAAACCATATTGAAATGGACTTTATTAATGAAAAATCAAGGCAGCATCCGTTTATTCGGGATGATCTTCTTTAGCCTATTTGGTGAATAAAAAAATTAACGATAGAGGATTTAAAAACATAAGGAGGCGTTGATGTTGAAGCAGATCATAGCATTGGGCGGGGGCGGGTTTTCCATGGAACCCGAAAACCCTATTTTGGATCAATATATCTTGCGGCAATCTCTGAAGAAAAACCCGAAGATTTGCTTTTTGCCGACAGCGAGCGGTGATGCTGAAGGCTATATAGAGCGTTTCTATCAAGCCTTTAAACAGCATGAGTGTGTTCCATCTCATCTCTCACTGTTCAAGCCGCCATCTGCCGATCTTAGAGGTTTTGTTCTTGAACAGGACGTGATGTACGTTGGAGGGGGCAACACTAGAAATCTTATGGTTTTATGGAGGGAGTGGGGGCTGGATCATATTTTGAGAGAAGCCTATGAAAAGGGCATTGTCCTTGCCGGCATCAGTGCCGGGTCGCTTTGCTGGTTTGAAGAAGGAGTCACCGATTCCATCCCAGGCCAGCTGACCCAGATATCTTGTCTCGGGATTCTGAAAGGAAGCAACTGCCCTCATTACGACGGGGAAAAGGACAGACGGCCTTCGTATCATGACCTCATTCTGCATGGTTTATCGGAAGGGTATGCAGCTGACGACGGAGCAGCACTTCATTTTATGAATGGAGAGCTTACGAAAGCAGTAAGTTCAAGGCCCCATGCCAAAGGATACAAGGTTTCGAAAGTCAGCGGCAAAATTAACGAAGAAGTCCTTCTAACGGATTATTTAGGTTCTTAAAGGTTTAAAAATCCTCCTTCAAGGTCATCACATAAAGTGAGACTAGGTCATCACATTAAGTGAGACTAGGTCATTACATAAACGAGATGACTAGGTCATCACTTAAATGAGTTTACTATTAAGGAGGAGTTTTTTATGAAGAAATGGACCATGGCTCTGAGCGTCTTGATGATCTGTATGCTGCTTGCTGCGTGCGGCAGTACCGGCCAGGAGGATCATAAGAATCATAATATGAACAGTGAAAAAAAATCAGAAGGAGCATCCAGCATGGCAAAGACAAAGCCAGTTACGGTGGAGCTGATGGATGCGAAAGGCAAGAAAGCCGGTACGGCAACACTGGAGCAGGCAGCTGAAGGGGTTAAAGTAAACGTTGAGGCCACAGGGCTGACGCCGGGTGAACACGGGATCCACTTTCATGAAAAAGGGGTTTGTGAAGCGCCGAAGTTTGAATCAGCAGGAAAGCATTTTAATCCAACAAGCAAAATGCATGGATTCAAAAACCCGAAAGGCCCGCATGTGGGGGATCTGAAGAATATAAAAGCAGATTCATCCGGTAAAGCGACAGGTGACCTCATGTCTTCCCTCGTTACCCTTCAGGAAGGCAAGAGCAATTCCCTCCTGAAAGAGGGTGGCACTGCCCTTGTCGTTCATGCCAAGGCGGATGACTACAAGACCGATCCTACCGGAAATTCCGGAGACAGAATGCTCTGCGGGGTTATCAAGAAATAATAGGTTGGAAGCCGGCTCGTCCTGTTAGAATTGAGCCGGCTTTTTAAATTAGATAGTTTGGATTTTTCAAACTTTTTTATATTGTACAAAGCGATTCTTTGGTATTTTCACTTTTTTTCCGAACGATACTTCCTTTTTTGAGGAAATTATTTTATAATGTGTCTAACTTCATAGACTCGTATAATAGCAGGGATATGGCCTGCAAGTCTCTACCGGATTGCCGTAAATGATCCGACTACGGGTGTCGCTTAAATCGTTCTGTTTTTATTTGCACGTGCTGCAGGTGGAAACCTTTCGATTTTTTACCTTTCGGGTACATATGATGGCTCGGAGAAACGCTTCACTCACGTAGGGAGGCGCTTTTCCGGGTCTTTTTTTGTCAGTAAACCGTAAAGGAGATATATCATGAATTTTCTTGAAGAAGTAATCCTAAAAGAAGGACAGGCGCTTTCGGATCAGGTGCTCAAAGTGGATTCCTTTTTGAATCATCAGATTGATCCTCAAGTGATGCAGAAGGTTGGCCAGGAGTTCGCTCGCCTGTATCGAAGCGAGGGCATTACAAAAGTACTTACGATTGAATCGTCAGGTATCGCACCTTCTGTCATGGCCGGTCTTGAGCTTGGTGTTCCGGTTGTATTTGCCCGGAAACGCAAATCGCTGACCCAGAATGGTGATCTTTTGACAGCGAAAGTCTATTCATTTACGAAAGAAGAAGAAAATGAAATCTCCGTTTCGAAAAAATGGCTAAAAGCGGGTGAGAAGGTCCTCGTGATTGATGATTTTCTTGCACATGGAGAAGCCGCACTCGGTTTGGCGAACCTTGTAGAAGAAGCTGGAGCAGAAGTAGCCGGGTTTGGCATTGTAATTGAAAAATCGTTCCAGTCCGGACGTGAGAAGCTTTTGAAAAAAGGTTACAGGGTTGAGTCGTTGGCAAGAGTCGCTTCTCTTTCCAATGGTTCCATTACGTTCACCAGAAACGGACAGGAGGCTTGGAGTTTATGAAAATGACGAACGGCAAGTTATTCTCACTCGGCATTCAGCACGTGCTTGCGATGTATGCAGGGGCCGTTATCGTACCTTTGATCGTTGGCGGAGCATTGAAGCTTTCAACCGAACAGCTCGCCTATCTGGTTTCCATTGATTTGTTGACATGCGGGCTGGCAACCCTTTTGCAGGTTTGGAATAACCGATTTTTCGGAATCGGCCTTCCGGTTGTTCTCGGCTGTACCTTCACTGCCGTCGGACCGATGATCGCAATTGGGTCTCAGTATGGGATCTCTGCGATCTATGGTTCAATCCTGGTATCAGGACTGGCTGTTGTGCTGCTTGCTGGCGTTTTCGGCAAGATCATTAAACTGTTCCCTCCGGTTGTTACGGGTTCAGTTGTAACGATTATCGGTGTAACGCTTATTCCTGTCGCGATTCAGGATATGGCCGGGGGGCAGGGCAGCAAAGATTTCGGTTCACCGGACAATCTGATGCTTTCGTTCGGCGTTCTTGCGTTTATCATTATTGTGTACCGATTGTTTACAGGCTTTATCCGGGCGGTTTCCATCTTGCTCGGACTTCTTGCAGGTACGGTTGCTGCCAGTTTCATGGGTAAAGTGGATTTCGGACCTGTTGCGGATGCTTCCTGGTTCCATATGGTCAAACCTTTTTACTTCGGTCCTCCAACGTTTCATGCCAGCGCCATATTGACGATGGTTCTTGTGGCGATCGTAAGTATGATTGAGTCAACGGGTGTATTCCTTGCTTTAGGGAAAATCTGCGGCAAAGAGATCAGCCCCGAACAGATGACAAAAGGTTACCGTGCGGAAGGGCTCGCTGTTATGCTGGGTGGGGTTTTCAATGCTTTCCCTTATACGACCTATTCACAAAATGTAGGTCTCGTTCAGCTCTCGGGCATCCGTACGAAAAATGTCATCTATACAGCGGGAGGCATGTTGATTGTTCTCGGTCTTGTCCCCAAAGTTGCAACAGTGACGACCTTGATTCCAGCTCCAGTTATGGGAGGTGCGATGGTCGCCATGTTCGGAATGGTGGTCGCTTCTGGAATTAAAATGCTGAGTGATGTGGATTTTAACAAACAGGAAAATCTTCTGATTATCGCTTGTTCCGTCGGGCTTGGCCTGGGAGTAACAGTGGAGCCGGATCTCTTTGCGAAGCTTCCGCAGGCTGTACGAATCTTAACTGATAACGGGATTGTAGCCGGAAGCCTCACAGCGATTGTTTTAAACCTGGTGTTTAATGCTGAACGGAAAAAGGTGAAGGTTCAAAACAGAAAAGAAGCAGCAGTGGGAGTATTAACTACGAAGTAAAACATGGTGCCAGGCACCGCAATTACACACTTGTGTAATGCGGGTGCCTGGCACCATGTTTTTACTCCCAGAGATTAGGGTATATTGCAAGTAGATGAGCTAGCGACCAAGAGAGGAGAAATGCTTCATGAAATATTGCAAAGACTGCTTGAACATTCTGCACCATGGTACAGATGGCTGCACAGTATGTGATGGGACCAATACCCAGGATATCGTAATTACGGTTCTAAGCAACGAAAGAAAATTAGCATCCGCATAAGACATAGTAGTATGTCTTATTTTTTTTGCAGTTTTTCGAATGAACTTTTTGGAACCTGCATCAATATAATGTAGAAGAAAAAAGGAGGCGGGACACATGGATGTAAGAATACTTGATCGCGAATGGAATTATACCCGCCATAGGAAGAACAAAGCCTTTTAAGGGATTTGGTTCTTTTTTTTATGCATGGACAGACAACATCAGATCAAATGCTGATTTTACCTAGTGGGAGGAGAAGAAATGTTGAGGTATAAGAAGGTACTGATCAAATTAAGCGGCGGAGCAGTTGCTGGGCAAGGGAATTTTGGATTCAATCCGCAAAAACTCAACCATATTGCACAGGAAATGATTAATGTAGCGAACTCTGGCGTTCAAGTATCTGCTGTGATAGGGGGAGGAAACATATTCAGAGGCAACCTTGCTGAGCAATGGGGAATGAACAGGGTAGAAGCAGACGAGATTGGTACGTTAGGAACGGTGATCAACAGCTTAATGCTTAAAAGCGCTCTAAAGAGTTTGACGGACAGAGAAGTCATCGTCATGGCCTCAGAACCTCTCGCAGCGGCAGAGCATTATAACCGTGCTAAAAGTATAAAGTACCTTGAGCGGGGAAGTATCGTTCTTTTTGCAGGGGGCAACGGGCAGCCCTTTGTTTCAACGGATTATCCAGCGGTTCAGCGCGCTCTGGAGATGGGGGCTGAAGCGTTGCTTGTTGCCAAGCATGGGGTAGATGGTGTATATTGCAGTGATCCTAAGGTAGAGAAGAAGGCCAAACGGTACGTCTCCCTCTCGTATGAAGAAGCCATAAAAAACAATTTAAAGGTCATGGATCAGACAGCGATGATACTGGCAAAGGACTATCAGCTTCCGATTCATTTGTTTAACTTTGATCAGAAGGGCGCATTTTCGGAGATCTGCAAGAACGGCCACAATCCGGGAACAATTATCAGCAGCAATAAGACAATTGTTTTGATCTAGCCTCTGCTGTCCAAAGAAAGTCTGCGGATCATTCAGTTTGTCCCTGCCCTCTCCCCGAAAATCGGGATGGGGTTTCTTTACGTTTGGCTAATTCATTCCCTTTTGTTTACAATACATATATAGCCATATATGCTTAATGGCTCACGAAATGATGTTAAGTTCTCATTTTCAAACGCAGTGGTTTCGGAAGTTAAGGAGGAACATTTGAATGAAACAAACGATGGACGATAAGATTAAAAACAGAAACAGCTGGTTTAAGATCATACTGATCAGCCTGTTCTGCATGGTACTCATGTTTAAAGTAGCGACAGCAAAATTTACGTTTCATTTCTCGGATTTATTATCATTTATTTTAGCCGTATTTGCGATTGCCATCGCGGTGCTGTTTTACTCAAAGGTAAACGAGATTGTCCGCTTATTAGGGGGCAGCGCGCCGGGGCTCTTGAAACGAAACAAGAAAATGGAAAGTACAGCGGCTTATGCTGAGAATGTCCCTGTAAAAAATGAAGAAGAATTGGTGCAAACCCTTGAAGAGCATAAAGACCAGCTCAAGCGGGTAAAAAAGGTTCAAAATGAAATCATCGACCGTCTGCTACTGAGTCAAGATCTTGAGCATGAAGACAAGAGAGATTATATTGATTACCTTCTGCAAAAAGAGAAGGAAGCAGCGCTGATTCAGATGGAAGCGGACAAGGTATCTGCTCAGCTTGAGGATGCGGATGAATTTGCAAACGGTCCTTCCCCTGCAGAAAGCGGGACAGTCAACAGCATCAATGATGTAGTGGCTGTCCTTGGAAAGGACGTTATTCTAGGGGCGACGTTCGATGAATTGAACCAAAAAGTAAAATCCATTCAGCCAACAATAAGCCAGGAAGTATCTGAGTCACTGCTGCAAGCAGGCTACGTGGATCAGAATTTCAATATCACAAGAAAAGGACTGAAGGAATTTCGCAGTACCGCCAAAAGAATGAAAAAAAGAGTCTAGTATGCATTTAAAAAGCAAGTTCCTTAAAGGAGCTTGCTTTTTTTTAGGTAACCAACGGAGTGGCCGCATCCTCTAAGTGGTGTCTCTTGTGAATTTATGGTAGATTACTAAAGGTACATACAAAACTACACAGGGGGATTTTTTCTCGTATGCTGTTTGTTGCGAAAGCTGTATTATATTTTGTTTTTTCACTTTTTATTGGAACGTTTCTTTTATATTCAATGCCTGTTGAGAAGCGTCCCTTTATTCATATGCAGAAAAAGTGGCTGCTGGTTTGCATCTTCCTCATACCTGTTGCTGCTTTTTCCCAAGTTCTTGAACTGGCGTTAGGTTTGGGAAAGGACTTTGGATTCTGGCCCACACTGAATGATATTTTATTTTCCTTTGATATCGGAAAGGGCTGGTTCTTTATTCTTGCCCTCTCTTTTCTATTGTTTGTTCTTGTTTACTTTAATGATGTCTCCAAGGACCGGTTTCTTGCTAAGCTATCTTTGTTTATCGGGGTGATGATCACGGCTGCTGTCGGCTATACGAGCCATGCCGCAACGCTGAATGAATGGGGAGGCCTTGCTGCTCATTCTCTCCACTTTCTTGCCGTAACCGGCTGGACAGGGACGTTGTTGGCCGTAAGCTGGTTCTCCAAAGACCGTGAGAAGATTCCTGTCTTTTTAAAATGGTTTACACCGTTTGCGCTAGTTTGTCTAGGTGTGACCATCGGTGCGGGGATCTGGCTGATGAGCTACATTGTTCCGCAATATTATAATTCATGGATGATGAACTACGGACAGGCTCTTTTGATCAAGCATGTGCTGCTTGTTGTTGTCATTTTTTACGCGCTGGTCAACTCGATTTGGATCCGGAGGAAAACGAGCGATCCGTCGTTTTCACCCTACAGGTGGATGAGGCTGGAAAGTGTGTTCCTTCTATTGATCTTTATTGCGACCTCCGTTATGGTACAGCAGGAACCTCCTCATGATGTATCGCAAACCCTGGCTTTTCAAAAGCCGTCACGGCTCTTTACCGCGTTTATTGAAAAGGGCGTGCATGCGGGGACATCAGTACATCTTGGTCCGAATGCCTTTACAGGACTGTTAGCTGCTGGTGCTCTTCTTTTACTTTTGGCCGCCATTTTCTGTATCCGAAAGAGTGTCCGTTCATTATTTGTTTTCCTGCTGACTGCTGGATCAGCGTTGGTGCTGTATCTTGCTGTTATGTTCTCTGTGTCGATTTGAATATAATAGACCGCATGCCTCGTGCATCGGTCTTTTTTTGATGTTTAGGGCGGGAGTCATTGTATACTGAAAACAGGAACATACTAGAAAAAAAGAACAGGTGGAGAATCGTATGATGGCTGTTTTATTCACGATTATTGGGCTTTTTCTTTTTGTGTATTTTTTTATGAATGGGTACCCCGACTTTGGCAGTAGACCGTCAAAGCAAAAAAGGCAGTCTTTTCAAAAATCGCTTCAATTTAAACAAGATCATTTTGTGAATGAGACACCGACTGTGATGGACACCTCATTATCTACGGCCCTCTCGATCGCCAAAGATTTTATTAAAGGAAATCCAAAGGGAAGACCTGATCAACCGCTGAAAACGGTAAAACTCAAAATACAGGATGGTCTCGAAAAGAACACAAGGATCACCTGGTTTGGCCATTCGGCCCTCATGCTGGAGATGGATGGCAAGCGCATGCTTCTTGATCCGATGTTTGGACAAGCTCCTTCTCCTTTTCCTATGTTCGGAGGGAAGAGGTATAGCAAGACATTGCCGTTTTCTGTAGAAGATCTGCCTTTCATTGATGCGGTCTTTTTTTCACACGATCACTACGATCATCTTAATTACCGTTCCATCAAAAAATTGAAAGAAAAAGCAGGGCGGTTCTTTGTCCCGCTCGGAGTGGGGAGCCATCTGGAGAGTTGGGGAGTAGAATCCGGGCGAATTAGTGAACATGACTGGTGGGATGAAATGGAGTGGGAAGGGCTTCATCTTGTCTGTACACCTGCCAGGCATTTTTCCGGGCGAAGTTTAACGGATCGGAACGCGACCCTATGGTGTTCATGGGTGATCAAAGGAAAGCAGTCTAAAATATTTTTTAGCGGGGACAGCGGGTATGGCCCTCATTTTAAAAACATTGGAGATCGATATGGCCCATTTGATGCAGCGATGATGGAATGCGGACAGTATGACGATCGCTGGTCAGAGATTCATATGATGCCAGAGGAAACGGTTCAGGCATTTATTGATGTGAGAGGTGACTTGCTTATCCCCATTCACTGGTCAGCATTTACGCTGGCGTTGCATGATTGGACTGATCCGATCGAACGCGTGACGAAAGAAGCGGGGAAAAGAAATGTCCCCGTTGCTGCTCCTCAAATTGGAGAAGCGGTCATCATTGGCAGAGAGAACTATCCCCAAAGGGTTTGGTGGAAATAACATGGAATGAAAAGAAGTTTATTTTGCCAGGCTTTCTTTTTCATATCGCTATTGTTACAATGACGGAAAATGGGAGGGAATCAACATGGAACAGCAGCTTCGCGAGCAGTTTGATGGTCTATTGGAGAAATATACAGAATTGCTGCTTGGAGACAGTGATGAGGACAAGAAAGAAAAAGTGAAGATGTGGGCTTTATATACCTATATCGCTAAATCGATGCCCGCTCTTGTGAAACATTGGAACGAACGCTATCCAGAAGGCAAAGAAGGAATAAAAGAGATCATTTCAGAGATCAAGCAACTAAACGAACAGCACCGCCAGGATAGCGGAAAATAGAGGTATTAAGGAGGTTTTTGCAGGCTGGAAAGAAGAAATTCCCCATCATGCCTCATATAATTAAGGTAAACAATGGTGGTCTTGTAAGGTGAAGGAAGATTTTCGACAATAAATGTCGAAATTTTTCAAAAAAGCCATTATTGTTAAAATAAATGATATTATTAAAGCGGATACATCATTGAAAGTTCAGTAAATTATGCGGTGCCAGGCACCTTAATTACACACTTGTGTAATTCGGGTGCCTGGCACCGATAAAAGAGATAAATAGATGATTACTGATACTGAATTTATAGGGGGAAAAGATATGGAACAGGCGATGAGAGATTTCTTTCTGTTTCTTGCGAAGAACAAAACAATGACGAAGCTTGCGAAGAGGTACGGCCTCAAGTTTGGAGCGAGCCGCTTTGTTGCCGGAGCATCACTGGACAGCTCCATTTCAGCAATCAAAAAGCTGAATGAGAAAGGTATGCCTGTCACGATCGACCATTTAGGAGAGTTTGTCGACAACGAGCTCGAGGCGAAGGAAATGACGGAGCATTGTATCGATGCGATCAAAGCTATCGCAAAAGAGAACGTCAATTCCCAGCTTTCTTTAAAGCTGACTTCTATGGGTCTGGACATCAGTGATGACCTTGTGATGGCGAACATGCGCAAGATCATGGAAACTGCCCAGAAGCATAATGTATTTGTAACCATCGACATGGAGGATTACACGCGCTGCGGGAAAACGCTGGACATCTTCAAAAAGCTGAAAAGTGAATTTGATAATATTTCAACCGTAATTCAGGCTTACCTTTACCGTTCACTTGATGATGTGAAGGATTTAAATGATTACCATCCAAATCTTCGTCTTGTTAAGGGGGCATATAAGGAATCCTCTGAAGTTGCTTTCCCTGACAAAACTGATGTGGATGAAAACTATAAAAAACTAATTGAAACACACCTGTTGAATGGCAATTATACGGCTATTGCAACTCATGATGACGAAATCATCAACTATACAAAAGCGCTTGTTGAAAAGCACTCCATTCCGATGGATCAGTTTGAATTCCAGATGCTTTACGGCATTAAAGTAGAGCGCCAGGATCAACTCATGCAGGAAGGGTACAAAATGCGCATTTATGTCCCTTACGGAAACGACTGGTACGGCTACTTCATGCGCCGTCTGGCTGAACGTCCTGCCAACGTCATGTTTGTATTAAAAGGTGTATTTGGCAAGTAATAGTTGAAGGATGCCAGATAGAACGGGCATCCTTTTTTATCTGAATCGAAGCGAGAGCGCACCCGGGCTGTATTCATACCGGGTGCGCTTTTCATTCTTATTGATGCTGTCCTAGTTTCCGTCGACAGAGGTTGTCATCGGTTCTCGTTCTTTTCCTGTTTTTAGATCAATAACTTTTGTAGCGTCGTTGGGCGTTCCAACTTTCTTGCTATCCGGTGCTTTTTGGTTGTTCTCGACCCAGTCTACAAGGAGATCAAACGATTGATAGACGTAAGGAAGAAGCGGCTGCAGCTCCTTTTTAGCATCTGTGGCACTGTTCCAAACCAAACTGTCCACATGATTTCCCTTCTCGATGGTATACAGCCGGTGAAGCTTGCCCCGGCCTTTCTTTTTGATGAGCTTGTCATATGGATCAGCATGGACAGACGGGAAAATGAGAGAATCCCATGAACCAGTCAGGCTGATCAGCGGCACGTTGATTTCTCCTGTATTTTCAATGCCTTCTACGTTTTTTTTCACTTGTTCCGGGCGGGAGTTATAATCATAGCCTTGAAAAATGGAATCATAGGTGCGGTCGCGGACGCCGTTCGTGAAGTTTAAGTAGTTTCTCCAGTCGAGACGGTTTGGAGCGGATGGATCCAGTTCATCTCTGTATATATTTAATGTTACAAACCAGTATACCTGGTCATGGTAGCTCCATAGATTTTCTGATCCCTTGGGAAGGCCGGCTTCATATAACTCCTCGCGTGCGGTTTTTTGTTCTGCAGGAGTACCATACAGCGCTTTTTCTGTATGGTTGACAACAGGAGTGAGAGACGTGATCAGATTGGGATCATGAGCTCTCCATAATACACCTTCCCAATCGATGCCTCCGTCAAATAAAGGGGGGTGCCCTGCTTTTTTCATGCCGTCATGCTCCAGCGCATAGCGGACGACATAGCCTCCATTGGATATGCCGACCGCATACGTCGGTACGCGGTGATGAGGGGTGATCAGTTTACTTGCGGGATTTTTTCTGTCGTTTCTCTTGATAAGCTGATCTGAATAGTGTTTAACAAGATAGTTTTGAGCGGCGATGGTTACTTGCCGGAACCTTTGGTGCCATTCGGGAATGCTGTCATCCTCACTGGCAAGAGCATTTTTCACTTTGGCAAAAGGATCATTAGGATCGGCTGTCCCTTGAGTTCCTTTATCACTGGCTGCAAATGCATATCCTTTAGCCAGCATAAAGTCACTGAAGAGAAGGTCTGTCGAGGTTTCATTCCGAGTAGCAGGAATACCGGAAACAACCAGCTTGCCGTTCCAATCATCCGGTACTCTGACCACAAAATGGGCATCATCAAAAATGCCGTTTACCTGAGTGCCAGTAATTTCGGCCGGCTGATACAGCTTGTTCCAGCCTGTTCCCATTGACTTATCTCCCCAATTGTATGGAGCAAGACCAAGGTTTCCATAGACCGTTGCGGCTTCATACTGCTTCGGATTTTTCGTTGTCATCCAATTTCCGTCTTTTCCGTCAAAAATAGTTTCGGTGACACCGTGGGCACCTTTAAAATCAACTGGCTGCCTGGAATCCTTGGCAGCATGGACCTCTGATAGACTTGAAAAAAGCAATAGAGATGCAGCAGCTGTAATCCCAATCCATTTCATTCTCACATCAATTCCTCCATTCTAAATAGAGAAGAGCCCTCCAGGATTACAGGCGGGCTCTTCTCGTTGTTGATATCCATTTTTCTCTCACTGTTTTTATTGAGCGGTGTATCCGCCATCGATCACAACCGCCTGGCCAGTAACTCCTCCAGCCTTATCGCTCGCGAGGAAGATCGCATAATCAGAAATCTCCTTAACTGAAAGCAAACGTTTCTGGGGAACGAGAGGGTAGATGACCTCTTCCAGTACTTTTTCAAGTTCTACATTTCGGGTACGTGCCAAGTCTGAAAGCTGGTTCCTTACAAGCGGTGTATCCACGTAGCCAGGGCAGATGGCATTTACAGTAACTCCATGCTCTGCACCTTCAAGGGCGGCTACTTTCGTCAGCCCGATCACACCGTGTTTGGCACTGTTATAGGCAGCTTTTCCGGCAAAACCGACAAGCCCATTGATGGATGCCATATTGATGATGCGTCCGAAGCCTTGTTTTTTCATGATCGGAAACGCGTGTTTCGTCGCCATGAACGGCGCAGTCAGCATCACTTTGATCAGTTGCTCAAATTTCTCAGTCGGGAAATCTTCAATGGGTGATACATGCTGCAGGCCGGCGTTGTTGATGACGACATCCAGTCTTCCAAATTCGTGAACGGTCTCATCCATCGCCCGTTTGAGCGCTTCTTCATCACTGACATCACAGGCTGTTCCTATAGCGTGATAGCCTTTATCTCTAAGTGACAAAGCAGCATCCTTGGCTTTTTCTTCATTTAAATCACAAATGGCCACCTTTGCCCCTTCCTTGGCAAAATCCATCGCGATCTCAAGTCCGATTCCGCTTGCAGCTCCTGTAATAAATGCGACTTTATCCTGTACTAAGCTTCCCATACCATTTTCTCCTTTTACATGTTGATGTAAGAATAAGCTGTGAAGAAATGTCTAGCTCCAGCACCCAAGACTGAAAACGTGTTTCTTGTTTTCAGCCCAGGCCATCGAAGGACGAAAATAAACAGCTTTTTTCGTTCCTGGTCACTTCGCTCTTCCCCCTCAACACAAAAAGCGTGTTGCTGGGAAAGAACTCCAGCGCTTCATTAAGGACATGAGCCGTGTCTTCTTTATCGGACCTTAACGGTGTGCTTGCGCTTTTCTTTTAAACGATGCCGAAAAGATAATAAAGGGCGATAACGAAAAATACAGCAATTGTCTTAATGAGGGTCATCGCAAAAATATCAATATAGGATTGTTTATGAGTTAGCCCGGTAACCGCGAGCAGGGTGATGACCGCTCCGTTATGAGGAAGTGTATCCATGCCTCCGCTTGCCATTGAAGCTACTCTGTGAAGTACTTCTGGATCAATTCCAAGCTTATCGGCTTGTGCGACATATTTGTCACCCATCGTTGCCAGGGCAATACTCAAACCGCCGGAAGCCGAACCAGTAATACCTGCCAGGGCCGTTGTTGTTACAGCTTCGTTAACAAGCGGGTCCTGAATAGTATCGGCCATGCCTTTATTGACAGAGGCAAAACCAGGGAGGGCAGCGATTACTCCGCCGAATCCATATTCGGAAGCGGTATTGAGTGTAGCGAGCAGGGCTCCGCCGATTGAAATATTGATGCCGGCGTTGAAATTTGATTTTACTTGTCTGAAAGCAAACAAGAGAACCGTTACAATTCCGATGACAAGTGCGCCTTCTACTGCCCAGACCGCCGCAAGCTTTGGAATTTCAACCGGCGGCACATCTTTCATGCCGATTTTTGTAAAATCAAAAACGGTGCCGTAATACTTCGGGATCATGGTTGTAAATACTTTGTTGAAAATACCGACGAGAAGAAGGGGCAGAATAGCAATAAAGGCATTCGGAAGCACTTCATCCGGAATTTGTTCCGGCTCGTTGATATGGCCTGTTCCATAGCCCTCGCCAGCTTTTGCTGCTTTTCTTCTTCTCCATTCTAAATAAGTCATACCAATCGCAAGAACAAAAAGACCGCCGATCAATCCAAGCCAAGGTGCAGCCCACGTATCTGTTTTAAAAAACGTAGTAGGAATAATGTTCTGAATCTGCGGTGTTCCAGGAAAAGCATCCATCGTAAAGGTGAACGCACCAAGCGCGATGGTTCCAGGTATGAGGCGTTTTGGAATATCCGCAGCTTTAAACAGTTCAGAAGCGAATGGGTAGAGTGCAAATGCTACGACGAACAGGGAAACGCCGCCGTATGTCAGAATGGCGCCGACAAGGACAATCGCCAGCATCGCTCTGCTCGGTCCGATTAATTTGATAACCGCTCTTGTGATAGATTTTGCAAAGCCTGACATTTCTATGACTTTCCCGAAAATCGCTCCAAGTAAGAAAACCGGGAAATATAGTTTAATAAATCCGACCATCTTTTCCATGAATACTCCCGAGAAGAACGGAAGGACATGGCCAGGATCTGTTAAAAGCACCGCGAAAAGTGCAGCGATCGGTGCAAACAAAATGACACTGAAGCCACGGTATGCGACAAACATAAGGAAAAATAAAGCCAACAGAATAATAATAATATCCACTAGGTAACCCCCCTATAAGTGTTTCTGACCTGAATGCCAAACTCTGTTTTTGCAAGGCTGTTTTCGCAACCTTTGTTGCTATTGAGGTTGGTTGATCTCCGTTTCAGGATGCTCGCTTTCCGCGGGGCGTGCGCTGAGCCCCTCGGCGCACGCGCCTGCGTGTCTCGCCTGTCACGCTTCCCCCGCAGGACAAGGAAGGCTTCGGCAGCGTTATATCGCACGAAGAAAATGTGAAATTCATTTTCGAGGAGTCTCGTACCTTGCACTCCTATCAACTTGTCAATGAAGTTTCTTTACAAAAATGTTCCCCAGGCAACAATCTTTTAGAAAAGAGCATTTTGCAAAACAGCTGAAAGAACGGCATCACTCCTTTCGTAATCCTATCAATTAATAGGCTTCGAGCTTAATATTTTTTGAAACAGCAAGGTGAGGTTCGGTGCTTTGCTGAATGTCTTCCACGGTATAGCCTTGGGCGACTTCAACAAGCTCCAATCCGTTATCCGTCACATCCATAACCGCACGCTCCGTGATAATTCGGTTTACGACACCGCGTCCAGTTAGCGGAAGTGTGCATTCATTTAAAATCTTGCTTTTCCCGTCTTTGCTGACATGGTCCATGATGACGATGATCTTTTTTGCTCCGTGGACAAGATCCATCGCACCGCCCATCCCTTTTATCATTTTTCCGGGAATCATCCAGTTAGCGAGGTCACCGCTTCCGGAAACCTCCATACCTCCAAGGATAGCAATGTCAATATGCCCGCCGCGGATCATGCCGAATGATTCAGCACTGTCAAAATAAGATGCTCCTTCAATCGCAGTAATGGTCTCTTTTCCTGCATTGATTAAATCGGGATCAACCTTTTCTTCAGATGGATAAGGTCCGATTCCCAAAAGTCCATTCTCAGACTGCAGAACGACACTTTTATCCGCCGAGATATAATTGGCAACAAGGGTAGGCATTCCGATTCCGAGGTTGACATAGTAACCGCTTTCAATTTCCTGTTCAGCACGTTTTGCGATCTTTTCTCTAATCGCTTTCTTATCCATTACATTCGTACCCATGTATTTCCTCCGTTCCGGTTAATTGGCAACTGTTAACCTTTCAATTCTTTTTTCCTGTACACCGACAATAAGGGATTGGACATAGATGCCGGGAGTGTGGATTGCATCCGCTACGAGGCAGCCGGCCTCTTCAAGCTCTTCAACTTCAGCGATCGTTACCTTGCCTGCTGCTGCCATCATTGGATTAAAGTTTCTCGCTGTTTTGTGGTAGATCAGATTACCCATTCTGTCGGCTTTGGCCGCACGAACGAGGCTGAAGTCTGCCTGAAGTCCAGTTTCCAGCATGTATTCTTTCCCGCCGAAAGATCGGATTTCTCTGCCTTCAGCAAGTGGAGTACCCACTCCAGCAGGGGTATAAAACGCAGGAATGCCAGCACCGCCGGCTCGAATCCTTTCTGCCAATGTGCCTTGCGGGATCAGTTCGACTTCAATTTCACCTGATAAAACTTGCCGCTCAAATTCTTTGTTCTCTCCTACATAAGAACCTACCATCTTCTTTATCTGTTTATTTTTCAAAAGCAGGCCAAGACCCCAATCATCCACCCCGCAGTTATTGGAGATGACGGTTAAATCTTTGGTCCCTTTCTCAACAAGGGCCAGAATCAGATTTTCAGGGATACCGACCAGTCCGAAGCCGCCTACCATGAGTACGGAACCGTCCTGAATGTCCTTTACGGCTTCTTGAAATGAAGATATTACAGGTTTCATAAGCATTCACTCCTTTTTTCTGCTCTGTTTTCTATCTTGCAAGTTCCGTGCCAAAACGAAGAAATTAAAGCGCTATCAG
Organism: Fictibacillus marinisediminis; assembly: GCF_023149135.1. Taxonomy (NCBI): domain Bacteria; kingdom Bacillati; phylum Bacillota; class Bacilli; order Caryophanales; family Fictibacillaceae; genus Fictibacillus; species Fictibacillus marinisediminis. Next base: position 3,276,578 of record NZ_JAIWJX010000002.1, on the reverse strand, counting down.
ACTTTTGAAATTTTTATGAATATTTCATGAAGATTTTATTCCGAAATTTCGGAAAGGAAAGAGGACGAATGGCGTGAAAGTCCACGTAGGTTAAGAATGAATTAAATTCCGGAAAAACGGAAAAAATTCCGGATTCCCGGAAAACTCTGTCGTAAACTTTAACTATCCATTAACTTTATTAATGGTTTTCCAGAGCTTGGACAGTGAGGAACTGATATGGTCGATGATTTTGTCCGTTTTAAAATAATAGAGATGGGAGAGGGGCGACCAAGAAGCAAAAAGATTTCCAGTGTTCACTTCAATGTCTTTTGTCACCGACCGGCTGTATTCCTCATTTAATGTTTTTAAGGGAAATGCAATAACATCATCCTGATCATAAAAATTAACCCATTCTCCTTGAACATGGCTGCAATGCTTTTTAAAATGAGGCGATGGGACGCGGATGGGACTGTCAAAATCTGAATATCTTAACGTCCATAAAGGCATGGGAGTCCCCATCGTATAAAAGCTGGATAGGGTTTCACCGTTTTCCAGAGGATTATTTGACTTTAAGCTTTTGATGCTGTCAGGAATTTTTTCCGGGATAAATTGAAGGTCATAAAAATAATTGCTCGCTATAACCGTTCCAAGGCTGTGAGATACGACAGAAAGCGGAGTTTGATCACCTGCTTTGTTCCGCAGTGTATGTAAGCCTTTCGCAACGGTTTCATGAACTCTTTCGTAGTTTGGATTTAAATGCGAGGATGAAATGGGAGCTGGCTGATAAGCGATAGCATCACCGAAAAAGCGAATGACAAACTGGCGAAGAGGGGCATAATTCAGCGAAATCTTCTTATCCATCGAAGTCCATAAGTCTTCTTCTCTTTCATTGAATACGCCGCCCCAAAAAACAGGGACCATTTCAATCTGCGTTTCAGGTGCATGATGAAAGGAAGCAATTTTTTGTCCGAAGCTATGTTTTAATGAATGCATAAAATCATCGGCGTACGTTTCATCCTGGTTGCCGATTCCGTGAAGGATCAGAACTCCTACTTTAACTGACATGACTTCACTTCCTTTGATGTTTTGATGTGTGTTTAGGGCTTGGTTTTACTATGACAAAAACCTTTACAAAAAGAAAGAAAATTCTATGTTGTCAAAATAATCGAAATGTCTTATGATGAGTATAGAACTAAATTTAAAAAGTAGTCATTTATTTTTTTTACCCTAAAAATGAATGAGTGTTCATTCAATAGCTGAAGGAGGAAAAAAGATGGCCATAACCATTCAAAAGGCTGCTGTTCTAGGGTCTGGAGTGATGGGAGCAGGAATCGCTGCACATCTCGCGAATGTAGGAATCCCTACTTTGCTTCTGGATATGGTGCCGAGAGAACTGTCAGAGGCTGAAAAGGCAAAAGGCATTACGGAAGACAGCCCCCAGTTCCGCAACAGACTCACCATACAGGCAAAGGAAAGAATGCTTAAACAAAAACCAGCACCTCTGGCGGTAAAAGAAAATCTTGATTTAATTTCAGTCGGCAACTTTACAGATGACTTATCAAAGCTGAATGATGTGGACTGGATCATTGAGGTCGTTGTTGAACGGCTGGATGTAAAGCGTCAGATTTTTGAACAAGTAGAACAATTCCGTAAGAAAGGTTCAATTATTAGCTCTAACACATCAGGTATTTCCATCCACGCGATGGCAGCGGATCGTTCTGACGACTTTAAAGAACATTTCCTGGGCACGCATTTCTTTAATCCGCCGCGATACTTAAAACTGTTGGAAATCATCCCAACAAAGGATACCAGCCCTGAGATCGTTTCTTTTATGAAGGAATTTGGGGAGAACATACTTGGAAAAGGCGTAGTCGTAGCAAAAGATACACCGAACTTCATCGCCAACAGGATTGGAACATACGGCCTGATGGTCACGGTTCAGGAAATGATGAAACAGGGGTACAGCGTAGGGGAGATTGATTCTGTGACAGGCCCGCTGATCGGCCGCCCGAAAAGTGCGACCTTCAGGACCCTTGACGTGGTTGGATTGGATACCTTCCTTCACGTGGCAAGAAACGTATATGACCAAGTGGAAGGAAAAGAAAAAGAAGTGTTTGATGTTCCTCCATTCTTGAACGAAATGGTGGAAAAAGGGTGGATGGGAAGCAAATCCGGCCAAGGCTTCTATTTAAAACAGAAGAGCAAGCAGGGAGCAGAGATCCTTGAACTGGATCCTTCTACACTGGAATACAAGCCGCGCCAAAAACTGAAGACCGCCACCACGGAACAGGCAAAACAATTGAAGACAACAGAGCAAAAAGTGAAAGCGCTTTTATATAGTAAAGACCGTGCAGGAGAGATGCTTTGGTCGATAGTTAAGCCGGTATTGATCTACTCTGCTGAAAAAGCGTATGAAATCGCGGATGATATTGTTGCCATCGATAATGCGATGAAATGGGGCTTCGGATGGGAGCATGGACCGTTTGAGATCTGGGATGCCATCGGAGTGAAAGAATCCGTTAAACGCATGACGGATGAAGGAGAGACTGTACCATCCTGGATTCATGAGTTTGTTGAAAGCGGAAACAATTCTTTCTACCAGACAGAGCAGGGTGAAGTTTCGTTCTACCATAACGGTGACTATAGAAGAGTCAAAGAAAACAAAAAGACGATTCACCTTTCATTGCTGAAAAACAAAGGAAACCTGATCACAAAGAACAACGGTGCGAGTCTGATCGACATGGGGGACGGGGTAGCCTGTTTAGAATTTACGTCTCCAAACAACGCCATGGGCCCTGATATCATCATGATGCTCCATAAAGCGCTGGAAGAAGTAGAAAGAAATTACGAAGGGCTTGTCATCGGAAACCAGGGGAAAAACTTCTGCGTAGGTGCCAACCTGATGCTTATTTTAATGGAAGCACAAGATGACAATTTTTATGAGCTGGATATGATGGTCCGCCAGTTCCAGAATACGATGGGAATGGTGCGCTACAGCAAAAAACCGGTCGTTACCGCAAACTTTGGCATGAGCCTTGGCGGAGGAGTGGAAGTTTCTCTTCCTGCAGCTGAGATGCAAATGTCTTCTGAAACATATATGGGCCTTGTAGAAGTAGGTGTCGGGTTAATCCCAGGCGGAGGCGGAAACAAAGAATTGCTGCTTCGCCAGGTGGAACGTCTGCCTAAAGGTGCAAAATTGGATCTTCAAGGTGTTGTTAACCAAGTGTTTGAAACCATTGCGATGGCCAAGGTTTCTACTTCAGCACAAGAAGCTGAAAAGCTTGGATTCTTAAGGCCGCAGGATGGAATCTCTGTTAACAGCGATCATCTTCTGTATGATGCCAAACAGCGCGTTCTTTCATTGGCGAAGCAGGGGTACCAGCCGCCGAAACGCAAAAAGATACCGGTTGTCGGTGAAGCGGGTTATGCGACACTTTCACTCGGTGCTGAAACGATGAGATTTGGAGGCTATGTCTCCGAGCATGATCTGAAAATAGCTAAGAAGCTCGCCTTTGTTCTGTCAGGCGGAAGAGTCCCTGAAGGAACACTGGTCGATGAGCAATACTTATTGGATCTCGAACGGGAAGCTTTCCTGAGTCTTGCGGGTGAGCCAAAATCCCAAGCAAGAATGCAGTATATGCTGACTAAAGGAAAACCGCTTCGCAACTAAAAGGAGGGGAAACAATGCTGAAAGAAGCTGTAATCGTAGCAGGAGCAAGAACACCCATAGGCAAGGCAAAAAAAGGTTCCTTCGCTCAAATGCGTTCAGATGAACTCGCAGCGATCACCGTAAAAGAAACACTGCGGCGCGCTGGCGGCTATGACGGCCCGATTGACGATCTCATCATGGGATGTGCCATTCCAGAGGCAGAACAGGGCATGAACATGGCAAGATTGATCGGGGCGAGAGCAGGCCTCCCGGATACCATACCGGCTATTACCGTTAACCGGTTCTGTTCCTCAGGACTTCAAAGTATTGCTTATGGAGCCGAGAAAATTATGCTCGGTCATGCGCAGGCTGTTTTAGCCGGAGGAGCTGAGTCGATGAGTCTGCTGCCGATGGAAGGCCATGTCATCAAACCGAATCCTTACCTGGTTGAAACGGTTCCTCAATATTACATGGGGATGGGATTCACAGCCGAGGAAGTGGCAAAGCGATTTGGTGTAACGAGGGAAGATCAGGATGCCTTTGCTGTTCGAAGCCATCAAAATGCTGCACGTGCCATCCAGGAAGGCAGGTTTAAGGATGAGATTGTTTCAGTTCCTGTAACAAGACGCTGGCTGGGAGAAGACAATAAATTAAAAGAAAAACAATTCACAGTCGACACGGACGAAGGTGTTCGCCCTGATACAACCATTGAAGGACTTGCGCGTCTGCGTCCTGCATTCTCTATTAATGGTTCTGTAACGGCAGGTAACGCATCACAGACGAGTGACGGCGCTGCGACAGTACTTGTCATGGACCGTGAAAAAGCAGAAGCGGAAGGATTGACCCCACTCCTGAAATTCAGAAGTTTTGCTGTTGCAGGTGTACCGCCTGAAATCATGGGAATCGGTCCTGTAGCTGCTGTTCCTAAAGCGTTAAAGCTTGCTGGTCTGGAAGTATCAGATATCGGCTTGTTCGAGCTGAATGAAGCATTTGCTTCACAGGCTGTGCAAGTGATTCGTGAGCTGGGTCTTCCGGAAGACAGAGTCAATGTCAACGGTGGAGGAATCGCTCTCGGCCATCCGCTTGGATGTTCCGGAGCAAAGCTTACTCTTACACTTCTTCATGAAATGAAGCGCAGAGGAGAGCAGTTCGGTGTCGTAACGATGTGTATCGGCGGCGGAATGGGTGCTGCTGGTGTTTTTGAATTAGTAGGCTAATCCAATACAGGAGGGAATAAACATGTCTAACACAATGGAAAAGGTTTTTAAAGGCGGAAGCTTTTTAGTGGAAGATATTCAGGCTGAGGACCTTTTTACACCGGAGGATTTTTCAGAAGAACACCTTATGATCGCCAAAACGACTGAGGATTATGTGGTTAAAGAAGTTGTTCCGCAGCTTGATAAGCTTGAGAACCATGAGTTCGATATTTCCAGGCAGCTCCTAACGAAAGCGGGAGAGCTGGGTCTTCTTGGTGCTGATGTTCCTGAAGAATACGGCGGCCTTGGCCTTGATAAAATTTCTTCTTCCTTAATCACTGAGAAATTTGCACGCGGACGCGGCTTTTCGATCAGCTATGGTGCCCACGTTGGAATCGGTTCTCTGCCGATTGTCCTCTTTGGTAACGAGGAACAGAAGAAAAAGTATCTGCCTGATCTGGCAGTAGGAGCAAAAATTGCAGCTTATGCACTCACTGAGCCGGGATCTGGTTCCGATGCTCTAGGTGCCAAAACTACGGCGAGGCTGAACGCTGAAGGCACACATTATGTGCTGAACGGAGAAAAGCAATGGATCACAAACTCCGCTTTTGCCGATGTTTTTGTCGTGTATGCGAAAATTGATGGAGAACAATTCTCTGCGTTTATCGTAGAAAGGGATTATCCGGGTGTTTCCACAGGGCCGGAAGAAAAGAAAATGGGTATTAAATCTTCATCCACCCGAACGCTTATTTTAGAAGACGTTCACGTGCCGAAAGAAAATCTTCTTGGTGAGCCGGGAAGAGGGCACGTAATCGCGTTTAACATTTTGAACATCGGACGCTATAAGCTTGCGATCGGATGCGTTGGTGCTGCGAAACGCGGAATCGAAGTTTCTGCGAAGTATGCAAACGAGCGCTCTCAATTCAAACGCAAAATCAGTTCCTTTAGCCTGATTCAGGAAAAGATCGCTAACATGGCGCTTCAAACATATGCGTCAGAAAGCTCGGTTTATCGTACAGTCGGTTTGTTTGAGACACGTCTCGGCAGCTTGAGTGAAGAAGCTCAAAAGGATGGGCTGCAAATCGGAAAAGCCATTGCTGAATATGCGATTGAATGCTCATTAAACAAGTTCTTCGCCTCTGAAGTGCTGGATTATGTAGCTGACGAAGCTGTCCAGATTCATGGCGGATATGGCTTCATGAGTGAATACGAAGTCGAGGGAATGTACCGCGATGCCCGTATTAATCGTATTTTTGAAGGAACAAACGAGATCAACCGCTTATTGGTGCCAGGCACCCTCGTCCGTAAAGCCATGAAAGGCGAGCTTCCTCTAATCGAGAAAGCGACCGCGCTTCAGAATGAGCTCATGATGATGATGCCGCAGGAAGTAGGAACGGAGCCGCTTGAGCAGGAGAAATATCTTGTAAGTATGGCAAAAAAGGTCATCCTGATGGTAGCTGGTCTCGCAGTTCAGAAGTTTGGACCTAAGCTTGAAAACGAGCAGGAGCTGCTTGCCAACATGGCGGATATGGTCAGTGAAGTGTACGCGATGGAATCTGTCGTTCTTCGTACGGAAAAAGCGATCAACAGAACAAATCTTGAAAGAAACACGCAAAAAGTGCTCATGACAGAGGTGTTCTGTCAGGAAGCCTTCAACCGCATCGAAGCACATGCGAAGGAATCCATTATCGGAGTGGAAGAAGGGGACACTTTGCGCATGATGCTGTCCGCACTGCGTAAGCTTACCCGCCACACACCAATCAACGTAATCAAGAAGAAACGTGAAATTGCTGCTGTTGTCTTGGAAGAAGAACGCTACGTTATCTAAATTTATTCTAATAATGCCTTATCTTGAAACATACTCTCTCAATTTGGCTCCGGTGATTACACCGGAGCACTTTTTTATTTATTCAATACGGTGCCAGGCACCGCAATTACACAAGTGTCAAAAAGCAGTGCCAGGCACCGAGATAAGTGATTAATTTCCCTTTACCTGGCTAGACTATTTTGTGTTACTATGGAATGGAAGGAGTGAGAAATTGCATGAGTATAACCTTTTATCAATACCCAAAATGCGGAACATGCCAAAGGGCTAAAAAGTGGCTGGATTCCCATGATATTAATTTTGAATCCGTACATATCGTTGAAAACCCTCCTTCTAAAGAGGATATCAAAGAGCTGGTAGAAAAGAGCGGCCTTGATATCAAAAAGTTCTTTAATACGAGCGGGATGAAATACAGGGAGCTTGGCTTGAAGGACAAGGTGAAAACAGCTTCCGAAGATGAGCTGCTGAATCTTTTGGCTTCTGACGGCATGCTGCTGAAAAGGCCGATCACTACAGATGGAAACAAGGTAACAGTCGGTTTTAACGAGGATACGTATAACGAAGCATGGGGTAAGTAATTTAATTAGTTGCTTAACTATAATAAATTTAATATTATAGTTATTATAAATAACAAGAAAAGCTGGAGGGATACAAAATGAATTTTCCAAAAGAATTGCGTTATTCAGAAGAACACGAATGGGTAAAGGTTGAAGATGGAAATAAAGTAAGAATCGGTATTACTGACTTTGCACAGGATGAACTGGGCGATATCGTATTTGTAGAGCTTCCAGAAGTGGGCGATGAAATTAAAGCGGACGAGCCTTTTGGCAGTGTTGAATCCGTTAAAACAGTTTCTGAACTTTATGCTCCAATCTCTGGTAAGGTGGTTGAAATCAACGAAGATCTTGATGACAGCCCTGAGCTTGTAAACGAATCAGCTTATGAAAAAGCATGGATGATCGTTGTTGAAGCATCTGATCTTTCTGAAACAGAAAACCTAATGTCAGCTGAGCAATATGAGGAAATGACAAAAGAAGACTAATCCCTTATTTTAAGTATTTTCGATGAGTACTCAGCTTCTTTCCGGAGACAATATGAACATCTTCTATGGAAGGAAGTGAGTGTTCATTGGATTCAAAAAACTCAGGATCTAAATCGGACATTACGTCAAAAGTGTATGGGAAAATGGATACAGGCTATATGTCCCTGTTCCATGATAACCAGAAAATAGGCCGCGTCATCTTTTCCGACCAAGGAAATCAGTATGAAATGGCTGAAGGCTTTGAATTTGATGCTGACAAAATTTATAAAAAAGACAACAGTTCTGCAGAATATCCCCAAAGTTACGTACAGGGATGCGATGAGGGCTGGTGTTAGTTAGAAAAAGCGTAAAAAAGGACAAACCCTCAGGGCTTGTCCTTTTTGCATTTTTATAAATTAATCGCTGCGGCGGCTGTTACCGCCTTTTTTGCCGATTTCTCTGTAAAAATCTTTGTTATGGCTGTCGGAAGTAGCTGCTCCGCCTTTTTTACCGATCTCCTGATAAAAATCTTTATCATGGCTATCTGCCGTCGACTTGCCGCCTTTTTTACCAATATCTTGATAGAAGTCTTTATCATGGCTGGATGCAGTTGATACTCCGCCTTTTTGACCGATTTCCTGGTAGAAGTTTTGATCGTGGCTTTTAGAAGTAGCATTTCCGCCCTTTTTGCCGATTTCCTGATAAAAATCTTTGCCATGGGTTTTAGACGTTTTTTGGCCGCCCATGCGCCCTGCTTCTTCTCTGCTCATTCCGTCTCGGTTGTCATTATTCTTAGCCATTTCAAAATTCCTCCTTATATATGGTAAATAGTGTGCTCCCAACAGCTATTTACTTTGTGCTGTTGAACTTAGAGAAACAATATCCCCTTTTCGCAATGGTTAAACAGCTTTAATCGAAGTTGGTACGAAACTCCTTATTAAGTTGGCTGCTTGTAGGAAAATGGGTTGCATATCCATAAATAGTTGTCTGATTTATTAACAATCAATGGAGGATTCTAATAAAATAAAGGGTATTATAGTAAGTAAGAAAAAATATCAATCGCTTTAATACTCGTTCTTTAGCAGATATAGGAGAGATGATTGATGAATAACAACTTGGACAAAGTGATTATCGTTGAAGGGAAATCAGACAAGGAAAAACTGATCACCATTTTAAATGAGCCTGTTGAGATCATCTGTACCAATGGCACAATGGGGCTTTCCCGGCTTGAGGAACTTGCTATACAAATTGAAAACCGAGATGTCTATATACTGGTCGATGCGGACGAAGCTGGAGCAAAATTAAGAAAAATGCTTCAGCGGGAGCTTCCGAATGCAGAACATCTTTATATTCATAAAATGTACCGTGAAGTGGCAAAAACGCCGCTCATGTATCTTGCCAACATTCTGCTTGGCGCTCGTTTCACCGTAAATAAAGAATGTCTGGGATAAGGAAGCAAAATTGAACCGAAAGAAATCCTCTTTGAGGAGGATTTCTTAAGTTTGTATTTTACGTACTGTTATAAGCATGGTTGTTGACAGCACCTCTTAGATCCGGGATATTCAATTACATAGAGAAAAAATTGATCCGTAAAAATTGCAATTGGAGAGAGATATGAGGGATTTAACTAATATAGAAATTCATAATTTTATTAAAGGTTCAACAGAGGAGCCAGCAGCTCTTTATATCCAGACACCGCTTTGCGGAACGTGTAAGATGGGAAGGCGGATGCTCGACATCACATTGGAAGCAATAAGCCAGTCAGAAACGTCTGAACCTAAAATCGGGGCTTGCAACCTAAATGCGATGCCGGAGCTTGCTGAAAAGTACAGCATCACGAGTGTCCCTTGCCTGCTTTTTTTAAACAGGGGCATTGCCGTAAAGAAGATTTATGCCATGCAATCTGTTGATTTTTTGTATCAAAACGTAAAAAAGTACCTGTAAAAGACACGAATTGTGTCTTTTTTCGTTTTTAGGGGGTATTTTTTAAATGTAATACATGGTTTATGTGGTAAAATAAAGAAGAAATGTGTAATAAATTTTACAGAACTATTCAGGTGCAACAAAATGAAACGATATCTCCAAACAGCAGCAATAGCAAGCAAGTTACCGCTTCCGAACGATTTATGGGTCAAGACTGCAAAAATTATCCTTTTCAGGAACATAACAAAAACATTACAATTGTTATAAGTCCTGTAACATTGTTATACAACTGTATCCTACAAACCTGCGAATCAATGGTATAAATGTATAGGAGAGCTTGAAACATGTTTGCTCCTGTCGACTTTTGGAATGTATGATTCATTTTATCCAAAAGTACAATACAACCTGATTTAAGAGGTGAAACTATGTCTACTGCATTTGTACCAACTATTCGTAACAGCACACCACTCATTAACATTGAAGATAAAGTACTAAGAATTCAAAGAGGAAATGATTCCTTAAGAAATGAACTGATCGAAGCTTACCAGCCATTTATTAAAAAAGTGACTTCAAAAGTTTGCAGTCAATATATAGATCGTACGATGGATGAATTTAGTGTAGGTCTTTACGCTTTCAATGAAGCCATTGATCAATATCAGGAAGGACAGGGAAGCCGTTTTCTTTCCTTTGCTGACATGGTAATCCGCCGCAGGGTTATCGACTATATCCGAAAAGAAGTTAGACAGAACCGTCTGATTTATTTGCAGCCGGATGAGGAAGATGAAGAAGGCCGTGTCGAGGACAGCTACGCAGAACAAAAAGCTGCCATGGAACATTACGAAGAAAAGATCCAGGCAGAGAACCGCGTATACGAAATCGAAGAATATCAAAAACTGCTGAAGGATTTCAGCCTTAATTTTAAAGTGTTGAGCAAACATTGCCCTAAGCATGTGGATGCAAGGGAAAACGCTAAGGAAATCGCTCGTTTGTTAGTGGAAAACCAGGAAATGGCTGAATTTTTATTGGAGAAAAAACAACTTCCTATAAAAGATTTGTTAAGTATGGTTTCCTGCAGTCGTAAAACTATAGAGAGAAATCGAAAATATATAATAGCGGTATCGCTAATATATCTAGGGGACTTTAAAGCGTTAAAGTCCTATATTCAGCCTTAAATAAGGGGAAGTTAAACGGTTGTAATTACTCGTGGGGAAATCATAATAAATAAGCAATGCAAAAGAGCAGCAAAACCCATGATGGTTATGATACGAAGCAGATCCTTCGCCTAGCAGGAGGGATATGTGGGATGAAGAATGGAATTTTAATGGAAGTTAATAAAGGGAAAGCCGTCCTATTAACGAAAGACGGTTGTTTCATCACCGTTAAGGTGCCACGCGGAAAGCATCCGGTGGTAGGTATGGAATACAGCGTTTCGAGTTTTTCAAAATGCGGAACGCGCCGATTTATATTTCCTTCTCTTTCACTTACAATAGCAGCATTGCTTATACTTGTTTTATTTTCAGGAGTAAATCCACTGGGCCGCAACGACAATACTGTTGCGGCTTATGTGAGTTTTGACGTAAATCCCAGCCTCGAAGCAGGAGTTAACAAAGACTTGCAAGTCATTAAAGTAAAAGCATATAACGCTGAGGGACGGGAAATTCTCCAATCATTAAAACAAAAGAAAAACATAAGCCTTTCCCACTTTGCTTCAGCTTTGCTGAACGCTTATGACAACAAAGGATATCTGAAGAAAAACCCGGATGTCATGATCGGAACAACCATCGTAAACCAAAATAATGACAAGCTTCTGTCTGCATTGGATGAGACTGTATCTTCCATTAAAAGGAATGCATCCATCTATAATTCGAAAGCCGCCATCACAGTAAAGAATATTAATACAAATAAACGGAATGTTGCAAAAAAGAATGGCGTATCATCTGGAAAATACATGATGTACTTGGATGCTAAACGAAAAGATAAGAACATTTCTCTTAATGAAGTGAAGAACATGTCTTATACCGAGCTAAAGAGAAAAATAAAACCTGTACATGAAGAGCCAGAAGAATCCGGCCATACAAAAAACCATTCAGAAAAAATTCTTCGCAATCATAGAACTCTTGAAACCATAAAGATTAAGACGAGTTCCCTGCATAGTTCTTCTCCAAAAGGACATGCGAAAAAAGAAGTCAAAGAAGAAAAGATAGAACCCAAGCTAGAACCAAACAATAAACGTGCTGTCCCAAAAACCAAAAGGCACGAAGGTCGAAAAAGCAGCCTTAAAGCTGAACATAAAGAAAAAAATGAATCAAAAAAAGTAAAACCACATCCTTCAAAGCAACATCACGAAGGGCCGATGTACAACAAGCAAGCAAAGAAAAATACTAATTTGAATACTGCTCCGAAACAGCATCCTGCTGTTCATGAAACGAATAAACAAAAAAACCAAAAATGGGATAAGGGAAAAAAGCTTGAAAAAAGAGAGCAGAAAAATTCTCCCGTTCATCGGTCTGAAAAAAAGTACTGGAAAAAAGAACAGAAGAAAAATCTTAAAAAGCCGCCAATGAATAAAGAAATACATAAAAAGGCTGGCTAAAAGTCGACACAGCGTTTAATAAACTGTCGAAGGAAAAATCAAGGAAGACACCAACCATCTCCCGAACATTAAGCTATACACGTTTTTTAAAAGGGGGATGTTTATGGATTGGGTTCATTGGCAGGAACAGGTTCAAAAAACGGCCTTCCTTCAGCCGCTGATAGGGACGGAGACTCCCAGTGTGACGGCTGATGGAGAACGATTATGTTTTTCCTTCGTAAATAAGTACAACGGTTCAGAGCGGATGACCATGCTTACAGGCAGGATGGATGATTTGCATGAGGTGTTTGGTGGCCAGCAGCGTCTGAGCGATTTAATCAGGCTAAAAAGAGTAACTTTTACGGGAACATACAGAGAACAGCTGAAGTTAGAATCTCTTCTGTTTTTATGCAAATTGGAGTCCTAAGCCAAAAGAATCGGGTCCTTCTATCTAAAAAACAGGAGTTATGGATTGACACTCCATAAAGGTGATGTTAAAATTCGAAACGTGCTAAGAAATGCTAACTAAATAACGAATAACAAATTCGTTCTTATCGCGAGTGGTGGAGGGACTGGCCCTATGAAACCCGGCAACCGTTAAGCAGCTTCCTGCTTGAAAAGGTGCCAAATCCTGCAAAGCAAACTGCTTTGGGAGATGAGATGACGGTGCATATAAATTTTTATGCCCTTCTGCTCATGACCTGGCAGAAGGGCATTTTTTATTTTTCAGAAAGTGAGGGATCCGGTCTCTTGATAACATTAGACGCAGTAAAAAAGATTTTTCAGACGAAAGACGGAGCTGTAAACGCAGTTGACCATGTCGATCTTTCTATAGATCAAGGAGAAATTTTCGGGATTATTGGATACAGTGGTGCAGGTAAAAGTACACTCATCCGAATGCTGAACATGCTGGAAAGACCAACGAGCGGAGATGTAAACGTTGCGGGAAAAAATCTTTCCAAACTTAGTAACAACGAGCTTCGAAAAGCCCGGCAGGAAATCAGCATGATATTTCAGCATTTCAATCTGCTTTGGTCCAGAACAGTAAGGGAAAACATTGCATTTCCACTTGAGATTGCAGGTGTGCCGAAAGCAGAGCGCCTGAAGCGGGTGGATGAACTGATTAAACTTGTTGGACTAGAGGGCCGTGGAGAATCGTATCCTTCCCAATTGAGTGGAGGACAGAAGCAAAGAGTCGGGATCGCACGTGCACTGGCCAATAACCCTAAAGTTCTTCTTTGTGACGAGGCGACTTCAGCCCTTGATCCGAAAACAACAGACAGCATCCTTAATTTATTAGTTGAGATCAATCAAAAGCTCGGCTTGACCATTGTTCTTATCACACATGAGATGCATGTCATCCGAAAGATCTGCCATCGGGTCGCTGTTATGGAAGCAGGTAAAATAGTGGAACAAGGGCCGGTTTTGGAAGTATTCAGGCATCCTAAAGAGTCCATTACAAAAGATTTTGTTAAGCAAGTAACAGAGCCTGAAGAAACGACAGACATGATCAAGCAGCTGGCATCTGAAAAACCTCAGAGCCAAATTGTACAGCTCACCTTTGTTGGAGGAAGTGCAGAACAGCCCGTTATTACAGATGTGATCCGTAAATTTGACGTTCAGGTGAATATCCTGCAGGGTAAGGTATCGCAAACACAAAACGGGCCATATGGAACGTTGTTCATCCAGCTGGAAGGAACAGATACCGAAATTCAAAAAGCGGTAGCCTATATGAATGGGCAGAAAGTAGAAGTGGAGGTGATCTCATATGAATAGTCTTTTTCCGAATGTGGAATGGAGTGGAATGTGGGGTGCCACCGGACAAACACTGTACATGACAGCTGTTGCGGTTCTTGCCACTTTTATTTTAGGTCTTCTTTTAGGATTAGCATTATTTTTAACGGGTAAAGGGAACCTATGGGAGAATCGATTTTTAAATTTTGTCTTCTCAGCGATCGTAAATATCTTCCGTTCCATTCCGTTTATTATCCTGATCATTTTATTGCTTCCGTTTACGCTCTTGTTAGTAGGATCTATGCTTGGCGCCAATGCAGCACTGCCTGCTTTGATCATTGGAGCTGCACCGTTTTATGCCCGGATGGTTGAGATTGCGCTTCGCGAGATTGATAAAGGGGTAATCGAGGCGGCAAAATCGATGGGATCGAGCAACGCTCAAATTATTTTTAAAGTTTTGATCCCTGAAAGCCTTCCTGCGTTGGTTTCCGGGATTACGGTAACTTCAATCGCGCTTGTCGGCTATACAGCAATGGCGGGGGTAGTCGGAGCAGGCGGGCTCGGAAATTTGGCGTTCCTTGAAGGTTTCCAGCGTACGCAAAATGATGTTACATTTGTCGCTACTGTGATCATTCTAATCATTGTGTTTATCATTCAGTTTATTGGGGATAATGTAACTCGCCGTCTTGATAAACGTTAAAATCGAAATTACACAACCAGGAGGAACAACATGAAAAAAATCATTACACTCATTCTTTTACTTGCATTGACAACAGCACTTGCTGCATGTGGTGCAAACGGAGGGAAAGACAAAAAACTAGCTGGCGATAAGATTGTTGTGGGAGCATCCAATGTTCCGCATGCTGAAATTCTTGAAGCAGCTAAGCCCTTAATGAAGAAAAAAGGAATTGATCTTGAAATTAAAACGTTCCAGGATTATGTACTTCCTAATAAAGCACTTGCAAACAATGAAATTGATGCCAACTACTTTCAGCACGTTCCGTATTTGAAATCACAAATGAAAGAAAACAAAAATTACAAATTTGAGAACGCCGGCGGCATTCATATCGAACCGATCGGAGTATATTCTAAAAAGTACAAGTCTTTAAAGGACCTTCCAAACGGAGCAACGATCATCATGAGTAATTCCGTTGCTGACCACGGACGTATGCTAACATTGCTTGAGCACGAAGGCTTGATCAAACTTAAACCTGGAAAAGGTTACAACTCAAAGATTAAGGACATTGCCAAAAACCCAAAACATTTGAAATTTAAAGCAGATGTTGAAGCTGGCCTTCTTCCAAAAGCGTATAAAAACGGTGAGGGAGACGCTGTATTGATCAACACCAACTATGCGATCGATGCTGGGTTGAACCCTCAAAAGGATTCCATTGCAATTGAAGGATCTGACTCACCTTTTGTAAATATCATTGCTGTGCGCAAAGGCGATAAAGATGCTAAAACGGTGAAAACCCTTGTTGAAGTGCTTCACTCTAAAGAAATTCAAGATTTTATCAAAAAGAAATATAAGGGTGCTGTTGTACCGGTAAACAAATAAATGATTTAGAAGGACAGCCTTTGGGCTGTTCTTTTTTTTGTCCATTTGTAATAACTGTAAGATGATTTAACAATTTATTGATGGAGGGATGCAGGATGGAAGTACAGCAACCGGCTGGTTTTTGGATCAGGTTTGGAGCCAGTATACTGGATGGCCTTATTATTGGTATTCCATTATCATTAATCGGTTATTTATTCTCAGGTGACTTTGTATCAGAAGATCCGGGTGGAGACTGGTTCATGAATGTGGTTAGTTTTCTTTATGCGCTTTTGCTGCCCATCTACTGGAACGGATATGTGGTTGGCAAGAGAATCTGTGGAATCAGGATTATTAAAGCGGACGGAAGCAAGCTGGGAATTGGGGCAATGGTTCTGAGAGTGTTAGTCGGAGGCTTAATCTATGGGTTAACCCTTGGAATTGCGTTGATTGTCAGCGCCTTTATGGTCGGTATCCGCAAAGACAAGAGAGGCATCCATGATTTGATCGCGGGTACGTATGTTACCCATTTGCCACCGCAAAAAGAAGGGTGAACACAAAAATAAGGCGGCATGGAACTGCATCCTAATTGTTAGACAGGTTACAATGGGAGGGTGCAGTTCATAGATGCCGTCTTATTTTAATGTGATGGATGTAATTTCAGGCCGGCAGAAGAAACGGAAGGGCAGATGTGTAGTTCCCATTCCCCTGTTGGTATATAGAAATTTGTTTTCAGTTTCATAAAGTCCACTATGATATTTCCTTCCCATTTTTGAAGTGATGATCGGACCGAACAATGGCATTCGGACTTGTCCTCCGTGACTGTGGCCAGACAGCTGCAGATCTACAGGGAATTTGGAACTGACTTTGAAATAATCCGGTTCATGGGCAAGCAGAAGAGTAAAACGGTCTAAAGGAATACCATTCAATGCTTTTTCGATATCTGCTTCTCCTCTCAGATAGTCATCCAATCCTGCGAGGTACAGCTCATCATTTTCTTTTTTAATCATCCTGTTCTCATTCATAAGTAGTTCAAAGCCGCTTTTTCTCAGCAGTTCAGAAATGGTATCGATACTTTCAAGGTAATCATGATTACCGAGAATTGCGAATTTACCAAAGGGTGCCTTGATTTTATTTAGGTAAGGAAGGCTCTTTACAACGGTTTTCAGCGACCGGTGGGAATTCACCAAATCGCCTGTGAAGACGATCATATCAGGATTAAGCCCCTGTATTTTATCTGCCATCTTAGCAATATGCCTGGCCTTAAAATGAAAGCCCAGATGAAAATCACTAATATGGACAATATGAAATTTCTCAAAGGCTTCTGGAAGCCTGGGGAGCTTAATATCGATTTTTTTAACATCAAACCAGTACGGTTCAATAAACGCAGAATAAAAAGCTGCTGCTCCTGCAGCGCCTGCCAGGGCACCCAATCCGATTGAACCAGCAATCAATGACTTCTTTACCTTTTCCTCTTCCATCTTTTACTCCTTTTTTCAACCAGTTTCTTTTAGCCCATTATATTCCCGACTGCAGAAGATTTGAAGCAAAAAGTTCAGCTTCCGTTTTAAAATCGGGATAAGAAAAATAGCAATAACTCATACTAAATCTTGTCTATCTTATGGACAGGAGGATGAAAAGGAAATGGAACATCAAGAAATGTCTGGAAAAAACTCGACGCAGCACCATCTGATCCGCTATAAAGAAGGTCTCGGTAAGTATACGGAAAATATGCCAGAACTGATCCATTCATACAATGAATTTACACGCCATTGTTTCAAGGAAGGCGAGATCTCTGAAAAGAACAAGCAGCTGATGGCTTTGGGGATCAGTATTTATTCTCAGGATGAATACTGTATCATCTATCACACGAAAGGCTGTTTGGATCAGGGAGCCAGTGAAAATGAAATTCTTGAGGCTGTGGGGGTTGCAGCAGCTTTTGGCGGCGGAGCTGCTATGAGCCAAGGTGTAACACTTGTTCAGGAATGCATCCAGGAATTAAACAATCCCAGGCATTAAAAAAAAAAGAGTTCCATAATTGGGGCTCTTTTTTTGTATTTGCTCACATAAGCAAGCATTTGGGAGGATATATAAGGATTCATGAGTCATTAAGGTTCAACAAAAGAATAACCCTTGAGCCTTGCATATATGGCGCTGAATGGAAATTGAATCACAGGAGTAGCTTTGTTACGCTATAAATGTTGATTTAGTGTCATATACACGAAAGGAATGATTCATTATTCACTCGATTAAAGTTAACCACACTCCTGAAATGGAAAAAGCCATGCAAAAGAATCATGGTATTGGTTATGCTGAATATGAACGAAATCTAGAGAAACGAATCACTATTGAACAAGAACGTGATAAAGAATATCAAAAAAGTTTAGAAGTTTCTAATGAAATGGAACGAAAAATTCTATAGTATAGGTAGGGAAATCAGCATTCAGAACTGGGTGCTGATTTTCTATTTATGTAGTTTTTGCATTTTCTTCTGCCAATAACTCCTACAGGTTGAAGATAAAATAAATTTGTTATAATATTAGAATGAGAATAAATTGAGAATGGAATGAGAGAAGCTTTCATTCTTGTTCACATTAACAATATATTTCACTGAAATATAAGATGGAGGTAAATTTTATGTCTACACCAAATTTAAAGATTGAAAACCTGCGTGTTTCTATCGATGACAAAGAGATCATCAAAGGTTTAAACCTTGAAATAAACGGCGGAGAAATCCATGCGATCATGGGGCCAAATGGAACAGGTAAATCCACTCTTTCATCTGCGTTAATGGGGCACCCTAAATACGAAGTGACCGATGGAAACGTTACATTTGACGGAGAAGACCTTTTCGAAATGGAAGTTGACGAACGTGCAAAAGCTGGTCTTTTCCTAGCGATGCAATATCCAAGTGAAGTAAGCGGAATTACAAACGCTGACTTTTTGCGTTCTGCTATTAATGCACGCCGAGAAGAAGGTCAGGAAATTTCTCTTATGAAATTTATCCGTGAATTGGATAAGAAGATGGAGCTTCTTGAAATGGACAATGCGTTTGCTCACCGTTATTTAAATGAAGGCTTCTCTGGTGGAGAAAAGAAACGTAATGAAATTCTTCAATTGATGATGATCGAACCTAAGATTGCCATCTTGGATGAAATTGATTCTGGTTTGGATATCGATGCTCTTAAAGTAGTAGCTAAAGGCATCAATGAAATGAGAAACCCAGAGTTTGGCTGCTTAATCATTACTCACTATCAGCGTTTACTTAACTACATTACTCCAGATAAAGTACATGTGATGATGCAAGGGCGCATTGTTAAATCAGGAGGACCTGAACTTGCACAGCGTCTAGAAGCGGAAGGATATGACTGGATTAAGGAAGAGTTGGGAATTGAAGACGAAACTGTTGGCCAAGAGGCGTAAGCAAGTTAGGAGGATTTGTACATGTCAGTTGAAACTTCTTTAAAATATGACAGGGATTATGTAAGCAAGTTCTCTGAAAGCCGCCAAGAACCAGCATGGCTTTCAGAACTTCGTTTACGCGCATTGGAATTGGCACAGCAGCTTCCTATGCCTAAACCTGATAAAACAAAAATTGATAAATGGAACCTTACTGAATTCAATCACGTGAGCACTGCTGAGGAAAGCGCAGACCTTCCTGAGCAAGTGAAAGCATTAATTGGTGATGAAGAAGCGGGCAATCTGCTTGTGATCCGCAACGGAAACGTCGCTCACTCATCGGTTACAGAAGAGCTGGCTTCTCAAGGTGTCATTTTCACCGATTTCGTAACCGCAGCTCAAAAGCATGGAGATCTTCTTCAAAAGTATTTCATGAAAGAAGCTGTCAGCATTGACGAAAACCGCCTTACAGCCATTCATGCGGCACTAGTAACCAATGGTGCATTCATTTATGTTCCAAAGAATGTAGAATTGAAAACTCCGCTTCAGGCAATCTACTTCCATGATGATGAGCAAACAGGGCTCGTTAACCATGTCATCATCGCAGCGGAAGACAACAGTTCGGTCACGTATGTTGAGAACTACTTGTCAACAAACGAAAACAGTGAATCTGTTGCCAATATCGTATCTGAGGTGTTTGCAGGTTCAGGAGCTAAAGTAGTGTACGGAGCTGTCGATAATCTTGCCAAAGGAATGACTTCCTATATCAGCCGCCGAGGACATGCAGGACGCGACGCGCGAATCGAGTGGGCATTAGGACAGCTTAATGATGGAAACACAGTATCTGATAATACAACACATCTTGTCGGAGACGGTTCATTCACAGACACGAAAACTGTAAATATCGGCCAGGGTGATCAAAAACAGAACTTTGTTGCTCAAATTTTCCATCATGGAAAAAGCTCTGAAGGCTACATCTTAACTCATGGAGTAATGAAGGATTCTGCAAGCTCGATCTTCAATGGAATTACAAAGATTGAACATGGTGCGACAAAATCAAACGGCGAACAGACAGAACGGGTATTAATGCTGAGCGAAAAAGCACGCGGAGATGCGAACCCGATTCTCTTGATCGATGAAGATGATGTTACAGCTGGCCACGCTGCATCAGTTGGACGAATTGATCCGATCCAGTTGTTCTACTTGATGAGCCGCGGAATATCAAAAGCTGAGGCTGAACGATTGATCATTCATGGTTTCCTAGGGCCTGTTGTCAATGAAATGCCGCTTGAATCCGTGAAAAAACGTTTAGTTGAGGTAATAGAAAGGAAAGTCAGATAATGAACGCACATGAAGTAAGAAAGCTGTTTCCGATCCTGCATCAGGAAGTCAATGGAAAACCGCTTGTTTACTTTGATAGTGCCGCCACTTCACAAAAGCCGGTACCTGTCATTGAAGCGCTGGAAAAATATTACCGGGAATACAATTCAAACGTTCACCGGGGTGTCCATACTTTGGGGACCAGAGCTACTGACGGCTACGAGGGAGCCAGGGAGAAAGTTCGGCGTTTTATTAACGCGAAATCCACACAGGAAATTATTTTCACACGTGGAACTACGACCTCAATCAATACAGTTGCAGCAAGCTACGGTTTAACGAACCTGTCAGAAGGCGACGAGATTGTCATTACACCGATGGAACATCACAGCAATATTATTCCATGGCAGCAGGTCGCTAAAAAAACTGGTGCGGCACTTAAATACATTCCTTTAAAAGAAGATGGATCCATTGATCTTCAGGATGTTGAAAATACCGTAACTCCACAAACTAAAATCGTATCCGTTATGCACGTATCCAATGTGCTGGGAACAATTAATCCTGTAAAGGAAATTGCAGCGATCGCTCATAAAAACGGAGCTGTAATGGTAGTGGATGGGGCGCAGAGCACACCGCATTTAAAAGTGGATGTTCAAGATCTGGATTGTGATTTCTTTGCCTTCTCTTCCCATAAAATGTGCGGGCCGACTGGTATTGGTGTACTTTACGGAAAAAAAGCATTGCTGAACCAAATGGAGCCTGTTGAGTTCGGTGGAGAAATGATCGATTTCGTTGATTTGTATGACTCCACATGGAAAGAGCTTCCGTGGAAATTTGAAGGAGGAACCCCAATCATTGCAGGAGCGATCGGTTTGGGTGCGGCCATTGATTTTCTTCAGGAAATTGGGCTTGAAAACATTCAAAAGCATGAGCATGATCTTGCGGAGTATGCCATTGAGCGCATGTCGGAAATTGAGGGGATTACCATTTACGGGCCTAAGGACCGTGCTGGAATCGTGACGTTTAATATCGACGATGTTCATCCTCATGATGTAGCCACTGTTTTAGATGCTGAAGGAATTGCCGTGCGGGCTGGACATCACTGCGCCCAGCCATTGATGAAATGGCTGAATGCATCTTCAACCGCACGGGCAAGCTTTTATTTATATAACACCAAAGACGAGATTGATTCTTTTGTTAAAGGATTAGTCACGACAAAGGAGTATTTCGGCCATGTCTTCTAATTTAGATCAGCTTTACCGGCAAGTCATTATGGATCATTACAAAAACCCTCGCAATAAAGGGCAATTAGCCGATGATGCGGTCACCATCAACATGAATAATCCAACGTGCGGAGACAGAATTCAGCTTCATTTGAAGGTGGACGATGGAAAAATTTCTGACGCAAAGTTTGATGGAGAAGGGTGCTCAATCAGCCTTGCTTCTGCAAGCATGATGACACAAACGGTAAAGGGTTTATCTGTGGAGGACGCGGTTAAGCTCGCACATGTATTTTACAATATGATGCTGGGCAAAGATTACGATGATACATCATTTGATCTCGGTGACATAGAAGCCCTGCAGGGTGTTTCCAAATTCCCGGCCCGCATCAAATGTGCCACCCTTGCCTGGAAAGCGATGGAGAAGGGCGTAGGGCATCAGGAAGAAGAATAAGCATCGAAGAAAGGGTGCCAGGCACCATTTGGGATTAACTGCTGGTGCCAGGCACCGTTTCAGAGAAGTGATTTTCACTTTTTATTTGGTGTAATGCATCATTTGGGTTAAACTGGTGATGTCAGACACTATTTCACAGAAGCAATTAGTTCTTTTTAAATGGTGTCAGGCACCAAGTGAGTAAATTGCTGGTGCCAGACACCCGTTCAAAGAAGTTTTTGTGCCATTGCAAGAGAATTGTATCCTTTAAGGAGGGATGAAACGATGGCTAAGAAAATGCCTGATATTGGTGAATACAAATACGGTTTTCACGATAAAGACGTTTCGATATTCCGCTCAAAACGCGGATTGACTAAAGAAGTTGTAGAAGAAATCTCCAAGATGAAGAACGAACCACAATGGATGCTGGACTTCCGTTTGAAATCTTTAGAGCAATTTTATAAAATGCCTATGCCTCAATGGGGCGGAAACTTGAAGGACTTGAACTTTGATGACATTACGTACTATGTAAAGCCGTCCGAGAAGTCCGAAAAGTCTTGGGATGAAGTGCCGCCTGAGATTAAGGCTACGTTTGATAAGCTTGGAATTCCTGAAGCAGAGCAAAAATATCTCGCAGGGGTTTCTGCACAATACGAATCAGAAGTGGTATACCACAACATGAAAGAAGACCTTACTGACTTAGGGATTCTGTTTACAGATACTGATACAGCGCTAAAAGAGCACGAAGAAATTTTCAGAGAGTATTTTGGAACGATTATTCCTCCTTCTGACAACAAGTTTGCTGCTCTTAACTCGGCTGTATGGTCCGGTGGTTCTTTCATTTATGTGCCAAAAGGCGTAAAATGTGATACTCCATTGCAGGCGTACTTCCGAATTAACTCTGAGAACATGGGTCAATTCGAGCGTACCCTGATCATCGCTGACGAAGACAGCTCCGTTCACTATGTAGAAGGATGTACAGCACCAGTGTACTCAACGAACTCTCTGCACAGTGCGGTTGTTGAGATCATTGTTAAAAAGAACGCTTATGCTCGTTATACAACCATTCAAAACTGGGCGAATAACATTTATAACCTTGTAACAAAACGTGCCGTTGCAGAAGAAAATGCAACAATGGAATGGGTAGATGGAAACATCGGTTCACGCCTGACCATGAAGTATCCGGCCGTTGTTATGAAGGGACGCGGGGCGAAAGGAACTATCCTTTCCATCGCGATTGCAGGGAAAGGACAGCATCAGGATGCTGGAGCGAAGGTTCTTCACTTAGCGCCTGATTGTTCATCTACTATCGTTTCGAAGTCCATTTCCAAGCACGGCGGTAAAGTTACGTACCGCGGTATTTCTCACTTCGGACGCCGTTCTGAAGGATCCAAATCCAATATTAAATGTGATACATTGATTATGGATAACCAATCCACTTCAGATACGATTCCTTACAACGAAATTCTGAACAACAATATTACTCTTGAGCATGAAGCTACGGTTTCAAAAGTATCAGAGGATCAATTGTTCTACCTCATGAGCCGTGGTATTTCTGAGCAGGAAGCAACAGAAATGATCGTAATGGGCTTCATCGAGCCATTTACAAAAGAACTTCCAATGGAATATGCGGTTGAAATGAACCGTCTGATCAAATTCGAGATGGAAGGTTCAATCGGATAAAGTCTGAAAAGCCTTGGTATATATACCAAGGCTTTTTTATTCGAATTCGGAGTATGATTGCTCTCTAGTTTGTTTTATATTTCGTTTTCAATTAAATCCAAGAAAGAGATTTTATCGGGTATTAAGTAAAATATTATAATTATGAATCATGGAATAATTTCAAAAACAGTGCCTTGGTTAAAATCAGTCACTTTCATAGAGCCATAAACCCCTAAATATAGTCTGGTTTGATCCAGATTCGTTCCCAGATTAACAAAATAAGCTGATTGAGACCCAAAATTATAATCGGTTTTAATAACACTAAAATCATTTAGTTTACAATCTGTTCTTACCCTGGTATAAGCTAAAACCCCTCTAACCGAAGACTGAGATTCTTCTGCCCGGGCAAGATCGGTAAACACAACGCTTCCCATTAAATCGGGGATTCCATTCCCCATATAGGCTTGCACTCCTGTAAGTGCAGTTCCTCCAAACTTATCGGGTCGGGGATCTTTATGAAAATAACTAGTTAAGGGCTGAAGACGCCTCACTGAAGTTTTTACTGCTTCATTGTAATAAGCCATTGTTTTCTCATCCAAAGTCGGATTTGCAGAGCAGCCCCTTATTATCGAAGCAGGAAAAGCACCTTCCCACCCTCGCCAGCCAAAGTTAATAAATCCTTCTTGGTCAGGTTCAGAATTCATTAAAGAAGCTTGAACAAGCTGAGTAACCGGGATTGGTTTGTAATCAACGAATGAAAAAATGGACTCGGCCAAATCCTGTCCGACATTTCCTGCATATTTGATATACTGATTATTAAACCTTTGAAATGAGATGCCTGGTATATTGCGAACCCCTTTGGCAATTACCGCAAGCGTTTCCTGAATAGGTGCGGGAAGTTCATTAAAACGTGTGACTACGGGTGGATTATAGGTAAATGTATTCTTAACTACATCAATTTCAATTATTTTACCGGCGATTTCCATATCATCCTGGCTTAAATTAAATGGATCATAGCCTGATCCACCATCTCCGGTTGTTAAAACAAGTTTTCCTGTTTCAGGTGAAAAGTTTAAGCTATTGACACCATTATGATTTAAAAATGGTCTTCTTAAGTTAAGTAATGTCCGTCGTTTTTGAGGTTGACCATTCGATTGTAAAATCCATTCTTCAACGGTATCAATATGATCATATTGAGTTTCTCTATTTATCCATCTTAGGTTTAAAGTTCTGGGATCACACGGGTTAGGCATAAAAGGTTCAGGAAGAGCACCTGGACCTTGTGTTTCAGCTACTGAATAATGAAGATAAAACAGACCGTTATAATAAAATTCTGGATGAAACGCTAGCCCTAGCAATCCCCGTTCATCATATCCACTACCAGAAACACCTAGTTCAGAATCACCTAGTTTTATGATTCGCGGGCGAATATCTAAAAAAGTCCTTATAACGCCGTTTCCTATGTAAAAGATCTCTCCTACCTGGGTTGCAATAAATAATCTTTCAATTGAATCACCCGGAAGTATAGTTGTTTTCAAAACAGTGGGTAAATTTACCTTACTTACAAGGGGCCGTAAACTAACCTTAACATTAATCAACTAACTACACTCCTTCTTATTCTTTTCTTTTATAAGAATATGATTAGAATGTTCTATTAGTACAAAATCAGCGCCGGGGAATCTGAAAAAGCATTGCACCATTTTCCGCACCAGCGTACTTAAACTAAAGGGTTCTTTAATTTAAGATTCAGCTGCCTTTAGATGGTATGTCAACGGTATAAGAATAGATGTTTTTGGAAAACAGGCACAGCAACTTAAAAAAGCAAAGGGTGATCTAAAAACCGCCATCCAAAGTTATAACTTGAGTGATGGATTTATAGATTACGTGGATCAAAGAGGCGGTCATTACACCAAGGAACTTGCCATAAATTTAATTTAATTGTGTAAATCAGGATTGGAGTTATACGTTTTTAATTTGTTACATAGATATATTCAGATGTATTTCAAGTAAGAGGAGGGGTTCTGTGCACGAGCATGATATTGAACAAATAGAATGGAATGAAAGAGTTCTTCATCGACATCAATATGCCACGGAAACGACGATAAATAATGGACATTCGCACAACGTACAGGGAACAACAACACCAGTAAATAACACCATTACTCATGTTCATTACTATGAGGGAAAAACCACTTTTGCAAATGGGCATGTTCATGGATTTTCAGGAGAGACGGGACCTGCTGTCCATCTGGGCGATGGGACACATTATCATGAGTTTTCTGGAACAACCACCTTTAATAACGGACACGTCCATTATTACTCGGGAAGGACAGGAAGGAACATAAGCCCTTAAATTCTAAAATCTAAGAGGCTTGCAAAATCACTGAGTGTTGAAATGTACTTATGAAACAGGTTTCAAATGTTAAACGGACAGTTTCAATCATCGAATCTTCTATGATGGCATTGAAATTAATTAATTCCAAAAGGATAAGAATTGTTAATTATTAAAAACAGTTGTGCATCAGTCTTATATAAAGAGAATTGAAAGCGCTTTATAATTAAAGGGGATCATCCAAAGTTAACGGTAAAGTGCTTCGAGAGAAAGGAAAAGCTTTCTATTTTTACTATCGTATTTAAATAGGAGATGAAAAGATGAATAGTAAAAAAAAGACCTGGCAGCAGTTAAATGCTCCAGGTTTTTCCCACCAATTATCAACATTTTTGTATTTAGGTAGTAGGCATGTTCCCAAACATCTAGAACAAGCAACGGAATAACATCCCATTGAGTCAGATTCTGATGCTTTTCAGCAGTAGACATAAAAAAATCGTGAGGCGTATACCTCACGATTTTTTTATGCTCCGCTTTCCTTTGGATCACTCTTTGATTTACTACCCTTTTTAGAACGATATTCTTTTCCTTTGTTATCATTCCCACTCACAAACTCACTGCTAAATTCTTGATTGTATTGTGCTTGTGGTGAACCTTGATTTTGGCTTCCTTTGCTGCCATTGCGACTTGTCATTACATTCCCTCCTTTATTCAAAAACTTCCTTCTTAGTATTGCTTATACGTTGCCTTTTACTCATTGTTCACTTTGGGTCCATTTTTTAAAGGGATAATACATCTTCTAACTATCTTCCAAATCAACTTTATGTTAGTATAAATTCACTCAAAACATTATTAAATATGTTTTATTAGGTATTCTCGCGTGCCGATTTCGTGCCGATTGATTTTGAAAAATCAAATTCGAGATGGAAGGTTCTATCGGCTAATATAGCAAATCAAAAAGCGAACGCCACAATGGGTTCGCTTTTTTTACATAATGAAAATTTGGGGAATAGAGAGAGTAACCATTCATAATGAGGAGAAGGACTATGATACTGATTGGAGTAACGGGCTGGGGGGACCACCAGTCTTTATATCCGGAAGGGACGAAATCCACTGAAAAATTAAAGCTGTACAGCGGCTTTTTTCCGGTTGTGGAAGTTGATTCCTCCTTCTATGCCATCCAGCCGTTAAAAAATTATCAAAAATGGATAAAGGACACACCGGACCGTTTTTCGTTTATCATTAAAGCCTACCAAGGAATGACGGGACATTCTCGTGGCAAGATTCCTTTTGAATCGACAAAAGAAATGTTTGATTTATTTAAAGCTTCCATCCAGCCTGTGATCGAGTCAGGTAAGATGAAGGCAGTGCTTTTTCAGTATCCGCCTTGGTTTGAATGCAATAAGGAAAGTGTACAGATGCTAAGGTTTACGAGGGAAATGATGGAGGGCATCCCGGTTGCTCTTGAATTTCGCCATCAATCATGGTTTATGCCTGAAATGAGAGAAAAGACGGTGGAGTTTATGAGAGAAGAACGCTGGATTCATACGATTTGTGATGAACCTCAAGCGGGCCAGGGATCGATCCCTGCTGTAATCGAACCAACGTCAGAGCTTACCATCATTCGAATGCATGGAAGGAATGTTCATGGCTGGAACAATCACGGCCAGGAAAACTGGAGAGAAGTTCGGTATTTATATCGGTACAATGATAAAGAACTTGCTGAATGGAAGCAACATGTTGAAAAATTGAGTGAACAGTCTAAGGAGATCGTCATATTGTTCAACAACAATTCTGGAGGCGATGCTGCAGATAACGCCAGGAAGTTTATCGATATGCTGAGCCTTGATTATGAAGGGCTGTCTCCGAGACAGCTTGATTTGTTTTAAAAAGGGGTGGCACAACGCCATTTGGTTTATACTGATTAGTAACAGTCATTCGATTTTATAGTGAAAATGACACATGAAATGGCCTGCTGCTGATAATTAGGGCAGGTTCTTAAGGTTCAGGGGGCAATATGCTAAATACATTAAAAATTTATCACACCAATGATGTACACAGCCATTTTGAATATTGGCCGCGTATCGTAAAGCAGATAAAAACAGGCAGGGCAGAATTTCCCGCAAAAGGACAGTCCTTGCTTTATTTTGATTGTGGGGATTTTATGGACCGTGCCAATTCGCTGACAGAAGGAACGCTTGGACAAGGGAATACGCTCCTTCTTAATCAGGCTGGTGCAGATGCGGTAACTATCGGAAATAATGAGGGAATCACACTTACAAAAGAGGAACTTTATTCTCTTTATACCGAAGCTGAATTTCCGGTACTGGCAGCAAACCTTTTTAATGAACAGGGAGAACGCCCTCATTGGGCAAAAATTTCTGAAGTGTTCACGACAGAGGATGGAATTCGTATAGGGGTTACGGGAGCCACGGTAGCTTTTCAGGCTTTTTATCACTCTTTAGGGTGGCGGGTGGAAGATCCTTTTCAGATTCTGCCTGAGATTATCGCTGATTTGAAAAACAGCTGTGATCTTGTCATTGTTCTCTCGCATCTAGGATTAAATTTTGATGAAAGAATGGCCCAGGAAATATGCGGAATTGATCTTATCCTGGGTGCCCATACACACCATGTACTCCCAGAAGGAAAAAGGATAAATAGTACTTTGATCGCACAAACCGGAAAATTCGGTCAGTATCTTGGTGAAATCAATATTCAGTATGATGCATCCACAAAAAAAATTGCATCAAAACAAGCAAGGCTGATTGAACTGACAGATATAGCAGAGGACAATCAAGGTGCCGAGCTTCTGGATGAACTGAAGCAAAAAGGAGAAAAAGTCCTGGAGAGGGAAGTAGCCTTCTTAAGTGAACCTCTTCATGTTTCATGGTATGAGCCATCACCTTTTGCTCAGCTGATGGCTGACGCACTTAAAGAGTGGTGCAAGACCTCCTATTCCATGGTTAATTCGGGAACACTTCTGGAAAGTCTGCCTGCTGGCCCTGTCACAAAAGGAGATCTGCATCGGATTTGTCCACATCCGATTAATCCGTGCATTGTCGATCTGACCGGTGATGAGATCAAGGAAATTGTCCATGCGGGTTTAAGCCGTGAGATGATCCATAAAGAGGTTAAGGGATTCGGATTCAGAGGAAAGGTCATGGGCCGTATGGCGTTTTCAGGCATCACAGTGGAAGAAGCGGTACTTGAGGATCAGCAGTCTCATGTTAAAAGCATTTGGCTGAATGGTGAACCTGTAATAGATGAGGAGATATACAAGGTTGCCGTTATAGATATGTTTACGTTCGGCAAGCTTTATCCAGCGATCGCAAGAAACAAAACAAAAACATTTATGCTGCCTGAAACACTTCGTGATCTGCTCGAATGGAAGCTGAAGAAGATGAATGGGCAGTAGTGGACGCACTCTTTCCCCTCTTGTACATACCATATAGGAGGAAAGGGGGGGAAAGCATGATTGAATTAAACCCGGTAATCATTGACGGCCACCCATTTACAGCGGTAACCGTTCAGCTGCCGAAAACAAGCCTGCTTGCCGTGTATAATGACAAAGGGTATATCATGTGCGGGGCTTTGGATGTCGCCCTCTTGAATGAAAAGCTCTCAGACCGAAAAATTATTGCAGGCCGAGCAGTAGGTGTACGAACCATAGATCAACTGATTAATGCGCCGTTGGAATCCATTACAACAGAAGCGTATGCCATTGGGATCGAGGCAGGAATGTCCGGAAGGGATGCCTTGCTGAAGATGGTATAAAGAAAAACTGTACTCCACCCTGGGTACAGTTTTTTAGATTTTATAACGGTCCCTCATAACCTTAAGCGAGATGAGGTTAAAGCAGAGAACTCCGCTCATGATCTGAATGCGCTTTGTATTGCTCGTCAGAATGTATACTAATAATAGGTAGATTCCGCTTACAAAAAAGGCGATTTGCAAGTAATACATCCACTGTAAAAGCCTTCTGAAATCCAAGGTCATCCCCCCCTGTATTTCAATACCATGTTAACTCCACATTCAGTATAGCAATGATATGGAGGAAATGGATAAATATTTTAAAATTGTAATTAAATTGAGACAAACTTTTCCGGCTAGAAACACCGAACCATTTGGTGTAGGATAGTAGTAACGAAAAGAGAGGTGTTCGGCTGAAATGAAACAATATTTGAACCTGCTTCAAGATACCCTTGAAAATGGGACAAGAAAAGAAGACCGTACAGGAACAGGAACGATCTCTGTTTTTGGAAGGCAAATGCGATATAACCTTGCAGAGGGATTTCCGGTAGTGACCACGAAAAAACTTCATTTGCGGTCCATTATTCATGAGCTTCTCTGGTTTCTAAAAGGAGACACGAACATAGGCTACCTTCGTGAAAACGGAGTGTCAATCTGGGATGAATGGGCAGACGAAAATGGTGATCTGGGACCGGTTTACGGCCATCAGTGGCGTTCATGGAAGACTCCAAGCGGCGAAACGATCGACCAGATTTCCAATCTCATTCACGATATTAAGCATAATCCGGATTCCAGAAGGCTTTTGGTTTCGGCATGGAATCCTTCCGATGTTCCAAAAATGGCTCTTCCTCCATGCCATACCCTTTTTCAATTTTATGTAGCTGACGGAAAATTATCCTGCCAGCTTTATCAGCGGTCAGCGGATCTTTTTCTGGGTGTTCCGTTTAACATTGCATCGTATGCGCTGTTAACCCTGATGATTGCTCAAGTATGCGGCCTGAAGCCAGGCGAATTTATACATACGGTCGGTGATGCTCATATTTATTTGAATCATTTGGATCAGGTGAAACTGCAGCTGACAAGAGAGCCTAAACCGCTGCCCTTGATGAAGATCAATCCAGAAGTGGCTACTATCTTTGATTTTAAATATGAGGATTTTGAGCTCGTGAATTATGAGCACCATCCGCGGATTAAAGGCGAGGTATCAGTATGATTTCTTATGTGTTCGCTATGGACGAGAACCGATTGATCGGTGATCGCAATGATCTCCCTTGGCACCTCCCGGCTGATCTGCAGCACTTTAAAAGAGTAACGATGAACAAACCGATTGTTATGGGCCGCAAAACCTTTCAATCCATAGGAAAATCGCTTCCGGGCCGTGAAAATATCATCCTGACGAGAGATGAATCATTTCAAGCTGAAGGCTGCACTGTCATTCAATCGATAGACCAGGTACTGGAGCGGCAGGAAGAAGAAGTATGTGTGATTGGCGGTGCGGAAGTTTTTTCATTGTTTATGCCGCATGTCCAACGGATGTATATTACGAAGATTAACGAAAGCTTTCATGGAGATACATATTTTCCTGAATATGATGAATCCGAATGGAAGCTGGTCTCCGAAACACCGGGAATTGTAGACGAAAAAAATAAATATTCCCATGATTTTCTTGTGATCGAAAAAATATAGCAATATGCAAAAGCCACCCGTTTTATACCCACGGGTGGCTTTTTTATTAGCGATGCAATCGTGCTGCAGTCCGCTCCTGTCGTTCCCAGGCTCGGAGGTATGGGTAGGGATCAAAAGCCCATTCCGTATAGCCGTTATCTCTGTACATGCCATAGTGCAAGTGAGGCGGGAATTTTCCGGACGTACCTGGCGGGCCATACCCGGAGCTTCCCACATAGCCTACGACCATTCCAGGCTGTACGATTGATCCTTTTTCAATGGATTTGTTAAAACTGGAGAGATGCGCAAAATAATGATAGACGTTATTGATGTCTCGGATTCCGATCCGCCAGCCGCCAAAGCGGTTCCAGCCTTTGATCTCAACGATTCCGTATGATGTTGCTTTTACCGGCACACCGTAGTCAGCAAAGATGTCTGTCCCTTCATGAATACGCAGGCCGCCATACCCCCTTCGGTCACCCCAAGTGTTTTTGAAGCTGTAATTCGAACGAAGAGGGACGACGAAAGCGTGCTGGTTCAATGCGACTGTTCCATAGGCTTTGTAAATTTGGGCATTCTCCATAATGATGCTGACAGCCTTATCCCGTCTATAGAATTCCCATAATCCAATTTTAAAATTTTCTTGATCAAACCCGTATTTCTGGATAATGTTCGCAAACGTGTACAGCAAATCCTCATCGTTGTTCCTATCGGCGACTCCATCATTATTCCCATCCATACCTGCACCGCCAAATATTCGAATGGAATCAGGGCTTTTGTCCTCCATGTTTGGATTTAACGGGCCTGACCATTGAATAGGGGAGAAATAAATGCCGACAAGTCCGGAAGCATCAGGAAGATCTCTTCGGGCACGCCGTACGCTTCGTTCGTACTGATCGACACCAGCGAAGTAGTACCAGGGAATGCTCGATACCGTTTCCATCTTTTTATATAGCGCCAGCCGCTGTACATCTTCTTTATTGTAGGTTGGTGCGGCCAAGGCCTCCCGCTCAGGAAAAATAAAGCCGATCAAGGAAGCAAACAAGAAAAGTCTTAGCCATTTTTTCATGGTGAGTTCTTCAACTCCTTTCCTGCATCATATCCTTAGTTTGGTTGGGAAAAGAAATTTCATATTATATAAATGATGGAAATATCATGGATTGTGGAGTTTTACCGCCAGTTATGTTAAAGTTTCTAATGTATCTCTACTTTTAAAGCACAAGATTTTTTTGTGCAGGACGATGAATTGGAGTGAGGATTTTGGCTAAGAAAGAAGAGCACATCCGTAAACCGGAATGGCTAAAAATAAAGCTGAACACAAACGACAACTATAAGGGCCTCAAAAAAATGATGCGCGAAAAGAAGCTACATACCGTTTGTGAAGAAGCGCGTTGCCCGAACATCCATGAGTGCTGGGCAGTAAGAAAAACGGCAACCTTCATGATTCTTGGTGACGTGTGTACCCGTGCCTGCCGTTTTTGTGCAGTAAAGACGGGATTGCCGACAGAACTGGATCTTCAGGAGCCGGAACGCGTAGCGGAATCTGTTGAACAAATGGGATTGAAGCACGTGGTCATTACCGCTGTTGCCCGTGACGATCTGAAAGATGGCGGTGCAGCTGTTTTTGCGGAAACCGTAAGAGCGATTCGCAAGCGCAACCCTTTCTGTTCCATTGAAGTTCTTCCTTCCGATATGATGGGCGTTCAAGAAAACCTGGAAACTTTAATGGATGCCAAGCCTGATATCATGAACCACAATATTGAGACGGTAAGACGCTTGACACCAAGAGTCAGAGCCCGTGCGACGTATGAGCGTACACTTGAGTTCCTGCGCCGTGCAAAAGAAATGAACGAAAACATCCCTACAAAATCGAGCATTATGATCGGCCTCGGGGAAACAATGGAAGAAATCATTGAAACTTTTGATGACCTTCGTGCCAACAATGTTGATATCGTTACCGTAGGACAATATTTGCAGCCGACAAAGAAACATTTAAAGGTTCAAAAATATTATCATCCAGACGAATTTGCGGAGCTTCGCAAAATTGCTCTTAGCAAAGGATTCAAGCATTGTGAAGCAGGTCCGCTTGTCCGTTCCTCTTACCATGCGGATGAACAGGTAAATGCTGCCAACAAAGCGGTTCAAAGCAACTAATTAGAAAAAGGGGCTGTCCTGAAAGTCAAAAATTGACCTTCAGGCAGCTCCTTTTTGCCGTGAAAAATCTTCGATGAAAAGTTGATTGGAGTGTAAGGTGCGAGACTCCTGCGGGACTAGCGTGACAGGTGAGACTTCCGCAGGTGCTTGCACCAAGAGGCTCACCGCACGCCACGCGGAAAGCGAGCAGCATGAAGCGGAAATCAACAGCTTCCAGACTTCTTGGCCAGCCTTTTTTTATTTATTCATCGGGCTGTTCATTTCACCTTTCATTTCCCCGTTCTGATTCTCGCCATCGCTTACTTTGTATCCTTGCGGAGATTTTTTCATCTGTGCAATCAATCGGTCGATGATTCCCTCGGCATTTTCGGTATCATAGTTGATGGAGCGGTACTGCTCGAGTTTGCCGATCATGCCTTTTTTATCTGAAACGTAGACATGGTAGTAGCGGGGGACGACGGAAAAAGCTGTTTTTTTAACATTATCCGCCATGGCCATCCGATTTTTGCTCGTTGTTTCGTAAGCCATGAGGACTTCTTCATCTGTAACCAAAACAGCCATATCTTTAATGTTCGGCAGGCGCACAGCCATGTCAGTAATCATGTCAGCCAGTTTTTGGCGATCCATTTTCGGTATTTGATTGGCAGAGAGGGGCTTTCTGTTCTCTCCCTTATATTCATGTCGCACATAGCCGAAGTCCCCGTATCTTCTGTCGGTTCCCATCGTATTATTATCATTTTTGTAATTTTTGTAGCTGGTGTTGGAAAATTTATAACCGCTTGTTGTTTCTTTTCGAGTGTTATCATCCGAGCAGGCAGCGGTAAACAGGGTAAAGGATAGGATCATTAATGCAGCAATTTTCTTGTTCATGTGATTCACCTCCTTTTCCTTAGGTTGACCACAATAAAAAACTTTTTACAAAGAAATTGTTGGCTGTATTTTTATGGGACATGGTAAAATATAAAAGTGAGGTGAGTTCATGATTTGTATTGGTGAGCATTGCTACGAACTGATAGAGAATAATAAAGAGGCCTTTGATGAGGAACTGCTCAAATCAAGGTACAGCGAAATTTTACATAAATATGATTATCTTGTCGGTGATATCGGATATGAACAGCTCAGGCTGCGCGGCTTTTTCGAAGACGGGCATGATAAAGCGACATATGACACGAAGATCAGTACGCTTCCGGAATACATTTATGAGTATTGTAACTTTGGCTGTCCTTATTTTGTGCTAAAGAAAATAACCCCCTGATCAACAAGGGGTTATTTATCCTGCCTTATTTATAATTTTGGTATGGTTCTTCTGTATCTTCTCCAGGATCATCATGCGTCGGATGGGCACCGGGATATTGGCGTTCCGTGCCGGCGTGAAGATTTTTATATTCATAGTTAAAGGCGCTGTAATACCGCTGATTTTCTTCCCAGGGAGTAGATTTGCCAAGCTTTGCATTAATTGGAGATCCGTACGGTCCTTCAGGCAAGTCTTCAGGCAGAACATAGCGCCTGCCGGTTTCCACATTAGAGAAATCCGTATAGGTTTTTTTGTCCTTGTTATACAAAATAACCATTCCCTTCAGGCAGGTTAAGGATAGAAGTCATCTATCCTTTTTTAAACTGCCCATGGAATGGCTTTTTTTGTGTGGTTAATTTTCCCGCAAAACTATAATGTTTCGTATAGGAACTCCCGAAGCTCCTGTGCATCTTCCTCATTAAGCTGGAAAACATGCTCCAAGTATCCCTCTTCTTCAAGGTCATCTTCTCCTATGATGGAAAAACGGCTTCCCTGCAGATCGAGTATCAGGCTCTTGCCGTAATGTCTTCCTGTTTTTACAATGGCGAGGTCAAATCGGGTATTCGTTCCCATAAAACTTACGAAGCGTGTCTCGGATTTCTCGGTATCGTCATACAGAAAAAAGCGTTCTTCTGCCACATTCAGTCCTCCTTGCCGCAAGGGCTTTCCTTCTTTCTTTCCCATGATAGCAGACAAGCCGCAATAAGAAAATAGGAGGCTACTTCCGTAATCCTCCTTGATTTTTGTGATAAACTAATAAGGACTATGCAGAATGACAAGGCAGGGTGATACATATGTATTTTGTTGACAGAAAAAAGATTGAACACCATTTAGTATTTCTGGAATCATTGCTTCAGCAGGCAAAGAAACTGGCCGGCAAGGAAGGTGATGTAGAAAAGCTGGCTCTTGAACGAGCGGCTCACGTTATCATCGAAAGTATGATCGATGTTGGGAATTCGATGATCGATGGCTTCATCATGAGGGATCCGGGCAGTTATGAAGACATATTGGATATCCTTGAGGATGAAAGAGTGATCACGGCGCAAAATGCGAAAGGATTGAAAAAGGTTGTATTGCTGCGCAAAATGCTGGTCCAGCAATTTGCGAGTGTCAGCCATTCTGAAATTTCCGAGGTCCTTTTGGAAAATGTTGGATCGATCGAAAGTTTCCCTGCCGATGTGAGACGCTATATTGAACAAGAATTGGGGCCTGTTTCTGCATTTTTGCCTGAAGAGGATCAGAAGTAAAAGCTGCGATCCCTCTTTCTAAACATTTTTGTTTAGAATGTACTTTTGCTTGCAAATGCTGTAAGATAGGGGTAAGGAAGGTGATTGTTAATGGCTATGGCTAATAACACCTCTACCCGTTCTGAAATCATTCATATGCTTAAGCGATATAGAAAATTGACGGTTACTGAAATGGCCAGCCGCCTGGGGATTACCGAGATGGCTGTCAGGCGCCACTTAAATACATTAGAGAGAGACAGGCTCGTTGAAACCACCCTGGTCCGCCAGGCCATGGGACGGCCGCTGAATGTGTATCAGCTCTCCGAAGAAGCGGATGAACAATTTCCGCGCAACTATTCGGGGCTGACCGTTGAATTTATGAGAGACATTCAGGAGATTGCCGGTGAGAAAGCTGTGCATGAATTGTTTGTCCGCCGGGAAAACCGCTTAAATGATAAGTATAAGAAACGGATGGAGAATAAGAGCTTTGAGCAAAAGGTGGCAGAACTCGCCGACATTCAAAACGAAGCCGGCTATATGGTCGAGTGGGAAAAAACAGAAGACGGCCAGTATGAATTAAAAGAATTCAACTGCCCGATTGCCAAAGTAGCAAATGAATATCAGCATGCCTGCTCATGTGAGCTTTCTTTATTCCAGAGAATGCTCGGTACAGACCATGTGGAACGCACAGAGTGTCTTGCTAAAGGCGGCTCGTATTGCAAATATTTGATTTCCGAAGAGAAAAACGCATAAAACCCTACTGGCCGATCCGCCAATAGGGTTATTTTTTATTGGATTTTTACGATCATCCGCTCTTTATTCTTTCCATCTGTTGACGCACGAAGGACGTCAGGAAGCTCCATCAAAGGTGCTCTCTTTTTCCATATCCCATCAACTCTGTTTTTAAGGTATTGCTGACTGCAGCAGAAAATAAAAAATGCAAAGTTTCGAACATCGGCCCTGGGGAGCGTGCCAAAAACTTGGCCACTCTCCTATCGTGAAAAAAGGGTTGACTTCAACATTAAAGTTCAGTATTATTCAAAATAACTTAATATTCAGATGTATCTTATCCAGAGAGGTGGAGGGACTGACCCGATGAAACCCGGCAACCAGCAGAAATGCATGGTGCTAATTTCAGCAGAACACGCAAATGTTCTGAAAGATGAGAGCCGACGGTGAAAACTGCGACCTCTTCTTTTAGAAGAGGTCTTTTTGATTGTCCAGCTTCAGTGCCCAATGCAGCTAAGGTCCTCGATAGATGAAAAGGAAGATCTTCTTTTCATCCTAGTCGTCTTCGTTCTTCTCCCTCAACACAAAAAACGTGTTGCTTGAGAAGAACTCCAGCGCTTGTCGGACCTTAGTAGGGCACTTCAGCTTTTCTTGTTGGCTAACATTTTACTCAGATCCTTGCCTCTGTTTAAACCACTACATTTTAGAAGGAGAGATTGAACATGAGTGAAGAAAGAGAATATGGTTTTGAGACGGTTTCATTGCACGAGGGACAGAAAGTAGATCCGACAACAGGCGCGAGGGCGGTTCCGATTTACCAGACAACGTCTTATCAGTTCAACAGTACGGAGCACGCAGCCAACCTTTTTGGTTTAAAAGAGTTTGGGAATATTTACAGCAGAATCATGAACCCGACACAGGATGCGTTTGAACAGACGATTGCAAAGCTTGAAGGCGGTGTAGGAGCGCTGGCGGTGGCATCCGGCCAGGCGGCGATTACGTATTCCATATTAAACATAGCGGGAGCAGGTGACGAAATTGTAGCGTCTGGCTCTTTATATGGCGGAACGTATAACTTGTTTGCGAATACACTTCCGAAGCTCGGAATCAATTTTAAATTTGCAGATGTGGATAACCTTCAGTCCTTCCGTGATGCCATTACTGAAAAGACAAAAGCCGTTTACATCGAGACGATCGGGAATCCGAAAATTGACGTGGCAGATATCTCGGCCATTGCAGAAATTGCTCATGAAGCAGGTGTTCCCCTTATCGTAGACAATACGTTTGCGACACCATATCTTTGCCGTCCGATCGAGCATGGAGCAGACATTGTCGTTCATTCCGCTACAAAATTCATTGGCGGACACGGCACATCGATTGGAGGATTAATCATAGATTCCGGTAAGTTTGATTGGACGAACGGCAAATTCCCGGGACTTACGGAGCCGGATGAAAGCTATAATGGCGTCGTTTATACGGAAGCAGTCGGACCGCTGGCTTATATTATCAAGGCGCGTGTCCAATTGCTCAGAGACCTCGGTTCTTGCGTATCGCCGTTTAACTCCTTCCTCTTTATTCAAGGGTTAGAAACGCTGGCACTGCGTGTAGAACGGCATAGTGAAAATGCCCTGAAGGTGGCGAAATACCTAAAAGAACATCCTGCTGTCGACTGGGTGAACTATCCTGGATTAGAAGATAACAAGTTTAATGAGCTGGCGCAGAAATATTTGCCTAAAGGTGCTGGTGCTATCCTCACTTTCGGGGTAAAAGGCGGTGTAGAAGAAGGAAGAAAGCTCATCGAAAGTGTGAAGTTATTCTCTCACTTGGCGAACGTTGGGGATTCCAAATCTTTGATTATCCATCCGGCAAGCACTACGCATCAGCAGCTGACAGAGGAAGAGCAGCTTAGAGCAGGAGTATCGCCTGAGATGGTAAGGCTATCGGTGGGCATTGAAACGATTGATGATATTATCTATGATCTCGAGCAGGCACTAGCGGTAATAAGTCCGGTTCCAAGCGGCCAGTAATTGTTATGTTCAATAAACTCCCTTTCTACTATACTTAAGACAAGTATGAAATTTTCAGGTGAATGAATCGAAATTGGAAGGGATGTTTGGTATGGCTGTAAGAAAGCTTGAGCATATAGGAATTATGGTTGAAAACTTGGAAGAATCCATTTCCTTTTACCGTGACATCATAGGTTTGGATGTAATCAACCGAATGAAACACTCCAAGCCAGGAATCGAACTAGTTTTTTTGGGACTGGAAGGGGAGATCCTGGTTGAGCTGGTAGGAGGCCACAATAGACAGCTGGCTGAAGAAGGAAAAGTGAATCATGTGGCGTTTACCGTAGATGATCTCTCGAAAGAAATTCAGGAGCTGAAGAATCATAGCGTTCTGTTAGTCGAAGATAAGGAGACATCGTTGCCGGATGGTTCTCAGTATATTTTCTTCTATGGCCCTGACCGGGAGAGAATTGAATATTTTCAGCCAGGAACGCCGAAATAAAAACCAGGAGGGAATCCCTCCTGGTTTTTTGATATCAATGAAAACTTGAAAAGATGTGATGTCTAGCTACTTTCTTTCAAAGCTGTTGCTCAGCCATCTGTACGAGGCGCTTCGTGATCTCGCCGCCAACCGAACCGTTCTGTCTAGACGTCGTATCTGCTCCTAAAGAAACACCAAACTCCCTGGCAATCTCCTGTTTCATTTGATTCAATGCGTTTTGTACTCCAGAAACAACAGTTTCATTTATATTTTTAGACATAAGATGACCTCCTTTTTTCTTATCGTGCACTCCAAATGGAAAAAAATACATAAAGGGGAAAAGGAGAGATAAGGGGTTCGAATTTTTGTTAGGAAGGTCCCAATTTTGGTACACTAACCTTTGACTGAAAAAAGGAGTTTGTGAAATGAAAAAATATAAAGGCTATTTGATTGATCTGGATGGAACGATGTACAGAGGTAAGGAACGGATTGAAGAGGCGGTGCAATTCGTTCAGGAGCTGAACAGGAGAGGCCTCCCTTATCTTTTTGTGACGAACAACTCTTCAAAAACGAAAGAAGAAGTGGCATCTGTTCTCCAAAACTTTGAAATCCCAGCCACCTCGGATCATGTGTACACGACAAGCATGGCAACTGCCAACTATATTGAAAAAATTAAACCAGACGCTACTGTCTATTGCATCGGAGAAGAAGGGATTCGACAGGCATTATTGGAAAAGGGCTTCACCCTTACTGAGGAGCAGCCTGATTTTGTGGTTATGGGGATCGACCGTTCGATCAACTATGAAAAATTAGCGATTGCCTGTCTTGCTGTGAGAAACGGCGCTCGTTTTATTTCCACCAACGGAGATATTGCTCTGCCTACCGAAAGAGGCCTTTTACCAGGAAACGGCTCGCTGACTTCTGTTGTTGCTGTTTCCACACGGGTAGAACCGACCTTTATTGGTAAGCCGGAGGCGGTTATTATGGAGATGGCACTTGAAGAGCTCGGTACCGCGAAGGAAGATACATTGATGATCGGCGACAATTACGATACCGATATCTTGGCGGGAATACGTTCTGGCCTTGATACCCTCCTTGTACACACGGGTGTAACCCAGAAGGAGCACCTCGGCCTGGTTGATATTCAGCCGACGTACACGGTGAATGGACTGGATGAATGGAAAGCATTTGTATAAACTGAAAAAACAGCTTCCGGTGGGGAGCTGTTTTCTTCTGATTACTCAGTATTGGCTGCACGGTGGGCAAGACGGCTGGAAGCAGCGGCCGCAATCGCACCCACAATATCATCGAGGAAGGTATGAACTTTTCCTGAGGATTTATCATTCAATTTTTCAAGGATGCCCGGTTTTTGTTTATCAATGAAGCCGTAGTTCGTAAAACCGATGGATCCGTATATATTAACAATAGAAAGAGCAATTACTTCATCGATGCCATACAAGCTCTCATCTCGTTCAAGAATTTCCTGAAGAGGGCCTTCAAGCATTTTTTTCTCGGCGAGCATGTCAAGCTGTACTCCAGTCAATATAGCGTTTTGCACCTCACGTTTGGCAACGACCCTTTCTACGTTCTGAAGGCAGACAGATAACTCAAGGTCAGGATGGTAAGGCACTTGAAGAAAATAAACAAGTTCGGCGATATCCTTTAATGTTACGCCCCGTTCCTTGAGCAGGCGCAGTGCTGTTTCCTCAACATTCTCTACCTTTTTCTCTCTCATAAAGATCTCCTTATCTTTCACGACGTTAAGCTTTTTATAGTATATGTGTCCAAACCTAAGTTATGAGTCCAGCCAAAATTTAATAACCATCAAAGGTGTTGGGTCATAGACTATAATTATTGAAGGAGTTGGGGTGAGGCTATGTTCGAGAGGGACATTTATCATCATTATCAATTATATTGTGATGGAAAAAGAAGCATCAGTGGATATCGCTATTTTGTTTCTGGGGGAGAACAGTACTTAGTCATTCCGCAGAAAAAGATTACGATTGACCGCATTGAAGAGATTGTTTATTTCAGCGATTATTTAAGGTACAAGGGGGAGAAGGGCATCGCAGGACTTTTTCCTACAATGTCGAACCTCCCTAATGCCAATATTGAGGGTGAACCTATCCTATTATTCAAAATTGAAAAGTCAAACCGAACTGCATCGGAAAAAAGGCCGCTGGGCGAAGAACTTGCCGCCTTCCATAAAAACGGCCGAGAGCTTCCTCCGCCGGCTACGTCGGATAGCTTATTGTATGGAAGCTGGGCCGTCCTGTGGATGAACCGTGTGGACCAGGCCAAAGAGTGGTACCGGGAAGTTTTTGCGAAGCCGGTAAAAACAGAATTTGACCAATTGTTTCTAACGACCTTTCCTTATTATGAAGGACTTTCAGAAAATGCGATCCAGTACATCATCGATTACAATATGGAAGATTCCATAAGAGAAGAGGCCGGCCCCTCCATATGCCACGAGCGATTTCAGGAGAATTCATGGCTTCAGTTTGATAACGATTATATAAAGCTTCCTACAGGCTGGGTACTCGACCATCCTGTGCGTGATATTGCAGAGTGGATCCGTTCCTGTGTATACCAAAAAAACTTTACTCCTGAAAGCATCACATCGTTTCTCGATGATTACGAGCGGGTAATCCCTCTAAAAAGAGAAGGCTGGAGATTGTTATACGGACGTCTTTTATATCCGGTATGGTATTTTGATCTGCTTGAAAAGCACTATCAAAATGAACGGGAGATCGGCAAAGAATTATCTCAGCACAAATTTACAGAATATCTGCTGAGGGAAGAGCAGAACGAAAATTTCTTGCGCTCGTTTTTTCCATTGATCGGCTTGCCTGCCGATCGGCTTCAGATTCCAATCGTTAACTGGCTTCTCCCCAGCACGTAAAAGCGCTCTTAGTGAAGCGCTTTTTCTTTTGTCTAGCTCCAGCGCTTGTCGGACCTTAACAGGGCGCTTATGCTTTCCTAAATTGATCTGATAGGACAAACATGAGAAGATAAAAGAAAAAGCTTGGAGTGCTGATATGAAGCCCTATGTGTACATAACAAGAAAATTACCACAAGAAACACTTGCTGAACTGCAGGAAATCGCTGAGGTGGAAATGTGGATGGAAGAAGAAAAACCGGTTCCGCGCAGTATTCTGCTTGAAAAGGCAAATAAGGCAGCAGGACTGCTGACGATGCTCTCAGACCGAATTGATGAGGAGCTTTTGCGCCAGGCGCCGTACTTAAAGGCTGTAGCTAATCTTGCTGTTGGATTCGATAATATTAATGTGGAAGCTTCTTCAAAATACGGAGTGACCGTCTGCAACACACCTGATGTGCTTACAGACACAACAGCAGACCTGGCATTCGGATTGCTGATGGCAGCCGGGAGGAGAATTACAGAAGCAGCAGAATATATTAAAGATGGAAAATGGAACAGCTGGAGCCCCCTTCTTCTTGCAGGTACTGATATTCACCATAAAACATTGGGAATCGTTGGCATGGGGCGTATTGGTGAAGCGGTAGCCAGACGGGCATCAGGCTTTGATATGAAGGTTCTTTATCATAACCGCCGTCGAAAGATTGAAACTGAGGAAAGGCTGGGGCTCTCTTACCGGATATTCGAGGACTTGCTGAAAGAATCGGATTATATTGTCTGTTTAACGCCGCTTACGCCAGAAACGAAGGATCTATTTAATGAAAAGGCTTTTAAGATGATGAAAGATACGGCGCTGTTTATAAATGTATCGCGAGGCGGAGTAGTGGTTGAGGAGGCGCTGGACCGTGCGTTATCAGAGGGCTGGATCAATGGTGCAGGTCTGGATGTATTCCGGGAAGAGCCGATCAATCCAGACCATCCGCTTTTAAGACATCCTAATTTGACGGCACTTCCACACATTGGGAGTGCAAGTACAGAAACACGCCTTAAGATGGCAAGACTTGCTGTGAGTAATATTGCTCATGTATTGCAGGGGATAAAGCCTCCTGCAGCTGTGAATACAGGTAATCATGAATAAATGAGGGATAAAGAAGTGAACAAGGAATTGTTAGGAAAAGCTGCTATTGTCACGGGAGTAAGCCGGCTGGAAGGGATGGGTGCGGCGTTTTGCCGGACACTTGCCCGGGGAGGGGCTTCTGTTTTTTTTACATATTGGTCGAATTATGATAAGGGAATGCCTTGGGGAAAAAAAGAAAGCGATCCTGAAATCCTCTTACAGGAGCTGAAACGGTTCGGTATGGCTCATGGAATGATGGAATTGAATCTTGCGGAGGCCGATTCCTATGCAAGGCTGTTTGATGAAGCGGAACGTACGGTTGGGTCGCCTTCCATTCTTGTTAACAACGCCTGTTATTCAGTAAATGACACGATTGCGACGTTCACGGCAGAACATTTGGACAAACACTATGAAATCAATGTTCGCGCAACGTCAATGCTTTGTGTGGAATTCGCCCGCCGCTGGAATGGAGTTTCTGGCGGAAGGATCATTAATATGACGTCAGGACAGTCTAAAGGGCCGATGGCGGGAGAACTTGCCTATGCTGCTACAAAAGGGGCCATTGATGCACTTACAGTTACATTCAGTGAGGAAGTGGGGGAACAAGGCATTACAGTAAACGCGATTAATCCTGGACCGACAGACACGGGCTGGATGAATGAAGAGACGCATAAGCACCTAGCTGCCCGTTTCCCATCAGGAAGAGTTGGGATGCCTGATGATGCAGCAAGGTTAGTTCATTTTCTTGCCAGCGATCAAAGCGAATGGATTACAGGCCAGATCATACATTCAGAGGGTGGTTTCAAACGCGGATAATAACCTGCTATTTGGCCTCTAGCTAGCAAAAGAGGCTTTTTGTCTCACACTAAAATGTAAGCGTTACCAAAATCTTTACAATATTTCTGGTTGTTTCAAACCCAAATAGGGTCTACAATTGTCCTTAATATAAAAACA
This sequence comes from Fictibacillus marinisediminis, assembly GCF_023149135.1. NCBI lineage: Bacteria > Bacillati > Bacillota > Bacilli > Caryophanales > Fictibacillaceae > Fictibacillus > Fictibacillus marinisediminis. The sequence continues at coordinate 3,232,531 of NZ_JAIWJX010000002.1, read as the reverse complement.
TATGTATTTCTAGTGAGGACAGGAGTGTTGGCATTGGTTGAAAGCGTATCTGTAGGATTATTAGGACTAGGAACAGTAGGAAGCGGAGTGGTCCGGATGGTGGAGGGCCACCAGGAGGAATTGCTTCACCGTGTAGGCTGTCCGGTCTACATAGAAAAAGTACTCGTACAAAATCTTGACAAGGAAAGATCCTGTACAATTAAGCCGGAATTATTGACGAGCAATGCTGAAGAGGTTGTGAACCACCCTGAAATAGATGTTGTCATTGAGGTTATCGGAGGTATAGAGCTAGCGAGAGAATACATCTTGCTGGCCTTAAACAATAAAAAACATGTGATTACAGCAAATAAAGATCTTATGGCGCTGCATGGTGCAGAATTACTGTCGGCTGCAGAAAAAAATGGGTGTGATCTATTTTATGAAGCGAGTGTAGCAGGAGGAATTCCGATTATTCGCACTCTTGTGGACGGGCTTGCTTCAGACCGGATCACGAAGATGATGGGAATCGTAAACGGAACGACCAACTACATTTTAACGAAGATGGACAAACAGAATTTAACGTTTGAAGAAGTATTAAAAGAGGCTCAGGACTTAGGCTATGCGGAAGCTGACCCGACTTCAGACGTGGAAGGAATCGATGCAGCAAGGAAGATGGCGATTCTGGCATCCCTCGGTTTTTCTATGAACATTCATCTTGATGATGTGGAAGTGAAGGGGATCTCCAATATTACAAGTGATGATCTAGTGTATGCCCGCCAGTTTGGCTATTCAATGAAATTGATCGGCAACGCAAGAAAGGATGGTGGAAAAGTCGAAGTGAGTGTGGAACCGACGCTGCTTCCGGATACGCATCCGCTTGCGTCTGTACAAAACGAGTATAACGCGGTTTACATTTATGGAGAAGCTGTTGGGGAGACCATGTTCTTCGGCCCGGGTGCCGGCCAGCTGCCTACCGCTACATCCATCGTGTCTGACCTTGTAGCAGTCGTTCGCAATATGCGCCTTGGCGTTAACGGAAAAAGTGTAGTGGCTCCTCAATTTGAAAAACAATTAAAGCAAGCCGATGAGATTGAAGGGAAGTACTTTTACCGATTGCATGTCAAAGATGAAGCAGGAACATTTTCTTCTCTGACATCTGTCTTTGCAGAAAATCACGTCAGCTTGGAAAAACTGCTTCAAAAACCAGTCGGTGAAGATGGGGTTGCTGAGGTGGTTCTCGTAACGCATACGACAACAAAGCACCAAAATGACCAGATTTATCAGCAGTTACGGGATTCAGGGATCGTCAAAGAAATTAAGAGCCATTACAGAGTAGAAGGAGGAGCACAATGAGCTATAAAGGACTAATTCATCGATACAGGGATTTCTTACCCGTCAATGCCGCTACACCTGAACTTTCTCTGTTGGAGGGAAACACACCGCTTATTCCTCTTGAACACCTTTCAAAAGAATGGGGTATCGAGCTCTCCGTTAAATATGAAGGAGCCAATCCGACGGGATCCTTCAAGGACCGGGGGATGGTAATGGCCGTAGCGAAAGCGAAGGAAGAAGGAAGCAAGGCCATCATCTGTGCGTCAACGGGTAACACGAGTGCAGCGGCTGCCGCCTATGGAGCGAGGGCAGGGCTCCGGTGTATCGTAGTTATTCCTTCTGGAAAAGTGGCGCTCGGCAAGCTGGCACAGGCTAAAATGTATGGTGCGGAAGTGTTTGAGATCGATGGGAATTTTGATGAGGCACTTCAGATGGTCCGCAGATTAAGTGAAGAAGAGCCACTGACTCTCGTAAACTCCGTCAATCCGTTCCGTCTGGAAGGACAGAAAACAGCAGCGTTTGAAATCGTGGATGCGATGGGTTCAGCACCAGATGTGCTCGCCATTCCCGTAGGCAATGCAGGCAACATTTCTGCGTATTGGAAAGGATTCAAAGAATATCACGAGAAGAAGGGAAGCGGGCTCCCGAGGATGCAAGGCTTTCAGGCGGAAGGAGCAGCCCCGATCGTTAATAATGCCGTAGTAAAGAATCCAGAAACAATTGCCACTGCAATCCGAATCGGGAATCCAGCCAGCTGGAGCTTCGCGGTCGATGCTGTACAGCAGTCGAATGGCGGGGTGAACAGTGTCAGTGATCAGGAAATTGTAGAAGCATACCATCTGCTGGCGAAAAAAGAAGGCGTCTTTGCAGAACCGGCTTCGTGCTCATCCATTGCAGGCGTTTGGAAACTCGTAAAAAGCGGCAAGCTCGCCAAAGGAACAAAGGTTGTCGCCGTGCTGACTGGAAACGGGCTGAAGGATCCGGAGACAGCGATGGATACGGTTACTGTCAACCCGGTCAAAGTTTCCAATCAAATTGAAGAGCTGAGGGAGGCCATGAAGGGTTGTGTGCTTCAATGACCTTTTCCCCGTTTTCCATCCAAGTACCGGGCAGTACAGCTAATTTAGGGCCTGGTTTTGATTCAATAGGAATGGCGATCACAATGTACTTAACCGTGAATGTGTTTCCGTCTTCACAATGGAAATTCACTTACATTGGAAATGAACTGCAAGTACTGAACGGAGAAAAAACGAATCTAATACATGATGCAGCTTTGCTGGTTGCAAAGGATCATGGTAAAGAGCTGCCATGCTGCTCCATTGAAGTGGAGAGCGAGCTCCCTCTTTCAAGGGGACTGGGCAGCAGTGCGGCAGCAATCGTAGCTGGTATAGAGTGGGCAAACCGTGTACTTTCACTCTCTTTGTCTAATAAAGAGAAATCCTTATATGCCTGCCAAATGGAAGGGCATCCTGACAATGTGGTCCCCTCATTGATCGGCGGCTTAGCCATCAGCAGCTACGGAGAAAACACGGTTGAAACGGTACAAGTCCATGATTTATCAGTGGAAATGGTGCTTGTCATCCCGTCCTTTGAGCTTTCAACGAGCAAGGCAAGAAAAGCATTGCCCGAAAGCTTGCCTCACGCTCAGGCAGTTCAGGCGAGTGCGGTAAGCAACGTGTTAGTTGCTTCTGTGCTTACAAACGACTGGAAAACGGCAGGAAAAATGATGGAAAGAGATCTGCTGCACGAACCTTATCGCCAGTGCTGGTTTCCTGATTTTGCAGCAATTAAACAGAAAGCATTTGAACTTGGCGCTTATGGAACAGCCATAAGCGGGGCAGGCCCGACAGTGATCAGCTTTGTGCCGGCAGGTTCCGGAGAACGTATCAGGGAACGGCTGGCATCAGTGTTTGAGGGTTATGTCTGCAGAATGGTTCTTCCTGATTCAAAGGGAGTTCGAATCGAACAGCTTTCTCTTCCGGCATAAAAAAACCCCACTCCATTGAGCGGGGTTTTTTACATATCGCTTTAATTAAAATACTTGTTCCAATTCAACGACACCAGGCACTTCCTCAAGAAGGGCGCGCTCGATACCGGCTTTTAACGTAATGGTTGAGGAAGGGCAGCTTCCGCAAGCACCCATCAAACGTACTTTAACAATTCCGTCTTCGATGTCAACGAGTTCAACGTCACCGCCATCTCGAAGCAAAAATGGGCGTAATTTATCTAGAACTTCTTCAACTTGCTCACGCATAGAAATTTCAGTAGTCATAATAAAATGCTCCTTTCATTAAAAACTTATCTTTATTATACGGGTTTTGAATAAAAAAATCCATGTGCGCGCATCACAACATTGAAAAGAATTCACCTTTATTAACGGAGCAGAATCTATTACAATAAAAGAAAGCAGGGGACTACAAATTGGGGTGAGTGAATGGACTTGAGTCAGATCATCATAAAAGTATTCGGCGGGGAACAAAAATGTGCGAGCTGTGTGAATCTTCCTACATCAAAAGAAACAGCAGAATGGCTGGAAGCGGCCATCTCACGGAAATTTCCAGATCAGCTCTTCAGTATAGAATACGTGGATATCTTTTCTCCAACAGAAGGAGAGAACCAGAAATTTGTTCTTCAGATTCTGGAGGAAGATCTGTTCTATCCGGTTGTTGTCATCAACAATGAAATCGTAGCAGAAGGAAATCCAAGATTGAAGGATATTTATGAAATCATGGAACAGCACGGCTATCGGGATGTTGTCTAAATTGGTGAGTTAATAATTAGAGATAAAAAGGCTTTTCGACAAAAGAAAATCCATGGGGTGATTGAAGATCACCCCATGGATTTTTTTACGTTAGTTTTGATATTTATAGAGCCAGAGAATTCCGGACTTTAAGAGACGGGGAACACGTCCGATGAGGGAAGCTCCGCCCATCGTACCGAATCCGCTCTTCTTGCCCAGGGATCCCATAACACCTTTCAGCTTGATTTCTTCAAGCTCTGGCATCGGTTCATTCCTCCATTTTTTAAGAAGGATATCAGAAATCTGTTCTGCTTGTTCCTCCGCTAGCTGGGCACTTGGAGAGAATGGCATGCTCGCACAGTCACCAACTACATAAACATTTTCGTCGTTCGGAAGATGGTGATATTTGGTCACTTTGACCCGGCCCTGAGCATCTTTTTCTACATCAAGTTCACGTACGAGTTTGTTTGGCTGAATGCCGGCTGTCCAGACGATGGCATCACATTCGATAGCGGTGTCGTGATTGTAAAGTACATTTTGTTCAACGCGTGTAATATTTGAATTATTGATAACCTCAACACCATGCTGAATGAACCAGTTTTGTACATAGTTGCTCAGGCGCGGTTTAAACCCGTTAAGTATGATCGGTCCGCGGTCGAAAAGCTTGATGTTCAAATCGGAACGGCTCTCGCGGAGTTCACTGGCTAATTCGACACCGCTCAATCCTGCACCTACAACACCGACAACTGCATTATGCGGAAGGTTATTTAATACCTGGTAGGTTTCGCGGGACTTGTCCACACTTTGAATGCTGAGCGTATATTCCGGAGCACCAGGGACATTATGATATTTATCTTCACAGCCTAAGCCAATGACTAATTCATCATAAGTCACAGTTTCATCATCTAAAAGGTGGATTTGTTTTCCGGCAAAATCAAGGCCGGTTACTTCTCCGTATTTCACCCTAAGCTGGGGATGTTCAGGAAACGGAACCCGGATATGGTGGTCGGAAATCGTTCCAGCAGCCAGCGCATAATATTCAGTTTTTAAACAATGATAAGGAAGCTTGTCGATTAAGGTAATTTGGACGTCGGATGGAAGCTCAGATGCATTGAGCAGGCGCTTCATGAGGCGCATTCCTCCATATCCTCCGCCAAGCAATACTAGGTGTTTCATTGTCTTTCCCTTCTTTCTATGGCACAATGTGTACTAATGTTGTCAATAATAGCAGTAAATCAACGTTTTCTACAGGCTTCAACGGAAGCGATTTCACATTCAAACACTTCTAAGTATAGCATTTTACTATAATTTCTCAACCATTTTCATGAAAAACCGAAGGGACAAGTTAAAGGGTTTGACTGTCCTGTTCGTACAAGATAGGATAGAAAAGTAAGGCGAGGTGAAAAGATGAAGCCGATTATCGAATTTTGTGTCAGCAACCTGGCCAACGGCTCACAGCGTGCACTAGAGAAATTGGAACAGGATTATGACCTGGATGTGATTGAATACGGCTGCCTCGGATATTGTGGGCACTGTGCCCGTTCTTTATTCGCTTTAGTGAATGGAGAAATTGTACACGGTGAAACACCGGACGAGCTGGTCGAGAACGTTTATAAATTTTTAGAAGAAAATCCGATGTTTTAATAAAAAACACGATTTCCTCCCCGGAAATGGTGTTTTTTTATATTCAGCGTTAGTTTGGCAACTAAGATGAAGTTCTAAACGACTTATAAATGCATTTACTGGCCAAAAACAGATTTTACTGGCGGAAATGAAAGAAATACTGGCCAAAACGTTACATTTACTGTGCGATCAAACTTTATGTAAACTGCATGGATCAATAGAAAAGCTGGCTCATCGAGTGAGCCAGCTTTTTCTGCATTTTTTAAGAATGCTGATATTGTCTATTCAGCCAAGGCTGAATCCTTGTATATAACACAATGAATAAAATTGTGATAAGTAATCCTTTGATCACATTGAACGGTGCAATCCCTACTAAGATCAGGTTCAGCATCGCATCACCGGACATTTGCGGTGAGTTCAGGAACCATGTGTAAGCGGGAAGAATCAGCACATAATTCAATACCCCCATCGCTAACGTCATTAAGACTGTTCCACTGACCAACCCTGCGGATAAGCCCTTCGTTGTACGATATTTGCGGAAGAAATAGGACACAGGAACAATGAAGATCGATCCAGCGATAAAGTTTGCCAGTTCTCCAACTGGAACCCCTGTCAGGTTGCCGACAATTCCGTAATGAAGGAAGTTCTTAATTGCTTCAACGGCAATTCCTGCGAGCGGTCCGAAGACAATCGCTGCAAGCAATGCAGGGACTTCGCTGAAGTCAATCTGCAGGAATGATGGAAGACCCGGAAAGGGAAAATCCAATAACTGTAATACGTACGCAATGCTGCTTAGCATGGAAACAGCCACCATTTTATACACTTTTCCCTTTTGCATGTTGAAATCTCTCCTTTTGTTGCGCCATCTCTGATTTCAAATGCAGTGCACCCCTGACAACAATAGAAAACCCTTAGCTTTTTATAGAAGCTAAGGGAGTGTGTCAGGCATCATCAAATAAACATTTTAAGAACGGTATGTCCTTAGAATGCAGCTGAGCGAGGGCTCAGTCGTTTTACAATAGATCTCTTTATTGTAAAAGAACTGAACGATGCACCGTCATCTTCTCCCATCCAGACTTTACTGTCGGCTCTGGAATTACACCAGATCAGCAGACAAGAAGCAACGAAACGATGCGTTTCAGTTCTTCTCATGAGCTCACGGGCTGATGAAGAGGGAATCTTCAAATACCGCCGGTCGGGAATTTCACCCTGCCCCGAAGATGGATCGCTATTTTTTTGTAGAATACATTGCTTATTATACTGCATAAAAAGGAATTTGGGAACCATTTTGACTTACAAAAGTTTAGTGGATCAAACAGAGAGGGAAAAGGTTACGGTTTGGAAAGAGCGGGGTAAAAGAAATCACACAGATGCTTGGCCTTCTGGTATACAATAGGTAGGAAATACTATATGCAAGGAGGGGAAACCTGGCTGTTCTGAGAAAGAAGCCAGTGGTTATGCTGACATTTGAGAATTCTTGGCCTTACGATAAAATGATGGACGATATCTATATAAATGAATGCCCGTTCTGCCATAAGTCCAATGTGCTGACGGCATTTTCTGAAGAAAAGCTGAACAGTGCAAAGGAAGGCATCAAGCAGCTGCTGGTCATGCCATGCTGCCACAGCAAGCTGACCATTTTAAACGCAGATGATGATTACTTCTGGACAGAAGAAAAATTAAGATAGGAAGAAAAGCTCAAGCGCCCTCAAGGACTGGGGCGCTGAAGCTAGACATTACTTCCGTGAATTTACTTTAAACAAAAACTGCCGGAAGCTTCCGGCAGTTTTTGTTTAATATTCTTTGATGATGTTATAGAATGTATCGCGTTCAACAGGTTTCTTGTTGGCTGTTTTTATTAAATGCACCAATTCTTTACGCGTAATGCCTTGAGAAGTGAGGGCACCAACAGAGTGAGAAATTCTTTCTTCAATCAAAGTTCCGTGAATGTCATCAGCACCAAAAGTCAAGGCCATCTGTGTTAATTGTACACCGATGTTGATCCAGTACGCTTTAACATGGTCAAAATTATCGAGCATCAAGCGGCTGATAGCGATCGTGCGCATGTCATCAAAAGCTGACGTACGGCGGGTAAGCCCCATGGAAGCTGTTCTTGGCTGCATCGCAAGCGGAATGAACACCATAAATCCGTTTGTTTGATCTTGAAGCTTTCGAAGTCTGTCCATATGAATCAAACGTTCTTCTTTTGATTCAATAGATCCGTACAGCATGGTTGCATGAGTGCGAAGTCCAAGACCGTGAGCAATCTCATGGGCTTCCAGCCATTGATCGGTAGAAGCTTTATCCGGACTCATTTTTTCACGATAGCGTTCAGTCAGAATTTCTGCACCGCCTCCTGGCATTGTGTCCAGTCCTGCTTTAACAAGCTCCTCTAATACTTCTTTCATGGACAAACCGGATATGCGTGCGAAAAATTCAATTTCTGCCCCTGTATAGGCTTTGATTGCAGCATTTGGATAATGTTTTTTCAGAACACGAATAGTGTCCAGATAGTAGTCAAAAGGCACTTCATTATTATGGCCCCCGACAATATGGAATTCGCGGATATTATCATTCCATCGCTTTTCAACATACTCAAGCAGCTGTTCTTCGTTCATTGTGTAGGCGCCTTCTTCACCAGGTTTCCGCTTGAAACCGCAGAAGCTGCAAGTTGCTTCGCATACATTGGTTGGGTTAATGTACATATTTTCAATAAAATAAACATTATCGCCGTTTTTCTTCGAATTCACTTCATTCGCCAGTTGAGCGACACCTAGTATATCGTTGGTTTCATATAAAAAAAGGCCGTCCTCAATTGAAAGTCGTTCACCGTTACGGATTTTTTCAGCAATGTCATGAATTTTTGCTTCTTGTGTAATGATTGCCATTACTTTTCCCCCGTTTCAATTAATATGTATATACGTTCTATTGTGCAGGAAAGAATCCCGCGAAATCAAACTTTTTGATTAAAAGCTTTTTTTCTTGGGCTAGGAAAAACGCCCGAAGAATACGCAGTCTATTATACGCTCATTTATATGGGAGGACAAGGAAGGAACAATTTACCTTCAATGTCACGTTCATGTAACAAACGTTAAGGATTGTTTACTTTTTAAAAATAATAAAGACAAAAGGGTGGAAATATAGCAGAATACATAATATTGAGCGTCTTATATTGTAAAAAAATTGAAGATGAAGTAGAATAATGGAACCACCAGGTATTGAACCAGGGAGTGTTGCACGTGATGAATGTAGCTGATTGCGAACGGCTAATCCAATATAATGAGCAGATAGAAGTGCTCCGCCAAAAGATGATTAAAACGGCTGATCTATTTGGTCTGAATCATCCCCATGTATTGAGCTATAGCCGTAAAATTGATGAAACCCATAACCTCATATTAAAGATTGAAAGAGAAAATTCATTTTAAGGAGTAAGCCTAAACCTTGAGAGTTTAGGTTTGCACTTGTATAATATAGTTATAAAACCTTCAATGAAGGAGAGTGTACAGAGATGATCGTAAACTTTACAGATGCTGCTGTAGGCAGAATTAAAGAGATGCTTGCAGCTGAAGAGGAATCAGGACTTTTTCTTCGTGTCGGTGTAAAAGGCGGCGGATGCAGCGGCCTCTCATACGGCATGGGCTTTGATAAAGAAACCCAGAGCAATGATCATAAAGAGGAGATTAACGGCCTTAAGATTGTTGTAGATGATGAAAGTGCCAAGATTTTAAATGGTACAACGGTTGATTTTAAGCAGAACATGATGGGCGGAGGATTTACAATCAATAATCCGAACGCTATCGCTTCATGCGGATGCGGTTCTTCATTTAAAACCGCAACCAATACTGGTACCCCTGAAGAGTGCTAATCATACAGAAAAAACCTCCCCGTTAGCCGTTGATGGCTGACTGGGAGGTTTTTTTGTCTTCACTCTTACACTCAACACATATGACGTTTTGCTGTGTATGAGTTCCAGCGCTTGTACCCACAGGGCATAAGTGTGACATTGGCTCATAAAAACATGAGCCGTGTCTTCGTTATCGGACTTTAGCAGGGCACTTTCGCTTTTCTGTGTGCAATTTTACCGGCAGCAAAGAATATGTTTATACCACTTGAAAAAAATCAACCAGTAAAGGGAGAGAAAAAAGTGGAGATGATGAACCTTCATTTACGATTCATGGGAAACAAATTGTCGTGGCTGCTGGCGTGCTTTTCGGTTCTGTTCGTTATGGCAGCGGGTCATACAATGGGGGGATGGCTCGGAATCTTGCTGATCAATATTCTGTGGGTGCTGCTTTACTGCAGTGTGTCATAAATGAAGTATGTAATCGAAATACGCAGGCAATCCAAAGGGAGGCCAGGTCTTACGGTAGAGATTGAGTTCAATACAAAGGAAGAAGCGGAAGCCTATCTGCAAAAGACATATGAAGATTACGTTAAAGGTCAGGAAGCAACAGTGGATTATGAAGCCATAACAATCAATGAAGAACTATTTCAAAAAGAAATAATGATCCGGAAACGAGATGAAAAAGGAAAAAAGGTGTTTAGCTTGCTGCTAACCACCTTCATAAAAGATTTTTAGTTCCCCAAATACAGAAGAAAGAAAAGGCCGATAAGGTCAGATAAGACGGAAAACCCGATATACATCCACTTTTTTCTGCCGGCATTCCGGCTGCTTGCCATCATTAATCCGGTACCGAGTATAAAGAAAACAATTCCTATGATGATGAATGTGTTCATTTGTAATCTCCTTATTTATGTAGAAAAAAAACCCGGTGTGCCGACACCGGGTTATATTTATGGGTTTATGAGCAGCACTTGTCTGCTGATGTCATTGTAGCATACATACCACGGCAAAACCAAGAACCACTTTATTCCAGTGATCCTTCGACTTTTTCCAAGAGCTGCTTGAGCTCAGGGAGGGCTGCCTGAACATTTTCAAGAAACGCCTCATCTGTTATGTGCAGTGATCCGATCTTACGCTGAAGATCCTGCAGCAGTTCAGCAACGTAAAGTTCATCTTCGGTTCATTGGCGATTCATAAACGTTTATTCCTCCTTTTACAATTAGCTCTGTTAGTCAATTTAAAAAGCAGAAGGATATAAGCAAGCTTATTCCCATCTGCTTTTCTGGCGCTTCATTTGTTTCACTAAACAGCCGGCTCTTAGTCATTAAAATAAGCTGGTGCTGTGCTGTGGCTGGGTTTTTGCTTTTGGGTCTATATAAGTTTTCGCATTGTTAATAGCGGTAGGTGCTTCACCAAAGCCTGCAGCGATCAGTTTTACTTTTCCATCATATGAACAGATGTCTCCTGCAGCATAAATTCCTTTGGTGTTCGTCTCCATTCTTGAATTTACGACGATGGAGTTGCGTTGAATCTCAAGTCCCCAATTTTTAATCGGCCCGAGTGAAGAAACGAATCCATAGTTGACGATAACGGCATCGACTTCAACTTTTTCTTCCACCTCTTCGTTTTCCAGAATGACATGGGTTATCTTTTCGCCGTCATTCACGAGTTCTTTGATCTGATATGGAGTTTTGATTTTTACGTTTGAGCTCAGCAGCTGTTCTACACTATGTTCGTGTGCGCGGAACTTGGGACGCCGATGAGTGAGTATAACTTCATCAGCAACAGGCTCAAGCATAAGTGCCCAATCAACCGCAGAGTCACCGCCGCCTGCAACCAAAACTTTTTTACCTGCAAACGCCTGAAGATCATTCACGAAATAATGAAGGTTCTTTCCTTCAAAAGCTTTGGCATCGTCAAGCTCCAGCCGTCTTGGCTGGAAAGCTCCTACACCGGCTGTGATGATGACCGCTTTGGAATAGTGTTTATTTTTATCTGTTGTCAGTTCAAAATGTTCTTCTTTTTTCTCAACGTTTTGAACGGATTCTTCAAGCACAATTTCAGGGTTGAACTGCTCTGCCTGGACTTTTAGGTTATTCACAAGCTCCTGGGCGAGAATCTTTGGAAATCCGGCTACATCATATATGTATTTTTCGGGATATAAGGCAGCGAGCTGCCCTCCGAGCTGTGGCATGCTTTCAATGATCTTTACTTTCATTTGGCGCATTCCCCCATAGAAGGCTGCAAACAATCCTGTTGGACCTCCGCCAATTATCGTAACATCATACAGATTTTCTTCTGTCATACTTCCACCCCCGAGAATATTTTCATTCTTCCCTCCATTATAGTAAGAATAAGAGGGAAAGGAAAGAATAATACCACCAATGTGCCTTCTTTGACGATGGCTGTTCTGTAAGGGGCTGTATTTATACAATAGGTAAGGAGACTGTGTCAACTGATTATGTCTTTTTTTCAAAAAACGGTTGAAATATAAGAAGAAAAGGACTAAGATAAAATAGGAAAAAACATGGGGGAATTGTGACAGTTTTCGTCTTTATTTTTATCCTACTACGTGAAATACGTCACAAACTTTTTGTCTATCATATTTCCTTATTGGTTAGGTCAAACTATAAAAAATCTGAACTGGAAGTGATCATATGAGCAAGCCAAAAATATTAATTATTGGTGGAGGATATGGCGGGATGATGTCAGCTGTCCGCCTGGAAAAAGAGCTTGGTTTAAACAATGCGGATGTTACGCTTGTGAACAAGCACAACTATCACTACCAAACCACATGGCTTCATGAAAATGCGGCAGGTACGCTGCACCACGATAAAACACGCATCATGATTGATGACATTATCGACACGAACAAAATCAACTTTGTACAAGATACAGTCGTTGAGATCAAGAAAGACGAGAAGCGTGTGATTCTTGCAAATGGCGAGCTAACGTACGACTACCTTATCATTGCTCTTGGTTCAGACCCAGAAACATTCGGCATCCAGGGTTTGAAAGAAAATGCGTTCAGCATTCGCAGCATCAACTCTGTTCGTGAAATCCGTGAGCACATCGAATATAACTTTGCTCGTTACAACAACGAAGGACAAAAACAAGAACTAATCAACATCGTTGTCGGCGGTGCTGGATTTACAGGAATCGAGTTTGTCGGTGAACTGGCTGACCGTGTTCCTGAACTTTGCAAAGAATACGATATTCCCCGTGAAAAAGTCCGTATCGTTAATATTGAAGCGGCTCCTAATGTTCTTCCAGGCTTTGACGAAGAGCTCGTTGAGTACGCAATCAATAATCTTGAACGCCGCGGTGTTGAATTCCTTGTAAACACACCGATCAAAGAATGTAACGAAGACGGAGTTCTTCTTGCTTCCGGTGAAGAAATTAAAGCAGCTACTGTTGTATGGACTGGCGGAGTACGCGGTAACCACTTAGTAGAAGAAGCTGGCTTTGAAACAATGCGCGGACGTGTAAAAGTAGAGAAAGACCTTCGCATGCCAGGATATGACTATATCTTTGTAGCTGGAGACTGTGCTCTTATTATTAATGAAGAAATTAACCGTCCTTACCCTCCAACAGCTCAAATCGCTATTCAGCAGGCTTATACAATCGGCCGTAACCTGAAAACGCTCATTAATGGCGGAGGACAGATGGAAGAGTTCAAACCGGATATTAAAGGTACTGTAGCTTCTCTTGGTAAAGGTGAAGCAATCGGTGTCGTTGGAAACAAAAAACTATTTGGTTCAACAGCATCTGCGATGAAAAAAGTCATCGATAACCGTTACCTTTTCTTGCTTGGCGGAGTACCAATGGTCATCAAAAAAGGAAAGCTTAAATTATTTTAATAAATGACACCATGATATGATGAGAGCAGAAGTCCTTCGGGGCGTCTGCTCTTTTTTTTGGTTTGGAATAGTGATTGAATCGCCAGCTATCACACCCCTTCTTAAGAGTGGAAAATACTAAAGTGACTCTTTCAAGCATCAGTATGCGATGCATGATAGGAATGTAAATCAACCATATAAGCTTTTTTAAAGGAGGTATTTTATGAGTACGAATAAAAAGAGAGGAAGTGTCTGGCTGGCAGCGGCAGGGATGGTCATCCATGACGGCAAATGCCTCGTTGTAAAAAAGAAGTATGGCGGGCTAAAAGGCAAGTGGTCCATTCCTGCAGGGTTTGTGAATCCGGGTGAAACGGTGGATGAGGCGGCTGTTAGAGAAGTGAAAGAAGAAACAGGGATTCAGAGCAGGGCAGTGAACGTGGTCGGTATACGAACCGGTGTCATAAAGAACGAAATCAGTGACAATATGGTCGTTTTTCTGCTGGAGCATATAGGAGGAGAAATCCGTCCTCAGCAAGAAGAGATTGAAGAAGCACGGTTTCTCACTCCGGAGGAATTAAGGGATGATCCGGTTACTTCCATGATGGTCCACCATTTTCTCAATGAGAAAAAAGAAACCGTTAATGAGCATTTAAATCCTGGAGATATTTTCGGCTATACTTCTTATAAAATTTTTGATAATCGTTGAAATTGTATGGAATTTGGACATATTTAATGATAAATTAAAATGTTTACGCTTACATGGGTGATATGGGCGGAAATGCTCACTTTTCAAGTTTTTGGATTCTTGATATATTATCAGAAAATTCAAACAAGGAGAGTGTCATCTTATGAAATCGTCAACAAGAACAAAAGCACAGGAAAAGTGTCAATATTGTGAAGGCAAGGGGTATTTCCAGCTTCTTCTAGGTGGCTCTGAAACTTGTGAAGAGTGCTGTGGAAGCGGAAAAAGAGAGAGATAAAGAAGGAAGGAGCACTGCGATGCGGTGCTCCTTTTTCTTTATCCTTATATTGACTTTAATCCCCTATTTCAGTAAACTAGCTTTGAATATGGGGGTGAAGGAATGTACTTACCGCAATTATTTATTTCCATGCTATTATTTATCGTTCTTTTCTTTGGAATCGGTTTCCTTTTAAACATGCTTCTGCGTTCAACATGGATTATGGCTGTTATTTATCCGGTTGTCGTGATTATGATTATCGATCATGTTAAATTTTTTAAATACTTTTCAAGTCCCGGAAAAAGTTTTGCAGAACTCGGCCAGGACTTTATCCATCTTCAGGCTGTAGACATTTGCATCCTGGTTAGCGGAATGATCGGAGCGATTTTTGCCGGTATGGCCATCAAGATGCTGCGCGTCAGAGGCTATCAAATGTTCTAGAATCTTCTATGATTAAAGGAAGATTCTTTTTTTTATGCTCGTTGCCGGGCTGAAGCCCCTTCTGCGGTATAAAACTCACTTCTCTTGGAAAATACTACGTTTTAGAGAGGAGTGAAAGTTTGCGTTTTATACCTACTGCCATAAAACGGCTTATGATGACAGCTATGTTTATCCTTGCTCTGCTTACGACCTTGCACTCAATCTCAGGTGTTGAGGCTAAGGATGTATCCGATTGGGCATCTTCCGAACAGAAAGTTAAGCAGGATGGATTGTTGCGTTCATTGAACATTGAATTGGCAAAGTATATTGCCGGAGCCCTTGAGAATGTTCCATCATTCTGGGATAGGGAGTTTACTGTAACAACAGAGCCGGAAGCAGAAACCGCAGCATCCCCATTTGATCATTTTGATGTAACTCCCTACCCCTCAGTAACGGTTACAGCTACAGGCTATACTGCAGGGATAGAGTCCACTGGAAAAAATAAAACTCATCCCGCTTATGGGATCACAAAATCGGGGTTAAAGGTAAAACGTGATCTTTATTCCACGATTGCCGCAGATCCCGCTGTTTTCCCCATCGGCACGATTCTGTTCATTCCCGATTACGGGTTTGGTGTAGTGGCTGATACGGGTTCAGCCATTAAGGGAAAAAGAATAGACCTATACTATGAGACCACGAAAGACGTCTATGAAAAATGGGGCAAAAAGACGTTAAAGGTCTACGTGATTCAAAAAGGATCAGGGAAAGTGACCGAGCAGGAGCTCAAAACGTGGAATGAAAAAAAATCCATGCAGTTCTATCGAAAACAATTGTATTGAAAAAGCTTCGAGCCCGCTGGCTTGAAGCTTTTATATTGTATTATGAATTACTTTGCTGTACGGGCTGGCTGTTTCCACAGCACTTGATGCAGTTTCTTCAAACCGTCAATCAGCCTTGGTGATGGCCGGCAGAATAGATGTTCCTCAAGGATATGTACCTTGTTCTCCTTTACTGCTCTAAGATCGGCCCAGCCAGGGCGTTTCTCCAGAAGCTCCGGTTTTACTTTCTGTTTTCTTACCCCCACCCAAGCGATGCAGATCTCATCAGGATCACGTTTAATTACATCCTCCCAGGTTGTTTGAACACTTGCCAGTTCAACGTCTTCGAACACGTTCTCAGCTCCGGCAAGGTGTGAGATCTGAGTAAGCCAGTTCAGCTTTCCTGGTGTGAAAACGGGCTTGGGCCACCATTCCCAGTACAGCCTTTTTTTCTCCTTTATTCCAGCTGCAAACGCCTGAAATTCATTAATGGTTTCTTTATATTGAGAAACGAGATAGTCGGCACGCTTCTCCACGCCGGTCCTTCTGCCCAAATCTTTTAAATCCCCAGCGATATCCTCAAGCGTATTGGGGTTGTAAACTACATGCGGAAGATTGCGCCGTTTCAGTTCTTCTATATTCTTTTCCATACCTGGAACACTTAAGGAGGCAATCACGAGATCCGGTTTAAGTTCCTCGACCATGTCCATATTTATGGATAGATCAGGGCCGAGCCGAGGCAAGGTACGCACCCGTTCAGGCCAGTCGGAAAAGTCATCAACCCCCACCAGCTGTTCAGTTAACCCAAGATAATCAACAAGCTCTGTATTGCTCGGACAAATAGATATCAATCTCATGAATCGTCACCCCTTAAAGAACGAAGAAAAGCCAGTATACAATCAGTGTTTGGATAATTCCGAGCAGTGCGCCATAGAATACCTCATCCGGCTGGTGTCCCAGAAGCTCCTTTAATTGTTTGTGCTTTTCTTTCACGTCAGTTTTTTTCATTGCTTGGCTGACTTCCACATGTTCCCGGAAATCAGTTACTAACTTATTCAATACGGCAGCCTGTTCTCCTGCATGCCATCGAATTCCTTTCGCATCATACATAACAATAATGGCAAACATAGCAGCAACGGCAAAAATAGAGCTGCCAAGGCCTTCTCTGAGAGCAACTCCTGTTGCAAGCCCTGTAACAGCAGCGGAGTGAGAACTAGGCATGCCTCCTGTACTGATAAACAAATCCCATCTCACTTGTTTTGTCTCCAGGTAGGTAATCGGTATTTTCAAGAATTGAGCCATTAATATTCCTAATAAGGAAGCAAGTAAAGGAAAATTGAATAATAGGTCCATAGATCGTCTCCTCGCAGCCTTTTTCTACAATGTATCGAGATAAGGTTGTTCTAATGCTTTCATAATACCCTTTTTTTATTGTTTGCAATCTTATTGTTCTGCCATGAATGACGTCATTCGAAGGGAGAGAATGTACCTTCTGTTATCATAATAGGGAAGGGATGGCGGAGAACAGATGGATTATCCGATGGAATACTATGAGTTTTTCATTTCGTTCAATGAGGGAGATTATTATATGTGCCATGATCTGCTGGAGGAAATGTGGATGACGGATAAGAGAAATTATTTTCTAAAAGGGCTGCTGCAGATGACGGTAGCGATCTACCATTATGAGTATGGAAATATAAAAGGAGCAAGAGCCATGATGCAGGCCGCCCACAACTACCTCCAAGAGTATCGGCCTTTTTATTGGGGAATAGATCTTGAAGAAGTGTATCGTTTTATTGAAGCCTGTTTGAAAAGAATACCTCATGAGATGGACAGTGTCGCTTTTGAGGATGCGGATAAACTGCCGGCTTTTCCAGAATTGATCCTGCTACTAAATGACCTTGAGGAAGAATAAACTGACATTAACATACCGTGCAAAAGGAGGATGTGCATGTTCACCGTAAAGGCAAATTGGAATAAAGACAATGCGGAAGATGCGTTGTTGATCGGCATCTGGTCCGATCACAAAAAACTGGATGGAATTGCTGCCTTACTTGATGAGGCCTTTAATGGCCATATCACCGAGCTTTTGCGGGAAGGAGATGTTTCCGCGATTGCAAAATCAGTCACAAAGCTCCATACGTTTGGCATCGTGGGTGCCAAACGGCTGTATTTTATCGGATTAGGAAGGAGGTCGGAAGCAAATTATGAGAGCATAAGAGAGGCGTTCGGTAAAGCGGTTCAGATGCTGAAGCGGGAAAAGCGGGAAAAAGCCGCCATCGTTCTGGAAACCTTTGAAAGCGGCAAACTGTCTTCTGAGAAACTTGCCCACGCCTTTGCAGAAGCAGTCGTGGCGGGCAGCTATGCCTTTGAAAACTATAAGGAACGTTCCAATGAAAGAGATAAAAAGCTGAAAGAGATTACGGTATACAGTTCGGACAGCCAGACAGGTACAGGGCTTTCGACAGGCCATGCTTTTGGTGCAGGAATCAATACAGCACGCAATCTTGTGAACACTCCCGGCAACCTATTGACTCCGAAAGACCTCGCCCGGGCAGCGATGGAGATTGCCATCAAATACGGGATGGAATATGAGATTCTGGAGAGGGAGGATATGGAACGGCTAGGCATGGGAGCGATCCTTGCCGTGTCACAAGGTTCCGATGAGCCCCCCAAAATGATCACAGTGAAATACAAAGGAAGGGACACGTGGGATCATGTTCTTGCCCTTGTAGGCAAGGGTCTGACGTTTGATTCAGGCGGCTATTCCATCAAGCCGGGTGCCAACATGCATGAAATGAAAAGTGATATGGGAGGAAGCGGATCTGTGCTTGGCGCGATGGAAGCAGTGGGCCGGCTGAAACCCAAGACCAACATCCTTTTTGTTATTCCGTCCAGTGAAAACCTGATTAACGGAAAGGCGATGAAGCCTGGAGATGTTTTTACTTCACTCAGCGGGAAAACGATTGAAGTCCGTAATACTGATGCAGAAGGAAGACTGATTCTTGCGGATGCCATCACCTATGCAAAAGAAATGGGTGCTGACTATCTGGTGGATGTGGCTACATTAACCGGTGGTGTCGTAGTTGCGTTGGGAGATTGTACAACTGGAGCTCTTACGAACGATGAAGTGTTTTTCAATCAGGTGAGCCAGTCTGCAGGACATGAAGGAGAACTCCTTTGGCTTCTGCCGAGCCATCAGCCCTTTAAGGATATGCTGAGGTCGAGTGATGTAGCCGATCTGAATAACTCCACAGGACGTTTAGGCCACGCGATTACCGGTGGGCTGTTTGTCGGGGAATTCGCTGGGAAGACCCCTTGGGTCCATCTGGACATTGCGGGTACAGCATATTCCTCCAAGCCATCGAACCTCGGTCCAAAAGGAGCTACCGGGGTCATGGTACGGACATTGGCCAGGCTGGCGATGAATTTCAAATAATACAGCAAGAAAAAGCATGGCACCTGTCATGCTTTTTTTACATACTCTGAAAAGAAAAAGAGGATTGCAGAATTCCAGGAGTTGTAATATAATATAATTATTATTACTTTATAATCATTTTAAAATACATAAAGGAAAGGGGATTGTTCAATGGCTGATTACGACTATCACCATCTCCCACATGTAAAAGTGCAGAGTCGGTCAAAGAAGACGTTGTGGATTACCCTCTTGCTGACCCTGTTTTTTACGATCGTTGAAGTAATCGGCGGGCTGATCTCCAACTCACTTGCACTATTATCGGATTCTGCCCACATGGTTTCTGATGTGCTGGCACTCAGTTTAAGCATGCTGGCGATTTACCTCGCTACCCGGCAGCCGAATGCCAGATTCACTTTTGGTTTTTTGCGTTTTGAAATCATCGCTTCCTTTCTGAATGGGCTTGCCCTGGCCATCATTGCCATTGGTATTTTTATTGAAGGCATCAAGCGTTTTATCAAGCCGGAAACAATCGACTTTAAATTGATGCTGATCATCGCAGTAATCGGCTTCACCGTGAACCTTGTGCTGACCATTGTCCTAAGCCGAAGCATGAAGGAGGAGGAAAACTTAAATGTAAAAAGTGCTCTCTGGCATTTTATCGGAGATTTGCTGAGCTCTATCGGGGTTATTATCTCTGCTGTTCTCATTAAATTTACCGATCTATATTTCTTTGATCCTCTGATCAGCTTGATCATCGGCGGAATTATCTTTACAGGCGGCTACAAGATTATAAAAGAATCCTACATGATCCTTATGGAATCTGTTCCAGAAGGTTTGGATCTGGAAGCGATCCGAGCGGATATTTATCAAGTAGAAGGGGTAGAAGATGTTCATGAGCTGCATCTATGGACAGTGACCAGTGATCACCATTCTCTTACCGCCCATGTTTTCATTAATGAAAACATTCAGCCGTTCTGTGTCATTCTTGCCATTAATGAGATGCTGAAGGACAAATACAAACTCAAACATACAACCGTTCAGATTGAACACGCCACCATCCATCACCATGGAGAGTACGGCAAGCAGTTTTTAGAAACACATAAATCCTAAATTTCTTTTTGAGTTCTTCAAAATGGTGAAGGGCTCTTTTTTTCGGGTGCAAGGAAATGGACACAACTGCTGCATATTGATTAAAATAAGGACAATACTTATGATACAACCGTAAAGGGGTTCTTCTTTATGAGCGAAAAGAAATCATTGGCAGCACGAATTTTTTGGTACATCATTTTAGCGATACCTATTTTAATTATTGTATTTACTATCGTAGCGTTATTAAAAAACGTATTCTAACCTAGCCTAGGTATGTACTGTATCCCGAATGATGGACACTAAAAAACGTTCATTATTCGGGATTTTTTATGAAGAAAATAGGGACTAAAGAATTTATAATCTAAAAAACCGGATGAGCAAAAGATCAATGCTGGCGATCAGGAAAAAAATAAGGGCTGATTTAGAGTGTCCGGAGGTATAAAGCGCAAAGGCACCAGCAGCAAAAACAGTGAGCTGAAGCAGGGTACGCAAAGAAATAGGGATCGGAATAGATGCTTTTGGAGAAAGAAGCATTCCCCAAAAGATTGCAACCAGAAGCGGAGCAACTAGGCAGAGAACATATTTCGAAAATCCGCTGACCATGTGAAATCCCCAGTATCCAAAGGCTCCCAATACAAAGAGCTCTGATAAAAAAAGCACACCTAATAGAAAGGGCCCCAATATGGCCATAATGCTTCCCCGCTTTCTTATTGAATTCGTGCCTTTAAACGATAGTCAGCCATCTGTGCTTCGGGATGAAGAACGGTGTCTCCGTGGCAAACCTCAAGACGTTTCGGGTTGAGCTGGCTGACAATGGAGCTGCTCTTGAAGGCTTCTTCCATATCTGCCGTGAACATGGGCATCGGCTTTTTCAGTCTTCCATTCTTGGACGTGAAGAGATCACCAGCGAGAAGTACCTGATCTTCTTCGTGGTAATAAACGGTGTGGCCTGGAGAGTGCCCTGGAGTCAGGTAGGGTCTTAGTCCATGAATGAGTTCCAGTTCACCTTCGTTTCCAGCAGACAAGGGCTGGGTAATGCCCTTTGAGACCGATGCAACAGGCTTCTTTCTGCGGGGATAGGCAAGGTCACCTTCCAGATAAGGAATTTCAAGTGAATGGGCGAATACCGGAATATCATGATCCTTCAGGATGGCTGAAATAGATCCGGTATGATCCGAATGGCCGTGTGTCAGCAATATCCTTTGCAGAGGACCGGCATTCAGCTGATTTATCGTATTCAATATTCCTTTCGCCATCATCGGAATTCCTGCGTCTACAAGAGTGATTCCTTCTTTACCGCGAACAGCCCAAACATGGATCGGTATGATCATCCATGTTTTCAGGCTCCAAATATGAGGGGAAATCTGTTCAACTTTCATGGTTATTCGCTCCTTGTTTTATGATTTCATGAAAACCGAGAAAAAGGGCTTCTACGCTTTGTTCAAAGGTGGGTGAAAGACGCACAAGGAGCTCTTGAAGAGGCTCTTTATGATTGAGGTAGGTACTAATAATGCCGTGCAGGTTGTAGAAAAGTATACGGGCAAAGGCAAGGGATTGTTCATTATCAGAAATACCGAGCACATCTTTCAATACACGCATTAACAGCTGAAAAAGCTCAATCCGGACTTTGTTGATCTGCAGTTTTGGATTTTGTTCATCCACTCTGGAAGAGCCGGCAGTGATAAATGTGGTGTACATACTCTGATGCAGGAGACAAAATTCAATAAAGGTCCGGCAGATGGATTTTAATTTAGCAGAACCTCCCGCATCCTGGCGATGAGAGATATCCTCCAGCTGCAGTTTAAGCTCCTGTAAGAGCGGCATCGCTAAATGGTGGAGCAGCGATTCTTTGTCTTTATAATAGAGGTAGATGGCTGTGTGCGAGCATCCGGCTTCTTTTGCGATCTCTCTTATCGTTACTACTTCGTAGCCACGCTTGCCAAAAAGTTTTCCAGCTGCTTCAAGGATGTTTTTCTTGGTTTCTTCCGAACGCAGTTCTTGCTTGTTTGCCATAAAACATCACTCCTAACCATTGGTTACTAACCACTGGTTATAATATATTCGATTCATCCTATAATTGTCAAAATTTTTTGTTCGATAAAACTTTCTTACTGGATGTTGGGTTAAGCAGCATAAAAAAGAGGTACCACCTGCATTCAGGAGGTACCTCTTTGTATTTAAGCTGCGTTTGAATTCGATGTGCTGCGGCGATTTTTAGCGACTGCCTTATAAATTCGCGGTGAGATTACAGCGGTAACTGCAGTCAGGATCACGTCTTTTGGGAGGAACAGAAGCATTCCTTTCCAAGTGCTAAGATAGGTGACACCTTCAACAGCTGCCCAGTTTGTCAGTGCGGCATAGAGAAAAGTAGTGCCGACAAAATAGTTGACGATCAAACCGGCAAAGGAAGCGAGAAAGAAAACCGGCAGGCTTGGTTTTTTCGCCATCTCAAGAATTTTTCCTGCTACATAAGCGGCAAGAATGAATGATAAAATAAAGCCGAAGGTTGGTTTGAAAATGATGGAAGGCCCCCCGGAGAATCCTGCGAACACAGGAGCACCAGCCAGTCCGACAAGTGTATATACGATCATCGATACAGCGCCGAGACGGCTTCCGAGCAGCAGGCCGGCCAAAATGCAAAAGAAGGTTTGAAGGGTGACAGGCACTTGCCCAAAGACGAGGGCAGGAATCCATGCTGTAATATTACCTCCTACTGCCATCAATGCCGCAAACATGGCGGCCAGAGTTAGATCAATCGCTCTAAACTTCATTAGGTTCACCTCATGTGGTAATTTATCTATATTGATGGTAATTCAGAGGACAGACTATTGTCAACTTAATTTTTAAATAAGGTTTACATATTGATATTATTGGAGGTGCATCACATGTTTTTTGGAAAAATAACGAAGAAAAAGGATAATGAGAGGGTGCCGCCGAATCAGAATGTTACCACCCGCTGGCCTGTTCTTCATTATGGTAATGTTCCTTACTACAAGGATTTAAGTGAATGGGATCTGAAAATCTACGGAATGGTGGAGAACCCGGCAACTTTTACTTACGAGGAGCTTATGGCACTTCCGAAATCATCGCCCACGAATGATATCCATTGTGTCACCGGCTGGTCCAGATTGGATAACGCATGGGAAGGAGTAGCTGTTAAAGAAGTTGTAAAAGACATCGGTATTCATCCCTTGGCCAAGTACGTCCTTCTGCATGCAGAAGAAGGATGGACAACCAATCTTCCTTTGGATGATTTTTTAAAGGAGACCAGCTTGCTGGCTCATACACACAATGGACAATCGTTAACGCCGGAGCATGGGTATCCACTCCGTGCAGTGGTTCCGCATCTCTATTTCTGGAAAAGTGCGAAGTGGCTCCGTGCCATTGAATTTCTGCCGATGGAAACGCCAGGTTTTTGGGAGAAAAATGGCTATCATATGTATGGAGATCCTTGGAAGGAAGAGCGCTTTAGCTGGGACTAAGAAACAATGATCATGTAAGGAAAAAAATCAAAAATATTTATAAAAACCTTAAAAAGTACATGTAAATTTTCCCAGATGGACCGATACTATAGTTAAGGGTAGTTTATACTCTATTCGGTAAGGAAAGGAAAGAAGTGCCCGTGAATTGTAATCTTCAATCCGTCTGCGACCAGATGGAGAAAGTTAAGGAAAAGTTACATCAGTCATGCCGATCGGCAAACAGTTACTCAGACCCTGCCATCGTAAAAATCAGCCAAGAGCTTGATGAACTGATCACTCTTTATCAACGACAATTGAAACCAACCTATAAATAACATAACAAAAGGAAGCAGCTGGTTTGTCAGCTGCTTCTTTCTATTTTTGTATAATGAGTTTGTATTCCGTCCGTGTCCTCGTGGATTACGATGATTTCTTTGTTCTCCTCATTCATTATCACTTTCACTCTTTCAGGTGTGAAGCTGGAGATGAATTCATAATCAGCATCTGTTTTAGATACAAGAAGTAACGGGATTGTATAAGGAACTCCATACCTTTTTGGAATGGTTAGGAGCCATGTCCTTCCATCCTGTTCAAGCGTTAAAGAGACATCATTCGTTTTAGAAGAATACGTTCCTTGTACAGTTGCAGAAATCTCAGTCTCCCTAATTCGTTCTTCGTAAAATACTGGACTTCGTACTTCTTCATGCAGTAATATTTTTGCCAGGTCACGATTGATTTTTGTAACAGGGGTTAAATTAAAATTGCTCATGACGATCACCGTGATCTCTCCATCCAGGCTTTTCAGCATTTCAGCACAATATCCGTTCACATCACCAAAATGACAGGCAGCCGCAGTTTCACCAATATTATCAAAACCCCAGCCATATCCATAATTGCCTTGGCAGGGTGTGAGCATTTTTTTTAGCGACCTTTTATTCAATACCTTTCCGGAAAACAACGCTTCCGTCCACCTAAACAGATCTTCAGTAGTAGAATACATACCATATGCCCCAAGCGGAAAACTCATATCAATATAATCAGGATTCACAAAGTCTTTATTTACCGTATAACCTGCTGCCAAATTTTGAACTATGGTTCTTCCGTCCAATACACCGGTATTCATAAGGCCAAAGGGTTTTAGAAGATTTTCCTGAAGAAAATGGGTATAGGATTGTCCTGAAACCTTTTCTATAATTGCTGTCAGTAAAATGTAATTTGAGTTGCAATAACTGTATTGAGAACCAGGCTCAAATTCAAGAGGTTTGTCTTTGATTCTATGGATCAGTCCAGTAATATCTGCGGGAAGCCTCATCTCTTTTGTCCAATAATTCTGCATGGAGGTAAAATCGGATACTCCAGATGTGTTGGAAAGAAGCTGATGAATGGTCACTTGTTTAGCATAGGTGAGTCCCTCTATAAAAAGTGCTCCGGTATCCTCGAGTTTCATTAAACCTTGCTCCTCAAGCAAAAGGATAGCCGCTGCCGTAAAGTTTTTGGTCAGGGAAGCGATCGGAAAGCGGGTTTGGGGTGAATTTGGTATGTTGAACGTCCGGCTGGCCGAACCATATCCTTCATGAATCAAAATTTCTCCTTTATATGCTGCAAGCACAGAGCCATTAAAATAGCCTAATCGGTCATACGCCGTCATATAATTTTTCAGTCTTGCTTTTAATGTTGTTTTGTTTATAAGTCGGGTCATATCCTATTCCTCCTGTATAAGAACAAAACATTCTGCAAAAAGGGGAGCTTCTCCTTTATTGAACAGAGGCAGCAAACATAGCTTACTTTTTAAAAATAATGTTAGAGGAAGCAGGATTTTTGTCGGAAATATCAAACAATAGTATAGAATAAGCAGTCTTCTTTTTTGAATATACTAGGGAGAAGGAGGCGGATTCCATCATGGACTTTGTGAACGAAGAAAACCAGCAAGGAGATCAACGGGCTATGCAGTCCGAGCATTGCATGGTTTGCAACAATGAGCTTATCAGCTGGGAAGAAAGACAAATAGCCGTTTGCGACCATTGTGTCAGCAAAGCCATTGGCGATTAGCGTTCCTACTCGGAATGCTTTTTCTTTTGGAATCAGATCCTTCATTTCTTCACACACTATATAGGAATTTAAAAGGAGGAACGATACCAGATGGCTAAAAGAAAACATTCCAAAGATGCTGCCGCCAAGAACAATCAAACCCCGACAGAAAGCATGACAGACGTAGAGTTCTCTGACGATAAGTTCGCAGATGATATTCCAAAGCGCGATACAAAAAGCCCGAAATCAAAAGGCGAAGCATAAAAAGGAGACCCTAGCCTGATCTTCCCCCAATTGTATCGGGGTGAAGTTAAGATCAGACCGGGTCTCCTTCTCTTATTAAAATGAAAACTGCAGTTCAGGCACATATTGGTTCATATGTTTTTTTATTTCACGATACTGTTTTTTTTGCGTTTTTACGTCCTGCATCGGATGAACATGCCATGATCGGTCAACCCAGGTTGGGAGAAATGCAGGGTTTTCAAGCTCGATTTTAACGTTATTTCCTCTTTGAATCTTCTTCACCTTGATATCCATCATTCCCCCGATGTTTTTATAAGGGCCTGTCTGTCCGGAAAAGAAGTTGCCAAGAGAATATGCTGCGAATGCCCGCTCTCCGTTCTTTTTCTTTATCCAGGAAACCGGCTGAAGCACGTGAGGATGATGCCCGATGATGATATCCGCACCTGAATCCGCTGCCATATGGACAAGTTCTTTTTGTGCCTCATTTGGCATCCGCTCGTATTCGTTCCCAAAGTGGAGACTGATCACCACAACATCAGAAATTTTTTCTGCCTGATGAAGGTCTGCTTTCATCTTTTTCACATCGATCAGGTTAACAAGATACGGTTTGCCCTTAGGTACAGGGATGCCATTCGTTCCAAAGGTATAGCTCAAAAAAGAGAAGGTGATCTGATTTCGCTTCAGAATACGGATGATCCTTTGATCCTTGGATGATTGAAAAGCACCTGTATACGGCATGCCAATCTCATTCCAATGGTTGATCGCGCTTAAAATGGCTTTCTCTCCTCGATCCAGCGTATGGTTGTTCGCAATCGTGACCAGATCCACACCGTTCTTCTTCAGCGCATCCCCGACTTCCTGAGGTGAATTGAAGGAAGGATAGGAGGATAATCCGATCCTTTCCCCGCCAATCATCGTCTCCTGATTGGCCACCGTAATATCCGGCTTCTCCAAATAGGGTTTTACCTCTTTCAGCATCGGATTAAAGTCATAGGACCCGTCACGTTTTTTTGCTTTATTGTATACCCGGTCATGAATGAGAATATCCCCAACCGCCCCGACCGTTGCCGTGTGGACGGTCTCTTGAGGTTCCTTCTTTTTTGGCGGTTTATCCGTTGTTTTTTTAATGTTGTCCTTATTTTGCCTCTCGCTGCTTGCAGGCTCCGTTTTTCTTTCCTGAGCCGGTTTGTTTTTTAGAACAGGAATAAGGACCAGCAGCAAGATGACAACACAGATACTTGAAATGATGGTTATTTTTTTCATAGTAAGCGTTTCCTCCTCCCTCCATACTAGGCGATTGAGCAGGGATTTCAAGAGCAAAATCACATTCGTTCTATAAAATGAACGAATCGTTCTTTAAAAATAACGAAAGATTAAGAAAACGAGCGATTTAAGAAGATAACTAGGTCATTTGTACGTTAAAAAGAACAAAAATAACCAAATTCACAGGTTTTTTAAATGGTAAATTCGTTCTATACTGAACACGAGTTGTTCGTTAAAAAGAACCGCAAGATTCTCAGAAACGTCTAAGTCCTTAGGAAAAGGAGGGAGACAACATCAGAAGCAAACGGCTGAGGAAATTCAGAAAAAAGAATTGGGTATTTGTTCTAAGTTTACAAGTTGGCATTATTTTTTATTCACTCATGTACTCCCTTTACGGCCTGACCGGAACTACAAATGCCTACTTTAATGATACATCAAATGTTAGCGGAACGATACAGGCCGGGACCTGGGAGACCGAGGATGGAAAGTGGGATAAAAGCTCACTGGAGTTTCTATCTGCCTCTAAAGATTCTTCATGCAGCAACATTAGCGCTGTAATAGTAAATAAGGGTGAAATAATGCAAGGCCCCGTTAAATATGAAGTTTGGTGGGCTGAAAAAGGAAATCCAAAGGGTGGCAGTAAAGTCGACACCGGACAAATGGATGCCCTAACGAAGAACCAAAAAGAAACCCTTACATATTTACCAACGAAAAATGGCGTTTATATGTTTAAAGCGTTCCAGAGACCAGGACATCCTGGTAACGGAGAACTTTGGAGTGATGGCATTACTGTAACTGGATGTAGTGAACAAAATACTGATGAAGATAAAAGTAAAGATGAAAATAAAGATGCCAAAAAAGAAAATGTAGAGAACGAGACAGAAAAGGAACAAAAACCGGCATCTGACGATTCAGGAAAAGACAAAACAGAGGAAAAACCAGCTGAAAAGCCCGCGGAAGTTAAGGATGAAACGAAAGAACCTGACCCAGCAACAGATAGTAACACCAATGAAGCTGAACAGGACAAAGAAAATGTAAATAAAGATGCCGAGCAAAAATCGATAGATCAAAAAGTGGAAGTTCCAGAACCAAAGGAAGGTGATCGTAATGAAGACAATCAAAATTAAAAAATGGCTAAGTAATATTGTTACAACTGTATTATTTGCAACTCTATTGTTTATGGGATTTGTAGTCATCTCGTCAAAAGCATCAGGAGGAACTCCTAACTTTCTGGGATATCAACTAAAAACAGTCTTATCAGGATCCATGGAACCAGGTATCCATACAGGCTCAATCATAGCAGTTAAGCCAGGAGGAGACATGACCCGCTTCAAAAAAGGCGACGTCATCACCTTCAAGGCTTCTGAAGATAAATTGATTACCCACAGAATTTACAAAGTAAAAGGCAGCGGGGCAAACACAAGTTATGTAACAAAGGGCGATAACAATGATGCCCCTGACTTGGAGCCAGTGCTTGCCAACAATGTAGTCGCTCAGTACAAAGGCTTCACCGTTCCTTATGTAGGATACGGGATGGAATTTGCTCAATCCAAAAAAGGAACCACTTTATTGATGATCGTTCCCGGAATTCTTCTTCTCATCTACTCTGTGCTCACCATCTGGAAAGCCATAAGGGAAGTGGAAGTAACAAAGAAAGAAGATACACCGCCAGCAAGCAATTAATGGTTGCAACTCTGCAGAGAAAAATCTTTGCAGGTTCAATATAAAAAACTACATACCCATTGAAATGGGGATAGGGAGGAAAATTAAAATGAGTTTGAAAAAGAAATTAGGTCTAGGGGTAGCTTCAGCAGCATTAGGATTGTCTTTAGTAGGTGGGGGGACTTATGCGTACTTTAGTGACAGCGTAGATACAAATGCAACATTTGCAGCTGGTACTTTAGACTTAAACGCCGCTCCTACTACTATCATTAATGTTGACAAAATTAAACCAGGTGATTGGATGACACGTTCGTTCCAACTTAAGAATGATGGGAATCTAGATATTGCAAAGGTTCTCTTGAAAACTTCTTATACAGTAACTGATGCTAACGGTAATAATGCCGGTGAAGATTTTGGTAAACATATCCGTGTTAATTTCTTAGTAAACGCGGATAAGACTGATGGAGTTATTTTCTACACTACATTGGATCAACTAAAAAATATGACACCAGATGCTATTGAAAACCAAGTATTCATCCCTTGGTTAGATGAAAGAGGCGGAAAACTTGCAGCAGGGACATCCGATACTCTTTACGTTCAATATGAATTTGTAGACAACGGCCAAGACCAAAATAAATTCCAAGGTGATAAACTAGAACTTAAATGGACTTTTGAAGGCAAACAAGGCGCAGGTGTTGAAAGGTAACTTTTTCAATGGGAGGTGGGGATATCCCCACCTTTCTTTTTATAAATACATTCAAGAAGGTTGAACGCATCAATTAATGCCTAGTGCGGGGGAAAAATAATGAGCCATAAATCAACTGCATTTAAGCTAGTTTCTATTTATTGCATTATTTTGCTGACACTCGTTACTTTTTATCCATCAGGCAGCACCGGTGCTTCAAGCGTACCCGCTAAAATCGACCTCGCCGTCTCTCCCACCGAAGAATTCTTCAACGTTAACAATATGAAACCGGGAGACTGGGCCACTCGAACATTAGTTGTGAAAAATAAAGGGGACGCTCCTTTTACGTATAGCTCTAAATCTCATTTTAAAAGCGGTTCGAAAAGATTATTTAACAAGTTTCATATAAAAATCCAAGACAAATCCAAAATACTATTTGATGGACAGCTGAGCCAGTTTCAAAAGCTTGCACCGCGTAAACTGGACTCTCATTCAGAAGAAGAATTGACTGCAACCATCTCATTTCCCTGGGAATCCGGCAATGAATTTCAGGGGCTGAAAACAGAATTTGAACTTGTCTTGTTAACAGGTGATTCTGATACGAGTCCACCAACCGATCAAGATGATACCACAACAGACAACAATACACCGCCGTCAAAACATACTGATCCGCCATCAAACAACCCAGACATATCTACTTTACCGAAAACGGGTGAAACCAGTCCTTATCCAACTATCATTCTAGGATTCTTTATCTTTTCATCCGGTCTTATTTTGCTCCTCATGAAGAACTCCATCATTCCCAATCCTTTTCAAAAGGACTGAGTGATGAAGTGGATCGCATATCTACTTATACTCACAGGCATCATAACGATGTGTTACCCAAAACTAATAAACTACTATTATACGAACAAGGAAAACCACTTACTTCAATCATGGGATCACCCGCCAACCAAACAGGCAGTCAGCAGCTATAAAAAGCTGGGTCCTGTTCTTACTGAAACGAAAAATGAAACCAAACCGGTCAGGAAAGATCCTTTACCGAACAGTATGCTCGGAACTCTTGAGATCAAGCGGATCCATCTCCGCTTGCCGATTGTAGAAGGTGCCAGCCTGTCCAACCTGAAGGTTGCAGCTGGACACGTTTCCGGCACTTCGCCGATTGGTAAAGAAGGAAATGCAGCGATCGCAGCCCACCGAAGCTATACGTACGGCAAGCAATTCAATCGGCTGACAGAAGTGAAAACCGGAGACCTTATCACGATTGAAACCAAAAAAGAAAAGCTGATCTACCGGATGATCGCCAAAAAAATCGTCAAACCAGCAGACCTATCAGTCTTACATAGCAGTAAAAATGAAAATATCATCACGTTAATTACCTGTCACCCGTTCAAACATCCGACACACCGGTATATTGTGAAGGCCAAGTTAATTGAGGAAAGGTTGTTAACCAGCAAAGGAAGTCGGTGATCGTGAGGAAATTAGGAACACAGATTAAGAGGATCCGGATGGAGAAAGGCCTCAGTGTGACAAGGCTTGCTGAGATGGCTGGAATCTCTAAAGGATACTTGAGCAGCATAGAAAATCATAAAAATAACCCGTCCGCACATATGATTAAAAAGCTGGCGAAAGCCCTGGAGGTGCCTGTGGAAAAGGTCATTAATCTAGAAGCAGATATATTGGACCAGGAGTGGATGGAACTCGTCATTCAGGCAAAGGAAATGGGAATTAATCAGGAGGAAATCCGAACGTTTATACGGTATGAAAGCTGGAAACAGCAGACAAAGGATGATGAAGCGAAATGATCCGCCTTGGCAATGGAGTCTATTTATGTGAAGTAGCGGGGAATAAAGTAAAGGTCGTGTACATGGGCCGCAACATCTGTGAAATTTTTATTAATGATGAGCTAAGAGGAAGAGCCCCATTTGATTATGTAAAAAAACAAATTCTGAAGTGGGAGAAGAGAGAACCTCTATCCACTGCCTATATCGGACATTATCAATTTAAAGAACTTGTTCCGATCATCGATATCTCAGTATGAAAAAAACCGGCGCCGCTAAAGGGTGCCGGTTTAGCTTTGATTTTTATTTTTCCATTTGTTGAATTCAAGAAATTCTTTAAACTGGTCTTTGCTGACACCAGACTCCATAGCTTCTTTTACGAGCTCTGCCCATTCATAATCCAGCTCCGCCTCATTGATCTCAGCTTTTTCATTCAGCAATTTTTCAACAGGAATATCCAGGACAGCTGCCAGCTTTTCAAGCAGCTGTACAGAAGGATTTGTTTGTATATTTCGCTCAAGGGAGCTGAGATAGGATTTGGCGATACCTGCTCGTTCTGCTAGTGAGGATAGAGATAGACCTTTTTCTTTGCGATATTTTTTTACAAGTTCACCAATCACGTTAATCCCTCTTTTTTACTACAATTTTTGCTTCTATTATACATTTAGGGACGATAGGCTGTAAATAGACCAAAAGCGACATCACATTGATGTCGCTTTAAATATTCGCTCATTTGATGGTATGTACGTTTTTTGAAGATAGCTACGAACTTCCTCCATGCTTAAACCTTGCTTTTTGGCTTGTAATAGTAAGGCTACCCATTCACGATCAAGCTCTGTTTTTTTTACGGTTTCCATGTTTCCCTCCTGAAATTGGTGGTTTTCCAGGTAATCCAGCCATCATAGTAAGTCACCTTAGACCTGTGATTTTGCGTCCATGCTTTTCAGCGATGTTTGCCCTTTAACTGGAGGGTGGCATTCCCGACAGTCACTTAATTCATACAATTTTAACCAATTACTAGTGCTTAATACACAATTTTATTATAGTATCTTATTCTTTAGGAATCTGTCGTAATTTGGCCGTTACATAATTGTAATATTATTGTAAAGTAAGCGTTTTCATTGATGCTTTCCCTTGAATTGTTTAAGATAAACAGAGAGAGCAAAAAAGGGGCGAATGAGTGATGGAATTAGGGAAATGGAAAGAACTGGACGAAAAAGATTTTCTGAAAAACTTTAAGAACGAATTCTATTTAAAAGAAGGCGTGTTGTATTTGGACGGCAATTCGCTGGGGCTTTTGTCGAAAAGAGCTGAGAAATCACTGTTGGAGTCGCTAAATGATTGGAAGGAATGCGGTATTGACGGCTGGATGGACGGAAAGCATCCATGGTATACACTTAGCGAGGAACTAGGGAAGAAATTGTCGCCACTAATTGGAGCAAACCCGGAGGAAGTCATTATTACTGGATCCACCACTGGAAACCTCCATCAGCTCACATCCACTTTTTTTAAACCTTCAGGATCAAAAACGAAAATTTTAGCCGATGAGCTGACCTTTCCCTCAGATATTTATGCACTGAAAAGCCAGCTGGCTTTAAGAAGCTTGGACCCTGGCCAGCATCTGATCAGAGTGAAAAGCCGTGATGGCAGGATGATTGAGGAAGAAGACATCATCAAGGCCATGACGGATGAAGCAGCTCTTATTGTGCTGCCCTCCGTGCTCTACCGAAGCGGGCAGCTGCTCGATATGAAACGCTTAACGGATGAGGCCCACAAGCGCGGAATATTGATCGGTTTTGATTTATGCCATTCCATTGGGGCAGTGCCTCATCAACTTTCGGAATGGAATGTTGACTTTGCTTTCTGGTGCAACTATAAATATTTGAACGCGGGACCGGGCAGTGTTGCGGGACTCTATATTAATGCGAAACATTTTGGAAAAGAGCCTGGACTAGCAGGCTGGTTCGGTTCCAATAAAGATAAACAGTTTGACATGAATCATGACTTCGTGGCGGCAGATACTGCGGGAGCCTTTCAGATCGGCACTCCGCACGTGTTAAGCACGGCCCCATTAATCGGTTCGCTTGAAATTTTTGAGGAAGCGGGAATGGACCGGCTAAGAGAAAAATCTCTTAATCTGACACGCTATATGATGGAGCTGATTGAGACCGAACTTGCTGGCTTTGGATTTACGATCGGAAATCCGAGGGATGATATACGTCGCGGTGGCCATGTTTGCCTGGAGCATGATGAAGCAGCGAGAATCTGCAAAAGTTTAAAAGAGAACGGCATCGTGCCGGATTTTCGTGCACCGAATGTGATCCGCCTTGCTCCTGTTGCACTTTATACCTCTTTTGAAGATGTACATGAAGCGGTTCAGCGGCTAAAAAAAATCATGGGTGAGAAGCAGTATGAAAAGTTTTCAAACGTAAGAGAGGTGATTGCGTAATGGCTGGAAAACTGATCGATATCTCCATGCCTTTGACCTCGTCCGTTCCGACCTGGCCGGGGGACACCCCGTACTCGTTTGATTTAGCCTGGACGAAAGCAGAATCAGGATCCGTGAATGTCGGTAAAGTGGAAATGAGCACGCACACCGGCACCCATATTGATGCGCCGTATCACTTTGATAGTGAAGGAAAACGGGTACTGGAGCTGGATCTTGAGCTCTATGCCGGCAGAGCAATAGTGGTAGATGTTACGGGCAAAGAGGTCATCGCTCCAGAGGATTTGGCAGATCAACCGCTGGATGGAGCGGAGCGTGTGCTGCTGAAAACAGGCTCTTGGCAGGACAGAACCGTGTTTCCGGAAAAGATCACCTATCTAGATGAAGAGCTGGCTGCTTTTTTATCAGAAAAAGGTGTGAGGCTTATCGGAGTTGATGTGCCGTCTGTAGATGTCCTCGACAGCAAAGCGCTTCCTGCACACCATGCCTTGCTTCAAAACGGCATTAATATCCTGGAAGGTATCGTCCTTGATGATGTGGAGCCAGGAGAATATGAGCTGATCGCGCTGCCGCTGCCGTTAAAGGATGCGGATGGCAGTCCTGTGCGCGCGGTATTGAGAGAAATATAATGTGAATGAAGAGATGATGGTTGAGCCGAATGATTTTCGGGCTGAAATCGTCTCTTTTTACGTTTTTTCAATTCAGATCGAGGACTCGGAATTCATTTACAAGCCGGAATGAAGCAATTACCCGCCAAAATAAAAAAATACCCGCCAAAACAGAGAGTTTACCCGCCAAATTCTCCTAAATACCCGCCAAAACCTAATTATGTCAACTCGAACACCAAAGAAACCGCCATCTTTGTTTCCTTTCCTCCGATTGTTTATAATAAAAAAGAAGCTAGAGCCAATACGGGGGAACATTATGTATAAGTATGGATTTCAAAATTATTTTGAAGCGGATTTTACCGCTTTTTATCCGGAAGTAATGAAGGGTGAGCATTGGATCAATGTGTACCTGAATTTTGATTTGTCAGCGGAGACGAAACTCCCTGGTGATCTATATGATCCGAGTGCACTCGTTGTGTTCGATCGTGAGGGCGAGGTACAGGATTTTATTGTTCATGACGAAGGGGTTGACTGTGAATACAAGTTTACCGACCGGGAGAAAGAGAAAATGCTTTCGTATATAAAAGAACACGATCTGATATAAGGGGTGAGTGTATTGAAAATTAAAGGGATTGAACCGACACCAAGTCCGAACTCCATGAAAATTAATATGGACGAAGCGCTGCCGGGTAACGAGCGCTACAACTACACGAGGGAAAACCTTGATGATGCACCTGACTATATTAAAGAAATCTTTAAGGTGGAGGGCGTGAAAAGCGTTTACCATGTGGCAGATTTTATTGCACTTGACCGTCATCCAAGAGCAGATTGGGAAGATGTATTGGCAGGCGTCCGTGAAGTATTCGGGGATTCGGACGACCAGCCCTCTGAAGCGGCCGGACAGGAGAAAAAGGATGACGAATACCTGGAAATTACAGTTTTCATTCAAATGTTCAGAGGCTTGCCGATGCAGGTAAAACTGAAAACCGAAAATGAAGAACGGCGCGCAGGCCTTCCAGAGCGGTTTATGAATGCGGCACTCGAAGCTCAAAAAGCATCAGATAACCTGGTCATGGAACGGAAATGGGAAGAGCAGGGTGTTCGTTACGGAACATTTGAACAGATCGGACAAGAAGTTGTCGAGGAAATCTCCGCCGCTTATGATGAAGAACGGATTCAAAAGCTTGTGAAGCAGGCTTTCTCCATCGAATCCGGGAAAGAAGCGCCGAAAGAAGAAGTATCTACAACTGAAGTTGCCGAAAAGATGCAGGATGAAGATTGGCAGACCCGTTATGCGGCTTTAGAACGCATGAACCCGACGGTCAACGATATTATGGTGTTAAAGCAGGCTTTGAAGGATCCGAAGCCTTCGATCCGGCGCCTGGCTGTCGTTTATCTTGGCATGATTGAAGATGAAGCGGTTCTTCCGCTGCTTTATGCCGGGTTAAAAGATAAAAATGTCGCGGTTCGCCGAACGGCAGGAGACTGTTTATCCGACCTTGGGAATCCGAGTGCGATTCCTGCCATGTGTGAAGCACTCAATGACAAAAATAAACTAGTCCGCTGGCGCGCTGCACGATTCTTGTTTGAAGTAGGGGACGAAACGGCCATACCGGCATTGGAAGACGCAGAAGACGATCCAGAGTTTGAAGTCCGGCTCCAGGCAAAGATTGCGCTTGAACGCATTCAGAGCGGGGAAGAAGCTGCAGGCTCGGTCTGGCAGCAGATGATGAAAAGCAGGGAAAACAACGAATAAAACGAGAAGCGCTCAGACGGAGGTCTGAAGCGCTTCTTTTTCGCTGGAGATAAATTGTTTGATGTCTCTTGCCAAGTCTAACGGTTTTTCCTCCATAATGAGGTGTCCGGCATCTTTATAGACGATGAGTCTTGAATTTTTTAAATCACTGTGAAGTCTTTTTCCCGTAGTAAGGGGGATGACTTTATCATCATTGCCGTGAATGAGCAGAATGGGATGGACAATTGTATTCAGTTCAAATGGTTTTAAATCTCCTTCACGGTGTCGGAGCAGGCGAATCAAGCTGTCAAAAAAACCGTCTTCTAAAAATTGTGCCCGGTATTCCTTGATCATGTCTTCTGTTACGAGATCAATGTTGTGAAGGACACCGCTTAAATTATTGCGAAGATCTTTTTTTAGAACCCATCTCTTTAATCCCCAGGAGAAAAAAGGGAGATAGGAGCAGCAGATCATGGTAGACCGCGCCCGTTTGATGTAACCGCAGCAGCCGAGGAGCACGAGTTTACTGATCAGTTTTCCATCCTGCCGCGATGCATGAAGAGCCACCTGGCCGCCCATGGAATGACCGATCAGTATGACATCTCTCCAGCCCATTTCTTTTATGAATGATAGAACGAGCTTGCCGTAGCTTGCCAGTGAATACGTAAATGTTTTTGACTTTTCGCTCTTACCGAATCCCGGCAGATCAATGGCAACTACATGATAATCTTCAGCTAAATGCGGGATTAGCTTCCGAAAACTGATGGTTGAAGAAAGAAACCCGTGTATCAGGATCAAAACTTGGGCGTCAGGATTCCTGTGTGGGTAATCTTCATAATAAAGGTCGAGTTCGCCTATTCTTTTCCGATATGCCGGAGTAAGCAGCGGCTGAGTTTTCGTTTCCATTGCATTCCTCCATCATCTTTACGTCTCGTTTATTTTGTCCAATCTTATTTCGTTTACAAAAGAAATAATTTCCTTGAACAGGCACAAAATCCGCATTTGCCTCTATTCCTTTTTACCCTGGACTTACATATTTTATTAGTGTGTAGGACGCAACAGATGAAGGAGGTTTGTAATATGGCATATCCTTATGGTGGCGGCTATCCGTACTATGGCTATGGCTACGGCTATGGTGTTGGCGGCGGTGGCGGCGTTGGATTTGGTTGGGGCTGGATATGGGCTGTCTTGATTATCATATTTATACTTCTCCTTATCGTTGGAGCTTTATGGTGGTTCTTTAGATAAGGAAGTGAAGGGCTTGAAGATCTTAAGCTTCAGGCTCTTTCCATGAATAAAGCGGATCAAAAAGGGGATAATGTATCAAAAAATGGAGCGAAAAGCGGATGCATAGCAAACACACCGTATTATATATATGTGAAGAATACTTAAGCGGGAATTGTTATTATTACAAAACCGAGCTGATCACCCATGATTCCTGGAAAAATCCGGAGTCTATTTCGTGGTCCCGTCCCCGTCCCATTTCCAAAGCAACGTTCATGAAACAAAAAAAGGCAGGCTTCCGGACGGAACACCGAAAAATTAAAAAATCTCCAGCCAGGGTGATCGCCTTACATAAAAAAAGGACGAACCGGGCATCTTCTGAATAATACTATTGATGTACAAGGTCTCTGCACATGGGAGGCTTTTTTTGTTTGCATCGTGTATGCGCGGGAAATCTGCCCGAATAAGAAATGGACAAAAAAGAACAGGCATGTGGTGGCATGCCTGCCAAAAGAAAAAGGGGGAATATTGAATGCTGTCTTATCATTATGGACAGCTCCCCCAAAAGATAAACCATAAAAAAAAGAAAAAAAGGGAATACAGAGAATGTGTAATAAAGGGTCAAAAAGCGGGTGCCAGGCACCGCTCTTTGACATGTGTGTAATTGCGGTGCCTGGCACCGCGATAGAGAGGAGATGTGGTCATGACGGAATATCGGATTGCAAAGGATACACTCGGAGAAGTAAAGGTGCCCAAGGAGGCATATTACGGAGCACAAACGCAGCGGGCGGTCGAGAACTTTCCGATCAGCGGGCAAAGGCTGCCGTTCGCTTTTGTAAAAGCGCAGGCGATTATTAAAGCGAGTGCAGCTGCAGCAAATAGAGATTGCGGTGAACTTGAGGAAAAACAGGCAAACGCGATTATCCAGGCAGCAGAGGAGATTATGGAGGGCAGGCTGAAGGATCAATTTGTCGTTGATGCGTATCAGGCGGGAGCAGGAACCTCTCAGAACATGAATGCCAATGAAGTCATCGCCAGCAGGGCTTCAGAGCTTCTTGGCGGTTCGAAAGGGGACTGGAGCAAGGTCCATCCGAACGATCATGTGAACATGGCACAGTCAACAAATGATACGATCCATGTGGCCATCAATATTGCCGCAGCACAAGAGCTGTATCAAAATTTATACCCGGCACTCGAAAAAACGATTAAAGCGCTCAGAAACAAACAGAACGAATTTCACCACATTATCAAATCAGGCAGAACCCACCTCCAGGACGCGGTTCCCATGCGGCTTGGCCATTCCTTTGGAGGGTATGCGGAAAGTCTGCAAAAAGTTTATGATGCATTAAAACAGAGTGAGCCGTTCCTCTTTGAGATCGGACTTGGGGGAAATGCTGTGGGTACGGGAATCAACGCCCATCCGGAATATGCTGAAAGAGCCATCAATGAGGTTGCCGACAGATCGGGCCTTCCATTTAAAGCACCGACTGACCGCTTCCGCTTTATGCAGAATAACGGGGCAGCTATCCAGATCAGCGGCCATTTAAAGGAACTTGCCATTCATCTTATAAAAATATCGTCCGACCTCCGCCTGCTCAGTTCAGGTCCGAGAACAGGAATCTCGGAACTCATTTTACCCGCTGTACAGCCAGGTTCTTCCATCATGCCGGGGAAAGTAAATCCGGTCATCCTTGAAAACATGTACATGATCTGTGCGCAGGTCATCGGCAATGATACATGCATCACCACTGCCGGAATCGGCTCCCAGCTTGAGATAAACGTGATGATGCCGGTCATTGGCTTAAACCTTCTTCACTCCATCACCATCCTGTCTTCGGGGTTGAGCGTGTTTACCGACCGTTGTATCAATGGACTGGAGGCCAATGAAGGCAGAATCAGAGAACTGATGGAACAGAGCCTTGCGATTGCCACAGCACTAAATCCAAAAACGGGCTACGAAAAAGCAGCCGAGGTAGCAAAAGAAAGCTATAAATCGGGTAAGACGGTAAAAGAAGTGGCTGTGGAAAAGGGATATGTTACGGTAGAAGAAGCGGATTCCTTGTTAAATCCAGAAAAACTGGTCTGATTTTACAGAAAAAAGTTTCCATTTCATGCAAAATTGGGTATGGGAAGGATGCAAATGTCATTCTTATGCCCCATTTGCACGAAAATGAGTATGGTCAGGACGTTTTATACTGTTTCATACGTTTTATTTTATTTTCTGTATGTGTTATACTTAATAGGTTAAAAAATAGTTAGGAGTGTTTTCATGAATTTTGAAGTAGGTAGCATCGTTGAAGGAAAAGTAACAGGAATTAAACCGTTTGGTGCTTTCGTCGCTTTAAACGACGAAGTTCAGGGATTAGTTCATATCTCTGAGGTTTCTCATAGCTTTGTTAAAGATATTAATGACGTATTAAAAGTGGGAGATGTTGTTCAGGTTAAAATTCTTTCTGTTGACGAAGATTCTAAAAAGATCTCTTTATCCATTCGTCAAACTCAAGAAGCTCCGGCCCAAGCCCCTAAAAAGGAACGCCGTCCTGCACCTAAGAAGCAAGCGGCTCAAGACTCTTCCAAAGGTTTCAACACACTTGAAGCAAAGCTTAAAGAGTGGTTGAAAGAGTCAACTGACCGTCAAGCTCAACTGAACAAACGTCTTAAGAAGTAAATAAAAAAAGGTTCTTCCTATGAGGAAGAACCTTTTTTATTTTTTAATTTCATTAAACACGATTTGTTTCGATGCGGTCCTCACGTTCAACTTCATGTGCTGGAGCAAAAAGAAGAGTCAGGCAATATAAACCGGATAAACCAACCAATCCGTAAACGATGCGGGAAAGAGCTGCATCCTGACCGCCGAAGATAGCTGCCACTAAGTCAAATTGGAAGAATCCAATAAGACCCCAGTTAATGGCACCAATAATAACTAGTGCTAAGGCAGTGCGCTGTAATCCATTCATGGTATTACCTCCTAAGGGGATTAGATAGATAGCAGTATTAGGATGACTTCTTTCTGTTACGATTATACATTTCCACCTTCAAGGCGAATATAAACATTACATTGAATTAAATTAAATATTTGTACAATATTTTGTTTAATAATTGTACATCCTAAAAATGTTTAGAGCCGATTTCTTTACTTTTAATTTCACCCTGATAGATAATACTAACGAAAGTATTGGAACATCAAGGAGGGTAAATAAATGAATTCATTTACGTATTATAATCCAACCCGTTTAGTGTTCGGGAAAGGGCAACTTAGCCAGCTGTCTGCGGAAATGAAGCCGTTTGGCAAGAAGGTATTGCTTGTTTATGGCGGTGGAAGCATTAAACGCAGCGGTCTATATGATCAAGTAGTAGCCGAGCTCAACAAGATCGGTGCAGACGTTCATGAATTATCAGGAGTTGAACCGAATCCGAGATTAACTACGGTAAAAAAAGGTGTGGAAATCTGTAAGGAGCACAATATTGATTTCATTCTTGCAGTTGGAGGCGGAAGTGTTATCGACTGTACAAAAGCTGTGGCGGCAGGAGCAAAATATGACGGAGATGTTTGGGATTTTGTAACTAAAAAAAGCACTCCTAAAGAAGCCATTCCGTTCGGTACAGTTCTTACTCTTGCAGCAACAGGTTCTGAAATGAACGCCGGTTCTGTTATTACCAACTGGGAGACCAATGAAAAGTATGGCTGGGGAAGTCCGCTTGTGTTCCCTAAGTTTTCTATTCTTGATCCGGTCAATACGTTTACTGTGCCAAAAGACCATACGATTTATGGCATGGTAGACATGATGTCGCACGTGCTAGAAACGTACTTGAACCATACTGAAAATGCTCATCTTCAAGACCGTTTCGCAGAATCTATTCTATTAACAGTAATGGATGCAGCTCCAAAATTAGTAGAAGATCTTGAGAATTATGACCTTCGCGAGACCATTCTATATAATGGGACAATGGCATTGAACGGAACTATTGCAATGGGTGTACAAGGCGATTGGGCTACTCATAACCTTGAACATGCTGTTTCAGCCGTTTATGACATTCCTCATGCCGGCGGTCTGGCAATCCTGTTCCCGAACTTGCTTCGCCATGTACTTGATCAAGGGCCAGAGCGCTTGAAGCAACTGGCTGTTCGCGTATTTAACGTGGATACAGAAGGGAAATCAGATCGTGAAGTGGCACTTGAAGGGATCGACAAGCTGTCTGCTTTCTGGACATCTTTAGGTGCACCAAACCGTCTTGCTGATTATGACATCGATGATTCCAAACTTGACCTGATCGCGGATAAAGCGATGGCAAATGGCGAGTTTGGCAACTTTAAAAAGCTTAACAAAGAGGATGTTTTAGAAATCCTTCGCATGTCTCTATAAAAAAAGAGGGGAGCTTCCCCTCTTTTTTATTTGCAATAAGTAAGAACATTCCGACTACTTGGAGTAAGCGTTTTCAAGCGGCCGTTTTCTTGATTAACATTTTTTATTTGGTTAAAGTAAAAGAAACCAGAACAAAAAACGGAGGAGTTTAAGACATGGCTAATAAACTGCATTTTGATTACAGCAAAGCTTTGCCTTTCTTAGGTGAGCAAGAAGTATCAAATTTATCTGCATTAGTAAAAGCATCACACGAGCAAATCCATGATAGGACTGGAGCGGGAAGC
This sequence comes from Fictibacillus marinisediminis, assembly GCF_023149135.1. Taxonomy (NCBI): domain Bacteria; kingdom Bacillati; phylum Bacillota; class Bacilli; order Caryophanales; family Fictibacillaceae; genus Fictibacillus; species Fictibacillus marinisediminis. Next base: position 3,190,686 of record NZ_JAIWJX010000002.1, on the reverse strand, counting down.
GACTTTTTGGGATGGGTTGACCTTCCGACCGCATATGATAAAGAAGAGTTCGCCCGTATTCAAAAAAGTGCTGAAAAGATCAAAAGTGATTCTGATGTATTGATCGTTATTGGGATCGGCGGATCTTATCTTGGAGCAAGGGCAGCAATTGAAATGCTCAATCACTCGTTCTACAATATGCTTTCTAAAGAAGACCGCAAAACTCCTCAGGTTATTTTTGCAGGCCAAAACATCTCTTCTACTTATGTTAAAGACTTGTTCCAAGTACTAGAAGGCAAGGATGTTTCCGTGAACGTCATTTCAAAATCTGGAACAACAACAGAACCTGCAATCGCGTTCCGTATTTTCCGCAAGTTCCTTGAAGAGAAATATGGAAAAGAAGAAGCACGCAAACGTATATATGCAACAACCGACCGTGCAAAAGGTGCACTGAAAACGCTGGCGGATGAAGAAGGCTATGAGAGCTTTGTTATTCCTGACGACGTTGGAGGACGCTATTCTGTATTAACAGCTGTAGGTCTTCTTCCAATCGCAGTAAGCGGAGTAAACATTGATGAAATGATGAATGGAGCAGCAGAAGCAAGCAAGGATTATTCCAATCCGAACCTTGCTGAAAATGAAGCATACCAGTATGCAGCTGCACGAAATGCTCTGTATAACAAAGGGAAAACCATTGAATTGATGGTGAACTATGAGCCAGGATTACATTATGTTTCTGAATGGTGGAAACAGCTGTTTGGTGAAAGTGAAGGCAAAGACAACAAGGGGATCTATCCTGCGTCTGTAGACTTTTCCACTGACCTTCACTCTATGGGACAATATGTTCAGGAAGGACGCCGTGATCTGTTCGAGACTGTACTGAATGTAGAGAATACACGCGAAGAAATTAAGATTGAGGAAGACGATCAAAACCTTGATAAATTGAATTTCCTTGCTGGACAAACAATGGACTTCGTCAACAAAAAAGCATTCCAGGGAACTTTGCTTGCACATACCGACGGCGGAGTACCGAATTTAATTGTTACTATTCCAGAATTAACACCATATCATTTTGGCTACCTTGTGTATTTCTTTGAAAAAGCATGTGCCATCAGCGGCTATCTTCTCGGAGTGAACCCGTTTGATCAGCCTGGGGTGGAAGCCTATAAGAAAAACATGTTTGCGCTTCTCGGCAAGCCAGGCTTTGAAAAAGAAAAAGAAGAATTGGAAAAACGCCTTTAATCCATAAAGCTCCTGTTACCCAGACAGGAGCTTTATTTTTTATACTTTTGGAGATGATAAAAGGTAAACCGTTACTCTAAAGGAGATAAGCATGATTCCATTACAAAGTAAGCTTGAGAATGAAGTGTTTGCTTTTAATGAACTGGAGGACAAGCTCAAACAACTCGGGTATACCATTGGAGGCAACTGGGATTATGATCACGGATATTTTGACTATAAACTGGATGATGAAGTCGGATATACGTTTGTCAGAGTTCCATTTACCGCTTATGAAAAAGAAATCGGGGACCAAGGGGCAATGGTGACCTTGGGAGAACCATTTCTTCTGGCTCATAAATATCAGATTGGACTCGATGACAATGTCAGTGTAGGGAATCTGTCGGGAAGCTTAAATCAGTTTTCAGAACCCCAGGACCCTGATGCGTCGATCGATGACAAATGGATTGGGATTGGCAAAAAGCTTATTGAAAAAACAGAGTCTCAATTGTTGGCTGATTAGAAGGGTAAGGACATGTTCCTTACCCTTCTCTTATGGATTGAAGAGATTGAAGACTAATCTGGGCCATACAGTCACTGGCAAGAGATGTCGTATTAATTAATTCATCAGCACCGGCTCTCAGGCTGTTGTTCTGCTGCTCAGGCGTCAATATTTCAGCCATAACATGTACAGTAGGGTTGAGTCCTTTGACCGTAATAATGGAAAGAATGGTGTGCATGTCGGCTTCTGCTTCTTTCATGTTTTGGTCGGCGGTCAGAAGGACAGCTTTTGCCTGTTTAATGTTGGCCATCTCCCATGTTTGGTCTTGCGCCGGGCTGCCTTTTATAAAAAGAACACCCTGATTCGATAAGGGATTTTCGTTCAGCGATGAATCTATAAGAATAATCGTGAGTCTTGTCGGTTCTTTGGCAAGGGTGCTGATGGTCTGCTTAGCCCGCTCATTCCATCCGACAATACATAAATGTCCGTTTCCGTTAAACATTAATTTCCCTTCTTTGTATTTATTTTGCCTTTTAATTACAGCTGAAGCGGCGTGGACAGTGAAAAAGGCGATAAAAGAACCGCCCAAAAAAACAAGGAGGATGGCCATAAACCTGCCTATAAATGACTTTGGAACATAATCTCCAAATCCTACAGTTGCCGCTGTCATGACGGACCAATAGATTCCCTCAAATACAGTAGGGAAATTTTTCGGCTCTAAAAAATGGATGAGAACACCAAACAAAATCATCAGTGAGCCGATGATGCTGAACAAGCGAATCAGCATTGGAAGACGCAAGTATGAAAAAAAGAAATCCTCGAATTTCATGGAGCACATCCTTGAGCAAGATAGTACAAGTATGTCCCAGAATAAGTAAGGGAAAACCAAGCTGGCCCAGTATGCTGCCGAAAAATGATAAAAGACAAAAAAGCCAATCGGAAATTTCCAAATTGACTTTCTTTATCTTAAGCTGCTAAATTACAGTGAGCTGAGGCTTTTAATATGCTTAGGAAGAATGCGGTGAATTTCTTTTTCACCATACACAACGACATAGCCGCCGACATACTCTGTTAGCATACCTTCAATAGCATCTGGACCGCCACGGTTGATTTTGACTTTTCTTAGTTTTAAGCGGTCAAAAAGATCGTTGAATCCATACTCTTGATAAAACTCTGGATCTGGAGCGATTGTGTTAGCGGATTGGCTGCTGCTCTCGCAACGTTGCTTGCCAGATTGCTTGCCAGATTGTTTTCCGCTCGCTTTTCCAGTTTTTCCACCAGAAGCTCTGCCGCTTGCTTTTCCAGTAGACTTTCCAGAAGCTCTGCTGGTCTTTCTACCGCTTTCATTGCTGGATTCAGTATCTCCTTCTCCGTCCGCTTTCCGTTGAACGACACTCACGCTTTTTACATGTTCGGTCTTATAATATACAGCCCCTTCTTTTTCAGTTGACAGGACGATATAATCATAAGTGCTTAAAAGAAGTTTCCCTTGTCTTGATTCAGGACCGCCTCGGTTAATCTGGATGTTCTCGCCAAGCATGTTATCCAAAATGGCTGAAAAGCAGGAAGGTTTGAAATAATCCCATGTGCGAAGGGCATTTTCATCGCCGTTTCCTGTTTCATTGTCACTTTGGACTACCTCTCCAAAGCTCTTTAAGTGACGCGTCGCATAGTAAACCACGCCATCCTTATCTGTACCTACAACAACATAGTTATAGCCGCTATAAAGCAATTCCCCTGCTTTGGCTTCTGGACCCCCTTTATTAACATTTATCCTTCTGCCAACCAACGATTGGATATAATAGTCAGACATTCATGTTCTCCTTTCAGAACTTTAGATTCATTTTTGTTGTTGCATAGTATGTATATATGTAAACAAGCATCATTCGGCGCTGGTACAAGCGCCTCTTTCTATGAAAAAGAAACATTTGCCTACTATTCCCGGGATAAAAAGAAAGATAGAGCTCAAAGCTCTATCCGTTAAAATTAATAGTATATTTAGTGGCAGGAACTTGAACGCTTCTTTTTTTTCTTCACTTTTTTGCAATCTAAAACGAAAGAAGACGAGCTTTGTTTGCAGGTCTTCTTATGAGAAGAACGCTTTTTGGAAGAGCTGCGCTTGCAACAGTGTTTGGAAGAAGATGAACTTCTTTTCTTTGATCTCTTGTGTGATCTCTTGTGTGATCTCTTGCTTGATCTTTTGCTGGATCTCTTGCTTGATCTTTTGCTTGATCTTTTCCCAGAACGTTTCCCAGAACGCTTCCCGGGACGTTTTCCGGAACGTTTTCCAGACCTTTTGCTGGATTTTTTTCCAGAACGCTTACTGCTCCTTCCACTTGAACTTTCAGACGGATCATTACGCCATACGCTCATGCTTGAACCTCCTATATCCTTTGGTAGGCGAAAAGAAAATAACTTAGCAATCTCTTTTCAAACATAGTGTACGTTGATTTTTTATTAGTGCTTGGGCGTTAGTACAATTGACCAGCCCCATTTTAACCTTGGAATGTAGCGCATGCATTCTCTTCATCATAGAGATAAGTATCAACGATGGGGAGAATGAAGAAATGCAAAATAATGCTATACCAGAGTACAACATTTCTGTTCCCTTTAAGGGAGTAAAATGGATTCAGAAAGGGAAATGGGCAAACGAGGCTGTTGCTGGTGTCATTAAAGCAGGGGATAAACCATATGAAATGCTGATTAAGTACAGAGGTGCCCATATTCGCTCATTTCCAAAAAAATCCTATGATCTTTTGTTTATGAAATCTCAATCCTTTTTTGGAGCAAGAAGGATTCATTTGAATGCAGAATACAATGACCCGTCTCTCATAAGAAATAAGCTTTCTTTGGATTTTTTTCGTGATATCGGGGTCCTGTCACCAGAAGCACAGCACGTTACATTGTATATTAATGGGCTTTATCAAGGAGTTTATCTTCAGCTTGAGTCAGTTGATCAGAAATTCTTAAAGAAACGGGGATTGCCTGCAGGAAGTATTTATTATGCGATCTCTGAAAACGCAAACTTTTCGAAGTATAATCCGACGACTGGAAAAGAAAAGAGATCAGTAACAGCAGGTTATGAGATAAAATTTGATCCAAACAAATCGTTCAACAGCCTCCGTGAACTTATGCATTGTATTCTAAATTCATCTGAAAAAGAGTTTCCTTCGCGAATTGAACCCCTCCTGGATATCGATCAATATTTCAGGTGGCTTGCAGGTGCGGTCTGTACACAAAATTTTGACGGCTTTATCCATAATTACGCGTTATATAAAAATGGAGAGAGCAAACGCTTTGAAATCCTGCCTTGGGATTATGATGCAACGTGGGGAAGAGACATCCACGGTGATGTCATGGGAAATAAGTATGTACCGATTGAAGGCTATAACACACTGACAGCACGGCTCTTGCTTCATAAGCCTTATAAACGCCAGTATAAAAGGATCATGGAAGAGATACTCGACGATGCCTTTACTTGCAGGGCTTTGGAACAAAAAATCCTTGCTTTACACCAGTCTTTGCGTCCGCATCTCGTGAAAGACCCATATAAACACCGGTCTTTGTCCATTTTTGATGAAGAGCCGGAATTTATTCTAGCCTTTATCAAAAACAGAAATAAATATTTAAAGAAACGGCTTACGCGTCTGCAATAAAAAAATCCTGCTGAACAATAATGTTCAGACAGGATTTTTTTAAGCAGCAGCCTCAGTTACGAGAGGGGCTGCCGTTTCAGCTGATTCTTGATTTAGAGTTTCATCGCTATGCTCTGAAGTTTCAGCATCTGCAGACGGTTCTTCTTGAACGGCTGGTGGATTAGCTGGAGCTAAGCTGTTATCTTGTTCCGCAGCTGGTGTTTCCGTTGCTGCAGGCGGTTCTTTTTGAACAGCGGTATCTGTATCCTTTATTGCAGGTGCTGTTTCATGAGAATCGGCCTCTGGTGAAGAAGTTACTTCCTCAGCTGAAGAAGATGGCTCATTTTGATTGTCTATTTGCTCTGCTTCTTGGGCTGGCGCTCTGTAACCTGATAAGCCTGATGCTGCATAAGGCTTATCAGGTTCTGCGGCAGGTTCAGAATCATGATTCGGTTGCGCTGACTCTTGATGGTCAATGGCTGAGTCAGAACCCCTGCTTTTGCCTTTATCACATTGAACCTCGGTTTTAGGTTCTTCTTTAGGAAGACCGGCAGCTGGAGGAAACTCAGCTTTTGTTTCTTTAGGTACTGCTGGTAAAGGAAAATCAATTTTTCTCACCTTGGGTACGTCCGCTTGAGGTGTTGTGTTTTTGGTTCCCTCTTTTTCAGGTGCTGCAGGAATAACATCCGGCTTAGAGTTTGCAGCAGGCACTGGAACAGTAAGTTTGGAAGATTCTACGGCAGGTGCAAATGGTTTGGCAGGCTCAGGTGCTGCCGTTGCCGTTACTTGCTGCTCAGTTGGTGTAGAAACATTTCCTGCAGAAGGATCTGGCGTGCTGATTGCTGCAGGTGTCTGATTTTGATCTGAACTTCCACCAGATGAAGCAGCTGGAAGGCTTGCAGCCGTTGCTGGTACTGGAACTTTTACTATGTTTGGAGCAGCTGCAATGGGAATGGAATTCGCATAGACCGGCTCGGCATTCTCTTTCGCTTGTCCTGCAATTGTTTCAATATGAACAAAAACTGAAACATGGTGATACTCACGAGATTGTGCTTTAGAAAGAAGATCACTGATCGGTCCTACCGCTTCTGACAGTTCCTGAATGCTTTTTTGCTTGATATCCGCTTTTGTAATCTCGATTCCTGCTTCTTTTGCAGCGATGAAGATCGCATATTTCCCTGGTGAAACGCCAATTTTCTTAGCGCGTTTCCGTTCTTGGTTTGACATGATTAATGAAGTCATGTCAATTTTATTTTCCTGCGCTTTCTTTTCCATCAAAGAATTGATTTTTTGTTCGATCTTTCGCTGTGTTTCTTTTGAAACATCTTTATTGATCGTGGTCGTGACGATTACTTCCTGATTGGGTTTAATAAAGCCTTTTGCTCTGCAGATCTCGAATATTTTTTCGGTAACCTCTTCTATCGGCTGGTTCTGCCAATCTTCAAGAATAGCAAGAAGCTTTTTCCCGTCCGAATTATAAGCAGTGATATTTTGAACGAGCATGTCACCATCAATTTCAAGCTCGATGCTCGGATTCATTTCAATTCCTACATACGCGTAAACTCCTTGTCCTGTATAAGGAGAAAATTGGAAAAATAACAAGATTAAGGTCATCATAAACACTGTCGTTGTTTTCCAGCTAATTGTGGGAAGCCGGAACGTCCGTTGTTTTTCCAGTTCGTTTGGTAAGTAAATATCACTGCCTACTGAATATTGCCTATTTGAAATTTTAACTTTACGAAATATGCCGCCTTCTGACAGAACGATCAAATGGCGACGGTTTACTTCTACCACAATTCCCTTAGTCATCGAAAGGGGCCTCCTATTCTGGCAAATAGCCTTTAAGATAATGATAGTCTTCAATCACAATAAGAGCCGTAGCGATAATATAGGGAGCATATCGAGTGATGCTCTTCTTTTGAAAATTTTTTAAAAGCTGGGAGGTTGGCAGACTTTTTTTATTAAGAAAAAATGATCGCAGTTCGATGTCGTTAGCTATGTATGAGGCGATGATGAAGGCTTCTTTTCTTCTATTCTTGGTTTGGGGTGTCCATTTCGGCATCTGGCATATATCAATCCCAAATTGCAAAAGCCTGCTTTTATAGTGTTCAACTTCTTTGTCAGGTGAAATGGTTTTGGGCTCAAGACAAGTTGCCGCTGAAGATCTGGTAGTTATGGGATTGACATTATCCGGCAATGTGTATGTATTTGAAATGAATATCCTTCTTTTAAGCCAGCTGATCATAAACCACCCTCCATTTCTCCATTCTTAACATTTGTTGTTCTTGTCTATAAACCTATATTTAGAAAATATTAACTATCAGATTATAGTATGGAAACCATGAAAAAAACAGGTACAATAGTCATGCTTTGTTGATTTGTGAGGGGGAATAAAGTCTAATATATTTAGTAGATTAAAAGGCTATTAAACAAGAAATTTATGGGAAAATAGGAAATGGAAAAATATAGATCAGGACCTTCGCGGCATGGCTTTTTTAGTATAACGTTGCTACCCTTTATTTAAAGAAGTGAATATTCTGAAAATGGGGGATTTACAATGTTAAGAAGATGGAAACAGCCGGCAGCAGTTCTGTTGGGAATCAATCTTGCTCTATCTGCAGGGGGGCCAGTGATGGCTAAGGAACAAAGTGCAAAGCACAATCATCAGCAAAATGACTGGAACCATCCTGGCCCTTCTTCACCAGTCATCCATAATGGAACTCCGAGAAGTGCAGGGCTTCACCCAGAATCGTTAAACATCATCGATGCGACCATGAACAAAGCGATGGAAACAAAGATGCTGCCTGGCGGAGTTGTTTTGGTTGCCAGAAAAGGGGCAATTGCTAAATGGGATGCTTACGGCTATGCCGCCCGCTATACCGATGATAAATTCACAGAAATGGAACATCCGGTTTCAATGACTAAGAATACAATTTTTGATCTTGCATCCATCAGTAAAATTTTCACGACCACAGCCGCTATGAAGCTGTATGAACAAGGGAAGTTCAAATTGGATGACCGTGTGGCTGATTATCTTCCTGAGTTCAAGGAAAATGAAAAAGAAAGCGTGACCATCCGTGAGCTCCTCACTCATACTTCGGGCTTTGAGCCGTTTATTCCATTATATAAGATGGGAAGCAACAGAGAGGACCGTCTCCATATTGCGCTGACACATCCTTTAAAGAACGCGCCCGGTACAACCTATACATACAGTGATTTGAATATGATCACCCTGGGCGTTCTTGTGGAAAGACTATCAGGCAAACGATTGGATCAATACGTAAAAGAAGTGATCACAGACCCGCTGAAAATGAGGGACACGATGTACAATCCTCCTGCATATTTAAAACCGCGGATTGCCGCCACCGAATATGAACCGTATATTAACCGGGGCATTGTGTGGGGGGAGGTACATGATGAAAATGCATGGTCACTTGATGGTGTTGCTGGCCATGCTGGCGTCTTTTCCTCAGCACATGACTTGGCTGTGTTTGCTCATATGATTCTGCAAAAAGGAAAACATGGACATAAGACTATCTTAAAGCCATCTACTGTCGAACTGCTTGAAGAAAATCAGCTTCCGCAGTTTCCGGCTGATTCACATGGACTAGGCTGGGAGCTGGATCAAGGCTGGTACATGGATGCTCTTTCTGACGCCACCACCCTTGGGCATACTGGTTTTACTGGAACAACAATGGTCGTCAGCCCGAAAAACAAAATGATTGTGCTGACCCTGACTAACAGGGTACATCCGACGAGAAGCACACCATCGTTGAATCCTGTCCGCAGGGAAGTGGCACGTTCAGCCGCTGACTCCATTTCAATTCCATTAAAAGGCAACGAAAAAGCGTGGTTTGCCGGCTATGGTGACTCCCTTTCCCGTCCTCTAGTTTATGAACTAAGCGAACCGGCAGCGAGCATAAGCTTCCAGACCTGGTATGAGATTGAGAAGGGAAGCGACAACGGAATTGTTGAAGCATCGGCAGACGGTGTGACTTGGCAGAAGCCAGAAACGACATTTACAGGAAAAAGCGCCGGATGGAAACAGCAGACTGCAGTTCTTCCATCGAACAGCAAATTTGTCCGTTTTCTCTATAAAACAGATGCTTCTGTCAATGGCCGAGGCTGGTATGTGAAAGATCTAAAAGCCATGAGCACCTCTGACAGAGAAATTCACAGCAAAATTACAGAAAACCAATGGTCACAGCGAAACTATTAATAGAATTAAAAGAAGAACCGCCCTTTTTTGGCGGTTCTTTAGTTGTTGCGGGGATTGGGAGTTTGTGGTGAGGAATTTGAGCGGAAACAGATGTTTATTGAGCCTTAATCCCGTGAATTGAACCGTTGAAAATTCGAACTATTTACTCGTGATCTGCGGCGCCTTGCCACTTAAAAGGTCCTAAAGGTAACGTGTTACGTTGACGTCAACGTAACACGAAATGTATACTTTTTTAAGGGAGTGATACGGGTGAACTGGATTAAGATCGACGAAGTTGCAAAGATTACCGGGATTACCAAAAGGGCAATCCGCTATTATGAGGAGATTGGGCTCATACAGCCGCCAGAACGCAGTGACGGACAGGTCCGTTTATACACTGAAAAGGATGTTCAGCAGATAAAAAGAGTAGTTGATGCGAAAGAAGTGCTAGGGTTTTCTTTACAGGAGCTTCAGCATTTTCTAAGGATTAAAGAACGCATATTGGAACATAAGGAACAGTACGAAACGTCAAGGGACAAGACCTTTCAGCACTCTGAATTAGAGGAGATTGCAGTCGGGCTTATAGAACAGCGGGATATGCTTGAGGAAAAAATGGAAAAGATGAAGTCCTTCCAGGATGAATTGAAAGATTTAATCCAAAAAGTCGAAAACCTGCTGAATGTCTAACTTGGGGTGCCAGGCACCGCCATTACACACTTGTGTAATCGTGGTGCCTGGCACCTCTCTTTTTTAAAAATGCCTTTTAAATCCTTTCAGCTATGGTGATACTGTGGGTACTTTAATAAAAGAGAGGAACTCTTAATGGAAGTATTTCCAGTTATTCATACAAATTTCTGGGACGGAGTATTGGCTGTCCCGATTGTCCTTATCCTGACGCAGCTGATTAAACTGTTTACACCTGTACCGCGGGCGTTCATTCCCACGACAGCGCTTTTAATCGGCCTTTTGCTTTCCATCCTGTACAGCCACCGCCACCATCTGATCGCTGGAATCTTTATGGGCTTTTTTTACGGCTATGCTGCCATTGGAAGCTATGCGGCTTCCAGAAACTCGTGGTGTGCGTTCAAAGCGAAATTGCGTAAAAAAGAGCATTTCCGCTGATCGGGAAGTCCAGTTGCTGGGCAGAAAGATTAGTTCTCTTGTATGATACAGGAAGAAACTATTTATTTAGGTGGGATTGGAATGAAGATTGCAGCAATCATAGGAAGCTCCAGAGTGGATGGAAATACACAACAGTTGACGGAAATGGCGCTGGAAGGTTTAGAATACACGCCGATCATTTTAAAAGAAAAGCAGATTACGCCAATTGATGATTTGAGGCACGCGGATGGCGGTTTTCAGCCGGTTGCAGATGACTATGACCGGGTGATCGATATGGTGCTTGAGCATGATATTCTGATCTTTGCTACCCCGGTATATTGGTATGGCATGTCAGGACTTATGAAAAACTTTGTAGATCGCTGGTCACAGAGCCTTCGGGACAGCCGTTTTGAATTTAAAAGGAAAATGAGCCAAAAGAAAGCCTATGTGGTCACGTGTGGCGGCGATCAGCCAAAGATTAAGGCATTGCCGCTGATTCAGCAATTTCAGCATATTTTTGAATTTATAGGAATGTCCTTTCAGGAATATATTATCGGAACAGCCAACGCACCCCATGACATTTTAAAAGATGAACAGGCGATTGCAGAAGCTAAGCGTTGGAATGAAACGTTTTCTTCTCTTAAATAAAGGCTTTGTTAAAGCATATTGGTGATTTTCTATCATATTAGGCATCGCATACTATGCTTAAAAGAGGCCCTAAAGTCTTTTTCCCCACCTAAGCAAAAGTGAGGTTTTTTGCCCGCTTTTGCTTATTTTTTATGAAATTCTGCATATAATATTGCGAAAATACTTAAGTTTACTTATAATTACTTAGCGAGGGGTGAAAAAGGCATGTATCAGGATGAACGGATGGAAGCAATTGTTAACTATATAAAGCAGCATGACCGGGTAGATGTGGAAACCATCTGCAAAATGAATAACGTATCCCGTGATACAGCCAGAAGAGACTTGGTGAAGCTTGAAGAGGAAGGGAAGATCGTCCGAACGAGGGGCGGTGCTAAATTTCCGACCTTTTATCATGAAGTGTTTAACTATGACCAGCGCCTGAAAAAGGATTCTGATGCAAAAAAGCGAATTGGCAGCTTTGCAGCTGGATTGATTCAGGATGGAGATCATCTGCTTCTGGATGTATCTACAACTGTACAGTTTTTGGCTGAGAACTTGAAAACAGAGCGGAATGTTGTCGTAACCAACTCTATCGACATTGCTGGAATCCTGTCACGTAAAGAAAAGGTATCGATCCATCTGCTTGGAGGATTGCTGAACAATGAACACCGGTCGATTTATGGAGCAAGAACGATCCAGCATCTGTCGGACTTCAGAGTCAACAAGCTCTTTCTTGGAGCCTGCGGCATCTCATCTAACGGGCTGACCATACCTTTTGAGGAAGAAGGCTTTTTATTGAAGGAAATGATCAAGCGTTCTGATCAAGTCATCGTACTGGCTGATTCTACGAAATTTAATCGCAGTTACTTTCAGAAGGTATGCGGGTTGGAGGACATTGACATTTTAGTTACAGATCAGGAAGTGGATTCACATTTAACCACAATATTAGAGCAGTATGGGGTAGAAACGATCATTCTGTAAGAGGAGGAAAACATGAAATTAATCGCAATTGATTTGGATGGAACACTATTGATGAAACAGGGGACGATCAGCAAAGAAAATGCTATGGCTATAAAAGAGGCTCAAGCTCAGGGGAATACAGTAGCGATCTGTACGGGACGTGCGGTGGAGGATGTACTGAATCTGCTCGATAATGCCGGGATCCAATGTCCTGTGATCGGGGCGAACGGAGCGGTACTCTATGATGAAGGGAAAATTGTACAATGCCATCCTCTGCAGAAAGAACATGCTTCCCACATCCTTACCCAACTGGAGGACATGAACGTCTTTTACCATCTTCATACGAATAAGGGCATCTATACGCCTGATTTTGGCAAAAATGGAATCCAGGTTGAAATTGATATCGTAAAATCAGCAAACCCAGAGATAGACTCAGAAGAATTGTGGAAAGCCGCTCAGGGGTATCTGAAACAATTTGGGCAAATTTCGATTTCTTCCTTTCAATCCATATGGACAGAAGATCTGGTGATCAATAAAATTCTTCCGTTTTCTTATTCATTAGAAAAGCTTGCGGAAATCCGGCAATCAGCTTCAGCATTTGAAGGGCTTTCCATTACGAGTTCAGCGGATCATAACCTTGAGATCAATCATGAAAATGCCAACAAGGGAAATGGATTAAAAGGGATGGCTGATCATCTTAGAATACCTTATCAAGATACTGTGGCCATTGGCGACAATATGAATGACTGGCCGATGATGAAGTTTGCGGGCACGAGTATTGCAATGGGCAACGCGCTCCCTGAAATTAAAGAAATCTGCCATTTTACTACATTGGAAAACGATGAGCATGGTGTAGCTCATGCCATCAGGGAATTTATTCTTAAACAAGCAGTATAAATACAAAAAAGGCCTGCCGGCGTAACCACTTGGGCGTAACGGCAGACCTTTTTTAGCATGCAGACTAGAGTCAGGAGACCTCTGTCTTAGGAAATGTGAATCCTTCCCCGAAAACATCCCGAACATCATGGATGACCACAAATGCTTTTTCGTCTATGCGATGTACGATTTTTTTCAGTTCAAATAATTCCTGTTTATTAATGACTACATATAAAATTTCTTTCGATTCCTTCGTATAGCTGCCATGGGCGGAAAACACCGTCACACCTCTGTCCATGTCGTCGTTTACCTTTTTGGAGATCTCCTCGGCATGCTGAGAGATGATCGTGACAGCTTTTCGGGTATCAAAGCCTTCAATAATGTAATCGAGGACTTTTGTAGAGATATAGATAGAAATAACGGTGTACATGGTGTTTTGAGCCCCGATAACAAAATAGGAACTGAGCACGACCAACAGGTCAAATCCAAGCATGGCCCCACTGATGCTCCAGCCCAAATACTGATTTGCCATTCGCGCCAAAATGGTCGATCCTCCAGTCGTTCCGCCAGAACGTAGAACAAGTCCTAAACCAATTCCGATGAAAATACCGGCAAACACGGTACCAAGAATTGTATCCTTAACAGGTGTTCCTAATCCTTCTGTCATATGAAGGAAAACCGAGGTGAAAACAATGCAGAAAATCGTGTACAGTGTCACTCGTTTGTTAAGGAGCTTGTACCCTATAATCAAAAGAATGCCGTTCATAATTAAGTTCGTATAACTTGGCGACCAGGAGAAGAGATAATACAAGATCATAGAAATACCGGTAACTCCGCCTTCTCCCAGTTCATTTGGGATAGCGAAACAGTTTACACCAAGCGCGAAAAAGAATGAGCCAATAATAATCAGGATCAACTCTTTCATATAGCTTTTCATGTTAATCCCCCTTTTATTGACAATAAAAATTCATTCAAATAAACCAACCACAAGGGCTGGCTTTATTTTTGCGTCCATTTTAGCAGGGCTTGCAGGCCTAGTAGGCTGCCCTGCTTATACAAGAAATCAATATACCACGGCTTTAAAGGAGTTTCAAGATTTGTTCGTCTTTGTTTATGATTTATGTAAAAAAGCCTGTATACCATTAACATTTGGTTATACAGGCCATAAATGTGATCAGCAGCAAGGAGGTGCGCCGCATGAAATGTTTTGGTGATGCTCTTGGCAGGTTTGATATTCAGAGACAGGATACTCATGGACATGCTGGTACAGCATGTGATTCACATGCTGAATCTGAACAGGATGGACGTGAATAACCTCTTCAGTGTGATAATACTGCTGAACACAGCACTGTGTAGGGTGAACAACGACACGCGGATGATGACAGCCATAACCGTAATACATTAACGATCTCTCCTTTGTTTGAGATTAACCATTACTTCACTTTTTAATTTATGAACTTTGCCGGAAACGGTCAGGGTACTTGACTATAAAAAATGATTTAGGCATAAAAAAAAGGAAATAATGAGAACAGGTGATAATATGAAGCTTAATAAAAAAAGCAGAAAACTCTACAGCGATGCCATCGACAGCATGCAAGAAGGGCTTGAAGCCATGATTGATCTCTATAATGAAGCGGAAGAAGATATCCCTTTGATCAATTTTGAAAAGGGAGTGCAAGAGGAGATCGAGAAGGCGAAAAAGAAGTATGGTTCATCTTTTATAGACGGCAAGATCAATGCTATCGTAAAAGAAGTTTTGTCTTTTCTTCCAATTGATGAACCGCTGGCAGACCAAGTGAAAAAGGACTAGACGCATGATCTGTCATTCATCGAGGAAGTTCTTACCATTTTCATAAATTCTTCTATTTTTTTACCTTTTCTTACAAAAAACCTTTATACTGAGAGAGTATAAAAGTTATGTAAAGATAAGGTGATGGAGCGGTGAGAGGATCTTTAGGGGAAGCAAGAAAAAGGGCCGTCAAAAGAGAAGCTGCGGTTGTATTAGTTTTGTCATTATTTACTTTGTTTGTGATTTTTGGAACATGGCATGTCAATAAAATAAAGGCAACCGCCGTGGTTGGGCAGTATCATAAAGAAGAAACTCAGAAGAAATCCTTTTCTCCAAAAACTTCGGCATCCCATACATCACAACAAAAAACTGCAAGTAAGAATAAGAGCCTGAAAAAAGTGAAAACATCCAGTTCGATTGCAGAGGTGGAAAAGAAATCAACCAGGCAGCCACCTTCCCAGCCATCCGCTTCAGAACAATCTCCAAAAGAAAAAAACAAGGTTGCAGCAAAACATCAACCAGCAGTCAAATCTGTTCAAATATCACCTAAGAATGAGAACAAAGAACCAACCAAAGCTATTTCGCACCCTGCTATACATAAATCTATACCACCACAAAAAAAAGGTGCCGCCGAGACGAAAACGGTCTATTTAACGTTTGATGATGGTCCATCCAATGTATCCGGAGGCCTCATGGACGTGCTCAGCAGCTATAATGCCAAAGCAACGTTCTTTATGCTGGAACCAAATATTTTAAGATTTCCGGAAGCGGTTAAACAGATGGATCAAGAAGGCCATGCGCTTGGGCTTCATGGTGTTACCCACGATCCAAAAAAGATTTACCGAACAAAAGAAACCGTGGTTCAGGAGATGGATCAAGATAATGTAGCGCTGCAAAAGGTGACAGGCAAAAAAACGGTCCTCATCCGGACTCCATATGGCAGCGCGCCTTATATGAAACCTCCTTATCAGAAAGCGGTAAAAGACCATGGTTACGAGCTATGGGATTGGACGATCGACAGTATGGACTGGTCGTTTCGAAGCCCGAAATATGTGGAGAATTCCATAAACCAACTAAAGAAAATAGCTCATCGGAAAGGGCCTATCGTAATTCTTATGCACGAACGAAAAGAAACATTGGAGAGCCTGCCGAAGCTTCTGGAATATCTTCGGGAAAATGGCTACCAGTTCAAACGAATTGAACCTGATATGCAGCCAGTCACTTTCCATTGCAAATAATTTAAGATTTGGTGCCAGGCACCGCCTTTACACACTTGTGTAATCGCGGTGCCTGGCACCAATTTTATTTTCGCTACCTTGACACGGCGAGATACCTTACAATATGTTTAAAAGTTTAAACGTTTGATATCTTGAACGTTTGGACATACTTGTAAAATATAACGTAAAGGCAGGCAGATCAGTATGAAACAGCAAACAGCTTTGATTACCGGAGCCTCTTCTGGTATAGGTTTAGAACTTGCAAAGCGTTTTGCAAGAGATGGCTATAATGTGGTGCTAGTGGCGAGGAACGAGCAAAGACTGCAAACCCTCAAACA
This sequence comes from Fictibacillus marinisediminis, assembly GCF_023149135.1. NCBI lineage: Bacteria > Bacillati > Bacillota > Bacilli > Caryophanales > Fictibacillaceae > Fictibacillus > Fictibacillus marinisediminis. The sequence goes on along the minus strand of NZ_JAIWJX010000002.1, from coordinate 3,174,246 downwards.
GGAACTCGCCCAATTTCAAGTTCAATGCACTGTACATGTAAAGGACTTGTCTACGTACAGTGAGGCAGAAGCATTATTTCAAGAACTGCAGCAACAGCAGACCACAGTCGATTTTTTAGTGAATAACGCTGGATATGGCTTATTTGGAGAATTTACGGAGACGGATCTACAGGATGAGTTATCCATGATCGACATTAATATAAAAGCCCTCACGACCCTAACTAAATTATTCCTCCCGGGAATGAAGCAGAGGGAGAATGGGAAAATATTAAATGTCGCTTCTACGGCCGCTTTTCAGCCAGGACCTTTAATGGCTGTATATTATGCAACAAAAGCCTATGTTTTGTCATTTTCAGAAGCTCTCGAAAATGAAATGAAGGGCAGTGGGGTGACCGTTACGGCATTATGTCCAGGTCCAACAAAAACAGGTTTTGAATCACGTGCAAATCTGGGACAGTCAAAGCTCTTTAAGAGCGGCGTAATGGATGTAGAACGTGTAGCAAACATTGGCTATGAAGGATTAATGAAAGGGAAATCCATCGTGATCCCCGGTTTTAAAAACAGGCTGCTCGCTAACTCCATCCGGTTTATACCGAGGAAGTGGGTAACGGCAACTGTGAGAAATGTCCAGGGAAAATCATGATCCACTTGAAAAAGAACACGAAGTTATCTATCATAAGCATGTATAGGTTTATGAGATTAAACAAATAGACGCAGAGGGGGATGGATATGGGACAGCAGGCAATAGACGTTTTTCGTTCCTGTATTCCGCTCTTGCAGGCATTAAGTGATCCCGCAAGACAAGATATTATTTTATTGCTTGCTAAGCATGACCGGCTGACGGTCAATGAAATTACAGAGCATTCTACTTTATCAAGACCGGCTATTTCTCACCATTTGAAGATTTTAAGGGACATACAGCTGGTGACGATTGAGCAAAAAGGAACACAGCGCTTCTATTCATTGGCACTTGAGCCTTCCATTGGCTTATTGAAGCAACTGATTCATACCGTGGAGAGTACATGTGATCTTTAGCCCGCTTAAGATCCTTGCTTTTTGCATAAATAAGAACAAAACGTAAGAAAAACCCTTCGCTGAAGGGTTTTTTAGATATCAAAATTATTGCTTTGCTGTGTGCTGTCTGTATTACCCTGCTTGTCCCAAGCAATGAGTACGACATCCAATTCTTTCTCCATATGATCCAATTTAGCTTTTTGCTCACTCGTTAATTGCGCCAAATCAAACTGTTTCAATTCATCCACCTCCATCTCTAATAAAAGAGTTCCCTAGTGTATAACGTTTTATCCCGAATATGTAAAAGACCCCCTGTCCACTTTGAGACAAGGGGTCTTTCATTATGGGAGCACTTGGACCTTAGTCTTCATAATCCCAATAATGTCCGTCATTCATATCACTCTGGACACTAAATACATCGCCTCTTGGACCGGAAGATCTCCAACTGCAATCATCATTGTCGTCCATGCTGCCCATGGTATTGCCCTGGTTGCCGCGGCACGCCAAACAATCTGCAATACACTGTTCTCTGTTCCTTCCAAACAAGGAACGGCATACGTTTTGGCAGAATCGACGGCATCTAGGCCGTGCTAGAGAAGGCTGCTGGTTATTCTCCATTGCACCCATCACCGGGTTTTCAGTGGACTGTCGTCCGCAGTTACAGTTCTGGACGACCTGGATCGGCCGCTGGTTTCGGTTCCGGTTTTGTTGAGCACCTTGTACAGGCATCTGTACAGGAAACCGCATTCTAAATGAACTGCTGCTGGAGCTAGAGCTGCTAGAGCTGGAGCTAGAGCTAGAGCTGGAGCTACTGGAACTGCTTGAAGATGATTCAAATCTCATTATTAATGAGCTTGAGCTGGACTCGCTTCGTCGACTTCTTCTTGAGGATTCACTTCTCCTGCGCTGGGATCCACTTCTTCTTGAGGATTCACTTCTTCTGCGCGAGGATTCATTTCTCCTGCGCGAGGATTCACTTCTCCTGCGCGGGGATTCACTTCTTCTTGGCATTTATTTCACCCCTTTCGAGATACTGTATTCATTTCGTGTGTTGCTAGAAAGGGACAAGAACCTCTTTTACGAAAAAAAGGCGCTGTTAAGCACTTTTTAAAAATATAGGAATGAAGACAATTTATGCAAAAGAGAGATTATGCTATGATGGATGGAAAATAAAGAGAAAACTTATAAGTTTAGTTAAGGTTGATTTTAAAGAAGCCATTACATTCTCCAGTAAAATTAATGAAGGAACAACAGTAACCATCTTGCTGCCTGTCGCAAAAAAAGCAGAGCAGCTGCAAAAAAGGATAGAGTAGTAAAAAGCATATTCTGAGAAGAATTTGCTTTTTTGCTGTGTGAAAAAAAACTCGCAGAATACTTAAAAAAGTTGTCACATAAGTTAAATGAGAGAGGTGAAATGATAGGGAAAAGGAGAAATGGCTGTGATCTGTTTATGTGAAGTTTTAAAAGAAGAAACATATCATGAGCGTATAGCGATTATAGAGGATAAACAAGAGATCATGAGGACCTTTGGCCTGGAAAATGAACAGTGGCTCCGCCTTTGGAATATTGATAATAGAATTTTAACATTGTGTTTTTCCTCCCTGGATCCCGAGATTGACCGGTTTATCGTAGTGTACGATTATTCGCTGTTCTGCAAAGATCAGGACATAAAGCAAGCTATCATCTGGCATGAGATCGGCCATGCGCAATATCCTGTTTTGGAAGGGAAGATTGATCTGCATTCAGAAACGAAATGTGATGAACTGGCTTTCACGAAAGGATATAAATCAGGATTGGAAAAGTTTCTAAGACTGACTTACAAAATGGCAAGGACACTCAATAATCAATTGCTGCTATCCATGACGAAAGAACGGATGAAGGCATTGAATCTTTTATATAAATATTAAAAAGCGAGTGGAATCAACGAAATTGATCCACTCGCTTTTACATTTAAGGAATAAGCAGGAGTTTTCCTGTGCTTTTCCGGCTTTCCAGAAAACGGTGGGCTTCTTTCCCATCTTCAAGCTTAAATGAAGTAGTTTCTGGTATCTTAACAGAGCCTGAACGAATCATATCAAACAACTGATGAGACCTGGACACCCTTTCGGAATGGGAGGTGATAACATTCCAGAGATCACCGCCTGTCAGTGTTTTTGAAGTGTCCATCAGCATTCGTGGATCAACCGGCAGCGGATCTCCGCCTGCCATTCCATAAAATACAGCCGTTCCGCCGATTCTTACCGCTTCAAAGCTATCCATAAGGGTACTGCCTACAGAATCATAAATGACATCTGCTCCTTTATTTTCAGGAGAAACTTCTTTTACTTTATTCATCCAGTCTACATCATAAAGAAAAACATGATCGGCTCCAGCGGACAAAGCAGCTTCTTTCTTCGCCTCAGAAGATGTCAGCCCAATTACCGTTCCGCCCAGTGCCTTGGAAATTTGGATGAGAAGCTGGCCTACACCGCCTGCCGCAGCATGAACAACAAGAAGTGTTCCGGGTTTTACGGGATAGCTGTCACGAGTCAGGTATTGAGCCGTTAAACCTTGCAGCAGCAAAGAGGACGCGGTTTCAAATGAAATGTCATCGGGCAAAGGAATCAGGTGATCCTCTGGTACAGCGACAAGTTCAGCATTAGCATACGGAACATCGGCAAAGGCCACCCGGTCTCCAGGCATCACCCCATTTACCCCTTCTCCGATTCTTTCCACGAATCCAGCGCCTTCATAACCGGCAATATACGGAGGGGTGCCCTTCAAGTGATAGTTCCCTTTTCTCCGGTACACATCCGCAAAGTTTAGCCCGATCGCTTTCATGCGAACAAGTATTTCATTCTTTTGCAGCACTGGATCCGGAACGTCCTGATATTGTAAGACATCCGGTCCCCCAAATTCATTAAATGTTAAAGCCTTCATCGTTTGTATTCCTCATTTCAAGTAGTAGTCATACTATCATTGTAAACAAAATGGAGCAGTTTCACTAGAAAAGATAATTAAACAGGAAAAAGGTTTAAATCGTTAAATGTTGTGGAAACTGTGGTTGTAATGGAATATTTATCTATTTTACTTGGGAGGTCATTTGCATGATAAAAAAGATTACGTTCGTTTTAGGAATCGTTATGGCTCTAACAGCCTGCTCCTCAGGCGGGGACAGTGAAGGAGAAAAAAGCGGCACAATGGATACCGCTTCTGCGGAGAAAACCTTTAAGCAAAACTGCGCAAGCTGCCATGGGAATAATCTTGAAGGCGGCACAGGGCCTGCCTTAAAGCACATCGGAAAAGAAGACAGCAAGGCAGATATTCTGAAACAGATCAAAAACGGAGGTGGAGGTATGCCTGCTGGATTAATCCAGGGCAAGGAAGCGGAGAACGTTGCTCGATGGCTGGCCAAGAAGAAATAAAGGGAAAAAGAGGCTGAATTCATTCAATGGAATGGAATCCTGCCTCTTTTTTATGCCTTTTTTCATGAAACGTTGGTGGTCTTCTGATGAAGGGATGGCGATGTTTTTTTGTCCTGCACAAGAACTGCAGCAGAGATAACCAGCAGAATACCGATGGTCTGCAAGAGAGTCAGTTCTTCCTTGAAAAGGAAGAACCCGGTGAGTGTAGCAACAACGGGCTCAATGGTTGAAACGATGGCAGCCCGGCTCGGTTCGACCTGTCGGAGTCCTACGGTGTAGAGGATATAGGCGAAGACAGTCGGAATAATTCCAAGTCCTGAAATATAAAGCAATGCTTTTCCATTCTCGAGTAAATGTATGGATGAAGCCAGCCCGCTAACAGGAAACAGAGCCAGTCCTGCAAAAATAAAAGTAAATGTCGTAATCGTAAGTGTCTGGTATTTGGCAGATGCGGCTTTGCCAAAAATACTGTACAAAGAATAACCCAGTCCAGCTCCTAAACCCGTAAGAAGCCCTGACAAAGTAATGCCTGCCTTAGTAGATGGCATGTAACCGACAACGAACAGACAGCCGAGGAACGTGACACCAAGAGCTGTTAATTTCTTACCTGTGATCAAGTCATTGAAAAAGATACGTGACAAGATCAGTACAAATGCAGGTGCTGTATACAACAAGACGGCTGCTACTGACAGAGACATTTTTTCCATCGCTTGAAAATAGCACCAGTTAAAAAACGCGATACTGAGCAAGCCGGTCCCAATAAAATAATGAGTATCTCTTAATTTTATCCTTAGCAGTGAGCGGTCCGTAAAAAGCGTGATGATGATAAACGCAATAGCCGCTCCTAATGCACGCAATACTACAATCTGAATCGGGGTAAACCCTAATGAAGACAGTTCCTTAATGAATATACCTATTGTTCCCCATAGAGCCGCACCGCTTGCAATCCATATATAGGGCCATTTCATTCATTGCCCACCTCGTTTCTCCTCATCTTTTTTCAAGCGTATCGCAATTCAATCCATTTTTGAAGACCCTGTATAGAATCGGCTGAAAAACAAGGAAGACGTATGATTGTCCGGACTTGCTGGACCCCTTCCAAAAATTGCTCCCTGCATACTCGTATATCCGCCTTTTCAGAAAGGAAGCATAAGGAAAAAAGGAGGTACAGCTTTGAAGAAAATTCTCGCAATAACATTTGCCCTAACGCTGACCCTGGCAGGCTGCGGCAGTATAAAGGGGCAAGAACAAGGTGCTGCTGATGCAGACAAGACAGGGAAAGAACACCCAAGGCTGCAGCAAGTAAAATACAATGGCAGCAAACAAAAAGATATAACACCGTCACAGACAGCTCATAAAAAAACAAAAATCACGACCATTGGTTTTTTAGAACCTGTTGACCAACGGGCAGCGGTCAAAGAAGTTAAAAATGTGGGCAGGCATTTATCATATGTTGCTTTTTTCAGCTATCGTGTAAAAGCTGACGGTAATTTAATCGGCATCAAGGATGATCAGGCACTGGCTGCGACAAGGAAACAAGGGGCCGTTCCGATGCTTGTGCTGACCAATTTTACAGAAGGGAATTTCTCTCCTGACGTAGCACATAAAATTTTTACGGACAAAACGGTATCCGAGCGATTGATCAAAAACGTTATCCAAACGATGAAAACAAAAGGATACAAAGCACTCAACATCGATTTTGAACACATTCGCGCTAAAGACAGAGATTTATACAACGGATTCCTTGGAACGATTTTGCCAAGAGTGAAAAAAGAAGGATTTATCACTTCAACGGCGCTTGCACCTAAAACGAGTGATGAACAGTCAGGACCGTGGCACGGTGCCCATGATTATAAAAGACATGGGGAGCTTGCAGACTTTGTCATTTTAATGACGTACGAATGGGGTTGGTCCGGAGGTCCGCCGATGGCTGTTTCTCCTGTTCCGCAAGTTCGCAAAGTTATCGATTATGCTGCCTCGGTCATCCCGCGCAAAAAAATCGTTATGGGCGCTCCGTTATATGGCTATGATTGGATACTTCCATATAAGAAGGGCAATCCTTTCGCCAAACGGATCGCTCCGCAGGAAGCCACGGAACTTGCCATCAAGGAAGGCGCAGACATTAAATACGACAACAAAGCTCATTCTCCATATTTTAACTACACAGATGACAAAGGTAAAAAACACGTGGTTTGGTATGAGAACGAAGAAAGCGCTCAAGCAAAATTCAATCAGGTAAAATATTATAACCTTCGTGGCATTGCCTATTGGGTGCTTGGTGAACCCTTCCCTCATAACTGGAGCATGCTTGAAGATCAATTTAACGTAAGAAAAGCAAAATAAAAAAAGCAGGGAGACTCTATAAGCCGGCAGTTTACCGGCTAGGGTCTCTTTTTAATCTAATTTAAAAGGACAAAAAAGCATTTTCGCAGGAGAATCGTTTAAGTAGATGTTAGAATAGTATGTGAAATTCTTAGGAGGGATTGACTTGTTGGCACATAGCCATATTAAGCCAGAAGAAGCACGAGAAATGATCCGGTCTAACCGATGGAACAAGCCTACATCCGGAGTTGCCAATGGCTACACGCAGGCAAATCTTGTGATTCTGCCGAAGGAACTGGCTTTTGAATTTTTGTTATTTTGCCAGAGGAATCCCAAGCCCTGTCCTGTATTGGATGTTACTGAACCTGGGAGCCCAATTCCTGAGCTAGCCGCTCCTTCAGCCGATCTAAGAACCGACCTGCCAGGGTACCGAATTTATCGTGAGGGCAAGCTGGCCGAGGAGGTACGGGAAATTACTTCTTACTGGAAGAACGATATGGTTGCTTTTTTACTCGGCTGCAGTTTTTCATTTGAAAAAGCCCTGCTGCAAAATAACATAACAGTACGCCACATCGAAGAAAAATGTAACGTGCCTATGTACAAAACAAACATCGATTGTGTAAAAGCCGGCCGTTTTGAAGGTCCTATGGTAGTCAGCATGCGCCCGATTCCAGAAAAGGATGTAGTGCGTGCGGTGCAGGTTACTTCTCGTTTCCCATCCGTACATGGTGCGCCTGTTCATATAGGTCATCCTGAAGCGATCGGTATAGGTAATCTGGACTCTCCGGACTTTGGCGATCGCGTGACGATAAAAGAGGGAGAAGTTCCAGTCTTTTGGGCCTGCGGGGTTACACCTCAAGCGGTAGCCATGAATGTAAAGCCGGAACTTGTGATCACCCATTCTCCCGGCCATATGTTTATTACGGATTGGACAGATGAAAAATTTGGAATATTGTAAAATGGGGATAAGTAGCTTTCGAAAAACAAAACAACAACCATTCATTCTGTGAAAAAGCATGTCGGACTCATTGGGCATGCTTTTCTTTTGTCAGTTCATTTTATTTTAATGAATCACATGAATTGGATAAAATAGGGGCAAGGATAAGCAAAGAACGTTCTTTGCAGAAAGAAGGAACCGTAATTGAAATTAAGCATTCTTGATCAATCTCCCGCCTCAAGCGGAAAAACCGCTCAGCAGGCTCTTTATGACTCACTGAGTCTGGCACAGGCAGGAGAGAAACTAGGCTTCACGCGATACTGGATCGCCGAGCATCATGATTTTCCTGGACTGACCTGTCCGGCTCCGGAAGTGATGCTCGGGTATATCGGCGGGCAGACAGATAAGATCCGATTAGGATGCGGAGCGGTTCTCTTGCCGCATTATAAGCCATATAAAGTGGCAGAAACGTATAATCTCCTCGCTACTTTATTTCCTGGGAGAATAGATGTAGGCATCGGCAGGGCACCCGGCGGATCGGCAGAAGCCACGATGGCACTCTCGGATAACTATTTGGAACAAGTCCGAAAGATGGCTGAGTCAGTAGACACGTTGCTGCATTTTTTCAAAAATGATTTTCCTTCAGATGACATGTTTTCTAAGATCACTCCATCACCGGTTCCTGACAGCCTTCCAGAGCCTTGGATTCTCGGAACGAGCAAAAAGAGTGCCATTCTTGCTGCCAAACACGGGTTGTCTTATGCATTCGGCCAATTTATGAGCGATCAGGATGTTACCGATATTATTGATCAGTACAAATCTGAGTTTAGAGCGAATAATTGGTCCCCGGTACCAAACACGATTGCAGCCGTATCCGTTCTTTGTGCGGAGACAAAAGAAGAAGCTGAAGATTTAGCACTGCCTAATCAAATTTGGAAGATCCAGCTGGCAAAAGGAGAGGGAAGAAAAGGAGTCCCATCCCTTGGAGAAGCGAAGCATTATTCATTGACTCCAGAAGAAAAAGAGATGCTGAACTCGATGAAAAAACGGTCCATTATCGGAAGTCCTTCTGATGTTAAGCGGCGTCTTGAGGAGCTGAGAGAACACTATCAAGCCGACGAAATGATGATTGTTACGATTACACATGATATAAAGGATCGTGTTCGTTCCTATGAACTGATTGCCAATGAATGCATAGCCTGATCGACTGAGCATAAAATTTAGATACTTTAAATTTAGTTGTTACAATAAAAAGTAAGGTTTAAATAAATCATTTTCTAAAATCATTTTTTATAGCAAGACGTTAGAAAGGAGGACAATTACAATGTCCCAGCAAAATCAATCATCTGCTAAAAAGCAGCTCCAAGATATCCCGTTTTCTGTATTGGATCTATCTCCGATCGTAATAGGAGGAAACGCTACAGAATCGCTTCAAAACACCCTTGATTTAGCACAGCACGCCGAAAAGTGGGATTATAACCGCTTCTGGCTGGCTGAACACCATAGTATGCCTGGCATTGCCAGCTCTGCAACCGCCGTTGTTATTGGCCATGTAGCAAGAGGAACGGAGAAAATCCGTGTAGGGTCCGGAGGGATTATGCTGCCTAACCATGCTCCTTTGGTCATCGCTGAGCAGTTCGGAACTCTTGAATCGTTGTTCCCGGGCAGAATAGATCTTGGTTTAGGAAGAGCTCCAGGAACCGACCAAGTGACAGCTAAAGCTCTTAGGAGGGAAAATATGAGCAATGGGGAAGATTTCCCGGAACAGGTGGACGAACTCCGTGCGTATTTAAAACCAGACGGATCAGGCAATCCTGTAAGAGCCATTCCGGGTGAAGGACTTGATATTCCGATTTGGCTGCTCGGTTCAAGCGGATTCAGTGCACGGCTTGCAGCAGAGCTCGGCCTGCCGTTCTCTTTCGCAAGCCACTTCTCTCCTGACAACACATTGCCTGCTCTTGATGTGTACCGCAGAAACTTTAAACCATCAGAGGTATTGGACAAGCCGTATGCTATGGTGGGAGTTAACGTGATTGCTGCGGATACAGCAGAAAAAGCTGCCTATTTGGCAACTTCCATGCAGCAGCAGTTCCTGAATCTTGTCAGAGGCATTCCATCCAAGCTCAAGCCACCTGTAGAAACGATGGAAGGAATCTGGTCCAATTATGAAAGAGCTTCCGTTGAACAGTCACTTCGAACAACCATCATCGGCACACCGGAAACAGTTAAAACAAAACTTCAGGCTTTCCTTGATGAAACACAAGCGGATGAAATGATTGTCAACGCTCAGATCTTTGATCATCAGGAAAGATTGCGTTCCTATGAAATTGTATCAGAAGTTTTCAAAAGATAGATAAATCAGCAAATCCCTCTCTTTTAAATAGAGAGGGATTTTTATTATTAATTTGAGTTATAAAAATCAAGGTGAATGACGGCCAGGGTAAGAGCGAGTATACCAATTTGCCTCTTGAGGCAGTCAGGATCGTAGTTCTCTGGAAAGATACAATGGATTTCCAATATGGGATAGGATAAGAGACTCCATCGCTTTTTTGCTTTAACTTGGAAGGTTGGTAAGCATAAGGAGCTCGCCCATTTTTTAGACAGATGGCCGGTTTGTCCATAATTGTAAAGTGTAAGATTTGTACGATTGAACTTATTGCTTTCTTGAAAGGAGATGTTTAGGATGAGAACTTCTGAATCCTTTTGGATTCCTTCTATAGGACAAGATACTCCATAGGAGATTAATTGTTCCTTAAAAAGCTGCATTGCTTTTTGATGAAAACTGCTTGGTGTTTCATTATTTTGAAAAAGTGTTTGAATCCTTATCGGTGAAACGATAGAAGGACGAGTAATATCAAGTCTTTGTTGTTTTTGATTCCAAGTTATAGTACAGCCCAACTGCTTGAAAAATTGCAAATAGTGCGGGAGATTTGTTCGTAAAATTACTCCTCTTTTTATTCCCTGGATGTATAGATCAATGGGCACACATTTACCTCCACAAACTCTGATAATTATTTCTATGATAGAAAAAGGGAAGAGTGCGGGTTTGGAAATGGAATGTTTATATGTTTGAAATTTTGAATAATTAAGCAAAAAAAAGCGGCCAGCAAGGTTAGCAAGCTGGCCAAAGAGAGTTATTCGGGGGAGGTGCGGCTACCATCCGCGCCTTCTTTTTTAGAATAACACAGGAACAAGTGTTCGTAAATATCTTTTTTTACAAATGCAAAAAATAATAGAATAGGAATCAGCTTTTCTAGAGTGATGATTCCGGGAGATTCATATTACGACGGATCCTTCTGATTTTCTTCCGTAAACGAAATCGTAATGGGTTTCGTTTTTTTCATTTTTACAAGTCTGATTTCGAGCAGACCATGTCTGTATTCGGCTTTCACTTCGTCAGGTGAATATTGAAAGGGAATATGAATGACTTTTTTGAAAGGTCCGGACAATCTTTCATTCATCTTCAGTGCTTCTTTTTCAATCGGATACGTATACGGTATGTTTCCTTCCAATACAAGCTGATTGGCTTCAAGTACAATGTTCAGGTCTTCTTGTGACCGCAGACCCGGCAGTTCAACGACAAGGTATCCTTCCGTTTCGTTTTCATAAAAATCGGTACAAGCCGTCCGTTTCGGAACAACACGATTTAAGTCCTGCCAAAAATCATTTCCAAGAACACCATCTACTTTTTCTTGTATGGACGCCCAGTCGAAGTTTACTTTTTTACTCATAAAACAAACCCCCATCCGCTGAAATCGTATGCTGTAATTAATGTATGAGCGAAAGAAGAGAAACATTAAAGATTTTCGTTTCTAACAGAATCTACATAATTCCTGTTATTTATTAATAATAATTATAAAAAAGTATTGATTTTATACTGATAGGTGTTATCATTGTATTTATAATAATTCTAAATAACTTATGGGGTGATAAAATTGACGAATAAGAATCATTTGACGACAAGCTGGGGAGCGCCAGTTGGAGACAATCAAAATTCCATCACAGCAGGTTCTCGCGGACCGACATTGATCCAAGATGTTCATCTTTTGGAGAAGCTGGCGCATTTTAACAGAGAACGTGTGCCTGAGCGTGTGGTTCATGCAAAAGGTGCTGGAGCTCACGGTTATTTCGAGGTAACGAAAGACATTTCAAAGTATACAAAAGCTGATTTCTTATCTGAAGTTGGAAAACGCACTCCTCTTTTCGTCCGTTTTTCTACCGTTGCCGGTGAAAATGGATCTGCAGATACGGTACGTGATCCACGCGGCTTTGCCGTTAAATTCTATACTGAAGAAGGGAACTATGATCTTGTCGGAAACAATACACCTGTCTTTTTCATCAGAGATGCGATTAAGTTTCCTGACTTCATCCATACACAAAAAAGAGATCCGAAAACACATCTGAAAAACCCGACCGCAGTTTGGGATTTCTGGTCACTTTCCCCTGAATCACTGCATCAGGTTTCAATTCTGATGTCCGACCGCGGCATCCCGGCAACTTTCCGCCACATGCATGGATTCGGCAGCCATACGTTTAAATGGGTTAACGCTGATGGTGACGGTGTCTGGATTAAATATCACTTTAAAACAGAGCAGGGTGTAGCGAATCTTGCTCCGGATGTTGCTGCAAAAATTGCAGGTGATAACCCTGATTACCATACAGAAGATTTGTTTAATGCGATTGAAAAAGGAGATTTTCCAGCATGGAAACTGTATGTTCAGATCATGCCGATGGAAGATGCCAATACGTATCGCTTTGATCCGTTTGACGTTACTAAAGTGTGGTCCCAAAAGGATTATCCGTTGATTGAAGTGGGCAGAATGGTGCTGGATAAAAATCCGGAAAACTATTTTGCAGAAGTGGAGCAAGCAACCTTCTCACCAGGGACACTAGTACCCGGAATTGATGTTTCTCCTGACAAGATGCTTCAGGGCCGCTTGTTCGCTTACTCAGATGCCCACCGTTACCGTGTAGGAGCAAACCATCAGGCATTGCCGATCAACCGTCCCAAAAACGAAGTGAAGAATTATCAGCGTGACGGGCAGATGCGTTTTGACAGCAACGGAGGAAGTTCTGTGTATTATGAGCCGAACAGCTTTGGAGGCCCGAAGGAATCACCTGAAAATAAACAGGCTGCTTATCCGGTTTACGGAGTGGCAGAAAGTGTGGCATACGATCACAACGACCATTATACACAAGCTGGAGATCTGTACCGTCTGTTGAGTAATGAAGAACGCATAAGGCTTGTAAATACTATTGTGGAAGCTATGAAGCCTGTAGAGAAAGAAGAAATTAAACTTCGCCAGATCCAGCATTTTTATAAAGCAGATCCTGATTATGGAAAAAGGATTGCAGACGGACTTGGTTTACCGGTTCCGCAAGAAGCGCTATGATTCGACTTTTTTCTCAATTAGTATAATGAATTCTCAATTAACAAGTACCCGCACAAACAGCGGGTACTTGTTTCTAAACGAATGAAAAGAGGATGTTGACCGTGGATGCGGAGCAAGTGACCAAATTAAAGTTAAAAGAAAACGGCTTGCGAATTACCCCTCAAAGAGTCTTGATTTTACAAGCCATCATTTCATCCGGGGGGCATTTGACGGCAGAGGAGATTCATCGGCAGCTTCCGCCGTTCATTACACTGGCTACGGTTTATAATAACCTGAAATCATTTGTTAACTTGGGGATCATTCAAGAGTTATCATTTGGAAATGGGAGCAGCAAGTATGAAGTTGTTGACGCAAAACATTACCATGTCATCTGTGAGTCTTGCCAAAAGATCGTTGATTTTAACTATCCAAGGCTGATTGAAGTGGAGTATGCAGCTTCCCGATTAACAGATTATGACGTTCATCATCACACATTGGAATTCTACGGTTTATGCAAAGAGTGCAGAAATAAATAAAAAGAAAAAGTGAGGCTCGTGAACATGGCTGTTGCCGAACATATCGAATGCCCCAAGTGCCAGAGTGAAATTAAATTCTTGAAACACAGCATGCGATGCAAATGCGGAATGAGAATCATTACGAAACATCATCTGAAAATAACCACAAAATAAATCCAGCCGAATGAATACGGCTGGATTTTTATTGTTTATCCACAGATTGTAATCTCATCATGATCTACACAGCGGGATTTATCGCAGATGAGCCGCGTTTGGAGACGGTACGTAACAGTAGGAGAGGAAGAAATAAGATCATCGGGCAATTGATAGGACATCGGGATTTCAATGCTTCCATCAGGAGTAAGCTCTTTAGACATATAGATGGTAGTGACAGACTCAATCATCCGCTCTGTTTTATCCTCTTGGTTCTGAACAATCAGATCACATTCGAGCCGTTTGATGATTTGTTTCATCCATCTTCCTTTAAGAAGGAAAAAGCCGTTAACATTTTCTCCAGGCTTTAATTCATAGGAATCGAGTTTAAGATCGATCGTAGCCTGTCCGAGCTTAAATAAGCTCATGCATTTTTTTAACACGTAATGTACCTCCAGTAACAATATCAAGTGAAAAACCTTTACCGATGCCCTTCGGTAAAGGTCTCGAAAACAACATAGCATGTTGCTAGTTTTGCCGGTGATCGTGATCACATGATGTCGGCACAACCGTCAGCTTCTTCCTTTTGGAGTCTATTTATCTATACATTTTATGGCCTTCATTTTTTTATATCTCAATGATTCGATTCTCATTGTAAACACATGGTACTTAGGTGTCAATAGAAGTTTATTAGAATGAAAATCCCCTATTCTAAGGTCGTGCTCTTCACGAATATAATCATGCTGATGAGGTCATTTCCGTTCACTAAGAAGGTGCTTTTGCAGGTTGCCAAACAGGGGGTGAACGAGGAGATGTATTTTTACGAGATTGCTGACAGGCTGAAAAAATTGAAGGATGAGTGTGTGATCGCGACACTCCTTCATGTGGAAGGTTCCTCTTACTTAAAGGAAGGCGCGATGCTGCTTTTTCATCAAGATGGTAAAACAGGTATGATCAGTGCAGGATGTGTAGAGAGCGATCTGGAGGAACGCAGCCGCCAGGTCCTGTTGGATGGCCAGCCTCAATATGCCGTCTATAACCAAAGAAGCGATGAAGACCTTTTGTGGGGAACGGGAACCGGCTGCAGCGGGGTGCTCCATGTTTTGGTAGAGAGGGTAGATGAACAGCTTCGTCACCATCTTCTTGATGTAAAACGGTCCTTGGAAAAAGGGAGGCCAGTTCTGCATCGTAAGGAGTTGTTTATTGATGAAACTCGGCTAAACATTAAAAATCACTTTCAAAAATCGGATAAGAAAACCATTTTCAAAAATGGCCTTATTTCAACGAATGACGTGGAGATGACCTTTTTTTATTTGTTTGAACCCATGCCAAGGCTAGTCATATTCGGAGCAGGTGAAGATGCGAAATCGGTGGCTAAATTGGCAACCGAGACTGGGTGGTTGGTAACCATTTGTGACTGGCGTCCAGCATTTTGCAACCGCGCTGAATTTCCCTTTGCGGATCACTTAATCGTTGGTTATCCGCCAGACCTTTTTGATAAGCTTGCTTTTGACTCTCAAGATTTTGCAGTAATCATGTCCCATAACTTTCAACAAGACAAACAATTTCTGTCTCAGCTTCTCAAACAAAAACTTCGCTATGTTGGCGTGCTTGGGCCACGAAACCGGACAGAGAAGCTTTTGGAAACGGAGGAAATACCAGCATTCATCTCTTCACCCATTGGACTTTCGATCGGTTCATCAGGTCCCCATGAAATTGCGGTCAGTATTCTCGCAGAGATGATAGCAGTTTATCGGCTGGAAAAAAAACGTCCGGCGGGAAGCTTTTTATGAGAGAGGGAAAGATTGTGGCTATTTTTCTTGCGGCCGGCAGCAGCCAGAGGATGGGTTTCCAAAAGTTGTGGCTTCGATTAGGTCAGAAATGTCTTGGAAACTGGGCATTTCGGGCGGCTCTTCAATCGTTGATCGACCATATCATTGTGGTGACGAGAGAGAATGATCGCCTCGATTGGATGGACTCTTCATTCTTTAAAAGTCCTTATCGCCAAAAATGGAGTCAGGTGACCTGCAAAAATTCAGTGCAGGGACAGTCTGCTTCTCTTGTTGCAGGGGTGAAAAAAGCAGAAGAGCTTTTACCGAACGGAATAATCGTGCTTCTTGCTGACCAGCCTTTGATTACAAAAGAAATGATTAATGAACTGATCCTTTGCTTTAAAAAAGAGTCTCCTATAGCGTTTGTGGCTGCGTGCCATAAGAATTGCTTGAGGCCACCGGTGATTTTTTCAAAACACCTGGCAGCACAGGTGAAAAGAATAACAGGAGATCATGGTGCACGTCATATATATAGAAATAAAAAGTATTTAAACGGTAAAATCATTCACTATAATAACCCTTCTCTTTTTGCAGATGTTGATACAGAAGAAGATTACATTGAGATCAAAAAGCTAATGAAAAGGGGAGGATGGAAGTGGAGTACATTGGAAAAAGTGTAATCCGAAAAGAAGCCTGGGATAAAGTATCGGGCACAGCAAAATACACAGCTGATGACTCATCCCCTGATACCCTTCATGTCAAACTCCTTGTCAGCCCTTATGCACATGCCCGTATAAAGAGCATTAAAAAAGAAAAGGCGTTACAAGCTTCCGGTGTCCGTGCCATCCTTGCCGGAGACCATTTCCCTTTCACGGGCGAAGAAATCCGTGACCGTCCGCCATTGGCGACTGAAAGAGTAAGGTATCATGGTGAGGCTGTTGCTCTTGTTGTAGCTGATACACCCCATCAGGCTAAAAAGGCAGCTGATCTGATTGAAATAGAATATGAACCGTTGCCCGTTGTCCATAATCCAACAGAAGCTTTAAAAAAGGATGCCCCTCTCGTACACGAGCATCTGGGCCGCTATAAAAAAGAAGAGCGGGTATACCCGGTGCCTGGCACCAACATCGCTAACCAGACAAAAATCAGGAAAGGAAATATGGAGAAAGGTTGGAAAGAAAGTGAAGTAACAGTGGAAGAGCACTTTTCATTTTCGCCTTCCGATCATGCCGCAATGGAAACGAGATGTTCAACGTGTGAGATTAGTCCAAACGGGGATGTGATTATTACTTCTTCTTCCCAGGCTCCTTTTATGATCAAAAGGCTGATTCATGAATACTTTGATGTGGACATTGGAAAAGTGATCGTGGAAACACCTCTGGTCGGTGGAGGATATGGCGGAAAGGCGTCCATCCAGCTTGAACTGCTCGCCTATTTAGCATCTAGAGCGGTGGGAGGAAGAAAGGTTAAACTGCTTAATAGCCGTGAGGAGGACCTACTGACTTCACCGGTGCACATCGGACTGGATGCCACGGTAAAATTGGGGAGTACAAAGGAAGGAAAGATTAAAGCTGCCGAGCTCCAGTTTTTGTTTGATGGGGGAGCCTATTCGGATAAAGCTGCGGATCTCAGCAAGGCGGCTGCAGCAGATTGCACTGGTCCTTATGATATTGATAACGTCTGGTGTGATTCGCTCTGCATGTATACGAACCACCCATATGCGGCGCCCTTCAGGGGATTCAGCCATTCCGAGCTTTTGTTTGCCGTCGAGCGGACAATGGATTCTTTAGCTGAAAAACTCGGGATGGACCGACTTTTGCTGCGTTACAAAAATGCGATCAAACCTGGTGATACAACACCGACACAAGTGCCGCTGAACAAGAGCAATGTAGGGAATCTCCCAGCTTGCATCCGCCGTTTGAAAGAAATCATCCATTGGGATGAAGGAGCGGCCAAAGAAATAGGGAACAACAAAGTACTTGTAAAAGGCGTGAGCTGCATCTGGAAGACTTCCACGATCGAATCGGATGCCGGTTCAGGGGTCATTTTAACCTTCAATCCTGACGGCAGCATCAATTTAATCTCAGGCGTCATTGAGATCGGCACAGGGACAAAAACGGTGCTTGCACAAATTCTGGCAGAGCGGCTGCAGATGGAAATCAGCCAGATCCATGTTCAGATGAAGGTGAATACTCAAAGTACTCCCGAACACTGGAAAACCGTTGCAAGCCGGGGAACTTTCTTGGCAGGAAGAGCGGTCCTTGAAGCGGCAGACGATGTGATTCGCCAGCTGAAAAACATCGCATCCTGTGTATTGCGAGCTAAAGCATCAGATCTGATGGTAGCGTTTGGAAAGGTGTTTTTACGGGACGATCCAAGCATCGGAATCGATGTGAAGGATATTGCCTACGGGTACACGTTCTCGAATGGCAATGCGATCGGCGGCCAGATTATCGGAAGGGGACATTACAATCTGCGGCACCTTACTTATATGAATAAAGAAACAGGTGCAGGCAAGCCGGGGCCGGAATGGTCTGTAGGAGCTCAGGCCGTTGAGGTTGAGTTTGATAAACGGCAATTGACGTACCGGATCGTACGGGCGGTTTCCGTTGTTGACATCGGAACGGTTTTGAACGAGCAGGCAGCAAGGGGCCAGGTGATGGGAGCGATGAGCATGGGGCTCGCATTTGGCGGCCGTGAAACCTTTAGATTCGATGAGCTTGGGAGAGTGCTGAATTCCCAGCTCCGAACGTACCGGCCGCTCCGTTATGGTGAACATCCTGAATACGTTGTTGATTTTGTCGTAACTCCCCAGATCGATGCCGCGTATGGTGCAAGAGGAGCAGGTGAACACGGAATCCTGGGAATGCCTGCAGCTCTTGGAAATGCTCTTTCCATCGCTGCCGGTGTAAAGTTAAACGAACTTCCGCTTATCCCTGAGCTGATCTGGAGAACCAAGGAAAAGGAAGGGTCCAGCCATGCTTTCCTTTGAATTTGATTATTATCATCCGACAAGTATCGAGGAAGCGGTGCAGCTCTTTCGCACTTTGGACCAGGAAAGGAAATATCCGCTCTATTACTCAGGCGGAACGGAAATCATCACGCTCGGACGATTGAATCTTGTGTATACGAACGCGGTCATTGACATCAAAGGAATTCCGGAATGCAATGTAATGGAAAATCATGGCGATTCTTTTGTCACTGGTGCCGCGCTCAGCCTGACTGCCATAGAGGAGCATAATGGATTTCCGCTTCTCAGCAAAGCGGCAAGCGGTGTTGCTGACCACACGGCGAGAAATAAAATTACGGTCGGGGGAAACATCTGCGGACAGATCTTTTACCGTGAAGCAGTACTTCCGTATCTATTAACGGACAGTAAAATTGTGGCTGCCGGCATGGATGGCATCAGGACAGAGGCTTTGATGAATGTTTTTAACAAGACGCTACGTCTGAATAGAGGAGAGTTTCTCTTACAGCTTCAGACCGATAAACATTATTTAGAACTTCCATATCTTTGTGTGAAAAAGCGTCAGCAGTGGGACACCGGATACCCACTGGTAACGATTGCTGCGATCAAAGCGGAAGAGGGAATCAGAGTTGCTTTCAGCGGAGTCTGTCCTTTCCCATTCCGATCACGAGAGATGGAAAAAGCGCTTAATGCCAACGGTGCTTCTTTACAGGATCGGATTCTTGCATCTCTCAAGCACCTGCCCAAACCGGTTCTGGATGATGTAGAGGGCTCATCGCAATATCGGCTCTTTGTGCTGAAAAATACGCTCTTTGACATCTTAGAAGAGCTCGAGGGGGATAACCGATGACTGCAGCACGAAGTCTGTCAGCAGTCTTACATGTCAATGATGAAGCAAGAGCGGTAGTCATCAAGCCAACGGACACTTTGCTGTTTGTGTTAAGAGAGAAGATGGGACTAACGGGGGCAAAGCCAGGATGTCTGAACGGAGACTGTGGCGCCTGCACGGTAAACGTCGATGGGCTCGCGATGAAATCCTGCCTGATGCTCGCAGTGGAAAGTCTGAGCAAGAGGATTACAACGATCGAAGGCTTAAAAGGAACACCCATCCAGCAGGCCTTTATTGAGCATTTTGCTTTTCAATGCGGATACTGCACTCCGGGATTTATTATGAACTGCCATGCGATGCTGGAAAAAGTTCCAGATGCCAAAGACGATACAATCGCTGAGTGGCTGAATTCCAACATATGCCGCTGCACGGGGTATGAGGAAATTGAAGGAGCGGTGAAATCCATCGTGAAAAAAAATCAAATGAATAGATAAATACTATAGTCAGCCCTTGTACGGCTGATTTTTTTGTTTTATTAAATTCCACCCGCAATCTATTTAACTAGTTTAATTTTGGAAAGAAAGGGAAACGTTCTAATGGATATACATAATTTATAGTCTGAATACGGCCCTACAAGGAGGAATTAAACTTTGAGTACGAATGATCCGAAAAACAGCAGCGGGGAAAATAAGAAGGACAAGCAGCTTCAAGCATTCAGAGTGAACAATAAAGGAAAGAAGCTGACCACCAATCAGGGGCTTCGCATTTCTGAGGATGAACACTCACTAAAGGCTGGAGTGCGGGGACCGACATTAATGGAAGATTTTCATTTCCGTGAAAAGATGACTCACTTTGACCATGAAAGAATCCCTGAGCGGATTGTGCATGCAAGAGGGTATGCGGCGCACGGTGAATTTGAAGTCTATGAATCCATGAAAGAGTTTACGAAGGCTGGATTTCTTCAGGATCCATCTGTGAAAACACCGGTATTTGTCCGTTTCTCCACAGTTGCCGGATCACGCGGTTCCGGGGATACTGTACGTGATGTGCGGGGATTTGCCACCAAGTTTTATACGGAAGAAGGGAACTATGACCTCGTAGGAAACAATATCCCTGTCTTTTTTATTCAGGATGCGATTAAATTTCCGGATCTTGTTCATGCATTTAAACCGGAGCAGCATAATGAGATCCCTCAGGCATCCACTGCTCATGATACGTTCTGGGATTTTGTTGCCAACAATACGGAATCAGCTCATACGGTAATGTGGGCGATGTCCGACCGTGCCATTCCCCGCAGCTACCGTATGATGGAAGGTTTTGGTGTGCACACGTTCCGCTTTGTGAACGAACAGGGACAGGCTCGCTTCGTTAAGTTCCACTGGAAGCCGAAGCTCGGTGTGCATTCCCTCGTTTGGGACGAGGCACAGCGTCTTGCCGGTAAAAATCCTGACTTCCACCGCCAAGATCTTTATGAAGCCATTGAAAAAGGAGACTACCCGGAATGGGAGCTTGGTGTTCAAATGATCGAGGAGGAAGATGAGTTTAAATTTAATTTTGATGTGCTGGATCCCACTAAAGTCTGGCCAGAAGAGCTTGTCCCTGTGAAAATTATCGGGAAGATGACACTTAATCGCAATCCTGATAATTACTTCTCTGAAACAGAACAGGTAGCTTTCCACCCTGGACATGTCGTACCCGGCATTGACTTTTCGAATGATCCGCTCCTTCAAGGGCGCTTATTCTCCTATACAGATACGCAGCTTTCTCGTCTTGGCGGTCCAAATTTCCATGAGCTGCCGATTAACCGGCCGGTGTGCCCGTTCCATAATAACCAGCGAGACGGTATGCATCGCATGACAATTAATCAAGGGCCTGTTGCTTATCATAAAAACTCTTTGGAAACTAACGATCCAGCGCCAGCCACAGAGGAAGAGGGCGGCTATGCTCATTATCAGGAGAAAGTGGAAGGGCGGAAGGTTCAGCAGCGCAGCGACAGCTTCAAGGACCATTTCAGCCAGGCGAAGCTCTTCTGGAACAGCATGTCAGAAGTCGAGAAGCAGCACATTATTAAAGCATTCCGTTTTGAAGTCGGAAAGGTGAAAAGCAAAAGTGTTCAGCAGCAGGTTGTAAATCTGTTCAGCCATGTTGATGCCGACCTTGCTGAACAGATTGCAGCAGGAGTGGGTGTAAAAGTCCCGACCAGTGCTCAACCTTCTCAAGAAACGGCGTCATCACCCGCATTAAGCCAAGAAAACACCATCAAAGCTCCGGCAACAAGAAAAGTCGCCATTCTGGCAGAAGACGGGTTTAACTTTGAAGAAGTCAGCGGACTCAAGGATGCGTTGAAGAAGGCTGGAATCACATCTGAAATTGTCAGTGAAACACTTAATCCAATCTCGAGCAGCGGCGGACAGGAGCTTGAAGTCGATCAAACTTTGCTTACGAGCGATTCGGTACTCTATGACGCCGTTTATGTGGCCGGCGGGAAAGACAGTGTGAACAGCTTAAAAGCAGTAAAAGAAGCAACGACATTTGTGAATGAGGCATTTGCACATTTCAAAGCGATTGGTACAGCCGGAGAGGGAACGGAACTGCTGGCAGCAGCGGGTGTTGACTCCAGTGCCGCTGGAGTGGAAATCCTGGAAAGCAGGAACAGCGAGTCCTTTATCCAGGCTGTGGCGCAGCATCGCCATTGGGCACGACAAGTATAAAGGATATAAAAAATGAAGCAGCCGCTTTTGGCTGCTTCGTTTTTATTTATTTTAAAAGGATTAAAGAAGTATAGAGCGAAGTAGAAAAGATTGAAAAAGATACGCACGATTCTCGTAAGTGCGGAGGAAGGTAACTTTGGATTATTTTTACGGATACTTCAGGAGCACCTGCTATTCCATCTACCAACCAATCGAAAGGGCAGGAAAATATGTTTAAAACGAACATCGAACCGCGCGTCTCAGAAACAGACGGGGTTGGGCATATCAACAATACGACAATACCCATCTGGTTTGAGGCGGGCAGGAACAAACTGTTTAAACTGTTCACACCGGATAGTTCCTTCGAAAACTGGAAAATGATCATACTGAACATGAATGTTGATTATGTGGACCAGATCTTTTTCGGAAAAGATGCCGAAGTGTTTACGTGGGTAAAACGGATCGGTAATACAAGCCTCGAGCTGTATGAAGAAATTCGCCAGGACAACAGGCTTTGTGCAAAAGGGACGGCCGTCTACGTAAATCATGATGTTAAAAAGGGTAAATCGGAAGTGATTCCGGAAGACATCAGGTCTGAACTCGAAAAACATAAGTATAGTGAGAATGTGGAGTAAGAAGAGGAAAAAGAAGCCAAGGCAGCACGCTTTGGCTTCTCTTTTTTATGAAAATGATGTGTTTGGCAAGTAAAGCTTGTCGAACGGCAAGTAACGGGCTGTTTTTCGCAAGTAATCTTTGTCGAACCGCAAGTAAATGGCCCGGTTTCGCAAGTATTTCCTGTCAACTCGCAAGTAACCATCCCGGACAGAGGAATCTTCCCGTTTCAATTGGCTTTTTTGAGCAGGATTTCTGCATGATTCGCTGATTATGGATACAATAGGGAATAGTTGAACGTAAATAGGGGGTAAAACTATGAAAGTTGAAATATGGTCAGATTATGTTTGTCCATTTTGTTATATTGGAAAACGACGTTTTGAGAACGCGCTGAACGGCTTTGAAGACCGTGAAAACGTAGAAGTCATTTATAGGAGTTTTGAACTCGATCCTTCTTTCAAAAATGAAACAAATAAAAACATGCATACCGTTTTGGCTGAAAAGTACGGCATGTCTTATGAGCAAGCAAAAGGAATGAATGATCAGATGACACAGAGAGCGGCAGAAGTTGGCTTAACCTATGATTTTGAAAATATGAAACCGACGAACACCTTTGATGCCCACCGGGTTTCTCATTTTGCCAAACAAAAGGGACTGCTGAAAGAAGTGACAGAACGTATCCTTAAAGGTTATTTTACCGAAGCCCTTGATATCAGTGAGCATGAAACACTGGCGAAGCTTGCGGCAGAAGCCGGTCTTGATCAGGAAGAAACACTTGCTGTATTAAGAGAAGGGAAATTCGCAGACGATGTCCGTGCAGACGAGGCGGAAGCATCACAACTTAAGATAACCGGTGTTCCTTTCTTCGTTTTCAATCAAAAGTATGGTGTATCAGGCGCACAGCCGGAAGCTGTTTTTACCGAAGTCCTCGAAAAGGTGCAGGAAGAAGAACAGCAAAACAGCTCGATCCAAGTGATTAGCAGCAGTGAGAAGAAAGAAAATAAGGATGATCAATGCTCTGACGGCTCCTGCAGCATTTAAGGGCAGTCATCCATTTTAGGAGTTGTTTATCATATTGAATACCGTCATTCTCAATGATAGGAAATTTGATGTAACAGATTTGCATCTTACGACTACAGCCAGTCAACTGAAAAAGATCCGTTTCAAGTTTAAAGTAGAGCATAGTGAGTATCACGACATTACGACGCTTCTCTACAAAAACGATTTTGAAGTAAAAGTCCCTGAAAAGGACCTCCGATTCAGAGCTGAAATCAGCCAATATTCTACGTCTATCACTGATTTGTACAAAGAGACCGCTGTTGGTGACTTTGCTCTTGAGCTTACGGAAAAAGAATAAGGGTGAAGAGAGAGCGGAAACCCGTTCTCTTTTTTCATGATAGAATAAGAAGAAGCTAAGCTAAACAAAGAAAAGGTGTGAGCCATGGAGCCTTTTAAAACATCGGCACTTCTTGACGTAATCAGTGACCTGTTTTCACATGAAGCTTCTATTGCAGTAACAGATACAGACCATTATATTTACTACCAGCCAAGCAAAAGGATCAACCTGAAGATCAAGCCGGGTGATGGAATTAAAGAAGGCACCATTACACATAAAGCGCTGGTTTCCAAACAAAAAGTATCGCAATTTATTAACCGTGATATTTTCGGCACCCCATATTACGGAATGGCGGTCCCCTTGATGGATGAAGGAGAGCTGAAGGGGTGTGTCACCGCTATCTTTCCGGCATTAACGAGCGGCAAGACGGTCGTTACCGTAAAAAGCGAGGATGGCTGGATTCCGATTCCGTTCGCAGATATTCTTTATTTGGAGGCGAAGGAACGAAAGACGTATGTGGTCGGTGAAAAACATACTGGCAGTCATAAGGATACGCTGAATGAATTTGATTTTCTTTTACCGAAAGATGACTTTGTCCGATGCCATCGCTCGTTCATCGTCAATGTTCATCACATCCGGGAGATCTATCCGGAAACCCACTCCACATTTTTACTTTCAATGAAAAACGGAGATCAGGTTCCCGTCAGCCAGTCGTATGCAAGTTATTTCAGAAATCTGCTTGGATTCTAGGCGGATTTTTTTCTGTTTCAAGAACTGAATGTTCTGTTTTATCCTAATTTTTCGTGATTTTATCCACTTCTTTTCTTCCGATAATGATCCTTTGCTACACTTATGAAAAGAGCGAGATAGGAGTGAAGAGAATGGAAAGCGTTTACAATAGAATTAGAGATCAACGCTTACTTGATCGGATTGTTTCAGCAGAGGAAGCTGCCTCGTGGATCCATGATGGGATGACCCTTGGCTTGAGCGGCTTTACACGGGCAGGAGATGTGAAAGCCGTTCCGTTTGCTCTGGCAAAGCGGGCAGAACACGAACCGCTGAAAGTGAATGTTTATACAGGCGCTTCGTTAGGTTCAGATGTTGATAAACTGTTTGCGGAGAAGAACATGCTGAATAAACGTCTTCCTTTCCAGGCCGATGCAACTATGAGAAAAGGCATTAACGCGGGAGACTTTCATTTTGTTGATCAACATTTGTCGCATACGTCAGAATGGATTCGCTCCAATGTTTTGAAACCTATTGACTACGCTATTCTGGAAGCGGTTGCAATCACCGAAGACGGAATGATTATTCCAACGACATCGATCGGCAACTCCATGGTCTTCTCACAGCACGCAAAAAATATAATTGTAGAAATCAATACAGCACAGACTGAATTACTAGAAGGTATTCATGATCTTTATGAACCGGAAAAACAAGGGGAACGTTCGCCCATCCCATTGACAAAGCCGGACGACCGAATCGGAGTACCCGGTATGAAAGTAGATGTGGATAAAATTAAAGGGATTGTGTTTACGAATCAACTCGACTCCCCGTCAACTATTGTGGAACCGGATGATGAAACAGTCATCATGGCGCAGCATTTAATCTCTTTTTTGCGGGAAGAAATCAAGGCTGGCCGTCTGACAGATAAACTTGCTCCGCTTCAATCCGGTATTGGATCGGTCGCCAATGCCGTGTTTCATGGATTACTGGATTCAGAGTTTACCGATCTGGAGGTTTATTCAGAAGTGCTTCAGGATGCGGTTTTCGATCTGCTGGATGCGGATAAAGTACGTTTTGCGTCTTGTTGTTCAATCACCTTATCCTCGGATAAGATGGACAAGGTTTTTTCTAACTTTGAAAAATACCGTGACAGGCTGATGCTCAGGCCGCAGGAGATTTCCAATCACCCTGAACTGATCCGCCGAATGGGGCTTATTTCAATCAATACCGCACTGGAGCTGGATATCTACGGAAACGTGAACTCTACTCATGTGATGGGAACGAAAATGATGAATGGGATAGGAGGTTCCGGTGATTTTGCCCGCAATGCCCGCCTCGGCATTTTTGTGACCAAATCCATTGCCAAGAACGGCAACATTTCAAGCATTGTTCCGTTCGTATCACATGTGGATCATAATGAACATGATGTGGATGTGATTGTCACAGAGCAGGGCTATGCGGATTTGCGTGGACTTGCACCTAGAGAGCGTGTGGAAAAGATTATTCAAAACTGTGTCCATCCGATGTACCGCGAGCAGTTATCGGCCTATTATGAGGAAGCGAAGAAACGAGGAGGACAAACGCCTCACATCCTGGAAAAAGCGCTGTCCTGGCATATCAACTTTGAAAAGAACGGTACGATGCTTCAGAGGGTGGAGCAGCCCGTTTAGTAAGACAAAAAGAACAGCTGACTCCGCCAGGAATGGCAGACAAAAAGTCAAAGTAAAGACTCTTGAAAGATAAAAAGAAAACCACAAAAAGACCCGAAGAATGTATTCGGGTCTTTTAAAGCAAAACTTTTTATTTTGCCTGGATGGTGACGTCCTTGCTGGAGTTCGCAGGGACGGTAACTTTTACTTCCATCCATTGCTTCAGTCCATATGCTTTACTTTCAGTGATTTCACCTTCTGTGGAGCTGTAGATGCCAGGTTTCATATATAAAGGAATGTTCAATGTTACTTCTTTGTTCAAACGATTTACAGCTGTAACGGTCTGTTTTCCTTGGGTTCCGTCATTTGGCTGGGTGTAATTGGCCTCAAAAGAAACCGTGCCCGCTGCTGTATTCCCATTTTGATAGACAGGCGTAGAACGCTCTGTTCCTTCGTAGATATAGGAACTAAAATCAGGGCTAGCAGGATTCTTTTGAAAAATTCGGTAACCTACCCATGGCTGCCCGGTCAGCTCAATGGAAGAGGTTGTAGAGTATAAAATGCCATCCTTTTTCGTAATGTTGTCAATATGTGTATGTCCATGCAGCGATAAATTCACATGATACTGTTTCATTAAATCAATCATCTGCTGAGCGCCTTCACCGTGCCACTGCTGATCATACTTTTGGCCAAGGACTTCTCCTTGCAGCAATGTAGTAAGATTTTGCGGGTCATGCTTAGCATCGTAATTCTTCCAATAATCTGCAACCTGTGAATCGCTCGAAGGCCAGATATCACGGTCCCGCCATAATGGATTGTGGTGGGAGAAGAGACCTTTTATTTGTTCTGCATCGGCAGTTTCAGCATTTTTTGCAAGGTCGTTTTTAATCCAGTCCACCTGCTGCTGCCTCACTTGTCCGCCCCATGTTGGAACAGATACGGAACCATGTCCTTGCCGGTCAAACTTATCCCAGTCAAACGAGTTATATCCGATCATATGGGCATAAGGGCCATAATCAAAGGAGAAATACTGCGGTCCAAAGTATTGTTCCCAATATTTTGCGCCATCGGTTAATGTAGCGTCCTGTGCATAATAGTCATGGTTGCCTGGTACAACATAGACTGGTACATTAAATTTTTTCAGCATGCGGTACGTTTCTTTATACTCATAAATATATTCTTTAGGATTCATCTGCCCAAACATTAAATCTCCGGTTAGTACGACGAAATCGGGCTTGAGCAGATTGACCTCCCGAATGGTCTTTTGCAGGTACAGCCACCTTTTGGACTCATCAGGAGTCCAAAATCCAGCCTCCGCAGCATCTTCCGGCTTAGCTAGATTACGGGGAGAACCGACATGGATATCCGTTAAGTGAATAAAACGAAAATCCTTTTTAAATTCATTCACAACTTTTACTGAATTCGGTTCTTCATCACTCACTGGAGCGCCGTCGGCCGAATAAGAAATATTTAAATCGTAAAGTTTTTTAGGGATGTCATCGGGAATCGTGACTGTAACATTGTAAATCGATGAGCTGTCTTTCCAATAAGATGTACCTTTCTCAACCTTTGTCACTGGAAGGGCATACTCTCCATCAACCTGAGAAGCCGTGTTCTCCTGAAGTTTCATACCCCATCCTGAAGGTGTTTTCCCTTGTGTATCCACTTGTATAGTGAAACTGCTGCCTTTTTTCTTAATGGCTGGTGTAGACATCAGCGGATAGATGATGTTTTTAATTTTGGGATCTGCTGTCATGCTGGAATCCTGATCAAGATAGTGCTCTGAATTTCCAATCCCTCCATCCTGGCTCTCACCGCCGCTTATGGCATGAGCTTGAGTAACAGGAATAGCGAAAGAAAATATGGTAAAAAACATGATAAGTGATTTCAAAACTTTCATTGAACAACCTCCTTTATCGTAGTGCAGTGTTAGACTAACAGTGCATTATGAAGGTATAGTTACGAAAGAGTGAAGCATTTGTAAGCTTAAGGTAAAGAAAAAAATAAAAAAGGATGCCACCAAAATTGGTAGCATCCCTGTAAGGTTAAAATGAGCTGGATCTGCGTCTTCTTCTGTTTTTAATTCTGCATTTAATAACGGTAACACGGCGGCCACCGCTTGTACGCCTAGTTCTCACTCTGCATTTGACTTTTTTCCTGTTACGCCTTGACATTCAATCATCCCCCAATAACTGAATAATAGAGAAAAGAGAATATAACTCTCTTCTCTCTATTATCATATGGTGAATTCTAGTATTTGCTTGGACGAGCAGGTTAAATTAATGGTCCTTCGTATGAAAGTGGCGGCATTCGCAGGAAATCATACGAAGCAATATCGTCGGCTTTCGTCAAATAGGCATGGAGACTCTCAATCAACATAAGATTTGGCACACTTGTTTTTTCTTTAATAAGGATGATCGGTTTTTGAAAGGCAAAGGCATAGCCAAGTTCGAATGCCGTTCCGCTGTCAGTACATAATCCTTCGTAATCGTGAATGACAACTACTACATCCGCTCTTCGCAGATAATAGAGATCAAGGTTAAAAACAACTTTTCTCCATCCCTTGGATCCCCATGGATATTGCTGATTTTGGTGGAAGCGGGCAGAATAGAATTCCGAGACATATGGATTTCGGGTTAAGGCATTCTCAAGCCTTTGAATTCGTTCCAGCTGCTCCTTATCAAAGAAGGGACTGGCGATAAATACTCTCACAGTTCTGGTGTTAGGATCCATCAGATCTCCTCTTTCTAAAGAAAGCTTCAATCCTTTTATATGCAGAAAAATATAAAAAAGAAGGCGCTGTGGCCTTCTTTTTTTGTTTCTTATTCGCAATCCTTACCAGTGGTGGGCTTTAGCGTTGCTTCTCAAGATAATGTTGTTCTGAGACATCTCAGTATGTCCATTTACTTGAGATTTTGAACGTTTCGGCCGCGTCCAATTGTGGTGAAACTTACCTGAGTGGGGATCTAAATGATCTTTGTAACTCATTGCTTTTCACCTCATCCGTTAAGAGTAGACCCTAAGAAACAAGGGTGATATTCAATGAATATCGCGATTATTATGTGTAGTTGCCGGGAAATTATGTTATTTTTGTTTGCTTTTTTTCATCAAACTGATCAATAGCATCTGCTCTTGTCTCAGGGACATAAGCGAGGATGATCATGCCGATAATAAAAAGCAGAATCAGGCTGAACACGCCGCTGCTTGAATTGCCGCTTACCTGAGCGGTGACAGCGACCAGCAATGGCCCAAGTATGGAAGCAAACTTTCCAAAGATGTTGTAAAATCCGAAAAATTCATTGGCGTTCTTTTTCGGTACAAGCTTCGCAAAATAAGCACGGCTTAACGCCTGGATCCCTCCTTGTGACGTTCCGACCAGCATTGCCAGGATCCAAAAATCGAGCGTTGTTTTTAAGAAATAGGCATAAATGCAGACAATGATATAAACAGCAATTCCCACGTACAACATTTTTTTACCTGTAAACTTTTCAGCAAGTCTGCCGTACAGAATGGCAAATGGTGCAGCAACAACCTGGGTGACAAACAAAATGATGAGCAGACTGGTTGAACTGATTCCCAAATCTGTTCCGTATGCGGTCGACATGGAAATAATGGTGCCGACTCCATCAATATAAAAGAAGTAGGCGAGTAAGAAAAGAAATAGAGAACGATATTGTTTGATTTCCCTTAGGGTTTTGCCAAGGCGTTTAAAGCTATTTCTTACAGGAGAAGGTTCCTGCTCAACATAATATTTTTGATGAACATTTTTAAACATTGGGATCGTAAACAGAGCCCACCAGCATGCGGTAATAAGAAAGGCGATCTTGCTTGCGGCAGCAGTAGAGAAGGGCAGCACTTCTTTTTGAGCAAGAATAATGATGGCGATGCTGATGAGAAAAGGAATGGTACTACCGATATACCCTAACCCAAATCCACGGGCGGAAACACGGTTCATCCGTTCTTCCGTCGTGATGTCGATAAGAAACGCATCGTAAAAAACTAAAGCACCGTTAAATCCAAGTGCTGTGAGCGTGTAGATGATCAATAACAGGAGCCAGTGCTGAATTGGAACAAAAACAAGGACAGCAGTCGAGACGACACCCAGTGCAAAGAAGAAGGTGAAGAACTTCTTTTTCATTCCCTGATAGTCCGCGATCGTTCCGAGGATAGGTCCAAGCATGGCCAGAATAAAGGTCGCAATGGCAATCGTATAGCCCAGGTACGCAGTAGAATCAGCACCACTTACACCGGCTTTCATCGCGGCCGCTTTATAAAAAAGCGGAAACACAGCGGTTGTGATGATAATCGAATACGCAGAGTTAGCCCAATCATAAAACATCCAGCTGCTTTCTTCCTTCGAGAAACGCTTCATCCACTTATCCCCTTTTTATTTCCATTTTCATTCTTTCCGCTTCTTATTTCTCCCTATAGCGTTAATAATCCTTCAACAGCCGCTCCGTCTGTATTCCCTAAATGAAGACCAAGAAGACGGGCAAATGTTGGTCCTTCATCCACGAGGCGCATGGACGGAATGGCCTGATTAGGGACAATTCCCTTGCCTGCTGCTGCAAAGAACGTACAGTAGTTTTCCTTTTCAGGCGAGTAGCCATGGGAACCCCAGGTGTATCGCTTTGCCTTCACATCCTCAGCTGTAATGCGATGCAGGAAGCCGCCGTTCAGCGCTTCTTTAAAATAATAACCCCTTCGTGCCTCCAGCATAAAATCACAATGCGCATCCGCACCTCTGGCTCCGGCTTCTTCTCCAGTTAATACCTGTTCAACTCCGCTGCTTTCATCTTGTGATAATTCCTGCAGCCATTGTTGAACCTTCTGTTTTGTGTCATGATCATTGTTGTCTCTTATGTATATATATGCCGAGCCGTCGCAGCTATGGCAGTATGCCTTCCAATTTGTTACTTTTCCTCTGTTATTAACGGTAATTAGTCCTTGTTCCTTGAAGTAGATATTAGGCTGGATGGCAATGGATTCATCGAGGGCACTGTGGTCACCGAGTGCCACAATGGTCGATTGATCATAAATACCGCTCTCCTTGAGAGCCTTTACGATCCGGCCGAGCCGAGCGTCGTGTCGTCGGAGTGCATCCATCGC
This sequence comes from Fictibacillus marinisediminis, assembly GCF_023149135.1. Taxonomy (NCBI): domain Bacteria; kingdom Bacillati; phylum Bacillota; class Bacilli; order Caryophanales; family Fictibacillaceae; genus Fictibacillus; species Fictibacillus marinisediminis. The sequence continues at coordinate 3,142,838 of NZ_JAIWJX010000002.1, read as the reverse complement.
TTCATCTGAAGAAAAGCCATGGTAATGTCGATTTGTATCCAGATCGGTAAAATGAACGAGCAAGAGCTGCGGTTTTCTTGTTTGAATGGTATGGACGGTTGATTCCAGGACAAAATCATCAAGCGAAGGCTGACTAAGCCCTTTTCGGATATGGCCAAAACGGCGGTTCATCTCGAGCTGATAGTTGACGCTTCCATTAAAAAGAGAGACAGGTATCTGATGGTGCCAAGGACGGTTGGCGAAAATCTCTGGCATGTTGTAATCCATTTCAGCCTTGGCGGTTACCGGCCATAAAAGGGCTCCCGTCGTCATGCCCGCTTTCTTCGCTTCATCATACAGGGTTGTGCCTTTAATATGCCGTCGGTGCCAATGCCAGTCAGGGGAGGGCCGGCCAGGCTGAAGATAGGTATTATTCACAACGCCATGCCTGTTGGGAAAATTACCGGTAACGATCGTGGCATGGCAAGGGTAGGTGACAGATGGATAGATTGATTCAACATTCTTGCAATATGATCCATTCTGCAGGAGTTCGGCAAAATGGGGAAGCTCCTGAAGCATAGGGAAGTCCAGTGACGAAAGACAGTCGAACGAGATAACGATTAAATGATCGGTAAGACGGTCCATAGCGGCCTCCTTTTGATTTATTCATTCTTACTTTTAGTTTAAAGCAAGAAATGGAAAAAGCACCAAAAAAAATCGGTGCTCTGAAAGAATGGATCAGTGATGCATGGAATCTGCGGTTTTTACGATGTCTTTAATCGAATATTCTTTTTTGCTTTTAGGTGATTTAATCAGCATGATGGAGTGATAAAGGCCGTCTTTTTTCCATCGGATTACTTTTGAAGTCTTGCTGTTATTTACTATGGTTGCTTTCGTTCCGTCTTTTAACTTAACCGTTTTAGGCTTCTTGCCGTCTGAATCAAAACTTGTGTTTTTATTATGATAGGTCGTGGCATGCAAAACGGAGTCGACTCCATTGCCAAATATAAATTCTGTCATAATAATTTTCCCTTTCGGATCTCCCGCAGGCTCACTTGCAAAAGTTAAGTCGGCATTTTTAGATTTGAAAGGAAATTTCGTTGGAGCTTCCAATTCTTTTTGAACATCTTTTGGAAAGGCCTCAGCTACTTTTTTTATATCCCTTGGATTTTCCTCTTTTAACTTTTCAACAGCACGGGTTTCCTCATTGCACGCAGTTAATAAAAGAAGAAAAAATAGAGATGTGATCATCAGAATTTTTTTAGGCATATCAATAACTCTCCTTTTAGGTTTTAGTAAATTAATATAGGCTTCTTTGTCGGTGCCAGGCACCATTTATGCAAATTAGGGCTTTCTACAGATGTTTTGTCGAATAAATATACGATACTATGAATATAGTGATATTTTTCATTTCTTGGAAAAGGGGAGATTAAAAGATGGGAATTAAGAAACAGGCAGCAGCAGGGCTGATCGGACTCAGTATTCTGGGAGCACCATATGCGGCATTGGCAGAATCACCTGGTAAAGCACCAGTTAAATGGCACAATGTCAATACTTTTGAAACTCAAACTGAAAAAGACGGAAGCCTATTCAACAGCGAGAACTATAGCTTTACGAAATACTCAAAGATCGGCCAGCAGCTTTTGAAGATTCAGAAGCAAAGCCATCGGATGACGGTCACCAAGTACGGGAAATCAGCAAACGGCCGGGATATGTATGTGGTCACGATCGCTGACCAAAAAGCAAAAGGGCAATTAGGATTTTACAAGAAACTGAGAAAAGAGATGTTTAAGAATCCCGAAAAAGCTCAAGCCTTTATTGACAAGCATCCGGACGTCAAGGTGCCTGTCATGATCAACGGATCCATCCACGGAACCGAGTTTGCTGGATCAGATGCCGTACTTCAGCTCATTGAACGGTTTGCGAAAAACAACGACAAAGACACAAAGCAGATCCTCAAGAATCAGATCCTTATCTTTAATGTAGTGGCCAACCCGGATGGGCGGATCGACGCTACTCGTTTTAACGGCAATGGCATTGATTTAAACCGCGACTTTATTACCCAATCCCAGCCGGAAACTCAAGCGATGGTCTCCCTGATTAAAGAGTGGAACCCGATGGTGTTTCTCGACCTTCATGGTTATGTGAAGGATTATGGCGGTCCGGATAAACCGGGGCTGATCGAGCCGTGTACGCCGCCTCATAATCCAAACTATGAGTATGACCTTTTCTCCAAGTGGGCGATGAACCAGGCGAAAGCGATGGAGTCTGAAATCGTCAGCAACCGTAAAGACTATAAGAACACGAATACTTCTACATCAAAAGTAGATTACCAGAACATGACGGGTGCCTACATACCGCAGAGGGATGACACGGCAGGCTGGGATGATTATCCGCCGATCTTTACACCGATGTATGCCATGTATCACGGATCCTACGGATATACGCTTGAGACGCCGACCAACGACTGGGATGGTGTGAAGTGGCATTATGATGCAGTGATGGGAGCTTTAAGTTACGCCAGCGAGCATAAAACCAGCATGGTGAAAGACCAGATTGAAGTCTTTAAGCGGGGCATCAACTTTGATCATCCATTCCATAAAAAAGGATTCTTCCCGAAAGCCTATATCCTGCCTTCTGATCCTAAAGATGCTACGGCAACAGAAAAAGCAGTCAGCCATCTCATGAAAAATGATATTGAAGTAAGCAAATCAAAAAAAGCGTTCAATTTTAATGGCAAGACCTATCCTGCCGGTACGTACATCGTGAACATGAGCCAGGCGAAAGCGGGACTGGCCAACACGATGCTTTGGGATGGAGAAGACATTACGGACGATACTCCAGCCATGTATGACATCTCAGCCTGGAGCCTTCCTGAGCTATGGGGATTTGAGGCTATCCAGGTGCCAGCTGACAGCAAGATTATTTTCTCCTTGCAAGAGGTAAGGAAGACACATGATGAGGGCAAGCTCATCGGGAAAGGGCCATACAAAATTCCGAACACATCGGTAAAATCAGTTGAACTTGCGAACAAGCTGATCAACAGAGGCTACGCAGTCCAACGCGGGACAGACGGTTCTTTTTACATTAAAAGCAGAGTGAACCATGATCTTATGCAATTCGTCAGAAAGTCTGGACTGATCGTCAAAAGTGCTGCCATTCCTAATCAAGCCCAAAACGTAAAACAGCTGCATGTCACCATTTTAAAAGATGGAGGAATGGGCAAAACTCAGTCCCACTCCGGAACAAAGCTTGCCCTTGAACGGCTGGGCTTTAACGTGAGAGAACTCGCACCAAGAGATCTCGCAGTTCAAGGACTTGGCAATACTGATGTATTTTTCTATAACGGAACATCCAATCTCATTTCCTATAAAAACAGCAAAGCAAACGCGGAGTTCGGATTGGAAAACGAAGCACAATTCCAAGCCTTGAAAAAGAACATTACTGATTTTGTTAATGGAGGCGGGAAGTATATCGCTATTGGTTCTGGAGCAGCAAGTGCCACAAAAACGCTTGGGCTGACCAATGTGACCATCAACAAAGGAAACCCTGACAGCAATGGGATTGTTCGAGTCGATTATAATCATAGCGCCCTGACTCAAGGCTACAATGAGAGTGATTACGGATTTGTATACGGCCCAGTTTGGTACACCAATACGGATGGTTATGAAACGGCAGCTTCTTTTAAAAACAGCAGCGAATTCTTTATGGCAGGGCATTGGAAAAATCACCAGGCCGCCCAGGGACAGGCTGTCATCATCAAGGACCAATCCAAGGACGTCACGCTTATGGGAATCGAAGCAGGCTTCAGGGATCATACCGATTATCTTTTCCGCCTGCTTTCCAATGCAGTTTACAGCAAATAGAACAGGCAAGCACCTCTTAGCGGAGGTGCTTGTTTTTTTCGCAAGACTTTCAAAGTAAAGGCATAAAAGACAACCTCCATGTGAGAATAGCCCAAGCAAGAAAGATAAAGCCATCATCTGTAATTTCATCTGTCCAGCCCTCTTTTTATCATTAGACGATTTCAAGGTTCGTAAAGTTACTTCCATCACTAGGTGGGTAAAGAAGGAAAAATGGATTTCATATCGAAGTTAATTTGGTGTTCATTAGGGGGAATAAATTTTATTCTCTTTATTTCCGGATCTGGATGGCTAAAACCGTGTTTATTCTTGTCTCGAAAGAAGGATTCAAAACAGGGAAGAAAAACCGCAATGCTTTTAAAATAATAATAGGGATGGTTAGTTATTAAGGAAAAAATGATGGTTAAAAATCCAAGTAAGATACATATTATTGGTTCAGTAGGAAGCGGGAAAACAACGTTAGCAAGGACACTTTCTTCTCGTTTAAATGTTCCGTACATTGAACTGGACAACGTCGTATGGAAAAGGAGCAAGCCTGAAGATATAAGAAGAAGTGATGTAGAGAGGGATAAGTATCTGAATGATATCATTTCCTCTGACCAATGGATTGTAGAGGGAGTTCATCATACTTGGGTGAAGCCAAGTTTTCAAAATGCTGATGTTATTATCTTCTTAGATACTGATTATTCTAAACGAACTATTAGAATTATTAAAAGTTCGTTTATCAAAAATTAAAAATCGAAAAGGCAAATTACAGACCAACGTTAAAGATCTTCAGGAACATGTTTATATGGAACTCCTATTTTGAAAAGGAAAGTAAACCCAAAATATTAAAACTTCTAAACCAATATGATCACAAACTGATTATATTAAAGAACAACCAGGATGTTGAAAAATATTTCAATTAAAGTAAATAGGAAAACAGGGTGATTCTATGAAAACGATCGGTTTAATTGGTGGAATGAGCTGGGAATCCACCGCAGAATATTACCGGAAAATAAATGAAGAAGTTAAAAACAGATTAGGTGGTTTGCATTCAGCAGAGTGCCTGTTATACAGCATAGATTTTGAAGAGATTGAACGCTGTCAGGCAGCAGGCGACTGGGAAAGTGCCGGAAAAATCCTGGGGAATGTTGCTGGGTCCTTAGAAAAAGCAGGCGCCGATTTCATTGTGATCTGTACGAACACCATGCATATAGTAATCAATGATATACAGAAAAAAATACATATACCCATACTGCATATTGCTGACGCCACAGCTTTTCAAATTCAAAAATCAAAAATAAAAAACGTAGGATTACTTGGCACTAAATATACGATGGAACAGGATTTCTACAAATCACGAATAGAGTCTCAAGGTATTCATGTCTTTGTGCCAGACAAAGAGGATAGGGAAAGAATTAATCAAGTTATTTATGAAGAGTTATGTTTAGGGGAGATTAAGCAATCATCAAAGGATTATTATAAAGAGGTTATTAATCGATTGGTTGCTTCTGGAGCAGAAGGGATTATTTTGGGCTGTACAGAGATCGGATTACTCGTAAAACCAGAAGATTCAGAAGTGCCATTATTTGATACAGCTTTAATACATGCAACTGAAGCGGTTAATATGTCTTTAGGAGATACGTGAGACTCAAAAGGAAAAATCAGTAAGAGAGCGGGGATGCTTTTAATGGATCATCGAACAAGGGTGTTAACAGGTTCACCGGGGAGCCGGTCTCAGGAGAAAATAATTTTACAGTCACTCATCTTAACATTCTTAAACAAGAAGGAAGTAAAATAATCAGTATTACAAACAATAAACTATCTACCATTGCGAAAATTTCTGATATAAACATTCCGTATTATGTAACTGAGGAATCTTTTGAAGAAGCTAATATTACTACACAAGTGCCTGTTGTTTATATTCTGGAATCCATTGCTCGTGAGGTACATAAACTTAATCAATAGGATGAATCACAACCTTTACGAAAATAGCCATAAGAAAAGAGGAAGAGCTGTAAGCAATAGCTCTTCCTCTTATTTTATTTGCGGTGCATTTTAAATTCCAAGAACAGCTCGTTATAGTACGCCAGATTCTTTTTCCCAAGGTTCTGGTATACCTCAAGCTTTTCAGTCAGCTGAGGCGACGGGTAAAAGCGTTCATCGTTCACGGTTTCTTTCGGCATGTAAGATAGAGCTTTTTTGTTTGGCGTTGAATAGTTGACGTATTCTGCATTTTTAGCTGCTATCTTTGGATCAAGCATAAAGTTGATGAACTTGTGTGCCGCTTTTTTATTTTTTGCTGTTTTCGGGATGACCATATTGTCGAACCACAAGTTGGAGCCTTCCTTAGGAACAGCATATTCTAAGTTCTTGTTTTCGCTCATGATTTCTGAAGCGACCCCGGACCAGACAAGCCCGATTGAAGCTTCTTCATTTTCAAGCAGCAGTCTGCTCTCATCTCCAACGATGCCTTTGATATTCGGTGTCAGAGTATCCAGTTTTCTTTTTGCCTTCTGAAGGTGGGCATGATTCGTATCATTCAGGGAATAACCGATGCTGTTGAGTCCCATGCCCATCACTTCGCGGGCTCCGTCGATCAGAAGAATCTTGTTTCGAAGGCCGGGATCCCATAAATCGTTCCAGCTCGTAATCTTCTTGCCGCCGAGCATTTTTGGATTATAGACGATGCCGACTGTACCCCAGAAATAAGGAACAGAATATTTATTGTCTTCATCAAACGGGAGGTCCATGAATCGCTTATCGATATAATGCAGATTAGGAAGCTTGGAATGGTCGAGAGGAATGAGCAGATGCTCCTTCCTCATTTTATCGATCATGTATTCAGACGGAATCGCGATATCATACGTAGTCCCGCCTTGCTCAATCTTTGTCAGCATCGCTTCATTCGAATCAAACGTTTCATAGATGACTTTAATGCCGTTTTCTTTTTCAAACCGTTTGATCAGCTGGGGATCAATATAATCGCCCCAGTTGTAGATCGTCAGGGTATTCCGCCCTGAATATCCCTCTGAGTTGTTCAGCTCAGAAACAGTATAAAAGAGAACCGCAGAAACAAGAATGATCGCCAGGAAAAAATGGACAAGCTTCCTCATTTTTTAACCCCCCATCCGTTCGGCTTGTTGCGCTGAGATATGAAATAATACACAACCACAAGCACGAGTGTAAAAAGGAACAAGAGGGTGGACAGCGCGTTGACATTCAACGAAATTCCACGGCGGGCCAACGAGTAAATCTCAACAGAAAGCGTAGTAAAACCGTTTCCGGTAACAAAGAACGTAACCGCAAAATCATCCAGAGAGTACGTAAGCGCCATAAAGAAGCCGGCAAAAATTCCAGGCGTGATATAGGGCAGAACAACTTTGGTCAACACATTCCAGCGGCTTGCTCCAAGATCTCTGGCTGCATCGATCAGCGTCGGACTCATCTCGGACAGCTTGGGAAGGACCATCAGAACGACGATCGGAATACTGAACGCGATATGTGAGAGCAAGACGGAAAACATGCCAAGCTTCACTCCTGCCATCGTGAACAGGATGAGGAAGGAGGCACCAATAATAACGTCCGGACTGACGATCAGCACGTTGTTCAGTGACAGCAGCGTGTTTTTCGTCTGCCGTTTCTTCATGCTGTGGATGCCCAGTGCTCCGAAAATTCCGATAATGGTTGCAAATAAAGAGGAAAGAAGGGCAATCACTAACGTATTCAGCACGATGATCAGCAAGCGTGAATCCTGAAAGAGCTCCTTGTACCAATCGAGTGTAAAGCCTTTGAAGCCGTACATCGTTCCACCGCTATTGAACGAGTAGAACACGAGAAAGAAGATCGGTGCATAAAGGATAAGGAATATCAACACGAGAAAGATTCGTGACATCGAGTTTATTTTATTATCCAACTTATACACCTCGCTTCCTGTTCCCTGTCACACTCATGATCAGGAACATGATAATAATTAAGAAAACCGCAATTGTCGAACCCATGCCCCAGTCACGGGTGACAAGAAAATGCTGTTCAATCGCTGTACCAAGCGTAATGACGCGGTTTCCTGCGATCAAGCGTGTGAGCATGAATAGAGACAGCGCAGGGATAAATACAACCTGGCAGCCTGACTTTACGCCGTCAATCGTCAAAGGGAAGATGACGCGGCGAAACGTTGTCCACTTGGATGCCCCCAAATCATTTGCAGCATCCAAAAGGATAGGATTCATTTCATTTAATGAGTTAAAAATCGGCAAAATCATGAACGGTATGAATATATATACCGATACAAATATAAAACTGAAATCAGTGAACAGGATCTGTTTCGATCCGACACCTATGGCTTCCAAGAAGCTGTTCGCGATTCCTTTTGTCCCGAAGATGCCCAGGAAAGCATAGGCTTTCAAGAGCAGGTTGATCCAGGAAGGAACGATGATCAATAACAGCCATAGCTGCTTATGCTTCGTTTTGGTCAGCAAATAAGCCGTCGGGTAAGAGATGATAAAGGAAATAAGCGTGATCAAGAACGCATACCAGAACGAACTGAAGGTCATTTTCAAATAAACCGGCGTAAAAAAGTTCTTGTAATTCACCAGTGAAAAGTGACCCTCGATATCAAAAAACGAATAATAAAGGACAAGAAGAAGCGGTGCAATAACGAAAAGAACAATCCATATTGCATAAGGCAAAAGGTAAAGATTTCGGGTGATCTTATTGTTCATGGGCATCTCCAGCAGTATAAGCCTCAAGACGCCGGTCGAAATCTGCTTCTGACTCCCCAAACCGCATGACATGGATGGCTTCCGGATCGAAGTATAATCCGATTTCGTTTCCTGCATCTGCCTTTTTCGTAGAATGGACAAGCCATTCATTGCCGTCTTTATCATAGCAGCTGATCTCATAGTGAACCCCGCGGAACAGCTGTGAATCTACACGTACTTTTAGTTTTCCTCGTTCAAGTGTTGTAATTTCCAAATCTTCCGGACGAATGACAATCTCTACTGGTTCATTCGGATTGAGTCCTCTATCGACGCATTCAAACTGTCCTCCAACAAACTCAACAAGATAATCTTTGATCATTTTGCCTTCAACAATATTGGACTCACCGATAAAATCAGCAACAAACCGGTTGATCGGCTCATCATAAATATCAATCGGTGTACCGCTCTGTTGAATCTTTCCTTGGTTTAAAACAAAAATTTCATCAGACATCGCAAGAGCTTCTTCCTGGTCATGGGTAACAAAGATAAAAGTAATGCCCAATCGGCGCTGCAGCTCACGCAGTTCATACTGCATTTCTGTCCTCAGTTTCAAATCAAGGGCCGACAGCGGCTCATCCAGCAGGATCACTTCAGGCTCGTTGACGATGGCCCTTGCAATGGCCACACGCTGGCGCTGGCCGCCTGACATTTCACGGATCTCACGAGTTTCATAGCCTTCCAAGTTTACAAAGCTGAGCGCTTCTTTCACTTTCTTCTGGATCTCGTTGTTCTTCAACTTTTTAATACGCAGTCCAAACGCCACATTTTCAAATACATTCAAATGCGGGAATAGGGCGTAATCCTGAAAGACCGTGTTCACCTGGCGTTTGTTGGCTGGCACATCATTGATCTTCTTACCGTTAAAGTAAATTTCACCTTCCGAAGCTTCAGTAAAACCAGCGATCAAGCGAAGAATGGTCGTTTTACCGCAGCCGGAAGGACCTAGCAGTGTATAAAATTTTCCTCGTTCAATCTCAAAACTGACATGGTCCAGCACAGCAGGATCATCGTCATATTGCTTCGTAACATTTTTAAATTGAATAATTTCGTTCGTCATCGCAACCCCTCATCTGCTTCTTTTTTTCTATATAAATTGACAATATTCTGCCATTCTCTACTTTTTAATTCTGAACAATTATACATGAAAACTTTGTGGTTTTTAATACAAAAAATGCAAATGAAACTCCTTGAAAGTTTATGGCTCATAACGTTTCATAAAAAGTATAATGAAAGTATCGGGTTATTCCAAATAATAGCAGACCAAGGAGATGACATAGGAGTGAAAAATGTACATACCATCTTTCCTGCAAGAAAAAATTTGCATGGTTCTTTTTCAAGGGATTATGAATCCATTCTTGAAATCCATTCAGGGGAATCTGTCCGGTTTCAAACATTAGATGCGGGCTGGGGGTTAGAACCATTGGTCAGTCTCGCCGAAAAAAGGAAAAAGTTCGAACCTCGGGAGATGCCAAGGGACCAGGGACATGCTCTTTGCGGCCCTGTTTATATCCATGAAGCCTTACCGGGCAAGACATTGGAAATTGAGATAATTGATATTGTTCCGGGAAAATGGGGCTGGAGCACAGCGGGAGGATATCCTCATAGTGTCAACAAGGGGCTGGGACTGGCAGAGGGAGAGGAATTTCTTCTCAGCTGGGAGTTAGATCCGACTCACATGACAGGAAAGAGCCAATTTGGACATGAAGTTCCGCTGAAGCCTTTCATGGGGATTATGGGGATGCCGCCGAATGAAGATGGAATCCATTCCACAACGCCTCCCCGTTTTTGCGGAGGCAATATAGATTGCAAAGAGCTTGTGTCTGGGACAACTTTGTACTTGCCGATCTCTGTAGAGGGCGCTTTGTTTTCAGTAGGAGACGGTCATGGCATCCAGGGTGATGGAGAGGTTGGCGTATCGGCATTAGAATGTCCAATGGAACGTGTCGATCTAACGTTTATTGTAAGGGATGATTTGAAACTGAAAATGCCCAGAGCTGAAACGCAAACAGAATGGATCTCCTTTGGTTTTCATGAGGATCTCGATGAGGCTATGATTATTGCGCTTGATGGCATGCTTGATATCATGCAGAGTGAATACGGGCTAAAACGAAAAGAAGCACTGACTTTGGCAAGTTTAGGAGTGGATATGCGAATTACTCAAGTGGTTAACGGGGTAAAAGGAGTTCACGCTATGTTAAATAAAAAATTTATAAAAAGGTAAATGTAAAAGGCACCTGGGTACGATAATTCGAAGGGACAACCGTTAATCTATCGAAATAACGTCATCGAATGTTCATATTCTTTGTTTTTTTTGCTCTGGACATCTATTCTATGTTTGTATGGTTTGTGATCATGAATCTTACAGAATACCTTGAAAGAGAGGGGATAAAAAGGCCTGACAAAACAAAATGAGGAGAGTCGGGAGAAGGGATCCTGATGATCCAGAAAGACTTTTAGCTGAATTTGATTCTGGAGATCACCATCATCCAAGCAGAAAAGGCGCGGAGGCCATGGCACGATCCATTGATCTTCGTTTCTTTCACCCAGAAAAAAGTAATAAATGAAAAATTTTTAATCGAGAGTGAAAGCGTTTTACTAGAATAGAGGAGGAGATCATTGATGGTGTATACAGCAGAAAATAATCGTTATGAATCTATGAAATATAACAGAAGCGGCCGCTCCGGGCTGCTCCTTCCGGCTATCTCTCTAGGACTATGGCATAACTTCGGCGGAGTAGACAGCTTTGAAAATGGCCGCGCGATGCTGAGAAGAGCGTTTGATCTTGGTATTACCCATTTTGACCTGGCTAACAATTATGGACCGCCTGCAGGTTCTGCTGAAGAAGTGTTTGGTAAGATGTTAAAGACTGATTTCGCTCCGTACCGTGATGAAATGATCATCTCGAGCAAAGCCGGTTATTACATGTGGCCAGGCCCATATGGGGAATGGGGATCCAAAAAGTATTTGATTGCCAGCCTGGATCAGAGCCTGAAGCGTATGGGGCTCGATTATGTGGATATTTTCTACTCTCACCGTCCGGATCCCAATACTCCTCTTGAAGAAACGATGGGAGCGCTGGATGCTATCGTGCGCCAGGGGAAAGCCCTTTACGTGGGGATTTCCAGCTACAGCCCGGAACAAACGATGGAAGCTATTAAAATTTTGAATGATTTGGGAACACCGCTCGTTATCCACCAGCCGAGCTATTCCATGCTTAACCGCTGGATCGAAGACGGCCTTCAGGATGTTTTAGAGGAAAACGGGGTAGGGTCCATCGCGTTTTGCCCGCTTGCCCAAGGCTTGTTGACGAACAAATATATAAGCGGTGTGCCGTCTGATTCACGTGCGGCAAAATCGACGGGAGCGTTGGGAGAGAATGAAGTCACTCCAGAAGTAGTTGAAAGAGTCCGCAGACTCAATGAAATTGCTGCAGACAGGGGACAGAGCCTGCCACAAATGGCACTCGCATGGGTACTCCGCGGGGGTAAGGTAACCTCTGCTTTAATAGGTGCAAGCAGAGTAAGTCAAATTGAAGAAAATATTGCAGCACTAGACAATCTGGATTTCAGTGATGAAGAGCTGCAAAGAATTGATGATATTTTAACCGTAAACAGCGCTGTACGATAAATCCTTTTGTAAACCGAGAAAAACCCGGATCTGCCAAAGGATCCGGGTTTTTCTTATATCCAGTATTATTTTTCTTTAGAAATCAAGGGCCGGTCAAACACAAAGATCGTCATGGCAATATCAGCTTCAATATCGATATCAGAAAAAATACGCAGGATGGCTGCACCGGCAAGATCTTCAAACTTTCTGCGCACACTGAGATCGCTATAAATTTTTTTCACGAGACCGGTACGTGCTTCGTGAACCATTTTCTCGCCTTCTTTTGAACCCATCATGAATTTTTCGATATTCGTAAGGTTTCCTTTCATCTCACTGACTGCCCAAGAACCAACAAAGCGTGTGCTGATTTCCTTTGGACCGTTGCCGACGAATTCCTTGCGTATTTCACGGACAAGCATACTGAATTGATGCTCTATATTTTTGGTCATTGTATCCTTCTCCTTGTATCCTTTAATCGTTTGCCTTTAGGCGTCAGCATGATATAGCTGATAACCAGCAGCAGGATGACGATTGAAAGCCAAAAGTTTCCTAATGGATTGGCGTTGTTGACAATAATGTAACGGACACCCGCCGTAATTCCAATGTATAGAAGATAGCTAAGCGGGAAGTGGTGGCTTTCGCTAAAGTAGGTCACAATCATGGAAATAAAGGCGAAATATAAGAAAAACACAAGTACTTTACCAAGTATATCATGGACATTGTGATTCCCTGTGCAGGCGTCCATGAAAATATAGATAAGCTCTCTGAAAAGAAAAAATACCAGCATACCGCCAAGCAGAACAAGGGAGAGATTTAATAATTTTTGTAAACCATTACTGATGGTTTTCCACTTTTCCGGTAAGATTATTTCTAGCATGCGGACCATCCTACTCCTTCAATCCTTCCCCGACACCTTTTAACAGGTTCATACCGAATCCGATTGCCCTGTTAATGTCAGGGTCTTTTAGGGCTTTCATGAGATCGAAAATGCCTACCTTTTCATTACTGATAAGTCCCTTTTCCGCTCTTTGAATTCCATTGCCAAGGCTGCTCATCAGTTTCTTCGTCATTTCAGGGTTGGTATCGGACAAGACACCGGCCGCTGCCATCATATTATTAATGGCATTGGTCATCTGGGGGCGGAGCAGCTGTTCAACCGCAATCCCCGCCACCTTCTCCTTCGCTTCAACAAGGCCATTCACCGATCCTAAAATTCCGCTGTCATGAAGCTGCTGAAAAAGCTTGATCAGTTCCTTTATTCCATCTGCACTCTTTGCAAGATCCTCTACAATCGTTTCAATTTGCTGCTCCTGCATTTCTTTTTCGGTTCGTGTTGAATGAACAATCTTTGTAATAGGCTGTGCCATTATCGTCGGCCTCCCACTGGTACATTAATATCGGCAATTGGCTCGTAGTCCTCTCGGGCCCACTTGCGTTCGACCTGAACACCAGCCTGAGGATTCCGTTCCGCATATCGCGGATTATACATTGGAAGCGGTGTTCTGCCTTTAACATGAATAAGTTCCATTCGTACTTTTGTCTGCTTATAGGCAGGAGTCTGGGTCCGGACGTCACCGACACTGCCGGTCAGCATATTAATGGCATTTTCGTGGCTTACGGAATGCATCGGTACATACAATTCATTTCCTTTGACCCGGTCTGTGACGATACAGCGCAATTTTATAAAACCGTACGGTGAGATCAGGCGGACAGAAGAGCCGTCCTGAAGGCCTCTTTCACTGGCGAGTTCAGGCGAAACTTCAACAAATACTTCAGGAAGCTTGTACTGGATGCCTTTTGACTTGTTTGTCATATTGCCTTCATGAAAATGTTCAAGCAGACGGCCGTTGTTCAAGATCAGATCAAATTCCTTTTCATAATCCACTGGCTGCACGTATTCAGCAAGGGAGAAGCGTGCTTTGCTGTCAGGGAAGTTAAAGCGCTCAGTGTAAAGAAGCGGCTCATCACTGCCATCTTTTTGCACCGGCCAGACAAGGCTGTTCCATCCCTCTAGACGGTCATAGCTGACTCCGGAAAAAATAGGGGCAAGGCGTGCAATTTCATCCATAATTTCACGAGGGTGTGAATAGTTCCAGTCCATTCCCATCTGCCTAGCGATCTGCTGGATGATCCACCAGTCCGGCTTGGATTCTCCCATAGGTTCAAGCGCCTGATACAAACGCTGAACGCGGCGTTCTGTATTGGTGAATGTGCCATCCTTTTCAAGTGATGGAGAAGCTGGAAGGACAACGTCGGCAAATTGAGCCGTTTTTGTAAAGAAAACATCCTGAACGACAAAGAATTCCAGTTTGCCTAGCATGTCATGGACATGATTGGAATTGGAATCCACCCAGGCCATGTCTTCTCCCATCAAATACATGGATTTTAAATTGCCTTTTTCCACTTCCTGAAGCATTTCAATGTTTGTAAATCCTGCTTTAGGGGAGATGGATACTCCATATGCTTCTTCAAATTTTGCACGTGCAGCATCATCGGACAGTCTCTGGTTGCCGGGAAGCCATTGAGGAAGAGTTCCCATGTCACAGGAGCCTTGTACATTATTATGCCCACGCAGCGGATAAGCTCCTGCACCCGGGCGCCCGAAGTTGCCAGTAGCCAGCAGCAGGTTTGCAATCGCAGCAGACGTGTGGGATCCGGCGATATTTTGAGTAACACCCATTCCCCAAAGAACACAGGTGCCGTCTGCTTCATGAATCATTTCCGCCGTTTTGATCATCTGTTCTTTTGAAAGTCCTGTGACTTCCTCTGCATATTCAAGCGAATATTTTTTTAGCATGTGAAGGTAGTCCTCATACTGGTTAACCCTTTCCCTGATAAAGTCCTCATCATGCCAGCCTTGATCGATGATGTATTTGGTTACCGCCGCCAGCCAGACGAGGTCAGAACCTTGTTTCGGGTGCAGGTAAAGATCGGATCGCTCCGCCATTTCATGTCTGCGAAGATCAGAAACAATCAATTTTTGTCCATAAAGTTTCTTCGCCCGTTTGACACGTGTGGCCAATACAGGATGTCCTTCTGTAGGATTGGCCCCGATAATGATGACAAGTCCGGCGCTTGCAATATCTTTGATCGTACCGGAATCTCCTCCGTACCCGACTGTTGCAAGCAAACCGTCGGTGGCAGGGGATTGGCAATAACGTGAACAGTTATCCACATTGTTCGTTTCAAATACTTGCCTAGCCAGTTTCTGCATAAGATAGGAATCTTCATTTGTCGTTTTGGATGAACTGACAAAACCTAACGCATTGCCTCCATACGTATTTTTTATATGGCTCATTTTTTCACCGATAAGGGAAAGAGCCTCCTCCCATGTTGCGGTTACAAACTCATCGCCTTTGCGGATGAGCGGTGTAGTGAGGCGCTGGTCACTGTTCACAAAATCCCACCCGAATTTCCCTTTGATACAGGTAGAAACACTGTTAACTGGTGCATCTTCGGAAGGTTCAATTTTTAAAATCTGGCGGCCTTTCGTCCATACTTCAAATGAACAGCCGACTCCGCAGAAGGTACAAACAGTCTTTGTTTTTTTTGTACGGGTTTCACGCATGGCAGCTTCCACTTCAGAAACTGCAAAAATTCCGCTGTATCCGGGTTCCACTTCTTTTATGAGGTCGACCATCGGATTGAGCAGGTCCTGCTTGATTCCGGTCATGAAACCCGCTTCCCCAAGCATTGATTTTTCCATTAAGGCATTGCACGGACAGACGGTTGCACATTGACCGCAAGAGACGCAGGAAGATTCATTGATTAATTTATCGTTGTCCCATATAACCCTGGGCATCTTTCTTTCCCAGTCAATCGTCAGTGTTTCATTCACCTGAAGATCCTGGCATACTTCTACACATTTTCCACAAAGGATGCATTGATTCGGGTCATAGCGGTAGAAGGGATGGGACATATCCACTTCATAGCCTTTCTCACGGAACGGGCGAGTTTGATGCTCTACCTCCAATAGTTCTGCCGTGTTGTGGACCTTACAGTTTCCATTGTTATTATCACAAACCGTACAGTAGAGAAGGTGATTCTCTAAAATTCGATCCATCGCCTCGTTCTGGGCTGTTTTTGCAGAAAGAGAGGAGGTAAGGATATTCATGCCTTCCTTTACTTCGGTGGAGCAGGCTCTCATCAGCTTTCCATCGATTTCACACATGCACGTATCACACGTCTGGATCGGCCCCAGTGTTTCCGAATAGCAGATGTGCGGGTGCTCTACACCCTGCGCCAGAAGATGATCCAGTACCCTGGTCCCTTCCTCAGCCTCCTGTAAATTCCCGTTTATTTCAATCCTAATCTTGTTTGCCACTTTACTTTCCTCCTATTAGAAAACATAAAAAAACCCACTATAAAACAATCTGTGCTTTTGCTGCACAAATTCCTTTACAGTGGGTTAATTGCTAAGCATTTTAAATACCAGCCATCCATCCCGCTATTCCATTAAATGACAAGCTCTTCCAGCAATTTGATATTACCGAAGAACGATGAACATTTTCTTTTTTATTATATCACGTTGGGCAAGTGTTTCAAATACATTGTGAGTTTAACAGAAACCTTGTTATATAGAAGCAGCTTCCTTCCTCTTTTTTCTGTGATATTTTAAAACTAACGAACGCTTTTTTCAGTGTTTCTTTTTGTAATCATGTAAGCGATGATCAAAATCACAAACCAGACAGGTGTAATGAGCAGGGCGATACGTGTATCTGCCGCAAAACCAAGCACAACGATCATAAAAGCGAAGAATGCCAGTACGATCCAGTTAATCACCGGCGAAAGCGGCATTTTAAATGCACTCTTTTTCGCGTCCTCAGGCTTTAGTTTCCGGAAGCGGAGATGAGCGACCAGGATGATTCCCCATACCCAGATGAAGCAGATGGTCGCGATGCTTGTCACCAGCGTGAACACTTCCTCCGGCAATAAATAATTGAGCAAAACGCCAAACGAAAGGAAAAATGTTGAAACGATAAGAGCGGGTGCCGGAACTTGCTTTTTGTTTAGCAATCCAAGCTTTTTAGGTGCTTTTCCTTCATTCGACAGTGTGTAAAGCATTCGTCCCGTACTGAACAGGCCACTGTTGCAAGACGACATTGCGGAAGTGAGGACGACGAAATTGATGATGCCCGATGCTGCCGGAATACCGATCAACTTAAAGACCGAAACGAACGGGCTTGTGTCTGGATCGATTTTATCCCATGGATAAATTGACATGAGGACGATCAGTGACCCGATATAAAAGAGAAGAATCCGTGCTGGGATGTTGTTGATGGCACTTGGCAAGGTTTTATCTGGATCCTGTGCTTCACCGGCTGTTACGCCGACAAGCTCCACTCCTGCGAATGCGAAGAGTGCCATTTGAAAGGCAAGAACAAAGCCTGATGAACCGTTCGGGAAAAATCCGCCATGATTTACGAGATTGGATAATGAAGCCTGAGTGCCATGGCTTTCATAGCCCATGACGATCAGCACGATTCCAATACCAATGAGCGCAATAATGGTAATGATTTTAATAAGAGCGAACCAGAATTCAATCTCCCCGAACGCTTTAACCGCCGACATATTAATGAGCAGCAAAACAAGTACAGCGGCCAGTGCCGTCAGCCATTGAGGAATACTCGGAAACCAGTATTTCACATACAATCCGACTGCTGTAATTTCGGCCATTCCTGTTACGATCCAGCAGAACCAGTACGTCCACCCCGTGATAAAACCTGCCCACGGCCCGATGAACGATTCGGCAAAGTGAGTGAACGAGCCGGATGTCGGGCTGTACATGAGCATTTCACCCAAGGCACGCATCATAAAAAACAGCATAACTCCAATAAGTGCGTAATTCAGCATGATGGACGGCCCCGCCAGGTGAATCGATTTTCCCGCGCCTAAAAAAAGACCGGTTCCAATCGCTCCGCCGATGGCGATCAGCTGGATATGCCGATTTTTCAACCCACGCTGCAAATCTTCTTCTTTCTTCAACTCCTGCACCAACCTTTCCTGCGACATATATGGCAAGTTAACTTCTGCGAGTTATTTACTTATTTCCCTTTAGTATGACCAAATAAAACCAGTTGGTAATCAGTTCTCTCTTTCTTCTATTAAAAGATTGTTAAAAAAACAGAGAAAGCGCTTAAACTCTCTAAAAGAGGGTATTAACACTGCGAACCATAGAACATAGTTAGATGCTACATCAGGGGAGGGAAGCACCAGATGAAGAGAGCGTTCGGAAGCATTTCGTTAACCTGTCTGCTTGTAGTTGGCGGACTGGCTGGATGCGGGACCGCAGAAAAGACGTCGGGAAGCGCAACGAATGAAACGAAAGCAAAAGACCAGCCGGTAAAGAAAGAAGAAGCAGCAAAGGAAAGGAAAGTTCCTGTTAAAAAACCGAAAGATGTGAAAGTAAAGGGAGTCTACATGTCAGGAGCATCCGCCGGAAATAATGAAAAGTTTAATGAATTGGTCAAGCTGGTGGATGATACAGAACTCAATGCACTCGTGGTAGATGTAAAAGAAGATGACGGGAAGATTACATACGATTCAAAGGTGCCTGCCGTTAATCAATACGGCTCAGATCAGCACCCGAAAATCAGCAATATCTCTCAGCGGATGAAAGTGCTGAAGAACAAAGACATATATACAATTGCCAGGATCGTTACCTTTAAGGATCCTTATATGGCTAAGAAAAAACCAGAGTATGCCATGAAGAAGAAAAGCGGTGGCTTGTATTACAACGACGGCATTCCCTGGGTTGATCCGTATAATGAAGAATATTGGTCCTATGTGACCTCCGTTGCGAAAGAAGCTGCAAAGCAAGGGTTTGATGAGATTCAGTTCGACTATGTCCGATTCCCCGACAACGGGGCGCAGGTGGATCGTGAAGTGAAGTTTGATAACCCGGATAAAAAGTCTAAAGAGCAAAACATTCACGACTTCCTTCTTTATGCGAAAAAGGATCTGAAGCCATACGGCGTCAAAGTATCAGCCGATGTGTTCGGTGTGTCCACAAGCCAAAAAGACGATTCCGGCATCGGCCAGCAGTGGGAGTCAGTTACTCCGACAGTCGATGTGATCAGCCCAATGACGTACCCGTCCCATTACGGACCAGGGGTGTACGGCATAAGTGTTCCGGATGCCAAGCCGTATGAACTGATCAAGAAGGCTCTCCAGTATGCTGTCGACCGGGACAAGGTGCTCGAAAAACAAAAGAAACCGGTCGGTGAAATCCGTCCGTGGTACCAGGATTTCACTGCCACCTGGGTGGACGGCCATATTGAATACGGGCCACAGCAGGTGAGGGATCAGATTCGGGCTGGGCAGGAGCTTGGTGTGGATGAGTACTTGCTCTGGAATCCGAAGAATAAGTATACAGAAGAGGCGTTTAAAAAAGTAAAGCAGTAGATGGAAAAAGATCATGGATTTTGTCCATGGGCTGTATTTACGTTTATTTTTGGCTGGTCTTCCTCTTATAATGACGCCTTGCCTTTTCCGGGTTGCCGCAATCGTCCATGGAGCACCAGCGGCGGCTGCGGTTTCGGGTTGTATCGATAAAAATCCAGCCGCATGTGCCGCCCTCGCACATCTTTACCTTCTTAAGTTCCTTCGACATAAGGAGATCAACAGCCGACTTTATGACAGGCCAAAGCATTCCATCCAATTCATCAGCCTGGCCTTTGAAGGCAAAGGTG
Organism: Fictibacillus marinisediminis; assembly: GCF_023149135.1. Classification (NCBI taxonomy): domain Bacteria; kingdom Bacillati; phylum Bacillota; class Bacilli; order Caryophanales; family Fictibacillaceae; genus Fictibacillus; species Fictibacillus marinisediminis. The sequence goes on along the minus strand of NZ_JAIWJX010000002.1, from coordinate 3,122,957 downwards.
AATTCGTTTTGTTCACAGTATTCTATGATCATAAAATCATTGGCCCTATCTAATGCTGCATTTATCAAGCCTAAATCTGCAGGGTTAAACGGCTTACTTTGTACTGCAGAGGATAATATACGATAAAGTGCCTCTTTAAATTCAATAACTTGTTCAAGTGTACGCCGAGCCTTCTCAGGGTGCTCAGCTGCAAGCTTTAATTGAGATCCCATCTGATTTTCCGCTGTCAAGGCCCCGGCTTCCCATCCCCATAATGCCAGTCTTTCGTAAGTAGAAAAGCCCCTTGATCTCCCAAGGGGCTTAATAACTTAGTTAGTGTATCATGAGACATTAATTTTTAGAGCTCTGAATGCTTCTGACATTTTATGAGCAAACGTTAAGGGAGATTCAACAGATTGAAAATGAAGATAAAGGATGCTCGGTTTTGTATACATCCAATGATTATGAAGTGCGCTTATAATGATTTTATTTTTAACAAGAATACTTGTAAACAAAGGTACTTCTTCTTCTAATAGAACGATTTCCCCCAGGTTGAGTGCCTTTCCTTCCTGATCCACAGATTCAAACGTCAGACCAGCATGAAGTTCGCCGCGGCTCGGACGTCCTTGAATGGTTACGTGCAGGTTGCGCTGAAACTCTACCGAGCATACCCCATGTTCAACCTTGGGAGTTCCATTCAATATTTGGGCGTATTGCTGACACAACTGGCCAAAAGAGGGCATGAGAGACCTTCCTTTTTCCATTAAAATATGAAGGAACCGTTAACTGGGTGCATGAATCAAAAGGGAATGAAGAAGTTATATACCAAACGTTTTCCCGCCGTTCACGGATAGTGATTGTCCGGTGATGAACTTGGCTTCATGAGAGGCCAAGAATACAGCCGCGTTTCCGATATCAAGTGGTTCTCCCATACGGCCGAGGGGAACTCCCTTTTGATAGTCACTTGGATCGATCCCTTCATGCCGCTCCACTGGTATAAAGCCGGGGTTCAGCAGGTTCACCGTGATTCCAAAACGTCCGAGTTCATTCGCCCAAGATCGGGTCATCCCAAGCTGAGCGGATTTCGCAGTTACATAGTTTGCAAAGTTTGCGTTCCCTAATTGGATGACCTCACTTCCAATGTTAATGATTCGGCCTTCTCCTTTTTCTTTCATCCCCGGCAAGACCGCCTTCGTTAATAACAGAGGAGCTTTCACAAAAAAGTTCAGCTGATCCAAATAGTCATCCCATGTGCTTTCTTCAAGTGAGAGCTCTGGCTGCGGGCCGGTAGCGTTGTTTACCAAAATATCAATTGTCTCGCCCGTTATCTCTTCGCTTTCTTTAACTAGGTGATTTAGGGATTCTTCATTTGTTACGTCGCCTTGAACAGCAAATGCTTTTCCTCCGCTGGATTGAATGAAGTCGACGGTTTGGAGGGCAGTTTCCCGGCTGTGTGCATAATTGACGATGACGGTTGCTCCTGATTGTGCCAAGGCTGCGCTGATATGTCTGCCAAGGCCTTTTGATCCTCCGGTTACGAGTGCAATTTTGCTATGTAAGTTATTGATTAGTATCACTCCCTCATTGATGACCTATTTTATGCATGCAAAATAATAGAGTGTAAATAGTATATCAATCTTTTAATCTTAGAAAAAATTTGGCATTAAAGATATCAGTCACCGGTACCCTTTTACACACATACATTATAGGCAGAAAGCAACTGCCAAGGGGACTTAACCGGAGTGATGGATGCCATGTACAGACTTGCTGAGGTAAATAGGGAAATTGAAAGCCGCAGTTCCCGCCTTCTTGAGCTGCAGGAACAGGATGGATCATGGAGGTTTTGCTTCGAAAATGCTTTAATGACTGACGCCTACATGATTATTTTATTACGGACTCTGGGATGGGAAGACGAAAAACTGATTCTGCGGCTCGTTCAACGATTGTTGTCCAAGCAGGAAACGAATGGAGTGTGGAAGGCCTATCCTGATGAGGAAAAGGGAAATCTGACGGCGACAGCAGAAGCGTATACCGCTCTCCTCTTTTCAGGGTACGTGTCAAATGAGATAAACCGTCTAAAGCAAGCCGCCAGTTTTATTAGAAATCAGGGCGGTTTAAAAAAAGTAAGTTTGATGACAAAAGTCTTTTTTGCATTTAACGGCCTGTACCCCTGGCCGAAACATACAGTTGATCCTGCAAGGATTTTTCGAATAATGGAGAAAGCTAACTTAAACTTTTATGATATCAGCAGCTATGCCAGGGCACATTTTGCCCCCGTTTTGTTGGGTATGTCACAAAAGTTCCAATTACGAAGCGGCAGCACGCCGTGTCTGAAACATTTGTATACAAAAATGGAAGATGGCTTATGGGAAGAGACACAGGTTACTCGTAGAAAGGCTTCGTATTCTTATCAAACTGCCTTTCTGGAAAACTATATTTTAAAGCATATTGAAGCCGACGGTACATTGCTTAACTATGCAAGTACCAGCTTTCTTATGGTGTATGGGCTTATCTCAATCGGCTATAAGAAGGATTCACCAATTATAAAACAAGCCGTTCATGGCCTTATTTCCTTGTTATGCTATAACGGTCAGACCTTTCATATCCAAAATTCTCCCTCCACTATATGGGACACCTCTCTGATAAACTATGCTTTATTGTCTTCCGGGGTTGCCTCTACACATCCCAGTCTAAAAAGAAGCCTTCAGTTCCTCCTGAAGAATCAGCATTCAAGCTATGGTGATTGGAAGTATCATAATCCGGATGCATCTCCAGGCGGATGGGGTTTCAGTGAAGGCAATACCCGCCATCCTGATGTAGATGACACACAGGCTGCCCTTCGAACAATAAACCGATACCAAAGAATAAACAAGAACCTAAATCATGCCTATAAAAGAGGAAGAGACTGGCTGTTATCCATGCAGAATAAGGATGGAGGGTGGGGGGCTTTTGAGAAGGACACCAATAAAAAATGGCTGCGGATTTTGCCTGTTGAAAACGCGGAAGATGCCCTTACGGATCCTTCCACTGCTGATCTCACAGGACGCACCCTCGAATTTTTTGGTAACTATGACGGTTTGCTGCTGCCGTCTCCTCGGATTAAAGCAGCAGTGCAATGGTTAAAAAGAAATCAGGAAAATGACGGTTCCTGGTACGGCCGCTGGGGAATTAGTTACATTTACGGAACCTGGGCAAGTGTGACAGGATTGATGGCAGCGGGCTTTTGTAAGCAAGACCGCACCATTCAAAAGGCAATAGGATGGCTGACAGAAATTCAGCATTCCGACGGTGGCTGGGGAGAATCATGCAGAAGTGATATCGAAAAGAAATATATTTCCCTTTCATACAGCACCATAACCCAGACAGCCTGGGCACTTGATGCCTTGATCACTGCTTGTCCCACACCGAACAGCACCATAAAAAGAGGCATTGATTATTTATTAAACCGTGGAAATTATAATATTCAAAGCCTGACCTACCCAACAGGCGCTGGGTTGCCAGGAAGCTTTTATATCTATTACCATAGCTATAATCATGTCTGGCCACTTCTTGCTCTATGCCATTACAGGGAAAAATACAGGGAGAAGCCATGACGGCTTCTCCCTCTTTATTATTTCCACTTAAGAATTCCATTAAGATCAGAATATATGGTATCAGGAGCAAGGTTCAATTCCTCAATGGGCAGCTCGTTTCGATTGATCCATGCCGTACGAAATCCAAAGTTTTTTGCTCCGGAAATGTCCCAGCCGTTGGAAGACATGAATAATACTTCTTCTCTTTTGACATTCAATGTTTTTAGCGCATGATCATACGAAGCGGGTGTGGGTTTATACTGTTTCACTTCATCCACACTGATGATGGCGTCAAAGAGAGGGGAGAGCCCGGACTGTTGGATTAAGGGATCAAGCATATCATGGGAACCATTCGAGAAGACGGCCAATGTTTTATCTTTTAGCTGCACAAGTACACGTTCTACTTCAGGATAATGAGTTAATTGCAAGTAAGCTTCAATCAATGCCTTTTCTTTTTCCTCGCCCCATTCTTCTTCACTGGCTTTAATGGCATATTTTAAGGCATCCTTTGTAATCGTTAAGAACGTCTCATAATTGCCCATAAGCTGTCGTAAATTAGAATACTCAATTTGTTTCGTTCTCCAGACCTGACTGATTTTTTCTCCTTTTCCAGGATAGAATTCCTCGCATTTTTCCTTCACAGAATGGACATCAAATAATGTTCCATACGCATCAAAAACAAAAGCTTTGATTTCCGTGCTCATCTTTTATCTGCCCCCATAAGTAAATACTCTCTTTTCTATGTTCCTCTCTTTACGTATTTTCAATCACAAATGTAAATAAAAAAGTCCTTTTTTCCTTGTAGGTTCAGGAAATACTTGATTAAGTTTATTGAGATCTTCTTCAGTAAACTCAATCATTGCCGCTTCGGCATTTGCTATAACATGTTCTTTTTGAACCGTTTTTGGAATCGCTATGATGTTGCTTAAACGGATGGTCCAGGCAAGAGCGATTTGTTAGGGGGGACATTGCATTTGTTAGCAATATCATGAATTGTTGGATCGCTTAACTATGACCGGGCAAGCTTTGAATATCGTGCAAGTAAAAAAAGAAGGCGCTTTACTTCAATAAGAAGTAAAGCTTTTTTTTGTAACTAAAGGGGTTTATGAAGAATTGAAACTTAAATGACTTTCTTTTCAATGAGATAAAAATAGATATCGCTGCACTAACTCAAAAGGTGTTGTCCACTTTTTATTGAATAATTTAACGATAGTAATGAATGTCTAAAATATTTTATAAAAAATATTTTTTCATGTCGATTTTGTAATTCCTCGTTCGTTGTAAGGAGGCTATGTGAAATATAACGAGGAATTGGTGTAAGCAGGTGTTCTGTTAGCCGCTGAAGGGCTTCATCCAAGCTCAAACGGAATTCGAATCTCGTACCCTGAACCTGGCAGGAACCAAGAGTAATAGATGGACCATTTACAGAATCAAAGGAGATGATTGCTGGTTTTACTCTCATAGAGGTTAAATCTAGAGAAAAAGCAATAGAATGGGCGATGCGAATGCCAGATCCACATGGATTTTACCCGCAACGCACCCGAGCTGGAGCCTCTGAAGGTATGGAGGAATAACACGCAAAACCGATGAAAAAAGTCTAGAAAAACAATTTGTGATGTGTCCATTTTACTGTATGCCGATCGTCGACTTAAAACAAACAGCAAAATGTAAGCCAATATCAATGATATAAAGGAGATGTTAAAATGATATATCTATGTTTAGGTTACTTCAATCAAGAAAAAATGGATGCCCGTCCCAAGGCGGAGATTGAGGCTGTCATGAGCGAATGTCAGCCCCACCTCAAGGAATTCTACAAAAGCGGTCAAGTGATGATGGATGCTGGGCTCGACTTAGAAACCAAATGCTTGCGCCGGGAGAACGGGAAGGTAATGGTTACGGACGGTCCTTTTGTAGAGACCAAAGAGCTGATCGGCAGTACGTTCCTCATTGAAGCAAAGGACATGGAGGATGCGATTCGGATAGCCTTACTACATCCGACCACGCAAGTCAGAGCTGGTGAGCAGTTTGGTTGGGGCATTGAGATCCGTCCTATCCATTATTTCGAACAGAGGGAACAGAACGTCTAGTTATACTCTCATGCTACCAGGAGTAAGAAAAGCAAAATAAAACAACTATAAAAAGGCATTATAATGCCTTTTTATAGTTTGTACGGGCTTTGTTCTGGCTCATAAAAGCTATATAGCCTTATTCACTTGGATCCACTTCGTCCCAAGACATCGTTGTTACTTCTGTATAATTGCCGCTTTCAATTTCTTCTGTGTAGCCTCTTGGTCTAATTCTTCTGCATCATTCATGCCTGGAGCGACCGATGGCTTTTGTTCGTGGTCTTTCTTCATGGTTCATACCCCTTTTCATAGTTAGTTTGTCTATCATGCATAATCAAAGTTTTCCCAGTGGTAGGGAATTAATGCGCTTTTTCTCAACTAAACGGCTTTCTCGTTCTTCGTTACTTTACTATTTAGGCTAAATAGAGCCGCCGCAATAATTGCAGCAATTACGACTGATGCGGCCCCGATCCAACTGACTGATAGCACTGATGAGTTTCTTAAAGCAATTCCCCCAACCCCAGCGGCGGCTGCTATGCCTAACTGTATGCAGGAACCATACAGGCTAAGTAGAATTTCTGAAGCTTCTGGAGCGAGCCAGACCGGGTTATACTGCAGACTTGGGCCAGACGACCATGCCGAGAAGGACCAAAGCATAAGTAACGGAATGGTCACAAAGGGTGATCTGGCGATAGTGGATAGTAACACAAGAGCGATAACATGGACGCTATTCTTGTTTCTATCATAATTGGCTACTCTTTACTATTAAATGTACGTTTGTCCTCTATCATTCAACCATACATAGGATTATGAAATTAATATAATATAGAAGATTTAAAAAAAGGTGGTAAAATTATGAAAAAAAAGTCATCGTTTTCATAAAGACGAAAGTTCCAGTTCCTCTAGCTCCTCTAAGTGCAAAAAAGAGAGTTCCTCCAGCTCCTCGAATAGAAGAGTTAAAAAGAAGGGTGTTAAAATTATAAAAAAATGCCATATTCATAAAGATGAAAGTTCCAGTTCCTCCAGCTCCTCCAGCTCTTCTAAGTGCAAAAAAGAGAGTTCCTCCAGCTCCTCGAAGTGTAAAAAGGAATGCAGAAAGTGTAAAGAAGTCCTTGGATTTGCTTCGTTCAGTGCTCCTACTTTTGAGGGTACGACTTTTAATCCCGGAGAACTGATCCCGTTAAACAATGAAGTAATTGCAGAATGTATTGACATTTCTCCACTTGGCGGACTCGTGATCAAAAAATCTGGAACCTACGGAATCACGTTTAATGTGAATTTAGCAGGCAGTGGACAAACTACGCCAGCAGTTTTTGAAATCTATGCTAACGCTCGATTAATCGCTTCCGTTACCGTTTACCCTTTCGCTACTTTGGCTAAAGTGGCTAAAATCGTTTGTTTAGAGAAAAACGAAGTTCTCCAAGTGAAAGCAGCTACCACGATTACACTCTATGACGCTAACTTAACTGCGGCGAGGTTGGATTCTCATAAAGATGAAAGCTCCAGCTCCAGTTCATTTAAGTGCAAACACGAGAGCTCCTCCAGCTCCTCTACGTGTAAAAAGGAATGCAGAAAGTGTCATGAAGTCCTTGGATATGCTTCGTTCAGTGCTACTAATGGAAGATTATTTGACCCCGATGAATTTATACCATTAAACAATGAAGTGATTGCAGAGTGTACTGACATTTCTCCAATTGGCGGACTCGCGATCAAAAAATCTGGAACCTATGGAATCACGTTTAATGCGAATTTACAGAGCGGTACAAATGCAACTTTCGAAATCTTCGCTAACGCTCGATTGATCGCTTCCGTTACCGTTCTCCCTAACACCACTTTGGCTAAAGTGGGTAAAATCGTTTGTTTAGAGGAAAACGAAGTTCTCCAAGTGAAAAATGCAACTGCTACACAAATTAATCTCTTTGACGCTAACTTAACTGCGGCAAAGCTGGACGACTAGTATAGACACAACCGTAATGAAGTAAACAAGGACATTAAAAAAAGCCTAAGCAGTTTTTATAAGACGATCTCTGTATTCAACAGAGGTCATTTTTTTTTATAATCTATTGGCATATAATTCTAACTTTTCAGAAAAGATGTTATGATATATTCAGAGAATAGAAACCTTGTTTGATATTATAAAACCCTTTAGGTAGAAAGGAGGTTTATATAGCTCAAATCTGCTTTAATACTATTTATCAATTTTTAAGGCTCTTTTCTAAAAGATTGTTGCTTTGGGAACATTTTTTAAAGAATCTTCATTGACAAGTTGATTGGAGTGCAAGGTGTGAGACTCCTCGAAAATGAATTTCACATTTTCTTCGTGCGATATACCGCTGCCGAAGCCTTCCTTGTCCTGCGGGAGCAGCGGGACAGGTGAGACCAACAGGCGCCATACGCCGAAAGTAGGCGCTGGCGCCGGTAAGGCTCACCGGACGCCCCGCGGAAAGCGAGCAGCCTGAAACGGAAATCAACCACTCCTAAGAGCAACAAAGGTTACGAAAACAGCCATTTTAAAAAAGGAGAGATCATATGTCAGCAAAATTTCAAGGTGTTATTCCACCGATTCCAACCATATTACATAAAGATGGACGACTAGATGAAAAGGGTATGGGAAATCTGATTGATTTCTTAATTGAATCCAAAGTAGATGGGCTGTTCTTTTTAGGGACAGGTGGTGAATTCAGCCAGATGACGGCTGAATTAAGAAAAGCTGTAACTGAATTTGCCATTCAGTATGTTAACGGCCGAGTCCCCGTTCTCATTGGAACCGGTACTCCAAGCACACTAGAAACCATCTCATTAAGTATGCATGCAAAAGAGGCTGGAGCAGACGGTATTGTTGTCATTAACCCTTATTATTGGCAACTTACAGAGGAGAATCTTTTTCAACATTATGCCGATATTGCTGAAGCGATTGATCTGCCCATTCTGCTCTACAATTTCCCTGGACTAACAGGACAAGATTTATCACCAGAATTTGTACTTAAGCTTGTGAAAGCGCATCCGAATATCGCGGGTATTAAAGAAACGGTTGAATCAGTGGGGCATACCAGGGAAATGATCTTAACGGTGAAGTCCTTTAAAGAAGATTTTGCGGTTCTCTCTGGATACGATGATCACTTATTAAATACATTATCTGTTGGCGGGGACGGTGCCATCCCGTTAACGGCCAATTTTATCCCAGAGCTTACTGTTGGCCTCTATCAATCTTTTAAGGAAGGAAACTACGGGAAAGCCATTGAATTACACAAAAAGTTAGCGCCATTTCCCCTTTTATACAAACTCGATTCTCCTTTTGTGAATGTAGCGAAAGAAGCCATACGGATGCGGGGAATCGAGATCTCTACCGATGTATTGGCACCTGCACGTCCATTAAGTGCTGAAAAGAAGGAACAAATACAGCGATGTATGGATACAGTATTGAATCAAGCCATACCTTTGTCAAACTAAACCATTGTAATTGTCGTAGTTTAATTAGGCTAGGATAGCAATTGATGGACGAGTCAAACAAATGCTTGTTTCCGCCTGCCAAAATCTTTTTTTTACTACCGTTAGGAATGTTCAAATCAACCTGAATTTAGTCAGCTAGTCCTCTTTTTAAAGGGGGCTCTGGCTTTTTTAATATTCTCTAAAAATTAACACAAGCAAAATGGTTCCCCTTTTTCAATATAAGTTGTAGTATACAGAGAAAGAATATTTCCGACTAGTTTTATTGGATTAAGGGGTGATTTGATGGGGTTAACTTCTTCTAATACGTCACAAAATAAAGAAAGAAAGCCGACTGGTGAAGGGAAAAGCACGGGGGCGGTTCAGGCTTACTGGGTTGTGTTTGCAGGCTTGTTAACAGTTATATTGAGCTATGCAAGCATCCAGGCTGGAGGTTTAAAACAAGGAATGCTCTTGTGGCTCGGCCTTTTGCTTGGATTTACACTCTTTCACGCAAGGTTTGGTTTTACATCTGCATTTAGACGGTTTATGGCAGTAGGGAACGGTGAAGCCATTCGTGCGCATATGCTGATGCTGGCAGTTGCCAGTACGTTGTTTGCGATTATATTTGCGGCTGACGTTACCTTATTTGGCGGAAGTCCGGTTGGAAACGTCTCTCCAGTCGGGGTAAGCTTAATTGTGGGTGCTTTTATTTTCGGCATCGGAATGCAGCTTGGCAACGGTTGTGCATCTGGCACATTGTATGCTGTAGGCGGTGGCCGTTCTGAAATGTTTCTCACATTAATTGCATTTATTGTCGGCTCTGTTTTTGGAGCATACCACTTCGATTTTTGGATGAATCTCCCTGCATTTAAGCCTTTTTCCTTGGCGACAAGCACAGGTCTTGGCTGGTTTGGAGGCTGGGGGATTCAAATGATTATCCTAGGGGGCATAACTTGGCTGACATTTAAAGTTGAAAAGAAACGCCGTCCTCCAAAAATGGCTCCGATTCCAGGTGCAAAAGGCTGGACCCGTGTCATCCGCGGCTCTTGGCCCATATTAACTGCGGCTGTCGTCCTGGCAGTGCTTAATGCCGCAACTTTACTTGTAAAAGGAAGTCCGTGGGGTATTACTTCCGCTTTTGCCCTATGGGGATCCAAAGCCGCACAGGCAATGGGAGTCGACGTTACCCAATGGGGTTACTGGGCCGGTGAAAAAGCAGCGCCTCTCAATCAATCTGTTTTTATGGATGGAACCAGTGTAATGGACTTTGGCCTTATTGTTGGGGCACTGGCTGCTTCTACGCTTGGAGGTGTATTCCTTCTAAAGAAAGTGCCTCTTCGTACAGCAGCCGCGGCGATCATCGGCGGACTGCTCATGGGGTATGGAGCACGCCTTGCTTTTGGATGTAATATTGGAGCGTATTTCAGTGGTATCGCATCCTTTAGCCTGCATGGCTATGTTTGGGCGATTATGGCGATGCTTGGAACCTTTTTTGCTTTGTATATCCGTCCGTTATTCGGGTTATCCGTTCCGAAATCAACTGATAAATTCTGTTCTTAATAAGAAAGCGAAGCCGCAAGTTAGCGGCTTCGTTTTTTTATACTTTAGGAAGTTTAACTTTGTTAAAGGATTAAGTGTTGCAGTTGTTTTGCTGATTGATTATCAAGGGCTTTAATGGTTTGTGAATGGTGGAGACCAGCGGGATCGAACCGCTATTTAGAACCAGAGAAAATTTCCTTTAAAACATTTTTTCATCATGACGATCTCAGCTCTTTTGAGCATTCATTGCTTCCCATTCTTCTTTGCTAGGGCCATATACGCCAGGAACTTTCAAGTCAGCTTGTCTCATTAAGACAGTCAATTGTCCGCGATGATGAGCCTGATGCTGAATGAGCAGACGGAAAACAGCCTGAACAGGCATGTCCATACCAAATAAATTCACCATTTCGTTCATTTTTTCTTCTGAAACCTGTTCAGAAAACTCTTGTGTTAACCGCTCACTTACTGTTTTGTATGTCTCACTGATTTCTGCAGCTGATTTGGGTGTCTCTTTTTGAAGATCAGGAGTCTCAAATATTAATCCAACCTGTGAAGGAAAGTAGTAAGCTGCTCCAGTAATGTGCCAAGCGAGGCTTCCAATGCTGTATAATCCTCGAGAAACCTCCTGATTCAACGATTCATCCGTCAGCACATCCAGCACTTTCTGGGTAACAGCTGCTTCTTGTTTCCATTCGTTTAAGAAATCATTTACTGATGTAAACATTTCATTCCCTCCGTAAATTAGCAAATTTTTAAATTCATTGTTTCATGTTCAACTAACCATTCGCTTTAAGACTTAAATTTCCTTTATAATAGTTCGGTTAAACCATCTGGATATAGCACTAGTTATTCATTCATCGAATAAAAACGCTCCCTATTGCAAATAATTTCTTTAGATTTCAAGTTGTTAAGGGGCAAATTAATGAAGAATATAGTGAAAGAAATTGAATCCAAGTTTTCCAATCACGACGATTTTTTCATCGAAGAAGAACTTGTAGATAAAACAGCAATCTATCTTATTGGATTTAATACGCTAGTTGATTTACCTAAGTCGAAATTATATGTTCAACAAATGGCGGCTTCGTCTACTTCATTAAAAGTACTTTTGACAAACCTTAGTGACCAGATTAACGTTGATACAGCACAAATCATCAAATCCGTATTAGAAGGCAAATTAGTGATCGTTTCAAAAGATGACGAAGAGAATGCCGTGATAGACCCTATCGCCCAAAATCTGAGTAGCAGCATTGAAGAGCCTAAAAATGAAAGTCCCATTCAATCCTCTACGGATGCCTTTGGAGAAGATATTAATATTAACGTTGGGATGATTCGAAAAAGTCTGAATACTGAACGTCTGTGCCATTGTTCCTATCAAGTCGGAGAACTAGAAAAGCGAAAGCTGTCAATGCTCTATGTTAAAGGAAGAGCCCCAAATGACCTTATTGAAAAAGTGAACCAGCAGTTAAATCAAATTAAATCAGATATTGAAACAATTGATGATCTTAATAAGCAATTTGGTCAACGTAGGTTGAGTCCTGTCAGTCATCTATTCGCCACTGAACTTCCGGTTCAAGCCATTCATTCCTTAAAAAAGAACAGAATCGTGCTTTTTTTAGATAATTGTCCCTTCGCGCTTGTTTTTCCCCATCTGGTTTGGGACATGTTAAGTAGTGTAAACGATCGCAATTTCCCTTTTGTACTGTCATTTATGCTTCGACTCTTTAGAGTAATAGGAGTTGTGGCCACGCTGATACTTCCCGCTTTATATGTTGCCTTGGTCTCAGTTAACCCTGAAGTATTTAAAACTGATCTTGCTTTGTTTGTTCTTAAAA